>JAAVAC010000027.1 GCA_014804265.1 Lachnospiraceae bacterium | reverse complement strand
TAACATTCTGTTTGAGTTCATTGCGCGTAAATTGTGTTGTACTACCATAATATATTCCTCCTTGAATTTGTTGCGGCTTCCCTGCCGCCTTCTTATTTGTGAGTAATCCTTTCTTCTGACCGTACGCTTCTTCCAAAAAGACTACTGTTGATTAAGTAAGTTGTTTTACTTGTATAATATATCGGAAGGTTTTTGGAATACTTTATACTTAAAATAAAACTTTTCCTCTTTTTTAATTCTTTTTATCCACAAACTGAGGGGATACGAAATTGGTATGATTCATATTTTTGTAATAATCAATTGCTGCCTTAGAGCCCAGCTTTACCGCCCTTATCTTTTCTCTTTCACTTTTAAATATGGTTTCTACCATTTGTTTATTTCTGCTTTCCTGAGCCTGAATGGAAACACTCTTTTCTGTAAGCCGGGAAATCAGCGCCTGCATTTTCTTTATTTCATTTTGAAATGTGACCTTTCCCGCCTCTGAAGCCAATTCCTCTTTTACACGCTCATACATTCTGTCAAAGCCAATATCCAGCATTTCCAATTGTTGGATCAGCACTGCTTTTTCCGCCACGTTCCGGTCGAAAAGTTCCACAGAAAACTCTTCTTCCTTTAACAGTTCTGCCTGTTCTTCATTCTTTTCTATGATTTCATCCAGCTTTGCTGCTTTTTTCTCCAGGCTCTCTATCATGATTTGTATATAATTATCCGTCATTTTTCCTCCTTTTCCCCAATCGGGTAATAAAACAACAAAGAGGATTTAAGAAATCCTCTTTGCCTTATTCCTTATGTTTTATTTTAAACCGTATGCGCCCTTTTCATAACTTCCTTCCATGTATCCCGCATGGATCGAAGATGGGTATTCACTTCCTCTAAAATCTCTTTATCCTTTTTCACATTGGCTTCTAAAAGACGCTGCAACAGATACACATACACTCTGTCAAAATCCTCTGCAACCGGATATTTCATATCAAGAGTGTCCCGAAATTCATCAATAATCTTCTGTACCTTCTTAATATTGATATGCGCCTTTTCGATATCATTTTGCTCGATTCCCAGAATTGCAATATTACAAAATTTAATAGCTCCCTCGTAAAGCATAAGAGTCAATTCCGGCTTGGAAGCAGTAAGTATCTTGCTGTCATTGTATTTCGTATACGCATTTGCTATCGCCATGTTATGAGCCTCCTCCTAATAACCCTGCAATGGCATTGGACTTTGACTCAAGCCTTGCAAGCGCTGTTTCCATTGCGGCAAACTGCTTGTAGTACTTATCTTCCGCTGCTGTAATCTTCTTTTCCTGCTCAGCAATCTTGCTTGTATAATCGTCGTATTCCTTCTGCATCTGCTTATCGTTATACACCTTATTGTAACTGCTGTAATCATTGGACTGCATCTTTTTGCCGATATCCGCATACAACTTTTGGGAAAGCTGGGTAAAGAAGGAAATTACCGTATCCGGATCGCTGGCAATCATGCTCTTTAACACATCCGAATTTCCCATTGTATTTGCATCGTCCGGATCTCCGTCGATGTGGTAAGCATTTCTCTCATTATCCGCAGCATTGAAATATCCAAGCTTGTTAATTCCAAAATCGGACAGATACATGGTCTTTCCATTTACCTCAAAGCCTGACATCATAGCCATCTTGAAAATATTGGAAACCTCGTTCAAGGTAGAATCCCTATACAAAATGGATTCTTTCAGGGTATCTTCATATTTCTCAATATCCCTGTCACTCATAACCTCTTTCTCTTCATCAGAAAGCGGCTCATATCCTCTGCTAATCTTGGCATTATAAAGTTTATCCATCTCATTGATGAGTTCATTGTACTCCTTAATGAAATTTTTAATAGTGCCATAAACTGCATCATAATCATTTTCCGTAGTCAGGGTTACTGTTTCTCCCGGTGCTGTCACATTCTTTACGGAAATAGTAAGTCCATTGATTTCAAAGTTATTGGTAGTAGAAGTAAATTTTGCTCCGTTTAAGCTGATTACTGCATTGTCGCCTTCGATTCTGGTAGCTCCTGTCTCATCACCTGTGGTCTGGGTAAATCCATTTATCTGACCATTTACTACTTTCTTTGCAAATTCTATCTTATCTTCCATATCCGCAGTTACGCTTTCGCGGATTGCAGCATTGTTATTTTCAAGCTTTGCTTCTGCCGCTGCCTTATCAGCCTCTACCTGATCAAGCTTTGCCTGCTCTTCCTTGTAGCTGTCATATGCTTTAATATCATTTTCTACTTTTTTCAGGCTATCTTCTCTTGCCTTTTTTTCCTCTTCCGTTTCATTTTCCGGCACAGTGGATAAAGATTCCTTTTGAGCCAATAACTGCTGATAATCTGTCTCCAGGCTTGTAATATCTACATTACCATCCTCATCTTCATAGCCTTTATCCTTAAAAAATGCACTGATATTCTTTTTATATTCGTCAATTTTACTATTATAATCCAGAATCTGGCTTTTCAGCTCCTCAGCCTGTCTTGTAACTTCTTTTTCAATCAGGGCCTGAGCCTCTGGATCATTTGCATCTGCAAATCCTGCATATACGTTATATTGCGCCTCAGTCAATTTGTCCATTACATTGATTCCAAGGGCAGATAACGCATTAAAACCGCCTTCTGTGCTTGCTGTCAATGCAAAGTCTGAATCCTTACCGGTTGTTTTTGCACTGACAAAAAGCCTTTGATTCTTTTCATCAAAGTTGGCATTAATGCCTGCATCTTTCAATTGAGTTACCACATCGCTAATAGTAGAATCGCCATTTAACTTAATATCCCTTGTTTCACTTCCTACTGTAACGGAAAATGTCACAGCCTCTCCCGATGCAACACCCGAGCCGGCAATCTCGGACAGCTTGGTGCTTTCTGAATATGCCCCGTTGTTGCTTAACTGGGCGCCAGTCAGATATCCGCTCTTTGCCAGAGACGTTACCTGCAGGTTCTGTACACCGTTTACCGCACTCTTACCGGTAATCACGCTTGCGACAGAC
This sequence comes from Lachnospiraceae bacterium, assembly GCA_014804265.1. Classification (GTDB taxonomy): domain Bacteria; phylum Bacillota; class Clostridia; order Lachnospirales; family Lachnospiraceae; genus RGIG3040. The sequence continues at coordinate 48,411 of JAAVAC010000027.1, read as the reverse complement.
TCATTGGATACGGAAGTCTTTTGCTGTTTGTAGGCGGTAGTAAACGCCAAATTATTAATTGTTTTGCTATATAAATTTAAAATTTTGCTATTTAATGTCTTCCATGCATCCTGCTGGTAACCAAGCTTTGTCTGTGACTTTTGTAGCTTTACCTTCTTCTGGCTTTTTGCTTTTACTAATTCTGCTATGATGCTTTCCGTGTCAAGACCGGAATTCATCCCTGTTATACGCATTGGCATATGTGTTCCCTCCTATCGTCTTTCATCTACTAATATACCCGCCAGTTCCCATACCTTGGCAATCATGTCAAGGGTCTTTTCCGGCGGGAACTCGTTCAACACTTCTTTTGTGTCTTTATCCACAACCTTGATGGTAACCCGGTTGGTCGCCTCATGAATACCAAACAACACTTCTGAGTTGTTCATATTTTTGTTGATCTTTTCCACTGCCTGCCTGAGCTGTTCCTTGGATGGCTGGCCCTGTTCCCTGGTGCCGTTCTCTCCGTTGCTGTTCTCTTTCCCTTCTGCAGCCGTAATCGTCAGGGTAGTTGCGTCTGCTGCCTGGCTCGCTTCCTGCACTGCAGATTCCGTTCCGCCTGTGACAGGTTTTACTGCCTCTGTTTTCTGAATGGGCTGCGCCTGCAGCGTCATTGCACTTCCTAATGGTTCAATTGCCATTTTTGTCACCTCCGTGTGATATTTTCTTCTTCTGGCCAAAATCATGCCATGTATACGTTTCTTAGAAAATATATCGGTATAAAAAAAGAAAATGTTTATAGTCTTACCAAACATTTTCCTTTTCTTTTCCTATCATATCTTATAGCAGATCCTTTAAGGCCTTCAGGCCTTCTGCATTTCCTGCTTCCTGATTGGACTTTTGTATCTGGGCATATACTTCTTTTCTGTATATAGGAACGTCTTTCGGTGCGGAAATGCCTAATTTTACCTGCTCTCCCTTTATTTCCAATACCGTGACTTCTATGTTGTTATTTATCACCAATGCCTCATTTTTCTTTCTGGATAATGCCAACATATTATTCACCTGCCTTTCTTGCTTTTAACAATTCATAGACAGGATACTTTACGGAATAATTTTCTCCCTCGGCAATTACCTGACAGGCCTTTCTGTTTTCCGTGTTGATGATGATAGGTCCTTTTAAGTTCACGCTCATCTTTGTCAGGTCGGAGGGAATCGTAATCGTAATAAGCACCAGCATATTATCCGCTTCCAGTTCCCCCAGCGGTTTTAACAGTTCATCTTCAATCTGCGGATTGTAATCCGGCAGAATCATCAGTGGATCCACTACCGGCATGGCAAAACCCGGCTCCTGCATGGACTGAAGCCATTGGATGCTTCTTTTTGCTTCCTGCTCCTCATCATGGATAAGGGAAAATTCCGTAAGCTCCGGAAATCCTACAATACCGCCTGCAAAGTGTATGATTTTATCCTCTTCAATATCAATTACGCCAAAATTCTTTGTATTTATTTCCATTTACTCCATTCCTTTCCCCTGACAGGCGACTCTGAACCTACAGATAATTCAAAAGAGTTGTCTGAGTAATCTTACCGGTTGCCATCAATGCTGCATCATAAGAAAACTGCGCATTTGCCAGCTGTATGGCAATAATCTCCGCATCTTCATTTTCGTTTTCTGAAGTCAAGGTTTCAAAGGTGGTCACCTGGGAGGAAAGGCGGTTTTCAATCAGGTCAAGCCTTGCTCCCCTGCTTCCTACCTGTGTCAGCGCCAGATTGGCAATATCCAGATAGCCCTGCATTCTGGTGATTCCGTTTTCAAACATTTTCTGCATCTTATCCGCCATAAGGCTAAAGGATTTATCCACTGCTTTCAATCTTTCCTGCAGCTTTGCCTTCTTGGCAGAATCTGTTTCGGCTTCTATCATGCTCTCTAACTTGGTCTTAATCTCTTCCATTTCTATAACCTGCTCCGTTATCGTAATCAGGTCATCCACATCTCTTCCCACCTCCGGCGTATATACATCATTTGCCACTGTATTTACCCGAAGGCTCTGGTTCATTCCCATATCATAACTAATAATCTGGCCATCGGTATCCGTTGGGAGATTCGTTAAGAACTCCCCGTTATATTCTATGCCGTCTTCCGTAGAAGTACATGCATAATAATGCTCCGGTCTTAATTCGTTATTGCTCCACTGGGATTTTTCATAAGTAATCCGGATCTCGCCTTCATTGATAGTCTGCGTGCTTCCCACATCCTTAAGTCCCAACAATGTATTGTAAACAGAATCACTTAAAATCAATTCTCCCGTTTCCGGAATGAACACTACTCCATTGACAGAATCTTCTGCTGCCAGATAGGGGTTAGGAGCCGTACTATATACGGACACTACGTCTGCGGCATCCACCGTAATGGACTGCTGCACACCTGCCGCATCATAATAGGAGATGGTGGGCAATGCCCCGTCAGAACAGTTGGCATATGCCAATCTCAGCCTGTGCACCTGGGAAGTTTCCACATCCTGCTCGATTGTGGTCAAGGTTGCAGCATTGGCACTGGTTATCGTGTTTAAATCTTTTGTGTCCACGTAAGTAAAATCCTGCAGGGCTTCCGGGGTAAGCTGCTGCGTAATGCGGTAATTTTTAGTAGTGCTTCCCTTAAAGGTCAGCGTAGTGTCTGTGCGGTAACCGCTGAACACATAACGTCCGGCATAATCCGAATTTCCCGTAGCATATATTTCGTCCCTTAATGACTTCAGGCTTTCTAAAATCTTTGCCCTGTCCTCCGGTTTTAAATCATCTTTCGAGCCCGCTACGCACTGTTCGTACATATCCGAAATAACATCCACTGTATTTTCTACGGCATCATGGGTAATATCCAGCCAGGCTCTTGCATCCTTTACATTTCTTTCATAATACTGGGTTGCCTTTGTCAGATTCGTATGAAGCCTTAACGCACGAATGGCGATTACCGGATCGTCACTTGGTCTGGTAATCTTCTTTTCTGTAGACATCATAGTATTCAACTTATCTTCCAATGCCTTATTCCGATTAATATTCGTAAGTGAATTATTTTGTATGATCTTATTTGTAATACGCATGCCTTTTCCTCCTATACGCCTGTCTGTAATATGAGCCTGTCATATATTTCCGTTAATACCTGAATCATCTGGGAAGCCAAATTATAAGAATGCTGGAACTTCACCAGATTAATAGCCTCCTCATCACCATCCACGCCACTGATAGAAGTTCTTTGGGTTTCAATGGCATTCTGGATGCCTGTATAACAATCATAAAAGGTAATGGCATTACTTGTATTTAATGCCACATCTGCCAGGATACACTGCAGGAACTCTCCGGCAGAAGCCCCTCTAAAAGAAGCCACACTTGTATCTTCCTGCATATTAATTAAATTTTCCACAATGTCACTTTTGCTTTCACCTGCACCCACAACCGTATGGGTCGCAAATAAATCCGCATTTTCCACGATTCGGTTGGACACCGCAAAATTCTTTGCCGTAAGCATAAAATAACTGTCATCCGTGCTATACAGCACAGTGCCTGCTGCAATGTTGGCAGATGCATCAAAATGATACTGGGTCCTATCCCCCGGCTTATCTGCCGCAAAGAAAATGTCTGCCGGATTTCCCTGTCCATCTTCCGCACCGTCTGCGGTTGCAATATCATTAAATGCCTTTGCAAAGATACGCACCCACTCATTTAACTGTTCCTGGTAGTAAGGAATTCCCTGATAGTCCACACTTCTGCCTACAGCAGCCTCTTTTCCAATCCTTCCCGGATCAGGCTGTTTATAATTCTTGTTGGTATCATTACTAATGACAAATGTATATGTCTCAATCTCACCTGCCGCATTATAAGTAACGCTGAAGCTGTCATAACAATACTCTTCATTTCCAAGGGTCACGACTCCTCCTGCCGGAGACAAAATACAGGAATTCAGATCCTTCAGGTAATCTGCCGTCACGGACACATCTACCATATTGCGGACATCTCCGTTAGGAAGCGTTCCCTGATACACATTTTCAACAGTTCCCTTAAAATTCTCTCCGTTATTTCCGTCTCTTAACTGAATCAGACCTCTCAGCTCGCCACCGATGGCATTGCTGTATATGTTGAATTCTCTTCCGTCTTTAAAATAAATATCATAAAGTCCTACTGCATCTGATTGATTAATGGTTTCGTAATTGGGCTTTGCTTCACATACCAGTTCATAATATTCATTGGTATCTACGATTTTCTGTCCCCCTGCAATCTTCACTATATATCGGTTAGCACCAGTTACCCTGTCCGGATAGTTGCTGTCACGAATGGGGATTTCTTCCGTTTGTACATCCACGATGCGGGACAGCTTATCAATAATGGAATCTCTCTGATCCCTTAATTCATTTGCTGTTATTCCGCCCAATTCGATTACGTTAATCTGTTTATTCAGTGCAGCAATTGCTGCCGCATAGGAATTGATCATATCCACCTTGTTCTGAAGCTGCAGGTTGATTTCAAGCTGCAGCTTCTCTAAGTTTTCCGCCATTGTATTAAAATAATAAGTAAGGCTTTCTGCACTCCCCACAAATTGCTGCTTTGTGGTAACGTCTCCTGCATTATTCTTTAGCTCTTCCAGATTCAATACCATCTTATTAAAAATGGTATTGAATCCTTCTGTAAATTCATCATCTTTGAAATAATCCTGAATCTGCCACATATATTCTTTTAAGGTAGAAAATTCTCCTACCTGGGCATTATTATTCCAATATTTGAAATCATAAAAGACATCCCTGACCCGGTCAATGGAATTGACATCCACACCAGAGCCGGCACAGCCATAGGTGGTATAAGTTCTAAGAGCTGCAGATGCAGACTGGTTGACTATCTGCCTGGAATATCCTTCTGTCTGTTCATTGGAAATATTATTGGCAGTTGCATTGAGTGCCGCATTGGAAGCTAATAAGCCTGTATATGCAATATTTAATCCAAAAAATTGTGATGGCATCCTTCTTCCTCCCTTACACACCTAATGTATTGATAATATGCTCCAACATCTCATCAATGACATTGATGTATCGGCTGGAAGCATTATACGCATTTTGAAACCTGATCATGTTGGAAAGTTCCTCATCATCAGAAACTCCCACTACCTGCTGCCTTGACTCTTCCGTAGAATTCACAGTAGCGACCTGATATTGGTAAATGCTTTTAAATACATATCCCAGATTTCCTATCTGGCTTACCATATTGTCATAATAGCCAAGGAAATTTGCTGTACTTGTCACATTCGGATTCAATACGTAGGCCTCTTCATCAAAGGCCTCACTTAAAGCCTTTGCCAGATCGTAGTCTTTTGACCCTTCTCCCTTGGTAAATCCAAGCTTTGTAGGAGCCTTTACCAAATCCGGGTTTATGATAATATTGTCTGTCGTATATAAGGTGTCTTCTTTTCCCGGAGTCAGGTCTTCTCCGTATCCTTTATCCGCTTTCTTTTGGAACAAACGGATAGGATCTGCACCGTCCATCAAATATCCGGTGGCCGGATCCGATGCACTGGCAAGGACACCATTAATCTTAGTTACAATCATATGAATCAAGTTGTCAAACTCCGCCTGGATGTTCATGATGATTGATTGGGAAACAAGGTCATTGTAGGTATCCGGATTCAGATCCGTGTAATTGGCCCTGTGGTCTCCTCTTGCCAGAAGCTTTGCTTTCAGCCCTCCCACATCCGTATCCAGTTCACTGGAAATCGTCCTTGTGAGATTGAACACCTTTGCTCCGCCAATGTCCCAGCTTGTAGAACCATCCGCCATTTCAGTCCTTCTGGCATCATACAGCCAGAATGGCGTGTAAAATCCGGTATTGGCATCCTGGGTCATTCCTATCTCATAGGACATAGCCCTGTTCACAAACGTATGGCCTTCTATCTTTACCATGGCACATCCATCTGCATCATAATGATAAGATATATTTACCAGCTGGCTGAGTTCATCTAAAAGAGCTTCTCTGGTGTCTTTCAAATCATTTGCCGATTCTATTCCGCCAACTTCTATATTTAAGATCTGCAGGTTCAAATCATAAATCTGTTCTCCGATTTCATTGATCCTGTTCACATCCTTTGCCACCTGCAGATTCAAATTGTCCTGATAATTTTTAAGCCCCTGGCTTACTGCGCCTGCCTTTGAAATGAACTGGGAAGCGCACTGAACCAAAGTGCCCTGTGTAACGGCACTGCCGGGGTCTTTTGCCAGTTCCTGTATGGAAACCCACAGATTATTCAAAGATTCTTTAAAAGCTTTTCCGTCAAGTTCCCTAAGCAATGTTTCCACTTCCACGATTGCATCATAGGATTCTTCGTAAAAAGCAGTTCTTCCTGATTGTTTTCGATACGTCTGATCGAGAAAATAGTCCCTGACCTGCCTTACCTTTGCATAAGTAACGCCCAGGCCGGTCTGTTGGTTAGATATAGCCCTGTGATTTACAGATATGGTGTTATATTGTTTGTCACTTAATAAAATCTGCTGTCTTGTATAGCCCGGAGTGTTAGCATTGGCAAGATTGTGCGCAACTGTATTCAGTGCGTTCTGACTTGTCTGCAGGCCTGAAGTTCCTATATATAAGCTTCCCATAAGTCCCATAGATGTTTTCCTCGTCTTTCCTATTGTTTCGCATCAAAATTTCCGGTTTCAGGCCCGATCACACTTCCGGCGCTTAATGCACCCTTGTTGTAATTGGCCGTTTCCGGTGCGCTTTTTAAACTCTGAATCAGATTTAAATCAAATGCCACCATTTCCAACGAGCTTTCAAGTAAAAGCCTGTTCTGCTCGTTGCAGCGACGCATTTTGTCCACCGTCTCTTTCAGCCTGTCGTTAATGGAAGACAGCCTTTTTTGCTCTATGGGCCGTTTTTCCAGCATTTGAATTAAATGAATGATTCTTAGCGTGTCAACATCCTTGTTCATTACGTTGGCAATATCTTTCATCACTTCCTGCCTTTTTTTATCCAAGTGATTGATCTTGTCAATAACGTCCTGCTCTTCATCCGTGATTTGCTGTAAAGCTGCTGTGTCTCCTTTAATGATGATCGGTGTCTTTTTCATGGACAATTGAAGCAGCTGTTCATATACTGTCTGTTCCTCTTCCAATACGTCCATTAAATTTTCCATTAAACTCGCCACAGAATATACCTCTTTTCTATTTGCTGCCTTGTTATAAGGCCCTTGACCGATCTACCAGCCTCTGTGATAAATCAGCCAAGCGTCGCCTTGTACTGTTCCAACAATTTGTCTGCAAAACTTTCACTGCTTACCTGATATGTTCCAGCCTGGATGCTGGCCTTCAAAGGTGCCACCACCTCTTCCCTGATATCAGGCGTATTCGCTACCGCCTGCTTTGCAATCTGGATATCCCTGCCCATGCTGGAAATCTGAACCGCATCGCGAAGACCTGCTGCATTCGCCTTCATTGACTTTGAAGTCTTCTTGGTGTTATATACCTGCTGTACCTGAGTATACGCTTCAATACGCATAATAGCTTCCTCCTTCCATGGAGCTGTTCTACTTCTTACATAAGTTATCGGACATTTCGGGAAATTCTTTAGCACCCTTTTAAAACTTTTCCAAAAATAACTACTTTCTCCCTAATATCATAACCGACTTTTCATTTAATATTATGGTATTTCCACATGCTTCCAACCCTTCTGGAACACAGTTTTTCCCGTCACACAACAGATTCCAGCTGCCTTCCGGCAGTTCCAGCTCTTCCTTTTTATCTGTATTGTGATAGACAACGAACAGTTCTTTCCACCAGTCACCTTCCGCCTCTATTCCCTGAATGCGAAACGCAACTGTTTCCTGCAGATTGGTATCCAAAAAGGAAAATCGTTCTATGATTTCTCTTTCTTTTGTGGTCAATGCACGAAAATGCTTTCTAATGGTCAACAGCCCTTTATAATATTCGATTAAATCACGATACTCTGCCGCTCTCGTCCAGTCCAGCTGGTTGATGGCGGATTCTGTTTTAAATGAATTCTCATCACCGTTTTTCGTCCTGCCGAATTCTTCTCCCGCCTGAAAGAAAGGAATGCCCAGTGAGGTCATGACCATTCCTGCAGCCATTCGGTTCAGTTTCAGCACCTCTTCCTCTTTTTTATAAAAATCCGGTTTTTCAAATAATGTATAATTCAGCTTATCCCAAAGGGTAAAGTTATCATGTGCCGAAACATAGGTGATGGTCTGTCCGGGACATTTCGGCATATAGCCTCCCAATCCATCGCACCAGGCAAGGACACAGGAAGGAATCTGCGCTCCAAGCTCATTATCTCCGTTTATATAACCCGCTTCTTTCTCTTTAAAAACGCTGCCTTTAATGGCATCCCTTGTATCATCATTGAAGATGGCTATCCGCTCATTCAATTTGTCCACATTTTTCTTTAATGCAGGAACGCAGTCACTTCTCATAGCTGTTCTGTCACCGCTCCAGGGTTCCCCGTACACAAGGATATCCCTGCCTCCCGGAAGACTGTCCAATGCCTTCCTGATCTCATTCATGGTTGTTACGTCATGAAGTCCCATCAAATCAAAGCGAAAGCCGTCAATATGGTATTCCTCCGCCCAGTAACAGACCGATTCTATCATGAATTTCCGGAACATATATCGTTCACTTGCCGTATCATTCCCGCAGGCAGAACCGTCCGACCACGTTCCGTCCTCCCAGAATCTGTAATAATAACCGGGAACTGTCCTTTGAAAAGCGGAATCCCCCTCATAGGTATGATTGTAGACCACATCCATCACTACCCCCATGCCGGCATTATGAATCGCCTGGACCATCTGCTTGAACTCTTTGATTCTCACATGTCCGTCTGACGCATCCGTAGCATAGCCTCCTTCCGGCACATTATAGTTTTCCGGGTCATATCCCCAGTTGAACTGATTTTCCAAAGGCTTGCTTTCGTCTACGGAAGCAAAATCAAAGGTGGGAAGCAGATGGATATGGCTGATCCCCAAATCTTTTATATAGGAAAGGCATGTGGCAAACTCCCCCTCTCCATTCAGGGTAGTGCCCGCTTCCGTAAATGCCAGATATTTTCCTCTATGCTCTTTTGTGATGCCGCTGCATGGGTCACTGGAAAAATCCTTGATATGCAGCTCATAGATTGCCGGCGCTGTCTGTCCCTGTCTGTCAAAGGAATCCCCATCCCATCCATCGGGATTCGTTTTCTCTAAATCCACTACCATGCTTCTGTTGCCGTTGACTCCGCATGCCTTTCCATATATATCCTGAGTCTCCCTGATCGTGCCGTCTATATCTATCCGGTAGGTATAATATGTGCCTTCCAAATCTCCGTCCACACATGCACACCATACGCCCTGTTCCTGTTTTTCCATAGAATATTCCTGCAGACAGGTCCCATTCGAACCGTCCGGATAAGTACAGAGCTGTACTGCCTTTGCCGTAGGCGCCCATACCTTAAAGGTGGTTTGGTCTTTTTCGTAAACTGCACCCAGATCCTTTCCATCATAATGGTATTGTTCTTCAAATTCCTTAGAATCAAATAAAAATTTCATGTTCGTCCCTCTCTGCCCAGAATATCCGGGTGTACTTTCTTTTTTCTATAGCTTCATCATATCACATATTCTTAAAAAATTTAATCTATATATTACTTTTTTTCACAAATAAAAAACAGTCGGTTTTTCTTTATCGGCCGGGCCAAGAATAGTAACTCATATTTTCCTCAGAATGGCGAGATAAAATGTCAGGAAATTGACATCTTCGACATTATCCATTAAAATGTATGTACAAAGGATTCTTTTTACAGATTATAATGATGAAGGTGATAAAATATGGTTAATGTTCCAATGAAATCTACAGCTCCTCTAACCAGTCAATCAATTCTGTCAATCAATCAGATTAAGGTTCAGGGGGCGAAATCATCTCAAGATATTGCATCGATAAATGGCAATGCATTACAAGATCCTACTGCCACAACACCGCATGATAATAATTCCTTTTCTGCACAGGCATCTAAACCTATTCCTCAACTCATTCATACTGTCCAAAAAGGTCAGAAAGTCCCTTTGGAAGTTTCAGGAAAGTTATCTATGCTGAAAGCCTGCTTAGGTTGGAATACAACTAATCCTAATTGTGATGTTGATGTTTCCGCTTTTTTACTCAACTCAACCGGTAAAGTAATCGGTGACACATGGTTTGTTTTTTACGGGCAGACTCAAAGTCCTGACAGCAGTACCGTATTCCGTGTAGATACCGGTGCTGACCGGGAGATCATTTCAGTTGATTTCACCAAAATCAATCCTGCTGTTGCAAAAATTGTTTTTGTCCTGACCATCAATGAAGCTTTAGAAAAGAAATTAAATTTCAGTATGCTAAAAGATGCATATATACGCATCATTGATGTGCCCACAAACAATGAACTTGTTAGTTTTAAAATGGATGAATATTATTCCAACGTTACATCCATGATGATTGGAGAAATTTATATCCATAATGGCGCCTGGAAATTTAATGCTATCGGAAATGGTGTTGCAAGGGATCTTGCAGGCTTATGTGAATTATATGGAGTTCAGGTAATCTAAATATTATACGAGGAGGAATACGAATGTTAAAATTTGAAACGATCAATGAATTAACTCTAAAAGTTACATGCACAGGCAGCGATGTACTTTTTGCCAAAGCGGGAGCCTTTATTGCAGGCGAAAACTCTGGTGGCAAGAATTACAAATTTGAAAAGGTTCTTCTTGGACCTCAAAATAACATCGGTCAGGCTCTACTTGGACAATTAGCCAGAAGAGTGACTGGTGAAAACCTCCCCCTTATGAAGGTAAATCTGAATGGCGACTCTGTTACATATTACGCAAATTATGGTCAGCATGTTGTTATTTATCACTTAGAGCAGGGGGAAACGATTTCTGTTGAATCAGAAAATATCCTTGCTTTTACTCAGGACTGCGATTACAGTGTCAGATTCATTGGTGTCGGCGTTCTTTCCCAAAAAGGTCTGGCCACATCCACACTTACCGCCAGAGGAAATAATGCCTATGTGGCCGTTTTATCGGATGGTAATCCAATTGTTATCAGTAACGTGATGTCTCATGATACCATTTCGGTCGATCCAGATGCCGTTATATGCTGGGTCGGAAATGGTCCTTGCGATCCACAAGTAACTGCTGACGTTTCCTGGAAGACCTTTATCGGGCAGACCTCTGGAGAATCCTATCAATTCGAATGGCATGGAAATTCTGCTGTTACTGTAATCATTCAACCTTCTGAGCGAAGGGGCGGAGTCAGCGTAAGTATGGATTAATTGCTGAATGAATGAGATATGAAATAAAAGCGGAGCTCATGATAGCTCCGCTTTTATTTTGATACACTCCTCTAAGACTGCTTCTGAAAAGATGCTATTTGAACCAACTTCATGTATTTCTTCATCAACTCCGTATTTTTTCTTGAATCCGTCCGGAACGAAACCTCTATCTGCTTTTACAACCATAGATATATCAAATTCACTGTCGCCTGCAGCAACGACAAAATCCGGCTTAAGCATTGCCCGCAGTCGTTCAATTGCAGCGCCCTTGCTTAGGCTTGATGGCATTACATATACTTTCTCACCATTATTGAATATATCTACCAAATCGGTATGAAGCTGCGCTTTTAAATCGAATACCACCTTCTCAGGTTCGTTGCATTTCGTAAAGATAAACAAATTTTCTATTAATCGAAGTTCAAATTTTCTCCGCAAATCTCCTTCTAATAGCTTTGATGCCGTATTGATGGCATCCGCACTCAAAGATACTAATCTTAAGGATTCCTGGTACCATCTTTCGTCCTTCACTCCATCCACCAGCAGAACACCACCGTTACATACAAGCGCATATTTAAAATTTCCAATTCCTAAATCTATACGCTCATACTGCTCTATTGCTCTGGTTGAGGTAGGAACGATCAGCATTTCTTTTTTTACTTTCTGCAAGAGTTCATATGTTTTGTCCGTAATGAATGAAACTTCTCTTCCTTGATATATTTCAACATTTCTCTTTTCAGGTCCGATATCATGTTTATATGAATATATCAGTGTATTATCTAAGTCTGCATTAAAAATAATCATTCCTCTTTCTCCTAATAAAAAAGGTGTGGTATAGATAAACTTTACCACACCTTTCCTATACTTCCCAATCAACTATTTCTTNGAAACAATTGCTTTTCTAACCATATCAACAGGGATAATCAGTATTGCNAAANCCATTGAAACAAGTAATGCTTTTACATTAAGTGTTGTTGTATTAAATACTTNACCTCCTATTTCAATGATTANTGTCTGTANTANNAATATNGCTCCCATAACAANCACAAAGTTTTTATTTTCACCGATATGCTCAAACACATTGAATCTTTCAGACCTGGTATTCAAACTATTAAAAATAATAGAGTAGATGAAAAANGCAAACATGAACGTCTTCTTATACAATTCAGGATCTGCACAGCCAACAGGCGTAACANAATCTGTAATACCAGCAATGTTCTCTAANATGAGAANAGAACCTAANGTAATGAATATTGAACTTGTTCCAATTGCTGACTTAATATAAGTTGTTAAAATATTATCTGTTCTAAGCGCCGGCTTCTCTTCCATATATCTATCAAGGATCGGCTCTCCACCAAAGGCCATTGCCGCAAGAGTATCCATAATAAGGTTAATCCATAAAATCTGGACNATNGAAAATGGCTCTGTCCATCCAAGAATAGGCGCAATAATGTTCATTAACAGTGTACTGATATTTACTGTCAACTGGAAAATCAGGAATTTTCCTACTGATTTAGCCATTGTCCTACTATTAAGGACNCAATCTTTAATAGAAGTTAAACTGTTATTAAGGATAACAACATCTCCTGCNTCCTGGGCAACCGCTGTACCGTCNCCCATNGCAAAACCAATGTCTGCCTGCTTAAGAGCAGGNGCATCATTCACTCCATCACCNGTCATGCCACAGACATCATCNAATTGCTGTGAAATNGAAACAAGNCTCTTCTTATCAAGNGGTTTTGCCCTACTTACCACTCTNAGATTTGGAAGTNCNTTNTTNAGTTCCTCATCAGACATCTTCTCTAACTGCTCATGAGTGAGGACNACATCCTTCTTTTCATCNTTTAAGATACCTGCTTCTTTNGCAATTGCAACNGCTGTCTCTTCTGCATCTCCAGTTACCATTACAACCTGAATTCCTGCACTGTTAAGAATTTNAACAGTTTCAACAGCATCTGTCCTGACATTATCTCTCAAGCAAAGAACTGCCATTAAAACTGTTTTTCCATCTGCAATCTTTGCTACTGATAAAAGTTTCATTGTTCGTTTTGCTTCAGCAAGCATCTGTTCTTCCACTGCTTTTTTATTAGCAGAAGTAAATTCCTTCTCTTCNCCATCTGNAAGCATATAGTGTGTTACCTGNTCGATAATATTTTCGGTAGCNCCTTTCCAATATANCAATCCATTTTTCAAAGTAACAGTTGCACATTTCTTTTCTGAATCGAATCCACTAATGTCTTTTACCTTATCCNGATCATTTTTAGAATCATCATAGCCATTATTCAACGCATAAGTCAAAAGNGCTCTATCCATATTATTNCTGCCAATGGCTTTNCCTTCTGATACNTTTGCCAGGTTATTCAGTGTAATNGCTTCAATGAATTCCCTGCTTNGAATNCTGTCTGCAATCTTACCTTCACCAGTGATAAACTCAACAAGAGATAAGTTACCCTGTGTAATCGTCCCTGTCTTATCACTAAATAGAACGTTCATATAAGCCGAATCAGANAANGCTGCTTTATGGCTAACCAGAATGTTCTTTTTNTACATNGATTCTGTNTTCATGGACTGAACNAAGCTATTCATCATNGGAAGACCTTCCGGCACTGCCATGATTACAATGGAAGCCATTAACATGACAGCTTCTGCAATCAGNAAAAGAACCGATACTGCCGTGATTGCTTCATTTGCTCTGAAAAGCGTAAGCCCAACATGTAAAACACCTGCAATTGCCGCAGCTGATACACCCAATTTACCAATCCCTGCAGCTACAACTTCCANTTTCAGGCTGGAAGTATCTTTTCTCTCTTCTTCTTCATCATCNGTTAATGCNTTATTGATTTTTCCAAGCTCTGATGCATCGCCGATTACTGTTGCAACCATATAACCTTCACCAGAAGTTACTACNGAACCCATAAATATTTTACAAGCAGAAGCATAATCTGTAGATTCTGCTTCGTCCAGATTNNTAGCAGCTGTCTTAGANTCATCTCTGGATTCGCCGTTTAGTGCAGCCTGTGAGACNTTGATNTGTCCTTCAAACAATACNCCATCCACAGGAACCTTATCTCCTGCCTGAACCAGAATCGTATCTCCTTTCACGATTTCACTTGTAAGAATNTTAATTAACTTGCCATTTCTCATAACTTTGGCATAAGTCTTGTTATATTCCTCTTGAAGCGCTTCACTTCTTGAACTATTTCTNTACTCNGATAANGTGCTGAATCCAGTAGCTAAGGCAATCGCTAAAATNATACTAACGATTTCAACAACATCGTTCTCACCTGCCAATGCCGGAACAAAAGCACCTAATACGGACAGNGCAATTTTCAAAACCAAAGCAGCACATAATACTTTAATCCAAATATCATCGAATGCTCCGATAAACATCGACCAAAGNGACTCTGCTTCTTTNTTNGCAAGTTCATTTGTACCAAAATCCTGCTTNCTCTTGCTTACTTGAGAATCAGAAAGACCTCTCATTAATTCTTCTTTGTTCANGTTACTCATTATAAATANATGNCCTCCTTTAANGCAATAAATAGAGAGAAACTATCGAAATAGNCNCTCTCNTTCCCGATAGAAATTTTTANTTTTAAGCATATCTGCTGCTAAGTTCACCCAGACCNGGATCATTTGTNCCCTGGCCGACTGCANTAAATTTCCACTCNCCATTATGTCTGTATACTTCACCAAATATCATNGCNGTCATCCCCGAATAGTTTTCGGTNAAATTATACTTACACATTTCATTATTATTTCTTGCATCCACTAANCTGACNAATGCATTCTGAATCATTCCAAAATGCTGTTTTCTTTGAACTGCCTGATAGATATTTACAACAATAACAATTTTATCNTACTCCTGAGGNACTCTTGCAAGATCAATCATNATCTGCTCNTCATCTCCNNCACCTGCACCTGTAAGATTGTCNCCCTGGTGANTGACAGTTCCTGATTTATGATTTAAATTTCCAAAATAAACCAAATCTGCCTNATCAACNAATTTTCCATTCTTTANCATAATTGCTGACGCATCNCAGTCGATGGTTGTGGNTGGTTTTGATGAACCGAATAAAGAACCTAATANTCCGCCTCCGGATAATTGTTTTACCTCATCCCATCCAAGACCCACAATAATCTTTGATAATCCCGCATTATCTTTAGACAGGCTTACTTTCTGTCCTTTCTGTAAGCTAATTGACATGCTCTTCCTCCTATTCTACATCNACTCCNTAANTATTACATAANGCTGCCAGGCCGCCTTGANAACCGCTGCCAATCGCATTGAATTTCCATTCATCACCATTCTTATAGAGTTCTCCAAAAACAGCTGCAGTCTCTATTGAAAAGTCCTCACCAAGATCATATCTTAAAAGTTCTTCTCCTGTTGCCTCATTACAAATACGGACAAATGCATTGGATACNTGNCCAAAATTCTGATGGCGTGCTTCTGCTTCATAAATGGTTACAGTAAATGCAATCTTTGTAATATTAGCAGGAACCTTTGACANATCAATTTTAATCTGTTCATCATCGCCATCTCCANCACCTGTAAGATTATCGCCAAGATGCTGGACACTTCCGGATGGATGAGTCAGATTCCCGTAAAATACGAANTCTTTCTGATCAGACACCTTTCCTGCATCAGTCAGCAGGAATGCAGCTCCATCAAGATCGAAATCTCCACCTGTGTCAAATGNATTTACATCCCATCCAATACCAACNANCACATTGGTAAGTCCTGGATTTCCTTTCGTCAAACTTACTTTTTGACCTTTCTGTAAACTTACTGGCATATTCTTCCCCTCCTTATGCTNCNTCAATTCCGTAGTGTCCACAAAGAGCCGCNAGNCCNCCCTGGAATCCACTTCCGATAGCATTGAACTTCCATTCACCATTATTNCTATATAACTCACCAACAACAACTGCTGTTTCAATNGAGAAATCTTCTCCCAGNTCATATCTGATCANTTCTGTTCCATTTGACTCNTCAACCAGGCGAATAAACGCATTGGATACCTGTCCAAAGTTCTGATGTCTNTTCTCTGCATCATAAATCGTAACAGTAAAAGCAATTTTCTCAATATTTGCAGGAACTTTTGACAAATCAACCTGAATCTGCTCATCATCTCCATCTCCGGAACCTGTAAGGTTATCACCCATATGCTTAACAGATTCACTTGCATGTNCCAAATTGCCATAGAATACGAATTCTTTNTCTGNTGGACACTTACCATCTGCNCCAATCATAAATGCTGCTGCATCAAGATCAAAATCAGCACCTGAATCAAACGCATTTACGTCCCATCCAAGACCTACNATAATGCTCTTAAGTCCAGGATTTCCCTTTGTTAAGTCTACTTTCTGTCCTTTNGATAAATTAATCGGCATTGTATTACCCTCCTTGAATTAAATATAATATAGTTAATTTAAATAACTTACTTTGTTGCAGGCGGCATATGATACTGCTTGTCAAAGTCCGCCTTGATCGCCTCAAGTCTTACCTGATCCTCCGCACGCTTCTTTCTGGCCTCTTCTTGAATTCTCTTTGTCTCTTCAATACCACTGGTAATTGTCCTCCANGTATTTTCAAGCGTCTCAATCTGAATGGAACTGCCAGAGGTAAGTCTTGCAGTAGCCTTAGATATTTCAACACTATTCTGGGCATTCTTCATAAGCATCTCATTGGTCTTCTTATCAAGAGCAGCCATGGATTCAGCCTGAATTTTTTGTCTCTTAAGCAGAATAGCCTGTGCAAGAGCCTGCTTAAATACAGGAAGCGTTACGATAAAGGCTGAATTGATCTTTCTTACAAGATTATAGTTACTGAATTCCATTGTCTTAATCATTGGAATAGACTGCATTGCAACATTCTCAGCGGTTCTCAAATCCTGAGTACGTTGTTCCATCATCATTAAAGCCTGATTCAGACTGGTTAATTCAAACTGAATTGACTGATCTCCGGTTGTTTCCATATCCTGCTGTCTCTGCGCAATATATGCTTCGATTTCCTTGCATGCCTGCTCACCTGCTAAGATGTATTTAACAAGTTCATGATAGAAATTAACATTTGCATCGAACATTGTAGANAGCTTGCGGTTAGACTGCTTAATTTCTGATTCATATTCTTTTAACTGCACATAAATCTTATCTACCTCTTCACCCATTGTATGATACTTTGCAAGAATCTTATCCAGCTGCTTTTTTAAGTTCCCAAACAGCTTTCCGAAGAGAGTGGGATCATCCTTAATCTCTGAAATATCGAATTGATCCATTATCTTCGCAAGTGTTTTAAGCATTTCACTGGTATCATCAAGCTGTGACATATNCATGCTGTTCAATACCACATCTGACGCTTTTGAAATTTCCTCTGCAACTTCTGCTCCGAAAGAAACGATTGTCTCAAGATTGTTTACCTCAATCGTACTAACAATGCGGTCAACCTCTTCCGAATTAACAAGTTCCGAATTCATCTGCTGTCTGTCAGCTACAATATCATACTGCTCAACAACCACGATTTCATCTTTTGTTTCTGGTATTGCTGTTGCAGCCGGTGTTGCTGTAGCCGTTGATTTACTAAAGTCAAGTCCCATATCAATTACCTCTCCTAAAAAATTTATTACGCCTGGCAGGGCGTTTACTATTTAATGAAAGACTTTTCAGGTCAGGGACCTGCAGGTCATATTTATATTCCCCTATCTGGTGTTCTTCCATTAGTTTCTTATTAAAATACTTTTCTATGCTCTGATATCCGGTTGGTACAAAAAATACAATGTCAAAACCTATCAGATTCAGAAAAGCAACCAGTATGGAATCCTCAAGTGATATTACCGTCTCTGACGTATTGATATATATCAACTTTGGATTCTTTTTCGTGAAATCAAATTTCTGAATCATTCTTACTATTTCTTTTGGCAGGTTCAGAATTTGCGCAATTACCGTATATTCCGTACCATTCTCTCCAATTCCCTTAATCAATTTTTGGTCAATCAGGTTTTGAAGTTTATCCAGCATAAATTCCTGTATATCTTCTCTAAGAATGCCGTAGGGATATTTCGAATGGCTCTTTATTTTATTTCGCTGAAGCTTTCCATTCTTGAAAAACTCTGCCGAAAAAGCCTTCATAGGATTTGGTGCCGCTGATTCAATATAAGGAACACTCTTTATCACAATCGTATCATCCGTAATGAGTTCTTTGATGGAAACCCAATAGGGATCAAGCAGACCGTCTTTCACTCCGGATACCTTTGCAAATACAACCGGAATATTTACTACCCCATCAACAGTACTAAAGCCGGGACGATACTTAAGTTCCTGATCCCAGAGGATTTTTATCTCCTCATACATTGTCTGTAAGCTAATGGCATTCGCCTTTCCATACTGCTGATTTCTATAAATTCCAGTATCCTGATACATCAAAGTATCCAACTCTCTCTCTGCATGATAAGCNACTGTTCCTATCTTAANCTGTGAATTATCNTCAGGGTATCTATTAATAGTCAGGCTCTCCTGATAATTNACCTCATATAATAGCTTNTCANTCAGGCAACACTTCACNTTCAGGTTTGGACAAAGAANCAATACATCTACNGGAAGCCTTGCAAAAAAGCTTAGAAGCATTGCCTCATTCNCATTCTTNCATCCTCCCATGTAAATGAANCAGCCTACTTCCGGCAGNTTCCAATTAGAAAATAACNGGGGCATGTATCGTTTCAGCCAGCACAATAAATATACCNCTTTATTCGTAAGCCTGTTAAGATTATCTCCATCCTTCTTTGCTTCTGCCAGTACCACATCAACAAAAGCCTTATGCATGATTCTCTCCAATTNAATATTNGCTGTATATTTTATATTATTGACCAAATCANAANTCATTTGNTCCTGTTTGACATAGTTTCCACGTTTCACTCCTGCTATTTCTTCAGGAGCAGGCTTCGGTATTTCTTCATTTACAATAACGATTTTNCGCTTTGAATTTTTTAATTCCTGATATAACTGCAACAGTTCATTCGCATAAGTAAGTTTATCTTCCACACCATTAATNCGGCAGAAACAATTGTAAAAGAACTTAGGATCATTCCCTCTGACAGCAACGCTCTCTCTGATATCATCGAGCCCCTTCCCCTTAATCCAGGNATTTGTACAATTATTCACAGAAGGNCNNGTTCCATACAGTCTTTCGTTATTCANTTCATTCTGNATTTCATCCCGCACTTTTTTTATGCAATATCCNTGCGGAAATGGCTGCATTCCATTCATTTGAAGATTATCAGAAAGCAANGAACCNGGATCTACTTTCAAGTAACTCTGATCTCCNTGATACTGNAGCATGACTACATCACAGCCTGCATTTGATAATATAGATATCAGCATCAGTTCATAATTNCTGACATNTCCCTCATACAATATCTTNGGAATATTATTTTCGCCCAGTTGGTTTACAATCCTTTCAAATTTNTAATATAACCAACACATAAACTTTATATATGCATTTTTGAGCATATTCTCTGTCTTTCCACCTTTTCTCATGGTGTCAAGAGAATCATATATGGAGGCNGCCACATTCTGTCTTTGAAAATCGTTCATNCGCGGCAGCCACTTNTTCAAACTTGTTGTTATGAATCCCAGATTCATTTGGAAATCCATTCCCATTATCTCGNTATAGTACGCAAGATTNTTTTCATCCGGATTTGGNATTTTACCTTCAATAACAACACCTGTCCGTCTTGCCACATCATAATACTTCTTGATAAAATCTCCTATTTCCGCNGAATANCCATTAATCCGATAAAAATATACCTCTTTATNCTGTCGATTATTTAATTCCACAAAATAATCACTAAGGTTCCGAATCTTTTTGTGTTCTAACATACAGCATTCTCACCTTCAATATCTATTCATNTTGTTTTTGTTCATTACGTANCCAAGNCCTGAACCAACCATTCCCCCTAGAATATGAGTAAGATTAGAAACATTATCCCGNATAAAAATACCATCATATACTTGCTGTCCNATATAAATTACTGTAACAAGAATAAAAGTAAGTGGTATTTTTCCTTCTNTAATACTTGTCAATGAAGATAACAAAATAAANGAAAAAACAACACCGCTTGCTCCAAGTANCTGNACATGTGGGAAAAANATGAAATTGATGATACCTGTCACAAGTGCAGTTGCCAATATCACAAANAATATATTNGAAGAACCATACTTCTCTTCAAGCAATGGNCCNACTACCAANANCATCATAATNTTGCCAAAGAAATGATCCCANCCTGCATGTCCTAACACNTGACCAAAGAACCGCAAGTATGTGAGCGGACTCNATAANGATGATCTGTAAACACTAAATAAAGCATTCGTAGAAGCGCTTCCAGTTACTTTATCCAAAATNANTACAANAAAACACACTATNGTAAACCCNAAAATNACCGGAGAATTNAATGATAATTGTATCTTTTTTCNGTTGNNGCNCATAAANNTTTCCTCTTATATTTATATATGAAATCTNCNTTANNAAGTATATCATANCAGTACNTTCTTTTCAAGNGAAACAGCTTAAANNNTTGACNTTATGTCACNCAATTAGNCATCAATTAAGNAAACCATTTGNAAACAACAATATACTNTCATANCCGATAGCCAGATTTATATTTTGTCCACTGTCAATTCCGGCAGTGCTAATGCCGATTACTTCCCCTTGCATATTAAGNACTGCGCCGCCNGAACTTCCGTGAGAAATCGGNGCAGTAAACTGTATCATATCAACATCATTAATATTTCTAAAACCGGAGATGATTCCATCGGAAACNGAATTGAATAATCCNANCGGGCTTCCNATTGCCACTACTTTTTGTCCTCTGACNANTTTTTTACCGCCTCTATATATGGGAAGGGGGTTNANTTGTTTCCTTATTCTGATAACGGCCAGGTCAGTGACTGAATTGTATTTTATNAC
Organism: Lachnospiraceae bacterium; assembly: GCA_014804265.1. Lineage (GTDB taxonomy): Bacteria > Bacillota > Clostridia > Lachnospirales > Lachnospiraceae > RGIG3040. Next base: position 27,149 of record JAAVAC010000027.1, on the reverse strand, counting down.
TTCGTCGGTGGCATAGTCTTCTTCATCATCCTCTATCCGTACCGTGAAAAACCTTCCACCTGCAGCCACATGATTGTTCGTCAGAATATATCCTCCCCGCCCTATCATAATTCCAGATCCGGTTCCAATCATATCTCCTTTTTGATCATGAACTTCTATCAAAACGATTGATGAAGCAAGCTGGGCAAGTTCTTCAAAAGTTTTTTCCTGATTTTGACTTTGTGGTACGATAATCCGTGATGAATTCATCACAGTCCGTTGTACGTTTGAATTTGGATCTGCTGTACTATGCCTATCAGGTCTTTCAGGAAGAGTAACTTTATTCTGCCGATTATGTATATCTATCAATTCGCTGCTCTTTTTCTCCTTTAATTGCTTACTATCGACCTTTTGGGGAACATATGGTTCATACACTCCAAGGCTGGCATTTCCAAACTTGCCCAACGGAAGCGCAACAGACAGGCTTTTCAGCGAATCCGAAATATCAGCGTCACTNTTATTTTCGATAAGAAGAACATCACATCCCAGCAGGGTAAGAAAATAAAAAAACAAGTATTCTTGTTCCTTNATGATATTGTCAGCAATTACCTTTACACATCCNCTTTCACTCCACCCAGANAAGGAATCCCTGGNNGTAACNTCCAGCCAATACATAATCTTAGTGGCAAAATTCCTAATCATGGANTCTCGNNACNNNAGCNTTTGATTCTGCATATNTTTCTATCACCGTCTTATAAGCTTCACACAGNACTCCCTCTAAGTCAGAGTTGATTNGAACACTTTTCAAAGTAAATGGTTCACCNTTCTTCCAATGNTCATAGATNTTTGAATAGTACGAAGAATCATTTTNATCCATTATTTTAGGTAATGNNTTCATGCGAANATATTTCAATCGNTGATTCGCCATTTCCATTCCCATCTTTTTATCCACATCNTTTATCAGATCAACAAGATTTAATGGCTCTCCAATNCCTCTGACAAAATATACNTCTCGTAAANCATNATGAAATCCCCCTNTGATACTTAAAAACGTCTCTATCGACTNTATCGNCATTATGTTGTGTCTAAATGTTATTTTTGCTCCCATCAGGGCNGCACCACCTTTGTAAACTTATACTGATTTATTTTATCACACATATTATATCTAATCTATCTTTTTGAGCAAAAGGATGATATAATCAATTTTGGTTATCCATTTTNAGGGATNTAANATGCTTTTTCAGGGGGGGGANATATCAGTTGAAAAACAGTATTCTTTATTATAGTGTTGGAGCACTCCTTTATTGCCCAGCCAACAAAAAAACAATTGCNGATTCCATTATCAATGANAAATTCGGAAATAAATTTTCATTAGCNTTATGTCTTGAAGACACCATTAATGATGATTTTGTTATGGAAGCCGAGCAGGATTTGATTGCGTCTATCAATCAAATCTTCATTCGTTTCCAAAAACAACCTTTNTATCTGCCNAAAATATTTATTCGCGTTCGAAATCCNGAGCAGATNGGACGACTGACAAAAGCCTTCGGCAACAGTATTGANATCATTACCGGCTACATCATACCGAAATTCACGTCTGATAATGCCAGCTNGTATATTCAGGAAATAATAAAAGCNAANGANCAGGCTNCTAAAGAAATATATATGATGCCGATATATGNAAATTCTTCGATTATCGATCCACGAAATCGTATTGACANCCTNTATGGACTAAAGGATATGCTNTCATCCATAGAGGAACTTGTCCTGAACATCCGTGTAGGNGGAAATGATTTGTGCCATATATTCGGTTTCAGAAGACACNCTGATGAGTCAATCCACCGAATAAANCCCATTTCAAATATTTTCGCTGATATAATAACAGTCTATGGCATGGACTATGTTGTTTCAGGACCTGTATGGGAATACTATTCCGGTGATCATTGGGAAAAAGGATTGACACAAGAGATACANGATGACAAGCTCTGCGGCTTTACTGGAAAAACTGTGATACACCCAAACCAGATTCNCGTAGTAAANAAATCATATCAAGTTTCAAAATCGGATTTTAACGATGCACAAGCAATACTGAATTGGAATAGAAACTCAAATTCATTCGTATCCGGGAATTTTACGCATGAACGGATGAATGAATATAAGATTCATACTAATTGGGCACGGCAAACACTATTCCTTGCCGAAGCTTTCGGAATAAAAGATTAAGAATAAGAGCAGGCCCCATGGGAGTCCTGCTCTTTTTCAAAGCTATCCTAATATTTTGCTTATTTTGTCACTGTGCTCTTCTTTTGAAATGATACCCATTTGAAGCTGCATATCAATTTTTCTCAGCTGCTCATAATTATCCAGTTTTTTCTGGACAACCGCAAGCTTTTCATCATACTCTTCCTGCGAAATAATATCCATCGATAATGCTTTATCCAATTTTGCCTTTTCTCTATCAAAGTCATCCTGAGCTTTCTTCTGCCTGCGCTCTTCTTCCTCTTTCTTTGCAAGCAGCTCTTTTTCTTCAAGAGTCACCCCAATTTCCGCAAGCTTGTCCAAATCTGGCTGCATCGCCTCAAGAATATCGGAAACATCAAATGCATTGCTTGCATCTGCAGCTTTCATATAGTCCACATATCTTTTTCCAATTTCTGCATAAGATTCTTGCAGTCTCTTTTCTATGACTGATTTCTGAACTTTCATTCCCGCTAATTCGCTTTGCTCTTTTGATGTACTATAAATAGATGTTCCAAGATTTTTAGCTGAATCAATTACATTTTCGCCGACTTCCTTAACAGCCTTTGTGGCTTTTTCAAACATATCCATTATCATGTACCTCCTGGTTTTATATTGTTGTTCGCCTATTTGCGCAGTACACAAGACGACCTGGTAACGGAATTATATCACATATTTTCTTCTTATATGCGCTTTTTAGATATTTTTAATGATTGTTAATAATTGGTTAATACTTCTCCTAGGCATCCGCCAATTTTCTTATTATTCCGCAGCATTTATAATGTTTAAGCGGATAATATTCCACCGGAACCTTTTTCTCTTCTGCCAGGCGCACAAGATGACCTAATTGCGGATCATTTTTATAGCGTTCATCAATAAGAACCTTCCATGGAACTCTTCTGAGCAAAACTCTGGTTGCCTCTCCAATACCCGGTTTAATCAGATTAATGTCACTAATATCAAAAGTATTCGCAATCTGTTTTACTTCATCAATTCCAAGTCCGGATATTGGTTCACTTTCAATAGTTGAATCCATCTCAAACTCCTTTTCTATAGCATCAATGAATTCGTAAGACAAGTCAGCTTCCTTAAGTTCGCCATAATAAACTGCACCATGGAAATCATTCTCCCCAATAATATCGCCTCTTAGGAAAGTCCTGCTGACCAATCCTGACACTGTACTATTTAGACAAGAACTTGGAATAAGAATGTCTTCATGTGTGCCACACAGTTCCGTTACATTAGCAGGATCTGCAATGACAGCAATATCTGCCGAAACACCCTCGTATGCTGCAACATCTTTCTTAAGCTCATTTAAAATGGCGCCTTTCCCAATCCAACCATCCACAAATAGCAACTGCTGGGGTTTATAGCTCTCCAGCAAATATTTCATCGCATTATCATCAATTCCTCTTCCTCGAATAATGGAAATCGAATAATGAGGGACATTCATCTGATACTTCTTGGCAATATATCTTTTTACTAAAATACCAATCGGTATTCCTGCCCTTGCCAATGAGACCAATACAATCTCTTTCCCTTTCTTTTCTATAATTTTATCTGCAAGTTTTCCCACAGCCAATGCTACAGGTTTCGAATAGTTTTCAAGCGCTTCCCTATATACCTGCATATACTTTTCTGTGGGAACATATTCGATTGGAAGCATTTCGCTATAATGCTTTCCAGCTTGAATCAGTTTTTCTCTTTCCTCTGTTGGCTGTGGCTCGACCAGGCCTGTTATGTCTTTCAACAGCAGGATTACATCCTCTTCACTATATGAACTCCTCAAACTAACACCACCTAACAACCGATATTTTTTTCATTTTACCACTCAATGCCTTGACCAGTGTTTCTAAACCTTTCTTATCAGACAGCTCCGAATCCGTGATAATGATAACCTGGTCATATGAATAGATATCGTAAATAAACGTCTTTCTATCAGAATCATATAGACTATATAAATCATATCGGCAGTGTAATGGATAGTTTGGTTCTTTGCTGACAGCTATTGGGCTTCTCGTGGTAGAATGGCACTTTACATTGCATCCCATTCCTTCCATTTTACTACCTAGAAATAATGCTGGATACATGAATTCTTCCGACCCCACTACAAGCACGTTCTCATCCTTATTTAAAATTATTTTATTAAAAACTTCAGCTGCAAGACTACTGCATGCCTTCTGATAATCATTTGCGTCTACCAGTCGTCTGGCATTCATCCAGCCGCCAACAGAAATAACGGGGACCGCATCCACCACATCGTCATTCGCCTCTACATACTCGCCATCCCCTGCAAAAGTATCTGCAACCAAACCATAGTCGGAATGGTCCGTCTTAACCAGATAATGAAGATCTATCTTTTCCCCATCGTATGCATTGAGATATTCATCAGTCATACCATTTAGAATGGATGCAACAGCAAACTTGATTCCGTTTTGGTATTCATTACGCATAATTTTAATTATATTCATAATCGTATTGCCGGTAGTTACTTCATCCTCAACGAAAACAACTCGATCAATATGATTTATTACCTTATCCATATCATCTTTCACTAACTTCTGTTCCGTTGCATGGCTATGCTCTTCCGAAAAAAACAAATATTCCACACCTGGTATTATCTCTCGTGTAGTTTGTATATATTTTGTTCCTAATGTGATTGCCACCTGTGCACCAATAGCCGTAGCCGTCTCAGCAAATCCGATCAATAATAATCTTTCTCCTATGTATTTATCTTTTATCATACAGGCAAGTCTTTCAAACATTTCCAAAGCCTTTGATGGCGAAACAGGAACGTGCTTTCCCTGTAATGGATTTACTACCAGATAATTTCTTTTTGTGTTATTCTCTCGTTTTGCTATTCTTACTAAATCCTCTTCAATATACTCCATTTTTCCCTTTTTCCTTAATTTGCTATTTCAGATTCTTTATCCCATGCCATATATTCCACCCATATTCATCCATGTCATCTTCCATAAATTCTGAAGCAGACTTTTCATATTCTGGCATAGTGATCAATAAATTTATTTTTCCACTTGCTTTTGAAGATAAGCAAATACAGTATAGCAAAGGTGGCAACTATTTTCAATTCATTCATTTTTAAATTTCTTCCTCCCTTCGCTTAGTCTTACTCTGCTGTCTGCTATACTGTCAGCTCTCGTTCTGAAGCTCCCGTTCAAGGTTCTTTTTGTTATAGCTGATTACCTCGGCATAAGCTAACTCTGTGGCGGTCTTTGACTTCTCTCGGCTGATACTGTCGTACTCGCTTTGCAAGGCTCTCAAAGCTGTCTATCTTCCTTGTGGTGATGAACTTCTCTGCATTGTCGGCTGACTGCAAGGCGGTTCTGTCGGATATTTTTCTTAGGTGCTTTCCGCTGACAATCGTCAAATCAAGTCTGCCTTTGCGTTGGCGTACCTTACAATAAAGGTTAAACGCCATCCTGACTACTTTTACGCTTCCGCTGGTCTGCCAGCCTTCATGCAGGCACTTTGTTTTTACGCTGCCTGTCTTAAAATCATAAATACTTTTGATATTCCTTCTTGTGTCATCGCTGATACCAAGACAATATACAAGTGCTTTGTGATACACGTTCTGATACCTGACTTCTTTCAATTTTTCATAGTAGAATTTCTCATGTGCTTCGCTGATAAAAATAATCGCTCTCTCTGCTCCTAACGCTGTACTGCTCATGCTTTTCCCTCCATTTCTTATTTGCTTTGCTGACCATAACAAAAAAGGACACTTCTCTAAAATTTTCTTTTAGAAAAATGTCCTTATCGTACAAAATATTGAATTGGATTTATGAGTACAACTATTCATTAACGCGCATTATTCTTCGTTATGCGTTGTAAATTTGTTGTAGTTCACAACTTCGAGTACCGCAAATCCTTGATTTTACTGGCTTTATTTATCCAACGACTTCATCGTCGGGAACAACAAAACATCCCGAATAGCCGGCTGATTCGTAAGCAACATCACCAGCCTGTCAATACCATACCCAATACCACCCGTAGGAGGCATGCCGATTTCCAATGCATTCAGGAAATCCTCATCCGTATGGTTCGCTTCCTCATCTCCTGCAGCAAAAGCTTCCTCCTGGGCAGCAAAACGCTCTCTCTGATCGATTGGATCGTTTAACTCCGAATAAGCATTGCACATCTCACGGCAGGTAATGAACAATTCAAAACGTTCCACATAACCGGGCTTATCCGGCTTTTTCTTTGTCAATGGGGAAATCTCAATTGGATGATCCATTACAAAGGTAGGCTGTATTAGCTTATCTTCTACAAATTCCTCAAAGAATAAATTCAGGATATCACCTTTTTTATGTCTGTCCTCATAATGGACACCTTTTTCGTCCGCTAACTTCTTTGCTGCTTCCGTATCCGGAATGGCATCAAAATCCACACCTGCATATTTCTTGACCGCATCCACCATGGTAATTCTCTCAAAGGGCTTGCCCATGTCGATTTCCACATCTCCATAGGTAATCTTTGTGGTGCCGCATACTTCCTGGGCCACATGGCGGAACATATCCTCTGTCAGATCCATCATGCCATTGTAATCGGTATATGCCTGGTATAATTCCATTAAGGTAAATTCCGGATTATGCCTTGTGTCAAGGCCTTCGTTACGGAACACACGCCCGATTTCATATACTCTTTCAAGACCTCCCACAATCAGTCTCTTTAAATACAATTCCAGGGAAATGCGCAGCTTCACATCTTCATCCAATGCATTATAATGGGTTTCAAAAGGTCTTGCTGCTGCACCGCCTGCATTGGAAACAAGCATGGGTGTCTCCACCTCCATGAAATCCCTGTCATCCAGAAAACGGCGGATAGAGCTGATAATCTTGCTTCGCATGATAAATGTCTTTTTCACATCCGCATTCATAATCAAGTCCGTATATCTTTGTCGATAACGAATATCGGTATTGGTAAGCCCATGCCATTTTTCCGGTAAAATCTGCAGGCTCTTGGACAATAAGGTCACTTCGGAAGCATGAATGGAAATCTCACCTGTTTTTGTTTCAAACACCTCTCCTTTGATTCCCACAATATCGCCTACATCATATTTTTTAAAGAAAGCATAGGACTCTTCTCCAATGCTGTCCCTTGCCACATAGGACTGAATGTTTCCCTGCAAGTCCTGCACGTTGCAAAAGGATGCCTTACCCATGACACGTTTGCTCATGATACGTCCGGCAATGGTTACTTCCCTGCCTTTCATTTCATCGTAATGCTCCTTAATCTCCATGCTGTGGGCTGTTACCTCGTATTTGGTAATTTCAAAAGGATTTTTTCCAGCTTCCACAAGATTTGCCAGTTTTTCCCGGCGAACCTTTAAAAGCTGGTTTAAGTCCTGTTCCTGTACATTTTGGTTTTTCTCTGCCATGCCTGCCACTCTTTCTATCGTATTTTAGTTGGAACGCTGAATTTCCAACACTTTATATTTAATGATTCCTACCGGGGTCTCTGCCTTTACGGTATCGCCTTCTTTGGCGCCAATCAATGCCTTTCCAAGCGGGGATTCATTGGAAATCTTGCCTTTCAAGCTGTTTGCTTCTGTAGAACCTACAATCTTAAAGGTCATTTCTTCCTTTAACTCCATATCTTTGATACGGACCTTACATCCAATATTGATCTTATCAAGGTCTACCTCATCCTCAACAACGACTTCTGCATTTTTTAAGATTTTTTCCAGTTCTTCGATTCTCGCTTCAATATCCCGCTGCTCATCTTTTGCTGCATCGTATTCCGCATTTTCCGATAAGTCTCCCTGCTCTCTCGCTTCCTTGATTTTCTGGGCTACTTCTTTTCTTTTGTATACCTTTAAATCATGTAACTCATCTTCATATTTTTTCAGACCTTCATAGGTTAGTATATTTTTCTTTTCTTCCATTTTCATTCACCTTTCTGCATTTTATGCGAAATACCCTTATAACTGGATTATTATACCGTACTCTTTAAGGCTCTGTCAAGGTATATCCTGGGGGATAGATAAGTTATTCCCTTCCCGTCTCTTCTTAAGCATTTTTCCCTTTCCTTATCAGAAAAGCTGTCGAAATAAACACACCCTGTTGCCAGAGATTCCACTGGTATTCGTAAATCATTTCTCAGATCTATGACAATATGATACTTTTCCGAAAGTTCTTTGGTCCATGCCTGATGATTTGTTTCCTCCAAATCCATAGTCTCTTCCCATGCTTTTTCCCTTTCCGAAATCGTGAAGGTAACGGTAAGCCCGCTTTCTTCATACATTTCCTCTGCCAGATATTCATAATCTCCACTGTCATCCACCAAAAATTCCAGATAATTCAAATTGCCGCAATAAGGCATCAGCAGATTTTTAAAATCCACATGACTTTTATCCGCTATGAGTACTTTGGTAGTTCTGCGGAAAGCGCATTCCTTTTTTAAAAATTCTGCCAGACAGGCTTCCATAACAGCCACGGGAAATTCCTCTGTAGTCATTGCCAGCAATTGTTTCATTTTTTGATTCATCAGAGCTTCATACAGCTTATTTCTTATTCTTCTCCATATTCCTTCCGGTTTTTCCAGGATAAATTCCGGCAGCCATAAAACATTCATAGGTTCCCCACAGACAATGACTTCCTCCGGCTGTACTTTTTCCGTTAAAAAAGAAAAGAGCCTTTTCCAATTCAACTGCCTCTTTTCTCTTTGCAGCAAAAAATATGCTTTCTCTCTATCCATAACATTCCTGCTTTTTTGCCTGTTTCCAATAGTATATGCCCTTACTTCTCCAAAAACAACTGTTCTATACCATCTCTTAGCTGCTCCATGGTTTCCATTTCATTTACTCTTCTGCGAAGTTCTGCCGAATGAGGGAGTCCGGTGGTATACCATGCTATATGCTTGCGCATTTCCCGGACAGCCGTATATTCTCCTTTATAGGTAAGCTGTAGCTGTGCATGGCGCAGAATGGTTTCCTTGATTTCCGAAAGAGAGGGTTTCTCCGGTTCTTTTCCGGTTTCCAGATATTCAAGCACCTGCCTGAACAAAAAAGGGTTTCCTCTCGCCGCCCTTCCAATCATGATGCCGTCACATCCGGTCTGGTTCATGATTTCCATGGCGCTCTTCCCATCTACAATATCCCCGTTCCCGATTACCGGAATGGACACCGCCTCTTTTACCTGCCTGATAATATCCCAGTCCGCTTTTCCCGAATAATACTGTTCTCTTGTCCTTCCATGAACCGCAATAGCGGCTGCCCCTGCCTGTTCCAGTCTTTTGGCCAGCTCTACCGCATTGACCTGATCGTCCTGAAAGCCTTTTCTTATTTTGACCGTTACCGGCTTTTTGATTGCCTTTGCTGTCTTTTCCACGATTTTGGCAGCCAGCTTTTCATTTTTCATAAGCGCTGAACCTTCACCGTTGTTTACCACCTTTGGCACAGGGCACCCCATGTTAATATCCAATATGGAAAATGGCCTTTCTTCAATTCTCTTTGCCATTTCACTGATAATATCCGGATCCGATCCAAACAGCTGCAAAGAGACCGGGGGCTCTTTCGGGTGGATTTCCATCAGGCTTTCCGTATTTTTATTCTTATAATAAATGGCTTTTGCACTTACCATTTCCATACATAAAAGCCCTGCGCCCTGCTCTTTGCACAGCAAACGAAATGGCAGGTCGCATACTCCTGCCATAGGCGCTAATATAACCGGATTTGCCAGGGTTACATTGCCGATTGTAAGTGTCTTCATGTCACTCTCCATCCTGTTATTTGATTTATCGTTACTGTTTTCCTACATTTTTTCCATAAATGATACGAAGTCCGTCCAAAGTCAGCGTCTTATCATATACATCAATGGCATCTGTTTCATCCGCAATGATTCTGCCAAGCCCGCCGGTAGCAACCACCTTCAAATTTGCCAGGCCGCTTTCTTTCTTTACCTGATTGACAATATATTCCGTCTGCCCGATCTGTCCATATACCAGGCCCGCCTGCATGCTTGTAACGGTCTCCTTTGCCAGAATGCTGGCAGGCTTACGGATTTCGATTTCCGGAAGCTTTGCAGCGCCTTCCCAAAGGGCTCTTGCAGAAATGCCAATGCCGGGAGCGGTAATTCCTGCGCCAAAGCAACCGTCTTCCGTAACCAGATCATACGTGGTGGCAGTCCCAAAATCCATTACCAGCACCGGCCCACCGTATTTTTCATAAGCAGCCACCACATCCACGATCCGGTCCGCTCCGATTTCTCTTGGATTGTCGGTAGTCACCTTAATGCCTGTTTTCGTTCCGGGACCTACTACCAAAGGATTCGAGCCAATATACCGGATACATGCTCCCACCAGCGCATGCATCACATTTGGCACTACGCTTGCAATTATGCTTCCTTCCACCTGCTCCTTTGCAATGCCGTTCATTTTCAACAAATCTGTCAGCATCATTCCGTATTCATCAGAAGTTCTTGGAATTTTGGTAGTAATCCGAAAAGTAGTTACCAGCTTTTCCTTATCATATGCTCCGCATGTTATATTTGTATTTCCCACATCAATTACTAAAATCATGTTTTTTCCTCCCAGAATTTCTTGTCCCGAATGTGCCTATTCCATTATTCTTCTGTCGCATTGTCTTCCTGAAGCAGCGTTCCCACATCTTCCTTTAAGAGAAACACCTTATAGTATAGGCTTAAAGATTCAAATAATTCCTGTCTCTTTCTTTTAATTTCTCCAATCAGAAGGCCGCTGCTGATCTCATCATACAGAATATCCTCTTCCGCTGCATCGGTTTCCAGCGAGATGCTTCCATCTTCCTCAAACACAATGGTAAAAATACCGCCTACCTCTTCCGTAAACAGAACCGCAATGATGTGCAGCTCCTCTTTTATGGATTCCGGCAGCCCCTTAAAGGCCTCATTAAAATAATATTTCTTTTCATAAGCATTTGCCCCGCAGAGCACCACTCTGTTCTCTTCCATGTCCTGCTCCTTATACATAGCTGTAAAGTCCCCTGACGGACACTTCTCCTGCATATACTTCTGCTACCTTTCCCTCATCATCTTCTACCAAAAGCTCGCCCTTATCATTGATTCCCCTTGCAGTTCCTTCCCATTCCTGTTTAGGGTCCAGCACCTTTACCCGCTTATCCTTGTTAATCAAAAGCCCGTTGTATTCCTTGGAAAGCTCGCTTAAATCTTCCCTGACAAGGAATTTTTCGTAATCCTCTTCAAAATGTTCCATGACGGAAGCTACCAGCTGTGCCCTAATTATTTTTTCTCCCTTTTCCAGAAAAAGAGAGGTGGCAATCTCTTGGATTTCTGCAGGAAATTCCTGTTCATTCACATTGATTCCCGTACCGATTACTACGGAATGGATATAATCCAGTTCCGCATTCATTTCCGTTAGTATGCCGCATACCTTCTTTTTGCCCAGCACAACGTCATTAGGCCACTTAATGAATGCCTTAAGCCCTGTCACTTCCCGGATTCCTTCTGCCACTGCAAGAGCCATGATCAAAGTCACCATAGAAGCCTTGTTTGGATGGAAAGAAGGCTTCAAGGCCAGGGACATATAAATAGCTGTCCCTCCTGGAGAACTCCAGGAACGTCCTCTTCTTCCTCTTCCACAGTTCTGTTTATCCGCAATCACTAACGTACCATTTGGCGCCCCTTCTTCAATCAACCGTTTTGCATCAATATTCGTAGAGTCAGTTTCTGCCAGACAATAAAGCTGCCTGCCTGCCCATTTGGTGTTCAGCCTGCCTGCTATTTCATTTGCAGAAAGAATATCCGGCTGGTTCAACAGCTTATAGCCTTTATTCTTCACCGCCTCTATTTCATAGCCTTCCTCTTTTAACTGGTTCATTACCTTCCAGACAGCAGTTCTCGAGACTCCGAAATAATCACATAGTTCCTGTCCGGACACATAATCCTGCCGTTCTCTTAACAGGCTTAATATCTTTGTTTTCATACTTATGATCCTTTTCTATGCACCAAGAGTGGCTGCCATAACCGCCTTAATGGTATGCATTCTGTTCTCGGCCTCATCAAATACTACGGACTGGGCAGACTCAAATACCTCATCCGTCACTTCCATTTCCGTAATGCCGAATTTCTCGCCCATTTCCTTGCCGATTTTTGTATTCAAATCATGAAATGCCGGAAGACAGTGCATAAAAATAGCGCTCTTTTTTGCATTTTCCATAATCTGCTTATTGACCTGATAAGGCTTTAATTCCCGAATCCGGCTCTCCCATACTTCCTCCGGCTCTCCCATGGAAACCCATACATCTGTACAGATTACATCTGCGTTTTTGGTTCCGGCCATGGCATCTTCTGTTAAAGTAATAGTTGCTCCCGTCTCTTTGGCAATTGTTTTACATTGTTCCACCAGTTCTTCAGCAGGGAAATATTCCTTTGGTGCACAGGCAACAAAATTCATGCCCAGCTTGGCACAAACCACCATGTAAGAATTTCCCATATTATATCTTGCATCACCCATATAAGCCAGAGTAATCCCCTTTAATTTCCCAAGATGCTCTCTAATGGTAAGCATATCTGCCAGCATCTGGGTAGGGTGAAACTCGTTAGTAAGTCCGTTCCATACCGGAACTCCTGCATTCCTTGCCAGCTCGTCCACAATTTCCTGCTCAAATCCACGATATTCAATGCCCTCGTACATCCTGCCAAGCACCCTTGCCGTATCTTCGATGCTTTCCTTTTTTCCAATCTGGGAACCACTTGGATCTAAATAGGTCGTTCCCATTCCCAGATCATGGGCTGCCACCTCAAAGGAACAGCGGGTTCTTGTACTGGTCTTTTCAAAAATCAAAGCCACATTTTTTCCTCTTAAGGTATCCACGGGAATTCCTTTTTTCTTCTTTTCTTTCAATTCTGCCGCCAAGTCCAGTAAATATAAAATTTCCTCTGGTGTAAAATCCAGAAGCTTTAAAAAATGTCTTCCTTTTAAATTAATATCAGCCATATAAAGTTATGCCTCCTATTTTTATAGTCATATTGTAATTATGTATTGATAGTAATATAAGCTTTCCTATAAAAACAAAGGACGCTCCCTAAGAAGGAATCGCCCTGTTATGCTTATTATTTTTGTGCCATTACTTCTTTCATGCTGGTTGCAAGTCCTGCAAGAGACTGAATCTCGGAAGGAATGATAATCTTTGTTGCATTTCCGTTTGCTGCCTTTTCAAAGGATTCCAGACTCTTTAAGTGAAGCACTGCTTCATCTGCACCGGCCTCTTTCAGCATGCGAATACCGTCTGCGCTTGCCTGCTGTACTTTTAAGATTGCTTCTGCCTGACCTTCTGCCTCACGAATCATCTTTTCCTTTTGCGCTTCTGCACGAAGGATTGCGGATTGCTTCTCTGCTTCCGCTTCCAGAATGGCCGATTCCTTTTTACCTTCCGCTACAAGAATGGTAGATTTCTTTTCACCTTCTGCACGAAGAATGGCTTCACGGCGTTCACGCTCTGCCTTCATCTGTTTCTCCATGGCATCCTGAATGGCTGCGGGAGGAATGATGTTCTTTAACTCCACACGGTTTACTTTGATGCCCCAGGGGTCAGTTGCGATATCCAACGTACTGCTCATTTTGGAGTTGATCATTTCTCTGGAGGTCAGTGTCTGATCCAGCTCGATCTCACCAATAATATTACGAAGCGTAGTAGCCGTCAGATTTTCAATGGCCATAATGGGATTCTCTACACCATAAGCATACAGCTTGGGATCTGTAATCTGATAAAATACTACCGTGTCGATTCTCATGGTTACGTTATCTTTTGTAATAACCGGCTGTGGTGCAAAATCCACTACCTGTTCTTTCAATATGACCTTTTTGGCTACTGTATCAATAAAAGGTATTTTAAAATGAAGACCTACTGACCAGGTACCTTGATATGCCCCCAATCGCTCTACTACATAAGCATGCGCCTGTGGCACGATTTTAATACAGGATACTACGATCCAAATAATAATGACTAGCAATATAATTGCTGCTACAGCTGATTCCATACGTTTAACCCTCTTTTCTTTCTTCTACGATAAGTTTTACACCGTCTATTGCTCTTATGATAACTACCTCACCTACTGCTATCGTTTTGGACTTGTCTATGCTTCTTCCCATCCACTCGATGCCATTGACCGTTACTCTTCCGGTTCCCTGCAAGTTATCAATTTCGCTGATGACGATTGCCTGCATTCCTACAAGACTTTCTGCATTTGTCTTTATCCTGTCTTTATTAAAATACTTCACCGCAATCGGTCTTGTAAAAACCAGCAATATACACGACACGAGAACAAATAATACGATTTGCACAAATACCGGCGCCCCCAGCATGGCAGCCAATGCTGCAATCAACGCTCCTCCTGCAAACCAAATGGTGGCCAGCCCTAATGTTGCCAGCTCCACTACAATAAAAATAATTAATAATACCAGCCAGGCAAGTACCGGCTGTCCCATAGATACTGCATTTGATAGGATTACCATATGCTTCTCTCCTTTTCTTCTGTTATTGTTTATCATACTATATATTTCTTTAATATTCAAGAAATTTTGATAGGATTTTGGAGGCTTCTTTGCGGGCGGGGGGATTTGGATGGGGGGACGTGGGAGAGGGGATAGCATAGGGGAGTCTTCTGGACACGCTTTCGCTCTGCAAAGACGCAGCGGTACTAACGCACCAAAATACGGTGCGTAAGTGCCGGCGACTTTGCCAAGGTCCAGAAAACTCCCCTATGCTATCCCCTCTCCCACTGTGTATCGAAAGGCCATCTGCCGCTTTAGAAAGATTGCGATATATTTTAGATATGTAAAAGAAACTGGCTATATCCTTTAAAAGGTACAGGCTGAAACGAAACAGCAGCAGAGGGATGAGAGCGGATTCCATGCATTGTTTTTGATAGCGATTTTCCTTAACAGCCTGTTCGCTACCTTAGGGGAAAATGGCCATGGACGGCCATTTTAGGCATATTGCGGCACGGATGCCGCTATATGCCGACCCGGACGGTTGCCACAACCTTCCCAGGCTGTTTAGGAAAATCGTTATCGAAAACACCGCATGGAATCCGCTCTCATCCCTCTGCTGCGTCCGCTCATCCACCCCCTTACAAAAAGAGCCTTCCCAAACTATGAAGTGAAATCATAGCCCGGGAATGCTCCTATCTTATTGATATTTTACCAGAATACGTGGGAACCGATTACTACACCAGGATGGGAGCCAGCCCGGTTAAAATGGGTAGCGCCTCCAACATTGGTAGCTCCGTCCACTGCTGCCTGCGCAGCCTGCATACAGGAAGCTTTCGGTCCGCTTGCCGCTATTGCGGCAACCTTGCCATTGGTAGCCGGCGGGAATTGTCCCGGTGCGGTAATGACTCCTATGATACTTCCCGGATAGCCGCCGCTTCTTACACGGTTCATAACTACCGCGCCTACTGCCAGCTGTCCCTCATAGGACTGGGAGCCTGCTTCACACTGAATCAATGCGGCAAGCAATGTTACATCTGACACACTGGTGGGTACTGCCCCCCGATTCTTGGAGAGCTTTTCCAATTCCTTTGCTCTTTCCTCATCTGCAATTTCTTTCGTAGTCTTTCCTGTATCTACGGTAAATTCTACTGTAGCAAACTCTGCTGAAACATATCCTACCGTATCTTCATCGTACTGAACAGTCACCCATTCATCTGAATATTCCACTGCAACTAATGTCTCGCCATTTTTTACAAGTCCATAAACTCCGGCTTCTTCAGATGCTTCTTTTCTTACTCTAAGGGCATCTGTAGTAATCGTCGCTTTCAAAGTGCCTGCTTCTTCTCTAAGGGCTGCTGCCTCTTCACCAAAGAGTAAATATTCATTTTTGGCCCAGCCTATCAGGTTGCCGCTCTGAATCTTTGTCCAGCCGCCATCCTGCTCTAACATCACACCACCACAGTTTTTATAAAGCTTGCCTACTGCTGCTGATTCTTCATCCGCTTCTTCCCTCACGTTTACAGAATCAGTTACATTCGCCATAACTAATGTGTCTAAATCTGCTGCCTCTGCCGCAGAATCCATTGAGGCTTCTGCCTCTCCCGCCACCAAAGAAACTTCTTCCATTTTCTCATCAGATGGATTCTTCTCTTCCTTAAAATCCTCTGTGGAATCTGCAATTTCTTTCTCTTCATTTCCTTCTAAGAAAGAGGCTACACCTGCAGTCAGGGTATCTAAATGTTCATTTTCTTCTGCAAGGACCATTATGCTGTCCCCACTTACCAGTAGGAAACAAGCTAATGCACATGCTGTTGCCCTTCTGTAAATAGTTGTCTTTGCTTTCATAATATCCTCCACCCGGTTTATTTAGACTCTGTTACATTCTGTTTCAATTTTGTTGCAATTATTACAAAATTGTTAAATATCCGGTTCGAGGGTTATCATATCAGAAATATTTATTTTTGTCAAATTTCTTCTTAATTTTTTCTTAAGCACGAAAAAAGCCCGGAAATACAAGCTTTTTCAGCTATCCAGGCATTTGTTTCTTTATGGTTTATTTTGCATTTTAAAACATCCTGTTTTTTCTGCTACATACTCCTTGATTTTTCAACACACGCACTTTGCGCTTCTATCACCGCAGAACGCAGTCCTTTTTCTTCCAGCACCTTTACTGCCGCAATGGTAGTTCCTCCGGGGGAGCAGACCATATCCTTTAATGCTCCCGGATGCATTCCTGTTTCCAATACCATCTTAGCACTTCCCAAAACCGCCTGGGCCGCAAATTCATATGCCTGCTTTCTAGGCATACCATCCGCTACCGCCGCATCCGCCATAGCTTCTATGAATAGAAAAACATATGCTGGCGAGCTGCCGCTGACTCCTACTACCACATCCATTAAATGTTCTGCCACCTCAATTGCCTTTCCAAAGCTTTCCAGCAGCCTTAACACCTTTTCTCTTTCTTCTTCCGATAACAATTCATGAAAGCACACACCCGTACATCCTTCGCCTACCAATGCCGGCGTATTCGGCATGCATCTTACAAGCTTTCTCTTTTTTCCAAACTGTTTCTCCAGCCATTCCATGGTTTTTCCCGGCGCAATGCTTACAATAACGGCATCTGCTTTTATCCGGTCCTTTATTTCCCCAATAACCTTTTCATACATTTGTGGTTTTACGGAAAGGAAGAGAACATCGCTTCTTGACGCCACTTCCACATTATCCACCATACCGGTAATCCCAAATTTTTTTACAGCCGCTTCCACTGATTCTTTCCTTCTGCCAGAGCCCAATATATCCTCCGCTTTCACCAGCTCCTTTTGAATCATGCCTCCAATCATGGCAGACGCCATATTTCCCAGTCCTATAAATCCAACCTTCATGCACATTTCCTCCTCTAAATCCTGGGCAACTGGCTCCTCTGCCTCTTGGCCTCATACATCAAAAGAGCGGCTGCCACTCCCGCATTCAGAGATTCCACCTGTCCCTCCATGGGAATCTTCAAATAAGCAGATGCCAACCTTGCAGTTTCCTCTTTTAGTCCATTCCCTTCATTTCCTATCAAAAAGGCAGTTTTCTCCCTGAAATCAATATAATCATAAAAATTTCTACCGTTTAAATGAGCGGCATAGGTTTTTATCCCCAAATCCTTCATATAAGCCAATGCTAATTGAATCTTTTCTACATATACAAAGGGAACCCGATACACAGAACCCATAGTTGCCCTGATCGTTTTAGGATTATAGATATCCACTGTATTCCGTGTCATGATCACTCCGTGAATCCCGGCTCCTTCTCCTGTCCGTAAAATAGTCCCCAGATTTCCCGGATCCTGTATGTCCTCCAGCACCATCCACAGCCCGTCAGGTGCAGCTAATATCTCCGGAAGAGTATGGGAAAACTGCTCAACTACACATAAAATCCCCTGAGGTGTTTTCGTATCGCTCATCTTTCCGAATACATCATCTGCCACTACCTCATATTTCAGTTCCTGAAGCTTTTCAAATAATTTTCCCTTATCAGCCAGACTTTTTTTTAACAGGCTTTCCGACACATAAATTTCTTTCACCCGCTCAGGCGGCGCCTCTAAAAACATTTTAATGCCTTCCACCACAAAAGAATGCTGTTCGTTTCTTGCCTTCGCCTTTCCTGTTAGATGTATTACATTTTTTATCTTGCTATTCGAGCTTGATATGATCATATTCTTGCACCTGTTTCATTTTATTTTATGGTGTATCACATGGAAAGGATTCGGCTCACTTCGTATTGGTATTCGGAAATGTCTTTTTTCATTGCAAGGGCTTCATCAATATCAAAGTCCAAAAATTCTCCGTGCTGGTAACCGACTACGCGGTTTGTCTTTCCCTGGCACAGGATATCAGCTGCGTAGGCTCCCATGATGGATGCGTAAAAACGGTCCTTACAGGTAGGGTTACCGCCCCTTTGCATATATCCTAAAATGGTAGCTCTTGTTTCAATTCCGGTGGCCGCTTCGATTCTCCTTGCCATAGAAGTGGAATGTCCGATTCCTTCTGCATTGATAATGATATGGTGGGTCTTTCCTCTTTTTCTGTTATTGATGATATTATTGATGATATTCTGTTCATTATAATCATATTTTTCCGGAAGAAGAATGTCTTCTGCTCCATTGGCAACGCCGCACCATAATGCAATGTAGCCGGCATCTCTTCCCATTACTTCAATAATGCTGCACCTTTCATGGGAAGACGAGGTATCTCTTACTTTGTCAATGGCATCCATTGCCGTATTGATTGCCGTATCAAATCCAATGGTATATTCCGTACAGGCAATATCCAGATCAATGGTTCCGGGCACCCCAATGGTATTGATGCCCTGCTTGGAAAGCGCCTGGGCTCCCTTATAGGAACCGTCTCCACCAATTACCACGATGCCGTCGATTCCATGCTTTTTACAAATCTCGGCGCCTGCCTGCTGTCCTTCCAGCGTACGGAATTCCGAACACCGGGCAGTACCCAGTATCGTACCGCCTCTTTGAATGATATCCGATACATTCTGTTTTTCCAGATCTATAATTTCTTCATTTAACAAACCCTGGTAGCCTTTTTTTATGCCCTTTACTTTCACACCGTTTGCAATGCCTTTTCTTACAACCGCACGTATGGCAGCATTCATTCCCGGTGCATCGCCGCCGCTTGTTAAAACGCCTATTGTTTTAATTTCTCTTGCCATGGGTTTTTCCTCCTCTTTTTTCTACCTCATTTTAATTCATTTTCCATGTCTTTTCAATGATTTCCGTATAAAATATTTGAAATAGCAGTCTGCTTTTAAACCAATATGACATTGTCCTTTCCGAATGTTTCCATCAGCCTGCCAAGCAAGGCTCTGTCTGCATTTACATTTTGATTTGGGGGAAGTTCTTTTCTTCCTCTTTCTTTTTCCACGTAAATAACAATGCCATCTCTGCCTTCCGATTCCGCAAGCATCTGATAAAGCGTCTCCTTCTTTGCTTCAAAGGTATCCTTATCGGGAAACTTAATCCACAGTTTTCTTCCGATTTCATCAAAGTCTACCATTCTCCGACAAATGAGTTTTCCGTCTTTTTCTTCCTCCAGGCTGACTCTGCCGGTAACAAATACCTTTTTATCCTCCACCAAAAGCCTGCTATATTTCTCATAGCTTCCCGGAAATACAATCACTTCAATGCTTCCGACCAGATCCTCCAAAGTCAAAAAGGCCATGATCTTATCATTTTTTGTGTATTTAATCTTTTTATCCGTAATCAGTCCGCCTACGGTTACTTCCTTTCCATCTTCCAGCTTTACCAGTCCGGTTTCTTCTTCTAGTAAGAATTCCCCTGTAGTAGCTGTAATATGCTTTTTCCAGAATCCTTCATATTCTTCCAGCGGATGCCCGCTTACATAAACGCCTATCACTTCTTTTTCAAAAGCAAGCATCATTTCTTTCTCATATTCCCCTACATTTGGCAGCTTTATGGCAAAAGTCTCTTTCTCCTCATCACTTGCCAGATCGAACAATGTCATCTGGCCTGCCATAGTATTTTTCTTATCTTTTACGATATGATCGTAAATCCGGTTATATACGGCCATCAGCTGCTTTCTTGTGCCATCGAAACAGTCAAAGGCGCCTGCCTTGATAAAATTTTCCAAAACCCTCTTATTTAACTGGGAGTCCGACATACGGGTAATAAAATCATTTAAATCCGCAAATCTGCCCCTTGCATTCCTCTCCGCTACAATAGACTCGATAACAGGCCGCCCCACACCTTTTATGGCAGTAAGGGCAAAACAGATGGCGCCATCCTTTACGGAAAAATTCTTTTCTCCTTCGTTTACATCCGGAGGCAGTATCCGAATTCCCATGTTTCTGCTGGTAAGAATATATTCCGCCACCTTTCCCGCATTATCAATGACAGAAGTCAGAAGAGCCGCCATAAATTCTACCGGATAATAATATTTCAACCAGGCTGTCTGATAGGAAACTACTGCATAAGCCGCCGCATGGGATTTATTAAAGGCATATTTGGCAAAATCCATCATATCATCATAAATCTGCCCTGCCACTTGTTCCGAAATACCGTTTTCTATGCATCCGGGCACCCCTTCCTCTTTGTTTCCAAAGATAAAGTTGGCTCGTTCTTTTTCCATGACAGACTGCTTTTTCTTGCTCATGGCACGGCGCACTAAATCGCTTCTTCCCAAAGTATATCCGCCTAAGTCCCTTACAATCTGCATAACCTGCTCCTGATATACGATACAGCCATAGGTGGGTTTTAGGATAGGCTCTAACTGGGGACAGGAATAAGAAACCTGATCCGGATGATTTTTCCCATATATGTATTTGGGAATAAAATCCATGGGACCCGGTCTGTATAAAGAGATTCCTGCAATAATATCCTCTAAAGACTGGGGCTTTAATTCCTTCATGAACACTTTCATTCCCGCACTTTCAATTTGGAAGACTCCCTCCGTCCTGCCTGTTCCAATATAATCAAGCACCTTTTTATCGTCATAATCAATCCTGCCCATATCTAAAGCAAGTCCGCTGCTTCTTTCTATGAGCTTTTGTGCATTTTGGATCACTGTTAATGTACGAAGTCCTAAAAAATCCATTTTTAAAAGTCCCAGCTCCTCTAAGGTGGTCATGGTAAACTGGGTAGTGATTGAGCCATCAGACCCTCTTGAAAGTGGAACAAATTCGTCTGCGGCCTTGGGGCAGATAACAACTCCCGCTGCATGCATGGAGGTATGTCTTGGAAGCCCCTCAAGCCTTTTGCACATATCGATCAGCTCATGTACCTGCTCGTCATTCTCATACAGCGACCTGAACTCCGGATTCATTTCTAAAGCCTTGGCAATGGTGATGTTCAATTCATTCGGTATCATTTTCGCAATGGAATCCACATAGCTGTAGGGCAGATCCATGACCCTTCCCACATCACGGATAACTCCTTTCGCCGCCATCGTACCAAAGGTAACGATCTGCACCACCTTTTCATGCCCATACTTTTCTCCTACATAATCAATTACTTCCTGCCTTCTTTCAAAGCAGAAATCAATATCGATATCCGGCATGGACACACGTTCCGGATTCAAAAAGCGTTCAAATAACAATTGATATTTAATCGGGTCGATATCCGTAATCTTAAGACAGTAAGAAACAATGCTTCCAGCTGCAGAACCTCGTCCCGGTCCCACGATAATATCATGTTCCTTGGAATAATTGATAAAGTCCCATACAATCAGAAAATAGTCCACATAGCCCATTTTTTCAATGGTTGACAGCTCATATTCCAGTCTTTTCGCTAAAGGTTTTAAAGTTAAATCCTCTTTTAACTTTTCTTTATTAGCAGGGTTGCCCCAGTCAATCCCTCCTTCTTCCAGAGCGGAACTATAAATAAACTCCTGGGAGCTTTGTATTTCTTCTGAACCATAGCGAAACAAAAGCCCGTCATAGCAAAGCTTTTCCAAATAAGTGTAAGATGTATAGCCTTTTGGCACTTCATAATGAGGCAGCTTCGTCTTTCCAAATTCAATTTCCACCTGACAACGCTGCGCTATCTTATGGGTATTTTCCAAGGCTTCCAGAGCATAAGGGAAAAGCTGCTTCATTTCCGCTTCGCTCTTAATATAATACTGCCCTCCCACATAGCGCATCCTCTCTTCATCCGCCAGCTTCCTTCCCGTCTGGATACAAAGAAGAATATCATGGGGCTTTTCATCCTCCGCATAAGTATAATGTACATCATTGGTCGCTACCAGAGGAATCCCCAGCTCCCTGCTCATTTGCAAAAGCGCCGTATTCACCATTCTCTGCTCCGGGATGCCGTGATCCTGAAGCTCTAAAAAGTAATTGCCTTTGCCAAAGCAGGTTTCGTATTTTAAAGCAGATTTTTTAGCCTCTTCCACCAATCCCCTGGAAATATACCGCTGTACTTCTCCTGCCAGACAAGCCGAAAGAGCAATGACTCCCTCATGATATTGATTCAGCACTTCCATATCCACACGGGGCTTATAGTAATATCCTTCTGTAAATCCCCTGCTGACAATATGCATAAGGTTTGCATAACCAGTGTTATTTTCTGCCAGTAGTACCAGATGATAATATTTCTCTTCTCCTCCGGCTAATTCCTTATCAAATCTGGAATTTGGCGCCACATACACCTCACACCCAATGATAGGGCGAATGCCCTGCTCTTTTGCCGCTCTGTAAAAATCAATAACGCCAAACATGACACCGTGGTCGGTAATTGCCACGCTGTCCATGCCAAGCTCTTTCACACGCTTCACACATTCTTTTATTTTATTGGAACCATCTAACAAAGAATACTCTGTATGGACATGAAGATGAGTAAATGCCATTCTTCTCTTTCCTTTCACTTTACTGCTTCTCCACCAGAAACCGGGGCTTTGCACTGCTGACTTTCGATTTACAGGATTTAGTATATCACAAAAAAAAGAAGTGTCCAAGCTTGAACACTTCTTTTCCACGGAAATCAATTTTCAGTCAGAGGCTCTCGCCGCAGGCACCGGTGTGGGCTTTGGACTAAGAATATTTCTACGTCGCCACGCTCTCGCTCTATAAAAACGCAACAGTGCTAAGCTCGAAAGTACCTCGCTAAGCGCTGGCGCTTTTATAAGGGCTCCTTTAGAAAATATTCTTAGTCCAAAGCCCACACCGGTGCCTGCGGCGAGAGCCTCTGACCGAAGATTGATTTCCGTGCTTCTTTTCTATCGGCATTCTGATGAAAATAATATATGAATTATAAGTATTTCTTCAAGTCCTCTGCCTTATCTAACTTCTCCCATGGAAGATCCAGATCATTCCTTCCAAAATGCCCATAGGCTGCTGTCTGTTTGTAAATCGGACGGCGAAGATCCAACATCTTTATAATACCTGCGGGACGAAGGTCAAAATTCTCTCTGATGATATCTACCAGTTTTTCTTCGGAAAGCTTTCCGGTTCCAAAGGTATCTACCATGATGGACATCGGATGTGCTACTCCAATAGCATATGCCAGCTGAATTTCACATTTCTCCGCAAGACCTGCTGCCACAATGTTTTTTGCTACATATCTGGCTGCATAAGCTGCGCTTCTGTCCACTTTGGTACAATCCTTTCCGGAAAAAGCGCCACCGCCGTGACGTGCATAACCGCCATAGGTATCTACAATAATCTTACGTCCGGTCAAGCCACTGTCACCATTTGGCCCGCCGATTACAAAACGTCCGGTTGGATTGATAAAATATTTTGTATCCTCATCAATCAGCTCTTTGGGAAGAACCGGATCTAAAACATATTTCTTAATGTCTTTATGAATCTGTTCCTGGGATACTTCAGGATCATGCTGCGTAGACAATACCACCGCTTCTAAGCGCTTCGGCTTTCCGGCTTCATCATATTCTACGGAAACCTGGCTTTTGCCATCCGGTCTTAAGTAAGTCAATGTGCCCTCTTTTCTTACCTTCGTCAGCTGCAATGCCAGTTTATGGGCAAGGCTGATAGGATACGGCATATATTCTTCCGTCTCGTTGGTGGCATAACCAAACATCATGCCCTGGTCTCCGGCTCCAATAGCATCAATTTCCGTATCAGACATTTGATTTTCCTTTGCCTCCAATGCCTTATCCACACCCATAGCTATATCTGTGGATTGCTCGTCAAGGGCAACCATGACTCCACAAGTATTTCCATCAAAACCATACTCTGATTTGGTATAGCCGATTTCCTTTACCGTGTCCCTTACTATTTTTTGAATATCTACATAGGCCTTTGTGGTAATCTCTCCCATTACCATAACAATTCCTGTAGTAGTGCAGGTTTCACAAGCCACGCGGCTCATGGGATCCTGTTCCATTAAAGCATCCAGTATGGCGTCCGAAATCGCATCGCACATTTTGTCCGGATGTCCTTCTGTTACTGATTCAGAAGTGAATAACAACTTTTCCATTTCATTTCCTCCTTTAAAATATAAAAGTCCGCTTGAAACAAGCGGATCCAGGTTTGTAGTCAGAAGATCCTCTTATTGTTCGATAACTCGCTCAGGTTGGCACCTTCCTCTATTTTCCATCCGGTTTCTGTTCTCATTTCAAGAAATCTTCCTGTTTTCAATGGAAAAATTATCATTCAGGGGTTGCCGTGGCTTCATAGATCCTTTGTATCTCCACCACTCTGAATAAGAGACTTTACAATATGGAATTTTCTCACCTAATGGTACTATACTCTTTTTCTCCTTATACGTCAATATATTTCCAGAAAGAACAGATTAAAATAGCAAATACTATTATAAAATGGCAGAAAACAAGCCTGAATCGTCTCGCTTCTGCCATTCTGTTTTGATTCCTGTTTACCAGGACTGCTATTTGTTCAATGTATATAAAGAAGTTGTCCACGTATCGGTTTCTTTTGTCTTCTTATTCTGATAGGTAATCCGAATATACGTAGCGGGGAATAATTCATCATACCTGTATTTAGACCCTCCACCGGAATAATTGTATTCACGGGTATATACAGCCTTTTTCGCAAGTGATATCTTCTTACCGTTTTTCACCTTTTTATAAACAAACTTACCTTTTTTGTTATAGCTTCCCACTTCAATAGACACCAGCTTATATGATTTTTTCATGGTCACTTTTAATACGCCTGATGTCTTTGTTGCATATGGATAATATTTGTATAAGTCTTTTCCCGCATACTTGATGCTTTTTATTGGATCCACATAATCACGGGAAGCGATAGCCTTCACTGTAATCTCCTTTGTGCATCTCACACTTCCGTCCGCTTTTACCACATCAAATGCAACCTTATATTCTCCCTGTTTTTTTGCAAAAAAGCTCAGATACGCACTACAATAACTCCATTTTGTAGTTTTCTGATTCGTTTCCCAGTCCGTATCTGTACTACGGTAATATGACTCTCTTGTCTTTTTTACAAGAAGATTGCTGCTGTTCGATTTGACATTTGCCACACGGTCACCATCGGTACTTAAATATATATAGGTAGTGGCTCCGCCTCCATAACTGCTGTCGTAAGCATATCCTACACCCATTTCCACAAGATCATTATATTCAACCCCATTTGCAGAATCCTTCACGGATTTGGCATTTACCTGCATTTCCATATTCACGGAAAACAAAAAGACCAAAGCGGCTAAAAAAATGCCCCGCATTGCTGTTACTATATATTTTTTCATGTTTCTCCCTCCCTATTTATTTTTTATAATACAGTTCATACTCTACGCTCTCGGTAATGCCAAGCTTTGTATCTTTATAGGTGATTCTCACAAGCGTGACCGGATATAAATAGTCGCAATACGCCCCCGTTTCATAGGAATAATAGCCCCCTGAATAGGAATATACATCCGCTCTATATTTCGTACTTTCAGCCAAAGAAATTTGCTTGTTGTTTTTCACCTTTACATAAGTAGCTTTAGGGGAATACTCCTTATAAGCTCCTTCTACATATTTGCCTACTTCAATTTTCTGAAGCTTAAATCCTTTATTCATGACAACTTTCAGCTTACCACTTTTTTTCGTAAAAAGATTGGATTGCACACCACATAACTTTCCTGCATATTTTAAGGTCTTGACCGGTGTTGCATACTCTTCTGCATAGACTTTGATTTTCTTCTTACAGGTTATTTTTTTCTTTGCATTTTTTATCGTAACTGTCAGGGTATAAGTCCCCTTCTTTTTTGCATGATAAGTAATGGTACCTGTTGCCTTACATCCCTGAGTCTTATTTCCCTCAAGTCTGACAGACGCATAATTCTCTCCTGTGTATACGCCTTTTCTCGTAACCTTTGCGAGCAAATCAGAACTGCTGCTTTTTACAGACGCAACATAATCCCCCTCATTTACCAGATAAACGGTGCAGATATTGCTCAATTCCTGAATCCCAGCCCTGACTTTCGTTGGATAGCAGACCCCTTTCTTACTATCCATTACATAAGTGGTTGTTTTGGTTGCAGCCTGTACTTCTATCCCAGATGCGCCAAAACAGCTGAATACAATTATCAACACTAAAAAAGCGGCTGCAATTTTCTTACCTTGTTTCATAGTTTTCCTCCTATTTGATTTTTAATTGTATTTACCTACTTAGTATAACATGCTTTTTTTATAAAGTACATAATTATTTCTTTCTTTTTTCTCTTTTTCTTAATTCCATTTTACATAAAATAGCCTTTTGTTTTTGTATATTTTTGCCAATTTTTTATTCCCATAACACTATTTTGTTGACTTTTTTATATGAAAATCCTATAATTTTATTAAGATAATTTAGCACTTTTACTATGATATTTTTTCTCTATCTGTATTTAAGGAGGGAAACACTATGAAGAAGATAAATGTTGCAGACCTGATACCCGGAATGATAACTGCTGAGGATGTTTACACATATAACAACCAGCTGATTGTTCAAAAAGGCACAGAACTTACCGACAAGACCATTACCCGCCTGGAGTTCTATTCCATTATTACCGTCCG
>JAAVAC010000026.1 GCA_014804265.1 Lachnospiraceae bacterium | reverse complement strand
GACATCATTCTTTTCTTCCAACTCACTATGTAAATCTGATGCATTCACATTGCTATAAGTCATATCATAAGCAGTCTGGTGAAAATCCTCCCTGGAAATGCGGTCAGCAAACATGGTGCCTAGAGCGCATCCCAAAAGACTGCCTGCCAGCAGAATCAAAAGCATCCCTGCCGTCAGGGACATACAGCAGTTTCCTTTTGAAACACCCATACAGCGTTCAATGGCAATTCTTTTTTTCTGTTTTGCTATAAACAGATGGTTAAACAAAAGCAAAAGGAAAATGCTGATACTAAGTCCAACGCCGCAAAGAAGGATTGACATGGATTTCATCTGATCAATTCCACTTCTTAATTCACTGTACCCTCTGTCATAAAAAGTGATATCCAAATCCGTAATGCCTTGTTTCGCCCATTCCTCCATAAATTTATCAATGCTTCCGTTTGGAATCTGAAAAGAAGTGGTGCTCCCTTTCATAGGTCCATAGGCTAACATATTGCAGCAGTCACGGTTCTGAATGGAATTCATCGGTACGATCATCTCGTCTCCTGCCATTTGATAATTTCCCAAAACTTCTCCTGAAACCGTATCATAAATACCTACAATTTTATATGTACTCTCTTCAAAAACTGTCGGCACCTCTCCATCGGCATTTAAAATATTAAAACTAAATCCCTGGCTGCCATCAATCCTATAATTCCTGCTGGCCGCATCTTTGGCATTTGTATAATACAAAGCGGTACGAACCATGTCACCTATGGACAGCCCATTGTTTTGTGCAAATGTTCGAGAAATCAGACATACCTTCTCTCCGGTTTCATACTCCTCTTGTGAAATATCATTTCCTTCACAGATATAGGCATCCCCCCGCTGAAAGGGCATGAGCAGCATGGTCGCTCCTGTTCCGGTCACTGGAAAGGTCTTACTCGGCAGAGACAGCCCATCGGCATAATTCAAATACCGTTTTCCTTCCTCCGACTGATAAAATCCGGGAGCCACTTCATAATATGCGAAAGGCTCCTTAAGGATATCCTCCATTATCTGGCCATTTTCAGTATACTGGGAAGTCTCAAGAGGAATTGGAGCATATTCCAATGTGCGGATTGCATTCCCTATACGTCCGCCATGAGTTTCCCCGATGAATCCCAGCTCTGCAATATAAGTTTTGTCCTTGGATAAGGGGAGTGGTTTTTCATTGGTATGGTCACAAAACCATATATAATTGTCTTCCAGATTTTTATCTCCGCTTAAGATCCTGGTCACATGAACTTGTACCGATTCATCAGGAATACAGTCTTCCACGGGAGAAAATTCTGCAATGACAACCCAAAAATCCGCATTATCGGAACAAACCAGATGGTACTCCGGCGCATAAGATGCATAATAGCTCCTTTTTTCGGGTCCTTTTATATAATCAGCCCCCTCAAACTGCAACACCGAAACCGGATATACATAATCGTACTCCGGGCTCTGGAAGATTTCATAATCCTTTCTTCCTGCATCCCACTCCATGTCCTGCCTGATAGACACCGGCTTCTGCTCCACGGTTCCGATTGTAAAGAAAGAAGCTTCATATTCTTTTAAATTCTGATTGCTTCTAAGCCATAGATTGGCTCCAATCGTAAGCAAAGCCCCGGAGCATACAATCAGCAGTAAAAATACAAACGTTTTTACAGGTGTACGAAGCATCTGTCTGATACTGTTCCTAACAATCATTTTGCCCTCACCTCAAACAGCCTGCCGTCCTGCATTCTCAATACCACATCGGACGCATCTGCAACGATCTCATTATGTGTGACGATAATAACCGCCTTCTTTTCTTCTTGTGCCATTTTCTTCATCAAATCAATAATCATCTTTTCATTCTCACTGTCCAGATTCCCAGTTGGCTCATCCGCCAGAAGAATCTGCCCTTCTGAAGACATTGCTCTGGCAATGGCGCAACGCTGCTGCTGGCCTCCGCTAAGCATGGCGGGATATTTTTGAAAAGTTTCCTCTGTCAGGCCTACGGAAAGCAGTAATGCTTCTGCTTCCTTTTTCGCTTTCCTTCTATTCTTTCCCTGCAATTCCATTGGAAACATCACATTTTCAACAGCCGTCAGAAGCGGGAACAGATGAAATGCCTGATAGACGATTGACACTTTCTTCATACGGTACTCATCCCGATTGATCAGAGACATATCCTTATCTTCTACCAGAATCCTTCCCGATGTAGGCAGCTCCATCCCTGCCAGCAGGGACAAGAAAGTACTTTTGCCACTGCCGGACTTTCCAATAATTGAATACATCAATCCCGTCTCAAAGGTGCAGGACACGTCTGAAAGCGCCTGTGTTGTCTGGTATTTGGAACGGTAATCGTAGCTTACACGTTCTGCTCTTATGATCTCCATAATTCCCTCCTACTGCGTTGCAAACAATAATTGCATCGTACTTCTTTTGCCCGTGCGCAAAAGTGCGGCTGTGCAGCCTGCCATATACGAAACAAGAATCATCGCATCAGACAATAAAACCGCGTTTATACTTTGAAACAACAGGCATACAGTATCTCCAATCAGAAAACCCATCAAAATCAGGCACAATTGCTCTGCCCAAAAGATTACTATGCACCTGACTGTACTTCCTCCCATCGCCCTCATCAAAGCAAACTCTCTAACCCTGCTATCCGTCAGTAATATACTGACGATATAAGCCACTCCCAATATAGTGAGGCAGATAATGCCAAGAAAGCGTTCAAATATCTGTATCGTCTTTTGAAGCTTGTCTGCCATCGAGACAAAAACCGTGTCTCTCACATTCAAAGCACACCCTTCAAAAGAATCCTTTGCCATCACATTCCTTTCCATCAGTCCCAGCGATTTCATTTCAGCTTTAAAGTCGTTAAGTGCTAACGGATCCGCCACATAAAAGGAAAAGTGCGATGGTTGAAAAGGAACATGCTCTCGTGCATAACTTTCCTCCAAAAGTCCAATCGGAATTAAAATATCAGGAGACATTGCACTCACATCCTCGGCCACCATATCCATTTCTCCCACAATCGTAATGTTTAAGATTTCCAAAGGATAACAGTGGATTCCCTCTTCATCATCATAATCGTAATAATGTAAATTCAGCGGAATTTCCTGCCCTCTTTTCCACTGCTGCTCTTTCATCAAAGTGCTGCTGACAATGCATATTGCATCTGATGACTGAAAAAAGGAATCCACCCCCTGGTTTAATTCCAGATTTTCCTGAGTAAGCCCCGGTACTGCTTCCATACAGTTGACTCCCTCTACAGACAGTGTTAACCTCTCTCTCCATTTTTCATCCGGGAAATCGCCGATACCTCCCATCATTCGGATTCCATATGCCGCATCCTTTACCTGCGAAGAAGTAATAAGACTCTCAGTCAGTGCCTCATCAACCCAGATGCCTGTGCTTTTTGAACCATTCAAATTCGTAATCTGACAGTACACCGGCATCACCTCCGGCAAACTCATAAGCTGATTCCGGTTGCTCTGCATATTTCCAAGATAGGTATTGACAGCTATTACCAAGAAAGTACAAATCAGTATGGCGATAAGGCTTTTCTTTTTGTTGCGGGCTATATTTCTGGCTATTATATACATTTCATTTTCCTCAGCTGCATTTTGCTTTTTATTATACTAAACTCCTTTTATTTCTACAACTGTTATTTATTTGATTTAGGGCCTTAGTACAGCGTTTGCATTACTTATCAATATAAACCGCCGCAATCTCCCGAAGCTCTTGTGGATGTCTTTCGTACCATTCCTCATAAACAGGCGTATCCGAAGCCGCAATGGTTCTTCCAAGCTCCACAAGAAATTCCGGTATATCCACAGCCAGCATGGAACCTAAGTTTTCTCCAAACCGTTCCTCTTTCCTTGTGGCATTTCCTTCCACAAACAGATTGAATGCGGGCTGGGGTTTTTCATCCACTCTTTTTACAATGCCATGAAATCCCATGCTTCCTACCTGATGAGTGCCACAGGATGATACACAGCCCGAAATATGCAGCTTGGGCAGTACACCATCGGCAAATCCTTCCTTTCTTGTAGCTTCCACGATTGCCTTTAACAGCCCCTGGGAATCCTGCAGGCCGACCTGGCAGATAGTGCTGCCGATACATGCGACGGAGGATTCCAGCCTGTTTCCTGCACTGTCTTTTGTAATAGCCAGTATTGTTTCTGCCTCTTTTCCGTTCAGGTTCAGGATGTATATGCTTTCATCCGGGGAAAGAGCCAGCTCTACCTGCTCCATGTCTTTGACAGCCTCATATAAAGCCTGTAACGTTTCCGGTGCAATGCAGCCGCCTATAGGATGATAGTGAACGGCACACAATCCAGTCTGCTTTTGCCTTATGACACGTCCCTTTTCGCTTTCCGGTATGGTGTCTTTATTTCCGTTTTTTGTTATCATTCTTTCTTCTGTCTCAATATCTAGATTTTCTGTTTCAAAAACTTTTTGCAGCTTTTCTTCATATGCCTTTTTGTACTGCTCTTCCCCTCCCAACGCTTCCTGCATATAACGGGTTCTTGCCTTATTGCGCTGCTGATAATTTCCATATTCCGTAAAGGTATCCACCATTGCCTTTATATAATACAGCACCTTTTCTGGTTCTGCATTCTGTGCCACAAGAACGCCCATCTTATAGTTATTCCCAAGGCCTCCCGCACTGTACACATCAAAGGTACGGTTCTTATTTGCAACGAAGCCTAAATCCCGGAACGTTGCATGGACTATGTTATCCGGCGAACTTGAAAATGCGACCTTTAGTTTTCTGGGCAGCCTTACCGTATTGATGAGGGACAGCAGATAATCTGCCGCCTTCCTTGCAAAGGGAAGCACATCAAATGCTTCTTTCTCTTCTACGCCAGATAAAGGGGAAACCATAACATTTCTTGGAAAATCCCCGCCGCCTCCTCTTGTAATGATTCCGACCTGAAATGCCCGTTCCATGATCCTGCACACTGCTTCTTCGTTCAGGTTGTGGAGCTGTATGGTCTGGCAGGTAGTAAAGTGGATTTTATCAATCTGATATTCTTTCACCACATCCACAATGAACTTAAGCTGCTCCCGGCTGATCCTTCCGCCTGTCAGCCTGAGCCTGAGCATGCTGTTCTTTCCTCCTCTTTGGGCATAGCTCCCAAAGCCCCCGGAAATCCCCTTATATTCTGCAGCAGTAACCTCTCCCTTATAAAATCCGGCCGTTACCTTTTGAAACTGCTCCAGTTCTTCTCTAAATTCGTCATATAATTGTTCTTTCATATAGCTGTTTCCTTTCTGCCCACTTTCCTTTTCTATCTTTCCCGTTTCATTCCCCCTGGTGCTTTATGGCATCTATCTGCTTTGCCGTTTCTTCCTCAAGAGAATCCAGCAGATAGCTTTTCTCCCCCTGCTGATTCTCTGCATACTCCCTGCATATACTTTCATTTGCCAGCCTGATTTCTTCTTTTAGCTCTCTGGCAGAAATCAAGCCGCATCCCTGCCCTCTTATGATAATCTGTTCAAGTCCGTCAGAGGTTGCCACTGTAATCTGATATTTCCTTCCATTCTCATGGGCAAATCTTTCTATATACTGGTCTGCCGTTTCCGCTTCCTTTGTATACACCACATGGATATTCTGATAATCCATCACTTCCGTTCTGTGTCCCTGTACCCGGTAGGCATCAAATACTACAATCAGATTACACTTTTTCGTCCCCTGATAATTGCACAGAATATCCAAAAGCCTTCCCCTTGCACCGTCAATACTGACTTTGGCAAGCTCCGCAAGCTCTTCCCATGCAAATATGACATTGTAGCCGTCTACCAACAGATATTCCTCTTTTGGCTCCTGTTTTTTTATCGGACTGTTTTTTATGACAACAGGCTCTTTCCTTCTTACGGGTATTTTCTTCTCTTTCTGATTGGCATGATAGGTGCGTTTTAAAATCGCATCGATTTCTTCGGTTCCCATCCACTTTTCTTCATAAGGCTCCCGCTCTGGTAATGTTTTATTTTCCTCTTTCTCCGATTCCTTAACCTTTTCAAGCTGGCTTTCCACATGCCTGTATGCCTTTACTTTGTCCCATTTTACCAAAAAACCGGCTCCGTGGGCACAAAATACGGAATCTGCAGGGTTTTCCATGTCTCCATCCGGATTATAATTCATGGCTTCTATGATTTCTTCCGGATTGTGACATGGTTCATATCCTTTCAATGTGCAGAATAATCTTCCCTGCCCTTTTGTATAAGTATTTACCTCTTTCTGATAGCCATTCATAGTGGATACGGGAGCCTTTCCGGTTAAGACTGCCATATCTTTTTCAAGCCAGAAAGGCTGAAAGCTTCCATGCATCTTTTCCACATCCGTCATGGCTCTTCCAATCATCTTTTCCGGTACTTCCAGTCGAAACTGGTAATAGGGCTCTAACAGCACTGACTCTGCTTCCTTCAACCCCTGCCTTATAGCACGATAGGTAGCCTGTCTGAAATCCCCGCCTTCTGTATGCTTCTGGTGGGCCCGGCCTCCTACCAGGGTAATCTTCATATCCGTAATCGGAGAGCCGGTAAGCACTCCCCTATGCTCTTTTTCTTCCAAATGGGTCAGAACCAGCCTCTGCCAGTTTTTATCCAACAGCTCTTCCCTGCACCGGGCTTCAAACTGCAGGCCGCTTCCCGGCTCTCCTGCCTCCAGCAGAAGATGAACCTCCGCATAGTGCTTTAAAGGTTCATAATGTCCCACGCCTTCTGCCCAGCCGGTTATGGTTTCTTTATAAACAATATTTCCGGTGCCAAATTCTACTTCTACTCCAAACCGTTTTAAAATGAGATACTTTAGGATTTCAACCTGCACTTCTCCCATAAGCCGTGCCTGAATCTCTTTCAGCTGCCCATCCCATCGGATATGAAGCTCCGGCTGTTCCTCCTCTAACTGTTCCAGCTTAGAAAGCATAACCGTTTCATCACATTCCGGGGGCAGTTTGATTTGATAGGTGAGCACCGGTTCCAGTACAGGCAGAAAAACCGCCTGCTCCCTTCCAAGTCCTTTTCCCGGCTTCGCCTCTAAAAGTCCAGTTACCGCACAAACGGTTCCTGCTTCCGCCTCATTGACTACGGTATATTTTTCTCCGGAATAGATACGAATCTGGGTTACTTTGTCCTGACCGCCCGCAGGTGCGGTCCTTACTTTCAGGCTGCCTCCCGTAATCTTCATAAAGGTAAGCCTGTTTCCTCTCTCATCTCTTCCAATCTTAAATATCCTTGCACCAAATTCTTCCGGATAAGACGGCGGGCACATATAACCTTCCACATCTTCCAAAAATTCCCTGACACCTTCTGATTTCAGTGCCGCTCCAAAAAAACAAGGAAATATCTTTCTTTCCCAAATGAGCCGTTTCATATTTTCCGCATCTATCGTTCCTTTATCCAAAAACTGCTCAAGGGCCGCCTCGTCACACATGGCAGCAGTCTCATAAAAAGCCGTTCCTTCTTTTCTCCCAAAATCAATGCAGCCCTCGTCCAGCTTTTCCTTTAACTGTTCCAGAAGCTGTTCCCGGTCCGTACCCATCTGGTCCATTTTATTCACAAAAAGAAATACCGGGATACGGTATCTCTTCAAAAGCTGCCACAATGTCCTTGTATGGGCCTGCACTCCATCGGCACCATTGATAACCAGTATGGCATAATCAAGCACGCTCAAGGTGCGTTCCATTTCTGCCGAAAAATCCACATGTCCCGGTGTATCTAACAGCGTAATCTGCATATCTGCAAGGGAAAACACTGCCTGCTTGGAAAAAATCGTAATACCTCTTTCTTTTTCCAGGGCATGCGTGTCTAAAAAGGCATCTTTCCTATCCACTCTGCCAAGGCTGCGTATCATACCGCTTTCATATAATATGGCTTCCGATAAAGTTGTTTTTCCAGCATCCACATGAGCCAGAATTCCAATCGTCAATTGTTTCATTTTCTATCCTACATTTTCCAGAACCTGTTTTTTATCTACATGATATATAATATGCTAACTTCTACATCCCCTTATCCCATCCAACTATTCAATTCAATATCTTCTCCAACGTATCAAAAAGATTTTCCACATCAATAGGCTTTGCTATATGCCCATCCATGCCACACCTTAAAGCTTCCTGCTTATCTTCTTCAAATGCATTTGCCGTCATGGCTATGATTGGTATGGCTGCCAGCTCTTTATTGTCCAGCTTACGGATTGCCTTGGTAGCTTCATATCCATTCATTACCGGCATCTGGACATCCATAAGCACCAGCTTATAATATCCAGGCTCGGATTGCCTCAACATCTCTACGGCAATCTGCCCATTTCCTGCAACATCGGTGCTAAATCCTGCATCCTCTAAAATTGCTACGGCAATTTCCTGATTCAGCTCCACATCCTCCGTCAGCAGAATACGTCCGGTCAGATTCTTTTCCGGTTCCCTGCCGGCTTTCTTTTCTTTTGTTTCCTCCCCACTTATCTTTTCTCCCAAGTTCAGCCGGAAAGTCAAGGCGACTGTAACCTCCGTGCCTATGCCCTGTTTACTTTCCACTTTAATGGAGCCGTCCATCATATCTACGATATTTTTGGTAATGGCCATCCCAAGACCCGTCCCCTGAATTCCGCTGATGGTAGAATTCCTTTCTCTCTCAAAAGGCTCAAAAATATGGGATACGAATTCCTCGCTCATACCGTTTCCGGTATCCTTTACATAAAACTCATAATTAGCATAACCGGCGGGCGCTCCATCTTTTTCCTGAACCTTCATGCTGACACTTCCCCCGGCATTGGTNTATTTGACGGAATTGCTAAGCANATTCAACAGCACCTGATTCAGCCGCAGCTTGTCACAGTAAAATTCCTCATGTTGAACATTTACCTGCTCAATNTGCANCTCTAACTGCTTGGCAAGCACATCTGCCTGNAAAATATTGCGCAGCCCATGCAGAATATCCGTCATGCTNCACGGTTTNTCCTCTAACTGAATCTTACCGCTTTCGATACGGCTCATGTCCAAAACGTCATTGATCAGGCTCAGCANATGATTTCCTGATGTCATAATCTTTCTAAGATATTCCTCTACCTGTTCCTTGTTGTCAATACGGGTAATTGCCAAAGAAGTAAAGCCCACGATGGCATTCATNGGGGTACGGATATCATGGGACATATTGGAAAGNAATGCACTTTTCGCCTTATTGGCCTTATTNGCCTGNAAAAGCGCTTCCTCCAGCATATTTTTCTTTTCCATTTCANTNCGGATTTCCTCGTCNACGCTGCGGAATCCTATAACAATGCCCTGACTGCCGTCCCATNCTCCGGTACGCACGACCTTCATCTGATAATACTTCTTCTCATTATCTATAAAAGTACGNTAATTCACATAATACAGNTTCTTTTCCGCCAGCTCCTTTTTCAGCCGCTGNCGTGTAGAAGCCTGCCGCAGCATTTCCCTGTCATCCTCGTAAACAAACTTNTGTATATAAAGNTCCATGCTTTCTTCCAGTGAAATGTTACCAACGAAAACAGAGNCAAACATATGATTGTAATCATCATCAATCCGAAGGGGCATNCCAATGCCTGTATCAAGGTCAAAGAAACATACAAGTTTGTAATCTATGCTCAANGCCTGAACCAGTTCCATATGNTGTTTTNCTTTTTCAATCCGTTCCTTATTTTCCTNCAGCTTTTGAGTGGTACAATCCAAAAGAAAGCGCTGGTAAAANAGCTCNCCATTTTCTTTTAANAGCTTGATATTGCCCATTANATGCAGTATTTCNCCGTCATCGTGTTGTATGCGATACTCCACGCTGACACTGTCTCCCTCTTTCTTCANCTCCTGCATGGCTTCCACTATCTTTGGCTTATCTTCCTCCACAACAGAGGCTGCCACCATATCAAAGCCTTTGCTCATCAATTCTTCCTGAGATTCGTATCCCAAAATTTGAAGCGCAGCTCTGTTTATGCTGATNANANGCGTTCCATCAANNGTATGGCACATCACTCCACAATCCATNCCNGTNAAAATAGCTTCCAAAGTANGGTTCTTTTTTATGATNTCCTGNTCATAGGTCCGTTCCTGTGTNACATCAATTGCNACACCNACTGTACCCATGACACTTCCGTCAAGATCGTACAANGGTGNCTTGTATGTGGTAAGCANNCGCATTCCCTCTCCGGTTTTAATGACTTCTCCGGATACACAGGTCTTTTTCTTNTTCATGACCTCAAGCTCNGATTCGATGCAGGCAGGATCATCCTGCTCCACATCCCAAATATAAGCATGACNTCTNCCCTTCNACCTGCTTTTTGGTCTTATTNACNGTTTNNCANAAGCTGTCATTTACCTTNTTATGTANNCCNTCTTTATCCTTATACCAGATCATNTTTGGGGTATTGTTGATGNCAGCCTCCAAATACTGACTGGTCTGCCAGGAATCCTTNTGAANCTTACNNGCCTGCTGCCATCTNAAAANGCGGAAACTTATTTCNTCATCNGTCATGGGCAAGATCCATATATCTTTCATTTCCCCCATAAAATCNGACATAAGCAGCACCTGNTCCTTGTCAGCAAGCAAAATAAGCTCTGCTTCCTCCTTCTTGCTTNTGACAAGTGTCCGCAAAGCTTCTTCCACATCCATATTCTGTAAATATGCAAAAATCACATCCGNCTTGNCAGCCAATTCCTGATTAAGTTCTTCGCTTTCAGANAACTCATGTGTAAAATGTTCAAACGGAGACATTTCCTTAATCATTTCAAATGTCCTGTTCTTAAGTCCTAATAAATAGAAATGAATATGGCAATGATACATAAATCTGTTTCCTCCCTGTATCTTGTAAGTCAATTTACTTATCTTATATTCTAACAAGCGGAAGAATTCATGTCAATATTTTGNATATTTTCGGAATGCATATGGGTGGCAGGTTNGCTGGATTTGAATGGGGATTTGAATGGAAGGACGTGGGAGCCGGGACAGCATAGGGGGAGTCTTAGGGGCACGCTTTCGCTCTGCAAAGACGCAACGGTACTAACGCACCAAAGTACGGTGCGTAAGTGCCGGCGACTTTACCAAGGCCCATAAGGCTCCCCTATGCTGTCCCGGCTCCCACTGGGTATTGAAATGCCCTTTGCTGTTTTGGAAGGATTTTTATCTGAACTGAAACAGCAACAGAAGGATGAGCTCCTTCTTATCACACTGATTCATCAACACTTCCGCCCTCCACAGCTATAGGCGCTTCCATTACAGGAACCGGCATTTCCGTTCCGGCAAGCTCCAAAGATACGCCGCTTGAAGCTGCCTGCTTCTCTTTTTCCAATTTACTAAAGAGAGACTTTAAATACTTCATATCAGCTTCCATAATTTCACGAAGCTCTTTGGATCTATGTTTTTTCTTTAAAAGCTCCAGATCAGCAGGATCCATATCTTCCTTTACGGTCATTGTCAATTCCCCAAGCCCGCTTTCATCTTCCAGCTCCTTAAGCGCCCTTTCCATTTCCTCCATAAGCGCTCTCATCTCCTTGCTGTCAAGTTCAAAACTATCTTGTATATCCATGCTCTCAAAGCTGTTATTTTCCTCTGTTTCCTCAAGCTCTGCCTGACAGATACCGCCTGTCTTTTTGGCACTTTCTTCCTCTTCCAGATGCTTTACCCGCTTTTTGGCAATTCTTATCATTTGCTCTGCATGGATGAGCGCACTGCTTACTTCCCTGTCATCATACTCGCCACATCTTAGCTTCCTGCGGAGATTTGCAGCCTCACCGTAGGCCTTTGCCATTACCAGCCTGGCGCCGCTAGATGTTTTTGCTGCCATGAGCTGGGTTGAAATTTTCTTAAATTTATATTGTAGTCGTTTTGTCTTTTTCACACTTGGTTTACGAATCGTCATGGTACCCGCCACAGTTCCGTCTGGGTTTTTAAAGGTATACCTTTCCACATTTGAATTGCTGATTCCCATTATGCCCATACCGTCATCCTCCTTGATTCATGTAATATTGAGCTTATTGAATTGTCTTTGGACTTATATAAGATATCGGCATATTTTCCCAAAAATCAATCCACGTATCCCTGACTTAAGAACCTTTTTTCAAAAATAAGATTTTATCGTACTCTGGAAGTTCTAAAAAGATGATAGCAAATAAAAATAAGAAATCAGAAAGGCAATCTAAAATTAATCACCTTCCTGATTTAAAATTATCATAAAGCATTACTTTAATCCCATATGTATCAGTTTTTTAATTGCCTCTTCAATCTGCTTGTCTGAAGTAAAGGAATCCTCTCCTCCGATTTTAGAAAGCTTCATCAAGTCATCATTATTTAGCGTAATCACATGTTCCCTTTCGCTTTCCGGCTTTGGTATAACGTACTGATCCATTACTTTTTCCAATTCATTTAGCTGGCGCATCACATTGGTGATCTGGCTTTTCCCTAAATCCACCGCTTCTATCAGCTCATCATAGTTTTCCCTGATTCTCTCACATTCCGGGATATCTTCATATATTTCTTCCGGATTGCTCATAATCCCCGATTCGTTGCCATTTGCATAAACATATCTGTTGTCTTTGATGTTCCGGTCTAGAAAGTTCAGTGTTTGGGTTATCTTTCCACCTTCAACCGTTATGATGAGTTTTGCCATAATCCTCTCTCCTTTACAATGCTTTTCGATGAGATGGCATGAGAATAAAAATGCTATGCTGTGACCCATACCATCTTTTTTCTATGATGAATAATTATACCATAGGTTATTTCTATAATACAATAAAAATTATTTCTTTTAATTCTTATTTATGTTAACAAATAATACACACTTTATTCAACACACATGTGATGAATAAAGTGTGTATTACACCAAGAAACCTCTCTATTTATATTGGCAGACTCCCCTCCACACAAAGCGCCCCATACCCCACTCTCTCATTGGGATAACTCATATTCTCAAACAACGGCGAAGCCCCCCTTCTAAGCACTGCCTTCATCTTCTCCCCATACAAATACGGATCATTCCCCCGGACAATCCCCCATTCCATCAAAAGCGCCGCTCCCCCCGTCACAAATGGCGTCGCAAAAGAAGTTCCCGTAACAGCATTCGTCCCGTTTGGCGAGGCTGCCAAAATTCCCACTCCCGGCGCAA
The DNA here is from genome assembly GCA_014804265.1 of Lachnospiraceae bacterium. Classification (GTDB taxonomy): domain Bacteria; phylum Bacillota; class Clostridia; order Lachnospirales; family Lachnospiraceae; genus RGIG3040. The sequence goes on along the minus strand of JAAVAC010000026.1, from coordinate 37,964 downwards.
CAAGATCCGGCTTTGTGCTTCCAATCAGTCCGGCTGCCTGTTCCACGTAGCCCCTGCCGGAAAAATCTGCATAAGCCCGGTATCTGGCATCATAAGCCCCAACCGTAATGATCTTTCCCGCAGTGGAAGGGATGGTCAGGGTGCGCAGAGTGCTGGGGGTAAGAAATCTGGTTGCACTGCCTCTTACGGTAGAGCTTGGCATATACAGCTTGTATTCTCCTACCACGATTTTTCTCGGAAGAAAGGTAAGCCTCCAGATACCGTTTGGAATATAGCTGTCTCTGGGAAGGAAATCCAGAAAAATTTCCTGATTTACCCCATATGGCTTTGGAACGCCAATAAAAAGCAGCAGCTCCGTTTCCGAAAGCCTTCTTCTCTGTGTGCCCGTTTCATTCAGATTGATTATAATGGACTCCAAAGAAGGAGCCGTAAGCTCAATAGAAAAATCATCCACATAATTTTTCCATATTTGCAGGTTAAGGCTTCTTTCATATTCCCCTATGGAAAATTCAATCACCTGATTTTCTGTATTTCCCCGAAATCTGCCCGATACATGTCCGGAAGCAGCCCCTTCATTTCCACTTCCCACACATATGACCGTCCTTCCTATTTCGGAAACATTATCTAAAAACCGTTCCACCAAAGAAGTACCGTCATGAGAACCATAGGTATTTCCGAAGCTTAAGTTAATTGCAATAGGTCTTTTTAGAGACATTGCCTTCATGACCACATAATGAAATGCACGCATCAGATTGGTGGTCATGGGAAAGCTGTTTTGCCCTTTTGTATTCAGCTTGACGATAATAAGCTGGCTTTCCGTAGCCACTCCCTGAATCAAGATATCATTTTCATCCGCTGCTTTTCCCGCCACACCCGGATAGACCTTTCCTGCCGCAATGGAAGCAACCGCCGTGCCATGTCCCGTAATGTCCCTGCTTGGCACAATCTCATTTCCTTCCTGTCTGGTTTGGGCATTCAGCGCCTGATTGATTTCCTCTGCAGTAAATTCCCGCCCTAAGGACTGGTCAAATAAATACAGGATTCTGGTAGACCCGTCAGAATTGCGAAAACTGCTGTTATAGATGTCAATGCCCGAGTCGATTACCCCAATCAGTACTCCTCTTCCGGTCAGATTGAGCGCTCCTACGGTAACAGGGGTGATACAGGAAGCAATATTTCCTTCATAATCACTTGGGTAAATACTTTTGGGCTTTTCTACAAATTCTATTTCTTCCATGGCAGCCAAAGGCTCAATAAAAGACTCCGGCAGGGTAATGATCCCATATCCCGCAATCAACTCTTCTACCTGAATCTGATCACTATTTAATCCCGATATGTCACCGTGGTATTTTACGATGACTTCCCAGATCGGCTCTGCCTCCCTTTCTATGATTCCATCCCGCAGAATCGGGGACTTTTCCAGTTCTGCTTCTGTTGCGGAAAGGCTTAGATTCAAAAGGTTTTCCACCTTCTCGCTTTGATTTCCGTTTGCCATATCATAAAAACTCCGTTTATTATCAGTCTATGATTTTCCATGTGAAAATAGACAGATGCGTAAGTGCAGGCTAAACTGCAACGAAAAAGGAGCCTGGCATCAACTGATGCCACAGCTCCTAAATTCATCTTTTATAATTTTATTTTTTTCAATTAGTATTTTCCAAAACCATCACCGAGAGAAATTACCTGCTCGTTCATGTTTGCTGTAGAATCCTGTGAGGAACCTCTGTAAGAAGAACCACTGCCTGAACCCAGATTGTAGATGGAAAGCATCTCTCTCATTCTGGAAGCCTGGTTGGACAGTTCTTCGCTGGCAGCCGCACATTCCTGACTGGTAGCAGAGTTGGTCTGTACTACCTGTGATACCTGTGTAATTGCCTGTTCAATCTGTGCAACTGCAGTTGCCTGATAATTGGAGGATTCTGCAATGCCATTAATGATTGCTTCACTTTCCTGTACAACCTTGGAAATTTCTTCCATAGCTTTTGCTGTTTCGTCTGCAATCTTGGAACCTGCATTGACTCTGTTGATAGATTCCTCAATGAGCTCAGCTGTTTCACCTGATGCTGCTGCACTCTTAGCTGCCAGACTTCTAACTTCTTCTGCAACAACTGCAAATCCTTTTCCTGCCTCGCCTGCTCTTGCAGCTTCTACTGCTGCATTTAATGCAAGGATATTTGTCTGGAATGCAATATCGTCAATGGTCTTAATAATTTTGGAAATGCTCTCAGATGATTTGTTGATATCCTGCATAGCAATCATCATATCCTTCATCTGTGCATTACCTCTTTGTACATCTGAAATTGCACGGGCTACCAGTCCTGCTGCAGAATTTGCTTCTTCTGCATTCTCTTTTGTCTTCTCTGCAATCTCATCAATAGAAGCTGTAATCTCTTCAATTGCACTTGCCTGCTCTGTAGAGCCCTGAGCCAATGCCTGGCTTGCACTTGCTACCTGTGAAGAGCTTACTGTAACCTGAGAACCTGCATCACTGATATTGGATAATGCATTCAGATTGTCATCTACCAGTTTCTTTAATGCACTGGTCAGTACATCATCACTTGACTTCACGTCAACATGAACGGTAAGGTTACCACTTGCTACCTCTTCAGCAATGCTTGCCTGATGTTTCACATTGTTGATTACTTTCATATATTCATCAACCAATTCCCCAAACTCGTCATTATGGTATTTTACCATCTCAATATCCACATGCCCTGCTGCAATCTCCCTTGCTACCCGCACCAGCTGGTCAACAGATTTGCTGATAAGCTTGATCAGGCTTGTGGACATGATGAGGATAAAGACTACTGCTACCACCAACATGCAGATATTGAACAGTTCAGAGTTTTTTGCAAAGCTTGCAATCTTTGCCATTTCATCGGCCTGTTCCTCTGTTACGGCATTAATTATAATTTGTGCTTTCTGCTCATCTGCACCAACCTGTTCCATGGTAGTCTTAATCACTTCAATCTGCTGTTTCGCTATGCCGTCTACCTGACTTCTGATATTATTGATCGTGGACGTTGCCAACACTACGTTAATAATTAAAAGTATGACAGGAATCGCAAAACCTATAATCATCTTTGTTTTTATCTTCATGTTATTCATATTCTTATACCTCTCCTTCTTCATCTATATTCATATCATTTGCCTGCTCTACAATTGATAAATCCTCATCATTTAATAATTTATCAGGGTCAAGCAGTAACTTAACGGCATTTCCTACCTTGCCAATACCGTACACATATTTATTCTGAGCCTTATCCACATGACCGATTTTAGGTGGTGGCAGTATATTGTCTTCATTAATCTCAACCACCTCTGCAATTTTCTCTACGATCAATCCTACTACTGCCGTTTTTACATGGATTACAATGATACAGGTTCTATCATTATATTCCAACGGTTCCTGCTTAAACCGCAGCCTCACATCAATGACAGGAACAACCTTTCCCCTCAGATTGATAAGACCTTTGATATAATCCTCCGTTTCGGGAATTGCTGTGATTTCCTGCATCTGGATAATTTCATTCACATATTGAATTGCTAATCCAAAATACTCATTTCCGGATTTAAAGGTCATGTACTTGCCCTTTTCATTGTTCTCATCATCCGAACCGGAGTCTGCTGCCACTCTCTTCAATTCGCTTGTTTCATCCATATAATTACCGTTCCTTTCTATATTTTTATTCCATTAATCCGACAGCATCCAGAATTAATGCAATACTTCCGTCACCAAGCTGCGTACAGCCAGACAAACCTTTCACCTTCTTGATGTAAGAAGGAATCGGCTTCACAACGATCTCCTGTTCGCCAATCAATCTGTCCACTAACAGACAAACCTTCTGATTCTCTACTTCCAGAATCAACATGACTCCTTCTTCAACAGATTCGCAGTATTCCTTTAAGCCATACCATCTTCCCAGCCGCAGAACTGGATAACACTCGCCTCGTATCATGATATATTCATCCCCGTTTGGTTCGTATATCATCATGTCCTCTTTCACACGGACAAATTCCTTAATGACACCAGTCTCTAATACAAAGGAAGATTTTCCTGTTTCCAAAACAATACCGTCAATGATAGCAAGTGTCAGAGGAATCTTCAGGCTCATGGTGCTGCCCATTCCAGCTGTACTTTCAATATCCAGCGTACCGCCAATTGACTGAATGTTCTGGACCACTACATCCATGCCTACCCCACGGCCCGAATATTCGGTAACCTGCTCATTGGTAGAAAAGCCCGGCAGCGTTATAAACTGATACACTTCCTTATCCGTATATGCCTCATCCGGCTTACTATCATCCAGCAGCCCCTGTTTCCTTGCCTTGGCAAGTATCTTTTCCCGGTCAAGGCCTTTTCCGTCATCAGTAACACTGATCCATACTTTTCCAGCCTCTGTTTTGGCGGATAAAATAACTTTACCTTTTACTGACTTGCCACTTTCTAAACGTTCCTCTTTTTCTTCAATTCCGTGGTCAACGGAGTTTCTTACGATATGCATCAGCGGATCAGAAATCTTCTCGATAATATTTTTATCCACCTCTGTCTGCTCGCCTACCATCTCAAACTCGATATCTTTTCCCAGTTTCCTTGATACATCAAATACGATACGGTTCATCTTCTGGAATGTATTTGACAGGGAAACCATTCTCATGGACATGATAACGTCCTGCAGATCGGTAGAAATCTTGGACAACTGAGCCGCTGCCTTATTAAATCGGTCAAGATTCAATCCAGGCACCTTCAAATCCGGATTCTGCAGCACTACCGACTCTGAAATAACCAGCTCCCCAATCAAATCCATCAATTGATCCATTTTCTTTACATTGACGCTGATAAAGGAAGCCTTTTCCACTTTATTTCTATCCTTTGCCAGTTTCTTGGCTTTTCCCGGTTCTTTGGACTTGATAACAAAATCACCCGGTGCTATCTTAGGTTTTTCAGACTTCTTTGTTTCTTCCTCAGCAGCCTCCTGCTTGCCTTCTGCCTTGCTTTCGATTTCTTCCACACTGGATTCTAAGTCAATTTCTACTTTTGGTTCATCCTGATCCCCAAAATCAAATCCCTGAAGAAATTCCTCTGCCTTGCACTCAAAGACATCTACCTTTTCAATATCATAACCGATACCGATTGCCTGACGTATATCTTCCTCATTGCATTGTGCCTGCAGCAGAATCCTGAAACCGTCTTCTACAATCTTTTGTGCACTTGATTCGTCTGAAATGATATCTTCTGGAGAATACAGCAGATCCTCTGCTATTTCCTTTAGAGCATATACCGTCTTATATGCATGTACGTTTGCCATCTCCGTCTCTGGATAAAATGTAAGATAAATTTTATAAAACCGACTGGCGCTTGTAGCAACCGGAGCTATATAAAACTGCTTAGGCTCCTCATGTACATTTTCAGGAGGCTCTTTCCCTCCTTCTTTTGCTCCTCCGTTCTTAATCATTTCCAAGAACTTGTCAAGACCTGCGATTATTTCGCTTGAGTCTCCATCTGCCGGATCGCCGTTGCGGATTTTTTCCAATTCATTTGAAATAAAATCCTCTACTTCCAACACGTGTTCCACCAGCTCTAAATGCGGTACATGATCAGGTTGAGATTCTCTTAAGTAGTAAAAGACGTCTTCCAGTTTATGGGAAACAGCCGTGATATTGTCAAACATCATGATACCCGAAGAGCCTTTAATGGTATGCATGGTCCTGAATATTTCATTTATGCTGTCTTCATCAAAACACTCTGCATCTTTTTGTTCCAGAACTCTTTCCTGAAGCTGTTCAAGCAATTGTTCATTCTCAAACAAATACATATCCAGCATGCCGTCTGTGTTAAATTCTTCAGCCATATCCTTCTCCTTTCCTGCATATTCCAATATATTCTTTCGTTAAATCAAATTCAGCTTTTTAAGCGCCAGTTCGAATCTTTCCTGATCGATTGGCTTGCCCGAATATATGGTACACCCTAATTCAAATGCCATCTTCACATTGCTCTCATCATTCAGCGCAGTGGTCATGATGACCTTTACCGCCTTTTCCTCCGGAATGTTTCTTTCCTTTTCCAGATTACGGATGCCTACAAGCGCCTGATACCCGTCCATGACCGGCATCATAATATCAAGACAGGCCAGATCATAAGGCTCACCGTCTTCTAATGCCATCATAAAGGCGTCCACTGCTTCCATTCCATCCACAGTAACATCACATTCACCGTACTTTGACAGGAAATTTACCATAAATTTCCTTGCTGCAAAATCCTCATCTGCCACTAGAATATTCATATTCTCTCTCCTTTACATTTTATTTAATAATGCGTATGTTCTTCCTGCGATAGCAGACAACTTCTCCTGATGTTCCACCGCACCCAGATCATAAGCAACCTTTGGCATTCCATAAACCACACAGGTAGATTCATCCTGTCCAATGGTCCTTGCGCCGGCTCTTCTCATAGCCAGCAGTCCCTTTGCTCCATCACCGCCCATTCCGGTCAATATGATTCCTACCGCACTGGCGCCTGCCGCTTTGGCAACAGAGTCAAATAATACATCTACGGACGGACAGTGTCCGTTTACTCTGGGACCCGGCTTGCATTCCACCTGGTAAACCCCGTTTACCTTTACAAGCCGCATATGCCTGTCGCCTCCGGGAGCAATCAGCATATGTCCCGGCAGCACCCTGTCTCCTGTTTCCGCTTCTTTTACTGTAATGCGGCATTGTTCGTTGAGCCTTTTGGCATACATTTTGGTAAATCCGGGAGGCATGTGCTGTACCACCACAATCCCGGGAATGTCCGTTCCAAAGTCCTTTACTACATCACAAATTGCCTCTGTACCGCCAGTGGAAGCCCCGATTGCCACAATCAGATTATTTCCCTTTACGGGCAGATGCTGCTCCTGCCCTTCCATAACCACTTTTTTAATGTTGCTGATTTTTGCAGTTGAGGCAATCTTGATCTTTACTAAAAGCTCATTCTTGATAAAGTCTTCTAACTGTTTTCGATTGGATACAGCAGGCTTTGCCACGAAATCCACAGCTCCAGCCTTCAGGGCATCAAACACCTTATCGCTCAAAGAACTGATGACCACCACTGGAAGAGGATATTGGGGCATCAATTTCTTCAGAAACTCGATTCCGCTCATCCTGGGCAGCTCTACATCCAGAGTCATCACATCCGGCTTATGAGCCAGAATAGCATCTCTTGCCTCAAAGGGATCCTTTGCCGTACCTACGACCTGAATGGCAGGATCCTTGCTCAGATTCTGCACCAGCAGTTCTCTGAACACAATGGAATCCTCTACAATTAAAACTTTAATTGGTCTCATATATTACTTCCCTTCCTTCTTCCGAAAAATAGACGGCTGGATAATCTGAAAAGGTGTGTTGCTCCTGTCAAGGGTCTCTGTAGTCCCTATGAAAAAATATCCTCCCGGCTCTAACGCATCGTACACCTTCTGAACCAATTCCTGTTTCGTCTTCTCATCAAAATATATCATAACATTCCTTAAAAAGATAGTATGCATTTTTTTCTTAAACGGAAAAGGATCCATCAGATTAAACTGACGGAAGATAACCTCCTGCTTCAATTCCTCTTTTACCTGATACTGGCTACCTCCGGCAACCGCCTTAAAAAAATGCCTTTTCCACTGCTCTGGAAGGCTCCTCAGCTGCTCTGCGCTGTAAACGCCTGCTATGGCCTGCTGCAATACCTTTGTGGAAATATCCGTGGCAAGAACCTTTGTATCCCATTGATTGCGCTCTAATCCAAAGAAATCTGCTAAGACCATGGCAATCATATAAGGCTCCTCACCCGTGGAAGCGGCCCCGCACCAGATTCGCAAATCCTTTCTGGAAGCTTCCTTCTTCCGGAGCCAGGGAAGCACTGTTCCCTTGAAAAAGTCAAAATGCTCAAATTCCCTCATAAAATATGTATGATTGGTAGTCAGGAAATTTACCAGCATCTTTTCCTGGGTACCGCTACTGTCATGCTCTACCGCATCCATGTACTCATGAAAATTTTTCCAGCCGGAATTTTTGATATAGTTCTCCAATCGGCCGTTCACAATCACTTTTTTCTGGCTTAAGTCTATGCCATACCGCTGCTTCATATAAACTGAAATTCGTTTAAACTCTTCATCTGTAATCAACTTTCATTCCTCCCGTCAAAATAATGAAATTATATCGTTCAGCATAATTGACGCGATATCTTACAACATATCTCAAAAATATCCGGGTTAAATTTCACACCGGCCTCTTTTCCCATAACTTCCAGCGCCTCCTCCCTGGAACATGCTTTTTCCCCGGTTAATGTACAATACCGTTCCATAATAGAGACGATTTGTGCCGCAAGTGGAATCCTTTCCCCCGCCATGCCGTCCGGATACCCGCTGCCATCCCAATTTTCATGGTGATACCGGGCAATATCAATAGATGTGCTGATAAACTCATTATAATCACTATTGACATATATATCCTTTAAAAGCTTTGCTCCAATGTTTGTATGATTTTGTATGATTGCAGTTTCCTCTTCTGTCAATTCTGTCTTCTTTTGCAAAATTTCCTTGGAAACCCCAATATTACCTATGTCACAAAGAGGCGCCGCCAGCTCTATCGTTTCAATGCAAGTATCCGAAATCTCTTTTTCAAACTTAGGCGAGAGCTGCATCCCCTGTGCAAGAATCCTGCAATTATGTCCCAGACGATCCATGTGTTCTTTTTCATAATCGGAATTCTGCGCCGCAATATTAGCCATGGCATACAATATATTCTTCTTCTCCAGTTCCATCTGCTTAAGCTGTTCACTGACGGAAACCTGAAGCCGTCTGTTCATTTCCATAAGCTCCCGTTTCGCTTCATGCAGACGAAGCTGGACTCCAACCCTGGCCTGCACTACTTTGGGAATAAAGGGCTTTGTAATATAATCCTCTCCTCCTAGGGAAAAGCCTTCCATAATATCGTTTGGATCATCAAATGCAGAAATGAATACAATGGGAATGTTTTTCGTTTTCTTGTCTCCCTTTAGGATTCTGCACAACTCATATCCATCCATTCCCGGCATGGAAATATCAGTCAGAACCAACTGCGGACACCACTGCTTTACCAGTTCTAAAGCCTGCTCTCCACTCTCAGCCAGAATGGGACGTTCTCCCATATCTTTTATGATTTCTTCCAAAATCGCTCTATTAGTTTCCACATCGTCTACGATGAGAATCGGTTCTCTGCCTGTACCCTTCTCCCCATAAATCATGCAATCCACCTCCTTCCAATTACAGGAAATCATTCAATTCTTTAAACTCTGCAGTTACTTTTTCATAATTTTCCTTCTGAATTGCCATCTTCAGCCTTAAAGCTGACCGCTTGACCTCCCGGGGCGCTTCTTCAGTTAACTGCCTGATGGTCTCCACAAACATCTCTGCCTTTTCCCAATTCTCCATTTCCACGCTGAGAATCAGCTTGGAAAGAGTTTTCTTAAGATTCTCCTTGTTTTCCTGGGTGCCGTATTTTCTGATGTTCTCTGAATTCTCCCCGCCTTCCTCTGGGGGGCCCTCCATAGCTGCCATCCTAAGGGAAGCGCCCTTCACATCATCGGGCTGCTGCAACGCAGCTTCCCCGCTGTCACAGGTGCCTACCCATACGGAAAAGGAAAAGGTACTTCCTCGATTCTTTTCACTCTCTACTTCAATCCTTCCACCCATCAGCTCCACAAGCTGCTTACAGATATTTAGTCCAAGACCCGTGCCTCCGTATTTTCTGGAAATGGAAGCATCCACCTGGGAAAAGCTTTGAAATAACTTATCCCTGTCCCCTGTGTCGATTCCGATTCCCGTATCGGATACAATAAAGAACAGTTCGATTCGATCATTCACCTGAGCCGTCCTGACCGCCTCCATGGTAATCTTGCCCCATGAAGTGAATTTCTGGGCATTGGACAGAAGATTGTTTAAAATCTGGACGATGCGTAACTCGTCTCCTATGACATATTCCGGTATCTGTGGCGATACCGTCATAAAAAATCCCAATCCCTTTTCGGTAATCTTATTGATATGGTTTGCCTTCACATAATCCAGCATATTGCGGAAATGAAACTTGCGGGGCTCTAACGTGAACTTTCCTGCTTCCAGTTTGGAAAAATCCAGGATATTATTGATGATCTTGTTCATGTCATCGCAACAGCGTTCTACCAGACGCAGCGATTTTTCTGTAGCCTCGTCGGTTCCTCCGCTTAACAATTCCCTTACATTTCCAAGCACGCCGTTTACCGGTGTCCGAAGCTCGTGTGTCACATTTGCCACAAATTCTGATTTTACCTTCATGGCCTGCTGTGCTTCCTGCCTTATCCTGTCTATTTCCCTGCCTAAAAACTCTTTTTCCAATATATCATTGGCCATGCATATGTAGATTCCAGTACAGACATCCTCTTTTACAATCCTTGCCTCTACGGGAAAGCAGGTAAGATTTTTCCGGTATGCCAACAAATTCTGATGCTCTTTTCCTATCAGGCATTCTGTTTCAAAGCCATCTTTTCCAGCGGAAAAGGAACCTGGAAAAATATCCCAGATATTCCTGCCGCACAAATTGCTTTCGTACCCCAGCTTCTGTCTGGCTGCTGCATTTGCATAAGAGATTTTTCCTCCCCGGTCAAACATTAAAATCATTTCCAGAGCATCTTCTATGGGAAATACAAGGTCTTCCTTTTGTTCCATCCTGTCCCTCCTCAGACACAGCCCAAAAAACGGGCAGCAAAAAATAAAATACTTTTTTTGCTGCCTGCTATCCGTTCCATCAATCAAGAAAAGCTAAACATTTTTATTACTTCAACAATGTTGAAGAAATCCTCCTTAGCAAGAGCGAAACATTCTAGTACATCTGGTGAAAACTGCCCGCACTCGCCATTCATAATCATATCATAGGCTATGTTATTGGCGTATGCGCTTTTATATACTCTTGGGCTTACCAAAGCATCATAGACATCTGCAATGGCAACGATTTGCGCACTGATTGGGATTTCATCTCCTGCCAGATGATCCGGATATCCGTTACCATCCCATCTTTCGTGATGATGGCGGCAGATATCATAGCAGTATTGATAAAATTCATCTGTCTGGTTTTCACGGAACTTTTCTAAAATGTCACAACCAATCGTTGTATGGGTCTTCATAATTTCAAATTCTTCCGGTGTCAGACGCCCCGGCTTCAAAAGGATGGCATCCGGAATGCCAATCTTTCCAATATCATGCAGAGCCGCTGCCCTGGCAATCTCATCAACCTGCACCGGCGTCAGTCCGTATTTTGGGAAATACTTCATAAGGTATTTCAGCATGATTCTTGTAAAATACTTAATGCGCCTGATATGTTCTCCCGTTTCCAGACTTCTGAATTCCACCACCGAGCTGAGTGCATCAATCATGAATTCATTGCTTTCGCGTATCTTCTTTTCCTGAGCCCTGATTTCTTCTTCCTGTTCCTTTAAGCGCTCCTCCATGTGATGCTTATTCTGGTATAATTCAATCACATTCTTTCCCCTGCGCTTAACGATATGCGGATAAAACGGCTTGTGCATAACATCCGCCACTCCGTAGGAGTATGCCTGATCATCCGTATCTATGACTGTCTCACCGGTAATCAGTATGACGGGAATCTTTTCCAGCAAGTCATGCTCCTGCATATACCCCAATACTCCGAAGCCATTCATGCGAGGCATTACCACATCCAGAAGAATCAATACAATATCATGTTCCTTTTCCAGCTGGGCAGTTGCCTCTTCCCCGTTTGCAGCTTCGATAATTTCGTACTCATCCTGAAACACCCCTTTCAGGATCACGCGATTTACTTCTTCATCATCAACGATTAAAATCTGCTGTTTTCTCATCCTGTCTCCTTATCCAATCGGTAATTTCCTTCATCATTTAAGTTACCATTTTTCAATGTAAATGTCAATTCATTTCTAGCTGCCGCTTATGGCTATTGCGGCTTGTTGTCCCCGATAATTTTCTGGAAGCGGTTATATGCTTCCTCCAGCTGTTCCCTACATTCCTTTAACTTTTCCACATCCACCTCCTGGGCCTGCTTATTCCTTAACAGCTCTGTGATCTGTGCAGCCGCTGTATTTATCGGATCCAGTCCTAAATTGGCGGTAACGCCTTTTAAGGCATGGGCGCTGTTGAATGCCCCCTCATAATCACCCGCTGCAATATTTTCCACAAGAGCTTCAAAGTTCTTATCATCCAGAAATTTCATAATGAATTTCATGTACAATGCTTCGTTTCCCATAAACCGGTCCAGGGTCGTATTTACATTTGCTCCGTTTTCTTCCATTTGTTTCCTGAATTTTTCATCCATGTCTTTCTTCCTCTTTCCCATTTCCTATCATTGCATCAGGCAGACTTTCCTGAACATTTTTATATTATCATAACAGAATTCCAATAGTCAACCATCCAGGACATGGAAATCAATTTTCAGGCAGAGACTCTCCCATAGGCAGCAAAAGGAATCCCCTGCTGAAAATTGCATCTGCGTTTCCAAACAAAAAAACAGCACGAAAGGCCGCTGCAAGCATCCGTTCGTACTGCCATATGAAATATATATTTATCTTTTACACATTTCTTAGTATACACACTTCCATAAAAAACAAAACCCCTTTTACATAAACAGGCATTTTTCAGCCTAAACGGGAATTTCATTTTTCATTTGAGGTTTTCAGCCCGCTGTGCTAAAATTAAGATAAATTCGTGTACCATATTTTCAATTTTGTTTAGAATGGGGGCATGGCAATGGAGCATATCCGGGTAGCTATTGTAGACAACGAACCTCTTTTTACCACTGTTTTAAAAAAAATGTCTGCAAAGATTTTAGAAAAAACTTCTTACTCTTATGAAATCGATACTTACGAAAGTGCGGAAAGCCTGCTTGCCGCCTTATCCTCCAGAGCCTATGATCTGTTTTTTCTGGATATCCTGCTGGATGGAATGAACGGCATGGATCTTGCCCGAAAGATCCACGGCAAGGCAGAGGCTGGAAATATCGTGTTCATTACTTCTTCCAGCGACTATGCGGTGGAAAGCTATGAGGTAGCTCCTCTCCACTATTTGATAAAGCCTGTCACTATGGTAAATCTGGAGGAAGCCTTCCGGCGTTTTTTCGATGCCCACAGAGAGCCTTCCAGGGAAGAGACCGTATTATTAAAGGATACCTCCAACCAAAAGGTACTGCTTCCTATTTCCGATATCTACTATGCCGAAATCATGGAATCTAAAATTACCCTTCACACAAAAGGGGGGACTCTGTTTATAAGAGGAAGAATGGATGACTTGCAGAAATCTCTCCCAAAGGAACATTTTTATCGCTGCCACAGAAGCTTTCTCGTAAACTTCCAGCATGTTACCGGAAGCCGCCGCTATGATTTTATTACCAAAAGTGGTTCCTTCGTTCCCATCGCAAAGGGAAACTACAGGCTGGCTGTCAAGGCTTTTTCAGACTATTTAGAAAGATGATTCAGGTGATTTCATGGACAACATATTCGATACCGCTCATTCCATAGTTTATGTAACCGAAGATTTAGAAGAACGAAAGGATCACGGAGATTTAGAATATCCGGTTGGGACATATCTGGTGAACTTCAATGCCCTATACACAGAATTTGTACGCTGGCACTGGCATGACGAGGTGGAAATCTCTTTTGTCATAAGCGGGCGGGCCAAATTTCTGATCAATGATGAGACCTTCCTTTTATCAGAAGGGCAGGCCATTTTCATCAATCATAACATCCTTCATGCTGTCCATCCTATAGAAAATGAAACCTGTACTTATGTATCCATCGTGTTTCAACCATTTTTCCTGTTCGGTTATGGTCAGACCAAGCTGGCCGCTGCTTATTTAAATCCGATTTATTCTAATCCGGACCTGCGCTATATACTGCTTGATGGAGAAAAACCCTTTCATAAAGCTGCCATCGCCTGGCTGAAAGAGATTTGCACCCTGAATCAGGAAAAGAATTTTGGTTACGAAATTCACACAAGAAGCGCCCTTTCTTCCTTCTGGCTTCTTTTACTGGAGTATGGGGAAATCTTTGCCCCTTCCTCCACTTTGGATAACTTTGCACATCTGACGTTAGACGAGGCACGAACCAGGAAGGCCATTTTATATATTCAAAAACATTACAGAGATACGATTTCTTTAGAGGATATTGCTTCTTCCATCCACGTAAGCAAAGGGGAATGCTGCCGCTGCTTTAAAAGAAGCATCCAGCTTACTCCCTTTGAATATCTTATGAAATACCGCATCTTTATGGCAGCCGGCCTGATCAGGGAAAAAAAGGATCTTTCCATTGCGGAGCTGGCTTCTTCCGTTGGTTTTAACAGCAGCAGCTACTTCAACAAGCTGTTCAAAAAGTATTTGAATTGTACTCCCACCGAATACCGGACAAAAAAGGATTCCCACTTATTGAAAAGTGACTAATCCCTTTTCCTGCAAAAATACAGGCCGGTAAGAGAGCTTTGCCTTTCTAAGCCCTTCTGCCCCCATGTCTTCTTCCCGATTCACATATTGATAATCCGCCGCTTCATGCTCTGCGAATTGCTGGTTGATAATCGGATAAGCGCCTTGTATATGCGCATATGCCTTTTCAATATGGACTACAAACGTATCCCTACATACCGGTTCTCCCAAAGAAAACGCAATCACTTCTCCATCCATGCGTATCAATCCGCCTTTCAGTCCAAGCCTTTCCATATTTTTCAAGGCGTTTAGCGTAACACAAAACTCCGCTTCTTTCCCTTCGTCCTCTTCGCAGCCATTCAATTCCCGCCACTTCTCTGCCATTTCCAGGCATTCCTGTTTGTTTTCCGCCGTTATGGATTCATATTGCCAGTTGGCATGTTCTTCCTTAAATCGGTTTAAATGATTGCGTTTGCTGTGAAGCTTTTTTCCTGATAAAGAAATCAATTTCTCCGATTCATAAATATAATCCGCAGCATCCCGATCGTATTCAATCCGAAACTTCCCTGGATAAAGCGCTTCCAACTCCTGAAACTGGTCCGGAGTTACCATATGCATCCTGAAAGACTTTCCCATTTCCTCAAAATAAGAAAAAAGCACTTCCATTACCCTCTTTCTATTTCCATCCCCCAAAGGAAAGCTTACGGAAAATGTTTCTTCCGAGGAAATAAATACCAGCATATCTTCTATGACTGCATATTTTGTTTGGTAATGGGGAGACCATAACAGATTATTGGCAAAGGTATACTCACAGCTTCTGGACTGTTCTTTTTCATAATAGCTTTTGATTATTGACTCATCTTCGAGCGTTATTTGTTTCCACTGTATTCCCGACATAGTTTTTCTCCGTCCTTTTCTTTCCGTTTTCCTTTATGATCCTCTTTAGGATTTCCATTTATAGGTAAGTTTATTATGCCATTAAGGGTTTATTATAATGGAAAATATAAAAAATAGCAATGGGATTGTCATACAGATTTTAGAACTATAGACGCAAAACAGCGGCAGAAGAATGGGGATGGCTCCTCTGCCGCAAGTTTTTTCAGACAGACTCTGTCTCTTATTTTTCCCGAAAAGTACCACAGGAAGTCTGCCTGCAGTCACACGCATTGCAACCTTTGATATCAACCTTTTCCGCATGGCATTTATAGTTTGCATTGTATATACATTTGGTCGCCTCACAGTCGATGCTGATTGTCTGGCAAGGATGGTCCAAGGCGCTTACAAAGCTATCCCTTCCCTGCTCCCTGAAAGAATCACAACAGGTTTCTTCTGTATTTTCCGCATGTTTTCCACCTACCATAATGTCACCCTTACAACAACAGTCGCTCTTGTTATAAGAACAAGTATCCACCGCACATTTTAATACTGCCATAAATAAACCTCCTATATTTTCCTTTCAATGTTCTTGTCTCGTGTAGAACAGAAATGTTCCTATATGTAGTATTGGTGGCATTTTCTTTTTTATGCGGATTTGAAATATTTTTTTATTATAAAAAGGACTTGGGCATGATTTCCATGAACTCATGCCCGGTCCTTTTCTTTGCTTTTTATTTGCTTTCTTCTACTACTTCTTTTCGGATTTCTTTTGTCCGGATTTCCCTTGAAATCTCATCAATAAAGGTATCCAGGGATTTTTGCCCCTCGTCTCCTGCAAAACGGCTTCTTACGGAAACAAGGTTTTCCTCTTCTTCCTTCTGCCCTACCACTAACATATACGGTACTTTTGCCAGACGGGTTTCCCGAATCTTATAACCGATTTTCTCGGAACGGTTATCCAGTGTACAAAGGATTCCGTTTTCTTTTAATTTTGCCTCCACGCTCTTTGCATAATCCACATATTTTTCAGAAATCGGAAGTACCCGCACCTGCTCCGGGCAAAGCCATGTAGGGAACTTCCCTGCATATTTTTCAATCAGCCATGCCAGAGTTCTTTCATAGCATCCCATAGCAGTTCTGTGGATAATATAGGGACGTACTTTTTCTCCATTCTGATCCACATAATACATGTCAAACTGCTCTGCTAAAACCGCATCCCACTGAATGGTAATCATAGTATCTTCTTTTCCGTAAACATTCTTTGCCTGAATATCCACTTTCGGTCCGTAAAATGCAGCTTCTCCCTCTTCTTCCGTAAAAGGAATTTCCAATTCCTGTAAAATGTTCCGGATATGTCCCTGCGTCTCCTCCCAGACCTGGGCGCTTCCTACATACTTTTCCTGATTATTGGGATCCCATTTGGATAACCGGTAGGTTACGTCCTCTGATACTCCTAAGGTATCCAGACAGTATTTCGCCAGGGCAAGACAACCCTTGAACTCTTCCACCATCTGATCCGGCCTTACGATCAGATGTCCTTCCGAAATGGTAAACTGGCGGACACGGGTAAGTCCGTGCATTTCACCGGAGTCCTCATTACGGAACAACGTAGAAGTCTCGCCGTAGCGCAGCGGCAGATCCCGGTAGGACTTCTGGCTTGCTTTATATACATAATACTGGAACGGACAGGTCATGGGACGAAGAGCAAATACTTCTTTATCCGTTTCCTCATCTCCCAGCACGAACATGCCTTCCTTGTAGTGATCCCAGTGTCCGGAAATCCGGTACAGGTCGCTTTTTGCCATAAGAGGAGTCTTAGTACGGATATAGCCTCTCTTTTCTTCCTCATCCTCTACCCAGCGCTGCATGGTCTGAATGATCTTGGCGCCCTTTGGCATCAAAAGAGGAAGTCCCTGCCCAATCACATCCACAGTGGTAAACAGCTCCATTTCACGTCCAAGCTTATTATGGTCACGTTTCTTAATGTCTTCTAAATGCTCTAAATATTCCTTTAATTCATCCTTTTTGTTGAAAGCAGTTCCGTAAATTCTCTGAAGCATGGCATTTTCGGATTTTCCTCTCCAATAAGCTCCGGAAGAAGAAATCAGCTTAAATGCCTTGATTCCTTTTGTACTCATTAAATGAGGTCCTGCACAAAGGTCTGTAAATTCTCCCTGGCTATAAAAAGAAATCACCGCATCCTCCGGAAGGTCCCGGATCAGCTCTACCTTGTAAGGCTCATCTTTTTCTTCCATGAATTTTATAGCTTCTTCTCTTGGCAGGGTGAATTTTTCAAGCTTTGCCCCTTCTTTAATGATTTTTTTCATTTCTCCTTCTATGTTATCCAGATCTTCTCTGGAAAAAGGCTCTGCTTCAAAGTCATAATAAAAGCCTGTATCAATGGAAGGACCGATTGCCAGCTTCACATTGGGATATAACCGTTTTACAGCTTCTGCCAGAACATGGGAAGCAGTATGGCGGATGGTGGAAAGACCTGCCTTATCATTGGCAGTCAGAATATTTAACTCACAATCCTTTTCTACCATAGTTCTTAAATCTACCACTTCGCCATTCAGCTCACCGGCGCAGGCAGCTCTTGCCAGCCCTTCGCTGATATCAAGGGCAATGTCATATACGCTCATAGACTGGGCATATTCCTTTACGGAACCATCCTTTAATGTAATCTTCATGCTTTTTCTCCTCTTTCTTTCCTTGATTTTTCTTTTCTGATTTCCTTTGCATGGGAAGTTTCCTATGAATAAAAAAAGCCCCATGCACTTAGTCTGTGCATGGGACGTAATCTACGCGGTTCCACCCTGCTTGCCTTCTGCGCAGCCGGGCAGCTTTGACCGGATACGGCTTATGAAAGCCTCTCATTTGATGGTAACGGAATCACCGGACCGGATTGGGGCCACTCAGAGTTAGTTTTCATCTGCTTCCTGTAAAGATGCTTTCAGCGCCGGGAACTGCCCTGGAATGTATGGGATATCCTTCTTTGCTTTCCTGCTATGGGATGTCCGCCCATTCGTCTGCATTCCACCGTCATCTCTCTCTGCTGCATTTCACAGATTACTCTTCTCTTCAACGTGTTCTGCTCATATAAGAATGATTTTAAAATTTTGCTTATTTGTATTTTATGCTTGTTTTGCAAAATTGTAAAGAGGAAATTTTTATCTAATTCCATCAGGAAATTGCAAATCCCCCCAGTTCAAATGTATATTTCCCTTCTTTTTTCTCTGCCCTGCAGTCCATATAGAAAATAGCCCCTGTACCGCTTCTCCACTTTGAAGCTGCAAATTGAAAGCTGTCATTCTCCACTTGTAGTGTCTCTATCTTTAACAGGACGCCGTTTGGAAAATCATATCCATCCGAAGATATATACCCCTGTTCCTTTAATTCTTCATAGGTTCCCGGAATCACTTCCATTCCAAATAACTGCCATGCCTGATAGAGTATCGCATCCTTTTCTCCTTTCGACAGATTATCAGCCTTTGAAAGATCCACTGCTATCATGGTAATATCACTGTTCAAAGCTTCGTCATTTTCATAAATCTGTTTTAGAATATCCAGATACAGGCTTACCAGATCATCTTCCCTGCTTATCACTTCCATTTTGGAAGCATAGATCTGTCCCGGATAGGATTCTAACACCATTCCGTTAAAGGTAACTTCCACGGTCATTCCCGGCACGATTGCATCACTGGTAATACTGCTGCCGGTTTCTATAAGACTCGTTTCCGAAACATGAACATCCAAAAGCCCTTCTCTCCCGTCACTTGCTATCAGATAAGTTCCACTTTCCTGACGTTTTTCAATGATTTTTCCCATATAGGTAACCTGATTTCCTTCTTTGTCTTCCGGAATCGTTTCCGGAATTTCCGTTTCCTCTTTTTCTTCGCTCCCTATATTGGATTTGTCCTCTTCTCCCGCTTCTTCCGATATGGCTTCTTCCTTCTGTTCCATCATGCCCGTCCGGTCCTCTTGCATTTTTCCATCATTCCCCGCCCCGGTACAGGCGGTAAATGTTCCCACAAATAATAGAAGCATGAATGCTGCTGCCAGTGCTTTTCTCTTCATTTCCTTTTCCTCCGTCTTGAGCCTGCCAATAGATTTTCTTGCATATTTCTTGTATAAGATACGTTTTGGCTTTTGCTTTTTTATGGTTTTTTTCACCTATCCCTCTTTTACCTTCCACAAAAAGAGATTGCACCCACATCTTTTTTATCCTCTATAACACTGCTTTTACCAGTCAATCAGCTTTCCTGCAAAAGCAGCTTTTTTTCTACAATCTGCGCTGCGCTTCTCACCAGCTTCACGCAGGGCCGTACTTTATAATATTCCTCTGTGCGCTCTGCAGGCATGGCACTTTTCTCACGGCTCAGAATACCAAGAAGCTCTCTGCATATGATACTTCCATTTTCCTCTGCAAATTCATCGCTCATGTTTCTTACGAGCTCGTAGGTCTTCGTTTTTGCTTCCCGGTCTTTCGGGTCTATGTTGCCATCCTTTAAGCCCGATAAAAGCGCCATTGCAGAAACAGTCCCACACACCTCACGCATGCGTCCTATTCCGGCACCCATAGGGCTTGCAAGTTTTAAAGCCGTTTCTTTCTCCATGCCGAATAAATCCGCATAAGCTCCAAATACCGACTGGGCACAATTATATCCTTCCTTAAACAAAGCAACCGCCTCTTCTACCCGGCTTTCCATTTTGCTCCTCCGACAGGCTAATTGTTTCTGCCGCAGCACTTTTTATACTTCTTGCCGCTGCCGCATGGACATGGATCATTTGGATATACTCTTTCTTCCTTTACAATCGTGGTAGACTTTTTCTGTTCCTTGTAAAGCTCCTTCTGCCTGTCCTTATCAAAAATGGAATCCCACTGCTCAAGTTCATAAAGCCAGTCCGCACCTGCTGCCACCATATTTTTATAAAGGCGCTCTTTGTCAAACTTCAGGCTGACTAAAGTGTCCTCTTCCATTTCCTCGATTGGATTGGGCTCTACTAAGGATTCATCGATTCCATCCAAAAATCCAACCATAGTCATAAGCTCAACATTATATTTTTCTGCCAGCTCCTTTACGGTTCCCTTCACTTCCTCGTCCGGGTTCGTTAAAAGCTGTTCATAAATTTCCTTTTCCTTCTGGAAATATGCGGCCCAAAGCCTTTGTAAATCTCCTTTGTTTGCGGTTTCCGAATAGGCGACATCCCGCCATTGTTTTAATAATGCCATTTCTATTACTCCTTTGTCTTCCTTTCATATTCCCCGTCTCCACCGGGTCTTTCATCTGTTAAAACTTTGTATAGTATATACTATTTTTTTACTTTTTGAAAGGTTTTTCTTTGAATTCCTGTAAAAAACCTTCTTATGGCTTACGGCAGGATCTCTAAAGTTTCCCTATCCACTACCTGTCCATCTTTCAAGGCAGTCTTTGTAACCCGGAAATATGCTTCTGTTTTTAAAAGGTCAATATCCCATATCGTAACAAGCTCCGGTTCATAATATGTTAAGACAGCCCTTGTTTTCTTCCGAAAATCAACGCTGATATAGCAGTAGAATTTCTGGTTAGTATCCATTTCTTCCTTTGTGACGATTGCTTTTCTATTGCAGTCATAATATTTGATAATATTCTCTTTCCCCTCTTCTAAAACAGTATAATCATTGGCATATACTTTTCGCTCTTTCTCACTGGTTTCTCTTAAAAGCATACATTTTTCAAAATCGGAGGATGTCTGCAGCTTTTCATAAAAGCTGTGCAGCCGGTATTCCTTAACCTCTTTCATGCCTGTGGGAAGCAGACAGATGAAGGCTACGAGCATGGCTGCAGCTAAAATCAGCCTTACCTTCACCCCTTTTTTCCGCCTGATGAATACAAAAGGCTCTTTGTACAGGATAATAGGCTTGGGGGCTTTCTGTTTTGGCTCCTCTTCCTGTTTTTCCACAAGAAAGCCTGCTAAAAACTCCTCAACCGACTGAATACGCTCAAAATCATGGGAAGCAAGTCCCGCCATAAGCGCCTCGCTTTGTTCCTTTTCTATCGGAATCCCCAATTCTTTTGGTGTTTTCATCACTTCTGTACTCTGGACCCTGTCATAAAAATGCGGCGGAACCACTCCGGTAATGCAGTGATAAATCGTAGCCGCCAGCCCATATATATCCGTTGCGGCTTTTAAACTGCTCTCTTCCATGAACAGTTCCACCGGTGTATAACGGCTGTTCCTGATTGGAAGCATTTCTTCTACGAACATCGGATTTTTCACAGACTCTACAGGGTCACAAAAGCCTATCAGCTTAACGCCGTTTTTCTTTGTGACCATAATCTGATCCGGTCTTATTTTCCCATGAATATAGCCTGCTTCATGAATCTTTTTCAGACTGTCTGTCAAAGGTTCAAAAAAATAGAGCAAAGAGTTTAGCGGCAGCTTACTATTTTTCTTTCCTTCTAAAAAGATATCTAAGGTAGCCCCTTCGATATACTCGGAAATGGTATATACGGTTTGGTTTTCTTCAAAAAAGGTAATCACATTTGCAATTCCCTCCAAAGGATAAAGCTTGATCAATGCCTTGGCTTCCCGAATCACCTGCTCCTTCATGGATTCAAATACCGCCTCATTGGAAAAATGGATGCATTCCACTTTATAATGTTCTGTCTGGTCCCTCCGCACGATTTTACCGGGAAACAATTCCTTGATGATGACTTTCTTATTCCGCAAAGTATCATAACCCTTATAGATAATGCTGAATCCGTTTTCTCCCAGTATTTCTTTAATCTGATATCTTTCCAAAAGCTTTTCCTTTACCGGAATTGCCCGTCCTTTGATTGGTTCCATAAAATGCCCTCTACTTTTCTATCGGAAATTTCTGATATTTGATTTTTGGATGGTTCTATAATATGAATTTTAAAAATATAGGATTAGAATAGCATATTAGTGGTTTGGTTGCAAGAAATTTGCGCTATTTATAGTATCAAGGGGGGAGGGGGTTGGATGGAGGACGTAGGAGGGGGAATCGAAGAGCCCTCCGCTTCCTGGGCTTCTGGGCGTTTCTGACTTTCACATCCCTCTGCTGCTGTTTCGTCTCAGTCTATGCCTTTTGGTAATGTGTCCTCTTCCTTTAGAATATTGAAAATCATCTGAAGGCTGTCCCGACTATTTCCGAATATAGGCAATCTTCTCCAAGTGGCAAAGGGCCTTTCGATACACAGTGGGAGCCGGCAGAGCAGATGGTAGTCTTCCGGGCCTATAAGGAAAGTCCCCGATACAAGATCGGGGAAAAGTAAAGTCGCCGGTCCTTACGCATCGTATTTTGATGCGTTAGTACCGCTGCGTCTTTGCAGAGCGAGAGCGTGCCCAGAAGACTACCATATGCTCTGCCGGCTCCCACGTCCTCTCATCCAATCCCTTTTCCCCCTCTAGCCATCCTTCACCAAATATGATACTATAATCCTATCAAACGAAAAAGAGGACTCATCATGTATTCAAAAAACCAGCGACGTGCAGCGCTCATTGGCGTCATACTACTGGCAATGCTGTTTCTTGCCACTTTCATTACTGCAATTTTCAACTTTGACGGAGAAGGAAAGCTGTTTAAAGCATTTCTATTTGCCACCATTGCAGTTCCAATCCTTATCTGGGTTTATATCTGGCTTTACGGAGCCATTACCAAAAAGAGAACCATAGCTTCCGTCTTCCCGGAAATAGAAGGCTTGGAAGAAGCCAGAGAACGCCAGCTTCAGGACAGGCTTTCCAAAAAAGAAGCAGATGACAACGAATAAACTTTTCGAGATAAATTCAATCCAGTAGAAAAATTTCAGATTCCAATGTAGATGACACAATTTTCAAGATACGATAGCCATGTTTTTTTAATGGTTATTGGTAGGATTAATTGGAATATCATATGCCTATACGAAAAAAGAACACCTCAACTCCGAGGCGTTCTCTTTTATTACTTCGTAAACAGCACCATAAATACGTCTATTATTTTTTGATTATTATTTGTCACTATACAGCCAAGAATAAAAGTGAAAATAGAAAAAATTACTGAACCAACAAGTTTAAATCTTCTTTTTCTATTCATAGATAATACTTCCCGCCGATTTTCAACAATAAATTTATGCAATTCTCTATAAGCATTATAGGCATTCTGAAAATTTTGATAAGTTTCTTCATCAGTAACCATATGCTCTTTTTTCTTAGCATTTTCAACCAAATACGTAGCAGCATCTGACAACCTTCCATATTCAGCCATTCGCTCAAAATCCTTTGTTGTTCTTGGTTCAATAGAGCATATACTTCTATCAAATTTTTCAGCTTCTTTTTTATAATGCAAGTCTAAATATTTATAACAATCTCTTGTTATACGATTTATTGATTTGCAGCTTTCTTTATCTGCTCTGTCGCTTTACTATCATCAATTGCTGTAACTGCCCGCGCAACGTGATCGTTCATTGCACGAATTTCATTATAAAGTGCTAATGGAAATTTTTCATATACTGCCTCTATCTCTGCCAAAAGTGGCTTGACAGGAACATTATACTGTTGATACAGTTTTTCTAACAAACGTAGATTTTCTTCTGTCATGTTTTCTTAACCCTTTATCCACTTCATCCATACGAAGAAACCTTTCCGCCTCAGAATATACCTGTCCTCGACTTGCAAGCCTCTCATCTATGATGTACTTTCTTACTTTATGACCAACCTTCTTACCAATGTGAGCATCAATTTCGTCAAAATCCATATCAATAATTTGCTCTACTGTCATTCCGGTTGCCTCAAAAATATTTTCCCGACTTTTTGCATCTAAAGTATACATTGTTCTCCTCCTCCAATCATGGACTGGAGCTGTTATTATATAATATGTTTCCTACAAAAATAGAATTACTCTCTCAATACCTCTAATAATTCTTAATTATAAATATTCATTTCTATTTTGTCAATAATTACGCATAAATCAAGTTAAAAATGACTTTATTTTTCCAATTGTACAAACCTGTATGTGATTCACTCACCTTACACCAAGCTTACCAAGCTCCTTTTCCGCTTCTTCTTTGGTGGTAAATACAATGGTATGCATGCCTGCTTTCATGGCACCCTCGCAGTTTTCCGGCTTATCGTCCATAAATACGCACTGTTCTGGTATCAGGTGATAGCGGTCTATTAAAATCTGATAGATTTCCGGCTCCGGTTTGATGACTTTTTCCTGATAGGATAAGATACCTCCATCCATATAGGGAAGAAAATCCAGTGTATGGGCGCATTCCACCTCCGCCTTTCTGGAGAAGTTGGAAAGATAATAGACTCCATAGCCCTTCTTTTTCAAATCCTGAATCCATGGAATGGCATAATCCCTTCTCCCAAGCATATCCTGGACATTTTCGCAGATTATGCGGATTTCCTTTTCCACAGTGGAATCGTTTTTGACAAATTTCTGAATAATGTCTTCTATTTCCAAAACTCCTCTGTCAAATTCGTCCCATTCCCTGCTGAGCATGGTAGCTTTTGCTAACTTCTCCTGCACTTCCCCTGAAAATCCAAAGGAGGCAATATATTCCTTCCAGTTAAAATCCACCAGAACATTCCCTATGTCAAAAATAATCGTGGTAATCATATTGTCCTCCTTATTTTCATTCCAGTTATTTTTTCAATGGACTTTCCCTGTAAATAATATCCTGACGTCCCGGTCCGTTGGAAACCATGGTAATGGGGTAACCGATCTGCTCTTCAATGAAGTTTACATAATTCTTGCAGTTTTCCGGAAGCTCATCAAAGTTTTTAATTCCTCTGATATCCTCTCTTTCCGCCTTCCAACCCGGCAGCATTTTTAATACCGGCTTTGCTTTTTCCAGTTTGGCGGTAACCGGAAACTCCGTGGTCACTTCCCCGTCGATTTCATAACCGATGCAAACCGGAATTTCATCCAGATAACCAAGCACATCCAAAACGGTAAATGCCACATCCGTAGTGCCCTGTAAACGGCATCCATATTTGGAGGCAACACAATCAAACCATCCCATACGCCTTGGACGTCCGGTAGTGGCACCAAACTCCCCGCCGTCTCCGCCTCTGCGCCTTAATTCATCGGCTTCTTCTCCGAAAATCTCCGATACAAAGGCTCCTGCTCCCACTGCGGAAGAATATGCCTTACATACTGTAATGATCTGCCCTATTTCATAAGGAGGAATACCTGCTCCGATAGCGCCATAGGCTGCTAAAGTGGAAGAAGAGGTTACCATAGGGTAAATTCCGTGGTCAGGATCCTTTAAGGTTCCAAGCTGGCCCTCCAACAGAATCGTCTTTCCTTCTTTCAGCGCTTTATCAAGGAATAAGGAAACATCACAAACATATGGCTTCACCATCTCCTTATATTCATGCAGAGTCTCAAGCAGCTCATCCGGATTTAAAAGTGGTTTGTGGTATAAATGCTCCAGCATGACATTTTTCATCTCACAAATACGCACTACTTTTTCCTTTAACAGCTCTTCATCAAACAGCTCGCTTACCTGAAAACCGACCTTGGCATACTTATCAGAATAGAAAGGCGCGATTCCTGACTTGGTGGAACCAAAGGATTTTCCACCCAGCCTTTCTTCTTCGTATTGATCAAACAAAATATGATATGGCATTACCATCTGTGCCCTGTCCGATACTAAGATTTTTGGCATAGGTACATTTCTGTCTGTAATGGATTTGATTTCTTCAAATAAAACAGGAATATTCAGCGCAACACCATTTCCGATAACACTTGTGGTATGATCATAAAACACTCCGGAAGGAAGCGTATGAAGGGCAAATTTTCCATAATCATTTACGATTGTATGTCCCGCATTGGCTCCGCCCTGAAAACGAACGATAATGTCTGCCTCCTCTGCAAGCATATCCGTGATCTTGCCTTTTCCTTCATCTCCCCAGTTTGCTCCAACAACTGCTTTTACCATAGTCATATCCTCCTGCGACTTTATATGTTTCAACAAAAAAAGGATGTGTAAAACACATCCTCGTCTTTTACTTTCTGATTATACACCATTATTTCTCATAAGTAAAATCAATATTTATTATGTTTTTTATAAGTTTTGTTTATAACTCTGCATTATGTAAATAACCATCACGTAAAATCCACAACCTTTTGATCCAATCCCCGCTCTGCGTCCACATAATACTTGCTAAAATCATTTCCGTCCACATAAACATTGATTTCGCTGCCACTGTCAAAAAGAAAACTTGGATCCGTCCAAAGATTATCGCTTTTAAAGCGGTATAGAACATCTGCATATTCATCCTTCCAGGAGCAATAAATCACATAGGGATTCTGCCCATTAACGGTAATGCTTGTATTCCGCCCAACCCTTTCCACTGTGGCATGCAAAACACGTCCATTGGCAAGCAGATGTTTTCTTTTCTGCTTCTTCTTAGCCGCGAAAATCATCGGAATAATGCCTACG
Source organism: Lachnospiraceae bacterium (assembly GCA_014804265.1). Taxonomy (GTDB): domain Bacteria; phylum Bacillota; class Clostridia; order Lachnospirales; family Lachnospiraceae; genus RGIG3040. The sequence continues at coordinate 11,217 of JAAVAC010000026.1, read as the reverse complement.
CAGGAAAATACAATACCTATACCCGTCAGCAGAATGGCTACTAGCAAAAAACCAGATTTCGTCCGCACCCTGCCGGGATTTTCCGGGTCGCACAAAAGAGAAATGCTCTTCCCCACATACATGCCGCTGTCATATCCCATTAATTCTACCCCTTCATAGGTATGGCCCTCAAAGGTATAGGTAACAAAAACTTCATGATATCTCTTTCCATGATTATAATGAGACACGATATCTACAACTTCACCAGTAATATTAACAGCCGTCTTCCGAAACCGGCTTTCATTCACAAACAGCAAAACTGCACCTACCAGCAATCCGATACCTATCACTGCAAATATGCCAAAAAAAATAGTTAAGAATCTGTTTTTCTTCATATCATGTATCCTCCGACATTCATCACGTAAAGTCATAAACCTGTTGGGATGGTGAATGGTCCGCATCCACATAATACTTGCTAAGAGTATTTTCGTCCACATAAACATTGATTTCGCTGCCTCTGTGAAAAAGATCCCCTGGATCTTTCCAGAGTCTTTCACTTTTAAATTGAACCTGGCGGCCTGTATGCTCATTCCACCACGTACAATAAATAAGATAGGGGTGTTGCCCCTCAACAGTCATACTTGTGTCCAAAGTGATTTTTTCCACTGTAGCGCACAAAACACGTCCTTTTGCACGCAGACGTTTATTCTGTAAACTTTTCTTAATCGAGAAATATAACGGAATGGCACCTATGAAAAAACACACTATCCCCATAATTCCCAACGTTATGACTGAAATCCAAAAAGTCGATTTCATTTCCACTCTTCCCGGATTTTGGGGATCACATAAAAGCTCTATGCTTTTACCAACATACATATTACCGTCATGTTCGTTCAATCTTACCCTCTCATAGGTTTGCCCCTCAAAGGTATAGGTAACAAAAACTTCATAATGTGCTTCATCATCATTGTCATAATAAGTGGTAATATCTTCAATTTTTCCAGTAATGCTTACAGCTGTCTGCCTGAACCGTATTCCGCTGACAAGCACCCAGACTGCAAGCCCTATTACTGCGAGCCCTATTACTGCAAATATGGAATAACAAATGACCGGTATCCTCTTTTTCCTCATTTATAAATTATCTCCTTCTTCTCTTTTTCTTCCAATCTTACTCCATCAGCTCTAAAAGCTTTCTGGCAGCCGGGCTTACGGGCAGCTTCGTCTGGGTAATCACGCAAATCTTCCGCTTAGGTATCATCTTATTGAATCGCAGGACAAACAGCCTTCCATTTTCTATATGCTCTAAGGCAAAGTCCTTTACCACGCATCCGATTCCCAGATTCCTCAAGGCAAACTGCACAATCATATTCGAAGTAGCCAGTTCAAATTCCGGATTTAAAATTACCTGATTTTCTTTTAAAAGTTCATCCATATACTTTCTTGTGCTGGTATTCTTTTCCAGACAGATAATGGGATAATCGGACAATTCCCGAAAATCTGTCATATGATTTTTCAGCTGAAAATATTTTCTACCCGCCACAAAAATATCCTCGATTTCCCGGACCTCCTTTATATAGAAGCCCTGCTTCTCCGAAAAAGGGGTGGTAATCACGCCAAAATCAATTTTCCCCTCTTCCAGATTGGATATTGTTTCCGGCGTGGGCGCATTCGTTACCACTACCTTGATTCCCGGATATTTTTCGTGAAACTGTTCCAAATAAGGCAGGAGATAATACTGCAGCGTCATATCGCTGGCGCCTATGCGGATTTCTCCTGCTTCTAAATTCTTCAGCTTCAAAAGCACCTGCTCCCCCAGCTCGAACTGCTCATAGCCAGTCTTTACATAGGAAAACAGAATCTCCCCTTCGGGAGTCAGCTTCATTCCTTTTGCACTTCTTTGGAACAGCTTTGTCCCAAGCTGCTTTTCCAATTGCTTCATAGCCTGACTGACGGCAGGCTGGGAAATGGCCAACTGTTCTCCAGCTGCCGTCAGGCTTCCAAGCTTTGCTGCGTAATAAAATACTTTATAGTATTCTAAATTTGTGTTCATTTCATTCTCTTATAATTGCGTTCCGCAATTGGGACAGAATTTACCGGTTACTTCCATGCCGCAGTCCGGACACACCTTTTTGGCTGCCACCTCTTCCACGGCTGTACCACAATTGCTGCAGAACTTTCCGGTCACCTCACTTCCGCATTTGGGGCAAACCTTCTTTTGAGGCATTGGAGTACCGCAATTGCCACAGAATTTGCCGGTTACCGGACTGCCGCATTTAGGACATGTAATGCCTTGAGACTGTGCCGCCCCGTTATTTACAGGAGGCTGACCGCTTCCGCCCGGTGTCTGACCGTTTCCTGCCTGACCCGGATTCATCATGGCCGCCTGGCTCCCTGTCTGCATGGCGGCAGCATGACTGGCAGTTCCCTGGAACATCCCGCCAGAAGCCATATTCATAAATCCAAGCCCCATGAATCCGTTTGCCGCTCCGTTGGCATTTTCAGCCGCCTTTACCATAGCCTCTCCATATGAGCCTGTAAGTACACCCTGCTGACTATAAGCATCTCCGCCAATCTCCCATTTATTGATCTTTTCCTGGGAAGCTTCATCCAGGGTAACCGCTTCCACCACAAAGGAAACAAGCTTCAGCCCTCTGTTCCGGATTGCTTTATCAAACTCATTTTCATCCATGAGGGTTTTGATCAATTCGGTCTGGGACGGCAGATCCAAAGCTCCGATTCGGTATTTATCAGATCCTAAGCTGTTCAACACCATCTGGAAGGCTCCGATTACTTCGCTTCGCATCTGTTCCGTAAGCTCTTCCTTTTCATAAATATCAGCAGTGCCTGCCAGCTCCCGCATAAATTCCGGTACCTTTTCCCAATCAATACGGAAGGTATATTTGCCCCGACACTTGATATTCACGCTCATTGCCATGTATCCGCCCGGTATTCTGGCATTCATTACCGCATGTTCCCAGTCCTTATAAGGAACGGGAGACACTGTACCAAAGCCATTATCCGTAATTTCTTTCATGTTAAAATAATAGACGCTTTGACGTTTCGGGCTGTCTCCGCCAAAAGTAAAGCGCTCCCACATATCCTTAAAGGATTCACTAAAATCCCCCGCAAAAAAAGCAGGAGTGCTGGACTCATCAAATATATAAACTCCTTCTTCCATTGTAGCATCCACTACCCGGCCGCTGTCCATGATCACTGCCATCTGGGAAGGCTGTACGATAATCGCACTTGCTCTGGAGATTCTTCCTGTAGAAGTGGATTTTCTCATCATCAAAATATGATTGCCCATATCCTGACATTCAATGACATCCTTGTATGAGTCCTTTAACACTCCTTTTATGGAACTTTCCGCCGCCTTAAAAATGTTATTGCTTTCCGCTTCTCTTCTGATCAACCCCAATTTTCTTTCCTCCTGTTTTTATTTTCATTTGCTATCGAGCACTGTGAACCATCCGAATAAATAATTTTGTTTTATTTTACTATATTTGAGGGAATTTGACAATGGCGTGGAAAAAACAGATTTTCCATTTTTTACATTTCTTCCCTTGCACAAACCATTAGAAAAGTGGTATCATAAAAGACAAAGTAAAAATAGGTGGAGGTGCTATTATGGATATTCCTTCTTTATCAATGGCAATGGCTGCCAGCCAGCTTCAGACAGATATCGGTATTGCAATGCTCAGCAAGACAATTGACCTTTCACAGACTTTTGGAGACAATTTAACTGATATCATAGACACCGCTGCCATGGAGCGTTCTGTTTATCCATCCATAGGCGGCAATATCGATTTATCTATATAATATTTTATTTTTACTACTTGAAACCACATGAAAGACATTGTTGCGGGGCATACCTATGTTTGAATCTTTTAAAAAAGAAATAATAAGAATTGCAAAAGGCAGCCGGAAAATCGATGACGGACTGAAATATTCGTTCCTTATCGCTTTGCTGGCTGTCATACATTTGTTCTTTTCCGTATTTTATTACTATTTCAATGTTCTGACTCTGGTTCTTTATAACCTTGCCAGCGGTATTTTTTATTTCACTTTATACAAAGTTTTTGTAAAAAAGAAGAAATATTTCCAGCTTATGAATGTTATGCTGGTGGAGATTCTTTTTTTCGCTTCTTCTTCCACCCTTCTTTTAGGCTGGGATTTCGGTTATATGGTATACTTTCTGGCTTTGGTACCGGTCATGTTTTATCTGCTGTTTACCAATCCCAGGTTTTACGGGAATTTAAAGCTTCCTGTTGCTTATTCCATTCTCATCTGTGTCATATTCATTCTTGTAAAGGAGATAAGCTATTATACCACACCGCCTTACGGCCAATATATTCCCGAAAGCGTTGTTCCGGTTATGTACATATTTAATTCCATCCTCGTATTTCTGTTTGAAGCGTTTTTTTCATTGCTGTTCGTTTTTGAAATCCTTCATATGCAGAATGCCCTGAGGGCTCAGAATACCAGATTGGATACCCTTGCAAATCTGGATCCGCTGACACAGCTTTTCAACCGCCGTTCCATGGAACAGCATTTAAATCACACCATGGACATTGCAAAAACAAACGGAACTGTCTTCAGCGTCATCATTGCCGACATTGATGATTTTAAAAAGGTGAATGACACCTATGGACATGATTTTGGAGATAAAGTTCTGTCAAATGTTTCCCACATCTTAAAAAGCCAGATGCGGGATGAGGATTACGTCTGCAGATGGGGTGGGGAAGAATTTCTTCTCCTGATTCATGCTAACAAGGAGATTGCAAAAGCAGTTAGTGAGAGAATACGCTCTGAAGTAGAAAAATCCATCGTCACGGATTCTTCCACTTCCCTATCCGTTACCATGACCTTTGGTGTCATGGACTATATTCCGGGCTGCAGCATAGAGAAGCTGATTGCTCTTGCCGACAAAAACTTATATAAGGGAAAGAGAAACGGGAAAAATCAGGTGGTGGCATAAGCTGCTGCTTACTCCACCCATCTGTCAAACAGCTCTAATATCCCATCCTCATTATTGGTATGTTCCGTCACATAATCAGCCGCCTGTTTCGTATCCCGGGTGGCATTTTTCATTGCCACTCCTGCAGCTATGGCGGCTTCTATGGGAATCCGCAGATATTCACACAAAAATCCTACCGCATTGCCCTTAGAAGCATCCTCATGGATGATTTCCAGATAATTTTTTGCAGAATAAAGGGCATGAATCTTTCCGCACAGCCGTTTTGAAAGCTCCTGCTTCAATTCCTCCAGTCTTTTTTGCACAGTTTCGATTGCTATCAGCTTATAAGGCTCCATGTCAATTGATTTTAAATACTCCGCCACATCCTCTACTATCATATGGGGCAAATGGATATGTTTTCGATATGCCTCAAGCTCTCTGCTGTCTCGTTCCGCTAAAATATGGGTATCCGAATAGGTTTGACAATGAATTCCAAATTCCCTTGCAATATCCATAGTTTGCTTTACATAATCAAGCGAAAGCTTTTTCTCGAAAATAGGCCTGTCTGCCTGACAGTCATATACCAAAGCCCCATTATAGGCAATCACATACATGCCCGGATAAGAAAGCCCAAGCCTGTCTTTTGTTTCCAAAATACTGTTCAAGGGCCGTCCGCTTGAAAGAACCACCCTCCCCCCTGCCCCGGTAAACCGGTCTATAGCCTGATATACGTTTTTTGAAATCTCTTTTTCATCATTTAATAAGGTTCCATCCATATCGGTAAATAATATATTACATTTCATGTATGTTCTCTTTTTCCTCCTTGATCCGCTCTAATATCTCATAAGGGATGACCAGCTTTCCATAGCCGGTTGCCAGATCCAGTCCCGGCTTTGCCGCACCATGAAAATCCGAGCCTCCCGAAATCAGCAGCCCGTACTTTTTGGCCAGCTTCTTCATCTGCCTCTCTTCCCCACTATTGTAAGTGCTGTAAATTGCCTCGATCCCCTTAAGTCCGGCCTCTTTTAATTCTGCCACCAATTCCTCCAGCCGTTTATCGCTCATGCCATACAGCAGAGGATGAGCCAGAACAGGGACGCCCCCTGCTTTTAAAATAAGCTTTACCGCCTGAACCGGCGTCACCTTTTCCCTGGGCAGAAAGCAGGGCGCATGATCTCCGATATATCTGTCAAAGGCCTCCTTCATGCCGGAAACATACCCTTCTTCCCACAAAAATCTGGCATAATGGGCCCTTGTGAGCACTGCACCCGGAAATCGTTCCTTCAATCCTTCATAGCTGATATCCACCCCGTGTTCTACCAGCTTTTTGCACATTTTCTCATTTCTAATCTCTCTGGACTGCTGAAAATCCTTCAGATATTTCCGAAATTCCTCTCCCTTATAATCAATATAAAGACCTAAAATATGAATGTCCTTTCCCTGATACTCGGTAGAAAATTCAATTCCGGGAATCACTTCAATATCCTTTCCTTCCGCCGCCAAAAAAGCCTCCTCTAGCCCTTCCGTCGTATCATGATCCGTCAGGGCAAAAGCAGACAATCCTTTTTTCATAGCATACTCCACCAATTCACTTGGGGTATAACTTCCATCCGATTTGGTAGAATGGACATGCAAATCCACAATCTTCATATCAAGCCTCTCCTTTCTAAGCTTCTATCGGGCGCCAGTATCCAAAGACTCCTTGTCCAAACTGCTGCGCCGTCATATGACAGAAAAAAGCTGCCGAAACACCCATTCCTTCCAGATGTCCCTGCAGCAAATCTTCTTATTTTAATTTTCATCCTCTTCCTTATTGGCTGTATAAACCGTTCTCTTTCTGGCCATTTCATCGCTTTCCAGATACTCGTCGTAAGAGGTAATCTTATCAATTAAGGAGCCATCCGGTAAAATTTCCATAATCCGGTTTGCCGTAGTCTGCACGAACTGATGGTCATGACAGGCAAACAAAGCCACACCTTTAAATTTAATAAGACCGTTATTCAAAGCCGTAATAGATTCCATATCCAAATGGTTGGTAGGCTCATCCAATACAAGGCAGTTAGCTCCGGATATCATCATTTTGGATAAAAGACAGCGAACCTTTTCTCCTCCGGACAATACCTTTACCTTTTTCACTCCGTCCTCTCCCGCAAACAGCATACGTCCCAAAAAGCCTCGTACATAAGTCACATCCTTTACAGGGGAATAGCCGGTAAGCCAGTCCACAATAGTCAGGTCATTATCAAATTCCTCTGTGCTGTCCTTAGGAAAATAAGCCTGGGAAGTAGTAATGCCCCACTTAAAGCTTCCTTCATCCGGCTCCAGTTCTCCCATAAGAATCTTAAACAACGTAGTCTTGGCCAATTCATTGCCTCCCACAAAGGCAATTTTATCATCATGTCCCACAATAAAAGAAATATGGTCAAGAACCTTTTCTCCATTGATGGTTTTTGTAAGATTTTCTACGGAAAGAACTTCGTTTCCGATTTCTCTTTCCGGCCTGAAATCAATATAGGGATATTTCCTGCTGGAAGGCTTGATTTCATCCAGCTCAATTTTTTCCAATGCTTTCTTTCTGGAGGTAGCCTGCTTGGATTTGGAAGCATTTGCGGAGAAACGGGAAATAAATTCCTGCAGTTCCTTGATTTTTTCCTCTTTCTTCTTATTGGCTTCCTTCATCTGTTTAATCAAGAGCTGACTGGACTCATACCAGAAGTCATAGTTGCCTGTGTATAACTGAATCTTTCCATAATCGATATCTGCCGTATGGGTACATACCTTATTTAAGAAGTAACGGTCATGGGAAACCACAATGACGGTATTCTCAAAGTTGATTAAAAATTCCTCCAGCCATGCAATGGCATTTAAATCCAGATGGTTGGTAGGCTCGTCAAGCAGCAGGATATCCGGGTTGCCAAATAAGGCCTTTGCCAAAAGAACCTTTACCTTTTCATTTCCGTTTAAGTCCTTCATCACAGAATAGTGGAGGTCCGTATCAATGCCCAGTCCGTTTAACAGCATGGCAGCGTTAGACTCTGCTTCCCATCCGTCCATTTCCGCAAATTCGGCCTCCAGCTCACTGGCACGGATACCGTCTTCATCCGAAAAATCCTCTTTCGCATAGATGGCATCCTTTTCCTTCATAATGGTATACAATCTTTCATTTCCCATAATGACTACATCCATGACAGGATATTCATCATATTTAAAATGATCCTGCTCCAAAAAGGAAAGACGCTGTCCTGGTGTAATGGTAATATCGCCTTTGGTCGTATCCAACTGTCCGGAAAGGATTTTTAGAAAGGTGGATTTTCCGGCGCCGTTGGCACCGATTAAACCATAACAGTTTCCTTCCGTAAATTTAATATTAACGTCCTCAAAAAGGGCTTTTTTTCCGATTCGTAAAGTTACATTGTTTGCACTAATCATAATAGACTCCTGTTTTATTTTTTTGCCACCTTTTCTATTGTACAGAAAATTTTGAAAAATGCAAGAGGGGGATTGCGGAAATGGACGAAATGGCAGGGGGGACGCAGGAGCCGGCAGAGCATATAGAAGTCTTATGGGCACGCTTTCGCTCTGCAAAGACGTAGCGGTACTAACGCACCAAAATACGGTGCGTAAGTGCCGACGACTTTGCCAAGGCCCGTAAGACGTCTATATGCTCTGCCGGCTCCTGCTGGTTTTCGTCATGCCGCCTATTGGTTCAGAAAAGCCGGAAAGACTTAGGTTATTCATAATATGCGGTTATATTTTAAGCTTAGAAGACCATTTTATTGGATTACTCCAACGAATACTCTTTTACTATCTCTACTTATTACTTTACTATGAAGAGCTGTATATATCTCTGAAATATTCGTTATGTATCACTTGTGCAATAGAAAAGTAACATAAAAATCTGTAAAACACCTGGTAGTTACTTGTGATGTTATCCTTTAATGATAATTTGGTTATAGATATTAAATGGAAAAGTGTGACAAAAAATAATAGAAACATAATAAGACAATAGAAAACTCCAATTATCCACTTGATTTTTTTCTCTTTTTGATAGGATTTTATCATTTTCACAAATCCTATCGTCATGGTATATATGGTCAAACCAATAGAAGCAAAAAGTAAAATTAAAAAAATAACTTTCGATTTCCCCGCCATTTCCATATCTTTGGTTTGCCAGACCATAATTATAAATGTAGAGATTGTGGCACTCACAAATATAAATAATGTATAGAAAGACAGCCAGATTTTCTTCATATGATACATTTTCCTTTTTTAAACTGGTTACTATTTTTCGATTTTTTAGACAATTCCATTTGTTTCGTTTATAGCCAGGAATATAACTCCTCTATGATAATCAGCATTATAATGACTGCACTGCAAATTATTAGTGCTTCATGCAGAGAACGCAGAAAATTTTTCATGGTTTGCTTGTTCCTTTTCTTGTTAACATAATAGCAAATATATTGTTTGACTGATTGATTTCTCATATTGTATTATTAAGCTTTTTTCTGACATACAATCATCCTTCCACAATCAAAAACCTTCCATCCCCTACCTCAAACACTTCTTCTGCCTCTAAAATATCCTTTTCCTCCATACCGTCCAAGTCCACTCCTTCTTCATCAAAGTATTCCCAGACCTCCTTCACGGAGCTTACCACAACTGCCATGCACTCCTCTAAAAATTCTTCTGCCTCTTCCTTCGTTTCGGCAACTCTTTCCGGAAAAAGCTGTTCCTGCTTCTCCAAAAAACACTGTAGTACTTTATCGTCATATACTTTCATGTCCCTTTTCCTTTCCGCCCTCTTCCCACAGGGTCCTCAAAACCTGATAAACTCCTTTTTCCTCATAGCTTTTGCAAATATGCTTTGCTTTTTCTTTCAGTTCTTTTACTCCATTTTCCACCGCATAGCTTTCTCCGGCAGCCAGAATCATGCCGATATCATTGTTATTATCCCCAAAGGCCATGGTTTCTTCTCTGGATATGCCAAGCTTTTTCTGTACTGTCTGTAAGGCGTTTCCTTTGTCCACGGAAAAATCCATGAAATCCACCCATTCTTCCCCTGCCATGCAGGTCTTGACCCGTTCCTTCCACTTGGGAATCAAAACCGTTTCTCCAATGGAACGGATGCCGCCTTTTCGATAAATGGCAAGCTTGATGATATCTTCTTTTTCCCCTAAAATATCTTCCGTAAGCCGTACATCATTCCGGTATTCCTCTGAAATCAGGCGGATAAAGTCTTTCTCTTTTGATTCAATCAGGCAGCCGTTTGGTGTGGAAGCTACCACATGACAGTTTTCTTTGTAATATCCCCTAAGATCCGTCATAATCTCTTCTACATATGCCCGGTTCATTTTTGTCATGGAGACAGTCTCCTTGTTCATAATAATATGGGCACCGTTTTCCGCAATATAAAGCAGCTCTCTTTCCGCCCGTTCAAACATCCTGCGTATGCTGCCATATTGCCTGCCGCTTGCCACCATAATATAAATCCCCTGGTCCGTCAGCTTTTTTATAATATCAATATATTCCTCGTATACTTCTCTGGAGGAATCCTTTACCAGAGTTCCGTCCACATCGGTTGCAATCAATTTTATCATCGTTTCCTCTACTCCAGGTACTTCATCAATTCCATAGGCTTTTCAATAATAACATCCGCTTTGTTTTCTTCAAGTTCCTTCCGGTCCCGAAAGCCCCAAAGCACTCCTACCGTAAATACTCCTGCGTTTTTTCCGGTTTTCATATCCGTGCAGGTATCCCCTATATAAATAACATCTTCTATGTTTACTCCTAATGTATGGACAATATGGAAAATGCCTGCCGGATCCGGCTTTCTTTCTCTCTCCGGAACCTGTCCTGCAAGCATATGAAAGCAATCCTTCCCAAACACCTGCCGAATCACATCTACCGTTTCTTCATGAGGCTTGTTGGAATTTACCGCAAGGAGCATTCCCCGTTCCTTTAAAGCGCCCAGCAGCTCTAAAATCCCCTCATAGGGCCTGACTTCATACATACAGTTTGCTTTAAATATCTGCCTGTACCGTTCCATAGCCTTTTCATAATGGACCAGCTGCTGATCCCCCAAAGCCTTCAAGACTCTTTTTATCAATTCATTTGCCCCGTCTCCTACAAAATATCGGAAAGGCTCTAAGGGAAGGGGAGCATATCCAAATTCCCGGATTGTTAAGTTGGTGCAATATTGAATGGATTTTAGGGAATCTGTCAAGGTACTATCTAAATCAAATATCACTAGTATTTTAATATCTTTTTCACTCTTATTTCCT
>JAAVAC010000025.1 GCA_014804265.1 Lachnospiraceae bacterium | reverse complement strand
CATCAATTAAAAGAACCACCTGCTTTTGCCTGTCAAAAGCTTCTCCCAGCTTTCCCAGCTTGATATATTTTGCGATATCGTCCACTCCCTCTTCTCCAAACTGCCCGTCATACAGCCTCTGAATCGTATCGTAAGTATACAGGCCTTCCTGGGCCTTCGTGGTGGATTTGATGTTCCATATGATCAAATCCATGGAAAGGGAATTCGCTACCGCCTTTGCCAGCATGGTCTTTCCGGTTCCCGGCTCTCCCTTTATTAAAAGAGGCTTTTCTAATGCCATTGCCACATTCACGCTGTCCATCAGTTCCCTGCTTGCTACATAATCCTGTGTTGATTGAAAATTCGTACCCATTGTTTTCTCCTTATTCTTTTTTTGCGTGGCCGCCTTACCATTCTAACGCTTCGTCTTCTTCTCTCTTATCCCGAAGCATCAGCTCCTTTACCGCCTCATCGGCAGGCTTATTTTCAAAAAGTATCTGATTGACCTGTTCAATAATAGGCAGGGATACCTGATACTTTTGGGCAAGCCCCATGGCTGCTTTAGCAGAATGGACTCCTTCCACCACCATTTTTACTTCCTTCATGGCTTCTTCCATGGAATAGCCTTTTCCAATCAAAGTACCTGCCCGCCGGTTCCTGGAATGAATGGAAGCACAGGTTACGATCAAGTCACCGATTCCAGTCAGTCCCGCAAAGGTCTTATACTCTCCTCCCATTTTCATGCCCAGTCTGGCGATTTCCGCAATTCCTCTTGTAATCAGCGCAGCCTTCGTATTGTCTCCGTAACCTAAGCCATCCGCAATGCCGGCAGCTAATGCTACCACATTTTTCAAGGCGCCTCCCAATTCCATTCCAAGAATGTCCGGGCTTGTATATACACGGAATACTTCATTCATGAAAATTTCCTGGATATATTCCGCTGTTTTCTTTGTTTTCGCACCTGCCACACAGGTAGTAGGAAGCCCTCTGCCTACTTCCTCCGCATGGGACGGTCCGGAAAGGACTGCCACTTCCGCCTTTGGTATTTCCTGTTCAATGATTTCAGAAAGGGTCATAAGCGTAGCTTCCTCTACGCCCTTTGCCACATTCACGATTATCTGCCCTTTTTCTACAAAAGGACACATACTTTTAGAAGTGCTCCTTGTAAATGGGGAAGGCACTGCCAGCACAAGCAGGTCCTTTCCCTTAACCGACTGCTCCAGATCCGTAGTAAAGGTCATGCTTTCCGGAAGCTTCACGCCGGGAAGCTTTTCCGTATGCTCCCTTTTTTCGGAAAGCATGTTTACTTCCTCTTCCATAATGGACCATACATTTACCTCATGCCCGTTTTTTGATAACAAGAGCGCCAGCGCAGTTCCCCAGCTTCCAGCTCCGATTACACTGATTTTTGCCATTCCCAAATCCTCCCTTTCTGTTATCAGATGATTTACTGATTGATTTCCTCTTTATTCTTTTTATGTAGATAGGTCTTTCTTTCCTCTCCTTTTAAAAGCCGCTTGATATTCTCTCTATGCTTTACATAGGCCATAATCGTCAGAAATGCCCCCAGCACATACAGCTCATAAACCAGATTCTGCTCCATATGGAATTTCCCCATCTGCCCGAATACCACAAGCTCCACCATAAAACCGGCATATATAAGAAGCGAGCCTAAGGATACATAATTGGTAAGGAAAAATGCAATGCAGAACAATACAAGTGCCACCAGCATGAACCGCCAGTCAAACGCCGTTACCAGCCCTGCTGTTGCCGCAATTCCCTTTCCGCCCTTAAATTTCATATAGAAGGGGAAGTTGTGTCCCAAAATAGCTCCCGCCCCTGCATACAGAGAAAGCAGCGGCAGCATCTGCGGCGCGCTGTTTTGAAAAAGCAGCCGACAGATTACCATGGCAAGCACAGTTTTAAGAACATCCCCTAAAAATACGATTAATCCCGCTTTTTTTCCTAATACCCTAAGCGCATTGGTAGTTCCGGCATTGCCGCTGCCATGCTGGCGGATATCGATTCCATGAGCCTTTCCATAAATAAATGCTGTTTGAAACAATCCAAATAAATAACCAATTACCAAGCAAATAATCCGTTCCATTTTTATTTTTCCTTTCGCTCTCTGATAATAAATTTAAGTGGAGTTCCTCTGAATCCGAACGCATCCCGAATCCGGTTCTCGATATATCTGGTGTAGGAAAAATGCATCAGTTCCTTATCATTTACAAAAATCACAAAGGTAGGCGGCTTTACCGAAACCTGGGTAATATAGTAAAGCCGCAGCCTTTTCCCTTTGTCTGACGGAGGCTGCTGCAATGCCACCGCTTCCGTCATGATTTCGTTAAGCACGCCGGTTCCGATTCTTAAAGCATGGTTTTCTATGACCGTATCGATCAGATCATAAAGCTTTGGAAGCCTCTGTCCGGTCTTTGCCGAAATGAAGATCAACTCCGCATAGGGCATATAGGAAAGTACATTCCTCACCTTTTCTGTAAACCTGTAAATGGTCTTATCGTCTTTTTCAATCAAGTCCCATTTATTGACTGCAATAATGACTCCCTTTCCTCTTTCATGGGCAATTCCGGCAATTTTTGCATCCTGTTCCGTTACTCCCTCATCCGCATCTATGACCAGCACTACCACATCTGCCCGCTCCACTGCCGTTACCGTACGGAGAATCATATAACGCTCCAATTCTTCTTTGATTTTATTTTTTCTCCTAAGACCTGCTGTATCGATGAATATATATTCCTTTTGATTGTGGACTACTTCCGTATCAATGGCGTCCCTGGTAGTTCCTGCAATATCAGAAACAATCACCCTGTTTTCGCCAATCAGCTTATTGATAATGGAGGATTTCCCCACATTGGGTTTTCCCACAATGGCAATTCGCGGCCTTTCATCCTCTTCTTCCTCCAAATCCTCCTGATGGAAATGCTCAAGCACCAAATCCAGCATATCCCCTATTCCTAAACGGTTGGCAGCAGAAACCGGAATCGGGTCGCCGATTCCCAAATTATAAAATTCATATACATCTGCCATGAATTTCTGAAAATCGTCTACCTTATTTACAATCAGAATCACCGGCTTTTGCGACCGCCGCAACATATCCGCCACCTTTGCATCCGCATCCACCAGTCCCTGCTTTACATCCACCATAAAGAGAATCACATCTGCCGTATCAATGGCAATTTGTGCCTGCTCCCTCATCTGGGATAAAATAATATCCTTGCTGTCAGGCTCGATTCCTCCTGTATCAATTAACGTAAAGTTCGTATTCAGCCATGTTACATCTGCGTAAATCCGGTCTCTTGTAATGCCCGGTGTATCCTTCACTATGGAAATCATCTCACCTGCCAGGGCATTGAACAGTGTGGACTTTCCCACATTGGGCCGTCCTACTACTGCAACGATGGGCTTTCTTTTTTTCTTTGCCATATAAACTCCTTTTCTTATCCCTATACTTGCAGGATCAGTTTCAAAAACTCATATCCGCTTGATTTTACAATATCTATGGGAACTTGTAAAGCAATTTCCAATTCCTCCAGTGTAAGATCGTCCAGGAAAACCTTTTCTCCTGACCTTAGAACATTCTGAGGCAGCCAAAGCCTTTCTCCTAAATTTTTTCCGGATAACTGCATTTTGATATCCTGTCCGGTCAGCAGTCCGGATACGGTGATCATCTCACCGAAAAATTCATTTGTAATTTCATATACCTGAATGGAAACCCTGGGAAACAGCTCCATAAGCTTTTTAGCAATTTCCTTTATAAACGGATAGGCCAGCTTTCCCGTTGCCATGGAAACCGCCTTTTCTATTTCTTCCGGCCGCTTCTTTTCCCTTCCGTTAGCAACAGCTAACTGATAATCCTCTATGGACTGGTAAAATTCATCCATCATGAGCCGTACCATGCCTACCCCGTTTTCCAGCTGAAGATATCCATCGTAATTGGCTGCAGGCGGCATTGCCCTTCCCGCCAGAATATACCACTCATCACTGGCATGGATAAAGTGCATGCCGTATTCCTTATAAATGATTTCCTGCCATTTATGGATGGTATCAAGCACCTTTTCGGCATCCTGCTTTGTAAACGGCTCTAAAGGGTATAAGCCTTCCCGGTACCTGCTTAAGCCTACCGGAACTACGGAAACACTTTCCAGATTCGGCAGATATTTGGTCAGTTCCTTTATACTGTACTCCAGCTCTTCCCCGTCATTGACTCCCTTGCACAGCACGATCTGCCCATTTAAAGTAATGCCTCCTTCATAAAGCCTGTCCACCTTCTTCAACGCCTCACCTGCAAAACGGTTATGAAGCATTTTGCATCTTAATTCCGGATTCATGGTCTGAAAGGATATGTTGATAGGGGACAAATGATATTTGATGATTTTATCCACATCCTTATCCGACATATTCGTCAGCGTCACGTAATTGCCCTGCAAAAAGGAAAGGCGGGAATCATCATCTTTAAAATATAACGTTTCCCTCATGCCCTCCGGCATCTGGTCAATGAAACAGAAAATACATTTATTATGGCAGGAGCGGTATTCATCCATTAAGCCATTTTCAAACGCAATGCCTAACTCCTCCCACTCTTCCTTTTCTATTTCCAGTATCCACTGCTCCGGTTCTTCTTTTGTTCCGTAAAGCTCGGTATTTTTCTCTATGAGAATCTCTAAATATTCTTCCTGGATCATGAACTGATAGTCAAAAATATCCTCCGGCTCCTCCTGATTGATGGCAAGAAGGCTGTCCCCCGGTTCTATTCCCACTTCTTCTCCTATGCTATCTGGCTCTACCGCCTTTATAATATGTCCTTTTCGTTTCATTTGTTTCCCTTCAAGCTTTCTTTTTTCCTGTTTTTATTCTACTAAAAATTCCTTGACGTGTCACTACCATAATGATATAAAATAAATGTTGACTGTTGTCAAAATGAACCGATTTATATTGGAAAGGACAAATTATGCCAAACTTAAGCGAACTTGAAAAAGCATTTCCGGTAGCTCCTTTAAAAATCATAGCCTTGGAAAGCTGTGAGACACTGGGAAAGCATATCAATGATTATCTGGTAGAATTCAGAAAAAATGTACAGAATATTGCAAAGGACGAACCTGCCTTCGTAGGTTATGCAGAGGACAACTATTTGGTGGATTTCGCCACTCCCCGTTTTGGCAGCGGCGAAGGAAAGGGTGTTTTGAACGAATCCATCCGTGGAAAAGATTTATATATCATGGTAGATGTGTGCAATCACAGCATTACTTATACGGTAAATGGTTATGTAAACCACAAATCTCCTGACGACCATTTTCAGGATTTAAAACGTGTAATAGCTGCGGCTACCGGCAAGGCAAACCGCATTAACGTGATTATGCCGTTTTTATACGAAGGCCGGCAGCATAAAAGAAGCGGCAGGGAATCCTTAGACTGTGCTTTTGCCTTGGAAGAATTGAGCAATATGGGAGTGAGCAATTTCATTACCTTTGATGCCCATGATCCCCGTGTGCAGAATGCCACCCCACTTTGCGGCTTTGATAACTTCACTCCGCCTTATCAATTCATCCGTTCCCTGTTGCGCTATGAAAAGGATCTGATCATTGATAAGGAGCATACGATCGTAATCAGCCCCGATGAAGGCGCTCTTGACAGAGCGGTTTATTTTTCCACTGTTCTCGGGGTAGATACCGGCATGTTCTATAAGCGCCGGGACTATACCACTATCGTAAATGGCAAGAATCCCATTGTTGCCCATGAATTTTTAGGGGATAATGTTGACGGCAAAGATGTCATCATTATCGACGACATGATTGCTTCCGGCGGAAGCATGATCGATACCGCAAAGCAGTTAAAAGCCATGAACGCCAAACGGGTATTCATCTGCTGCACCTTCGGCCTGTTTACGGAAGGGCTTGCCGCATTTGACAAAGCTTACGAGGAATGCTGTTTTGAAAAGGTCATTACTACCAACCTGACCTATCTGCCTCCGGAACTAAAGGAACGGCCTTATTTCGTGGAAGCGGACATGAGCAAGTTTCTTGCAAGTATTATTGATTTTATGAATCATGACAGTTCTATGGAAAATGTGCTGACGCCTACGAAGAAGATTCATGATTTGTTGGAGAAGTATAATGCACGGGAAGATATATTGATTTGATAGTGCGGCTTGGTTTTGGTAAGAGGACGCAGGAGCCGGCATATGTAATAAAAGTCTTAGGGGCACGCTCTCGCTCTATGAAGACGCAGCGGTACTAACGCACCAAAGTACGGTGCGTAAGGACCGGCGACTTCATCAAGGCCTCTAAGACTTTTATTACATATGCCGGCTCCTGCTGTTTATCGAAAAGTCATGGCTGTAAATATATAAATGTGATGCCTGTGCTTCCATATGCACATTCAGCGTGATATCGACATGTTTTCAATCTTTCGATGGTAAAATGTCCTTGCGGAAGGCTCATAGGCTGAAGTATCCGTGGGAAGTATGCTTGAATTTTTCATGTTTTATCTAAGGGTACGGCTTGAAGTAAAACAGCGTAAGAGGGATAAGGGTGGATTGATTCCGGGCATTGTTTTTGATAGCAGGTTTCCTTAACAGCCTGTTCACAACCCAGGGGAAAATTGCCATGGACGGCAATTTTAGTCATATTGCGCCATGGAGGGCGCTATATGACGACCCGAGCGGTACCAATACCCTTCCCAGGCTGTTTAGGAAACCTGCTATCAAAAACACAGCCCGGAATCAATCCACCCTTATCCCTCTTACGCGTCCTCCATCCACTCCCCCCAAAAAACACTACTCAATCACTTTTTCCTTCACCTCATCATCCTCCTGTTTAAACACAATCGTAACCTTGAACAAATCCCCATCCAGATAAATCTTAAACTCTCCCTGCTGTGCGATTACAAGGCTTTTTGCAATGGACAGACCAAGGCCGCTTCCCTCTGTGCTTCTGGAAATATCTCCTCTTATGAACCGTTCTGTCAATTCCTCTGCATCGATATTCAAGGGCTGTTTTGAAATATTCTTGATGGCGGTATAAATTTTTCCGCTTATTTGATATACCTCCAGATACACCCTGGTTCCCGGCATGGCATACTTGTAAATATTTCCAAACAGATTTTCCAATACCCTCCACATTCTTCTTCCATCTGCTAAGATAACAGCATCTTTGTCCATGAAATTAGTGATCACATCCAGATTTTTTTCCTGGAATTTTTCGGAAAATTCCCCGATAATCTGATTCATAAGCTCCACTACATGAAGCCTTTCAAATACCAGTGTAATATTTCCGGAAGAAATCTTGCTTGCCTCTACCAAATCTTCCGTTAGCTGCTTCAATCTTTGAGATTTCACATCCAACACTTCAATATACTCTTTCACAGTGTCGTTTTGAACATT
The DNA here is from genome assembly GCA_014804265.1 of Lachnospiraceae bacterium. Classification (GTDB taxonomy): domain Bacteria; phylum Bacillota; class Clostridia; order Lachnospirales; family Lachnospiraceae; genus RGIG3040. Next base: position 36,279 of record JAAVAC010000025.1, on the reverse strand, counting down.
TTCCCGCTTTAGTAAATCCACATAGTTGATAATGGAAGTAAGGGGTGTCTTAATATCATGAGAGACATTCGTAATCAAGTCTGCCTTTAAACGTTCATCCTTCATACTTGTTTCCACTGCCTGCTTGATTCCTGTACCGATATGATTCACCGCTTCCGCCAGCTTTAAATTATCTCCTTTCATCTGTTCCGTATTTAACTGAAAGGCAAATTCCCCACTATTGATCTTCTCAATTCCATCAATGATTTCCTGATGTCTTACATTATTCTTGTAAACAAAATATAAAAATACTCCACTTCCAACAATGGACATCAAATACATGGTCATGCCGATTTCTTCACCAGCTCCATCCAGAAATACCGTACCTAGCATAATCAAAATAAAATTGGCAAACATAATCGGAATATAGAACAGGCAGATTTTAAATACAATTCCCCGGTTGTAATAGGCGGATGTGAGCAGTTCCTTTATCCATCGAAACAGGCTGGTTATTTTTCCAAGCAGGAAAGCGCATAGGCTTCCCTTCCATAAGATGCCTGCTTTCACTCTACGCACCAGACTTCCATAAAAGAATAGGCATATTGCGTAAAACATTCCAGTGTAAATCAAAATCCCGACTAAAACCATCTGATTTTTCATTATAAAAAGGACGTTTTCCAAGTTTAGCACATATTCTACTATTTCTACAGCTATAATCACCAAAGCTGCCAATATAGCTGCCCCTGCACCAAATGCCACTTCCGTAAATAATTTATCAAAATATTTCATACAGGATGGCTCTTCTTCCACAATCAGCTTCTTCTTTTTTATTCCATCCTCTTCTGCCACTTCATACCATGCACGGTGTCCGCACATACAGGAATAAAAAACAAAGAAGACTACCGCCGTTACAAGAAGGATACCTACCAGAAGCAAATAGGCCCTGAACTCACTGTGGAAGTTATCATAAGCTCTTTGAGCTGTTGCGTAGTGGTCATTTTGGTCATAGTCGGCAAATCCGGCTATGCCGTTTTCCAGTACTCCCAGATAAATAGTGCCGCCCTTTTTCTGAAACGCATAGCCCATTGTATCCAGCATAGGCAAAAGAGATTCCATTGTCACATTGGAGCTTCTCTCAACCACGTTTTTAGCAGCCGGTTCCATCACCACACAGGCTGCCAGCCCATCATTAAAATATGTTGCCATCTCACGGGCATGCTCTATACTTTCTATATTCAGATTGCTATAATAATCCCTGCCCTTTTCCGGAACATACAAATATTTAAAATTCAATTTATTGATCACAAAGTAATCTCTATAATCCTGATATCTTTCATAATTAATCTTCAAATCGTTTATCACAGAAGTCAATATTTCCGCATAGACCTCATAAGCCCGTAATGTATAACCTGCTCCCGTCTCTAGGTAGACTGCCGCCATCTGTGCAACTTGATATAACAGCCCTTTTTCCTCTCCAAAATAGCCCTGCTCTTCCTTTATGGAATTACTCAGTTCCTTTTCAAATTCCCTGGGAAAATAGCCTGCTTTACATAAATATTTTACAGCCTGCACTCCTCTGCTGCATTCATCCTTACTCAAATCATCCATATCATTTTCTAAAAACAGATATAAATATTTTGTGGCTTCTTCTAAAGAACCAAATTCTCCTGCTGTCTCCCGCCTTTTCTCAATTTCCTCATCCATTTCTATGATAGATTCTTTTTGAATGTTTCCTGCAGCATGTTCTTCCGCAGGCTCTACGACAGTCATATTCGTGCTTTTATTTACATCATTTTCAGTGACATTGACAACATGTAACTGTTCAAATCCAGTAATGCCATTTGGAAGCGCATTTTCCAGAATATCAACAAGGTTCTTATCATATACACTGCTGCCGTCCGTAGGATAATATTTTTGGTCCACCATTCCTTCCGCTACAGTTACCCCATAAGTATTTCCCCAGTTAATCAAATCCTGCACCTTATATACAAGGGCACCCTTGCTGGAAACCTCCATACTTCCCGGCTGCTTTCTGTAGTAATACTCCAATAGGTCAATGGTCTTTTCCTTATCAAATTCTCCTTTGGTCTCAAACTGCTGGCACAATGCCAGATAATAGATTATATCTGCCGAATCACTATCGAACATTTCTGCCAGGCTGTCCGACTCTTCATAATTATCATTTCCAAAAGGATTAATGAGAAAACTGTAATTTTTATTATGGGTTACGATAATGCATCTGGTGAACATAAAACAGATAATCCCGATAATTCCAAGAACTGACAGCATTTCTATTATAATGACCAAACTTTTCTTTCCAAATGTGCAATGCTTTTTCATACTTTTCTCCATATTCTATGCTACTATTCCGGCTCCATTATTCCTGCTTTTCAATCTTGTATCCAATCCCCCATACTACTTTCAAATACCTTGGTTCCCTTGGATTGATTTCAATTTTTTCCCTGATATGCCTGATATGTACCGCAACGGTGTTATCTGCTCCGATTGCCTCTTCATTCCAGATATTTTCATATATCTGTTCAATGGAAAAGACTCTCCCTGCATTCTGGGTCAGCAAAAGCAAAATATTGTATTCAATGGGCGTCAGCTTAATCGGCTCGTCGTCCACCATAACCTGCTTCGTTTCATCATTGATTTCAAGACCGCCTACCCTGTATACATTTTTTTGAGCCTCCACCATATTTCCAAGCTTTGTATATCTGCGCAGATTGGATTTTACCCTTGCCACCAGTTCCAGAGGATTAAAGGGCTTCGTCACATAATCATCTGCCCCCACATTCAGTCCAAGGATCTTATCCGCATCTTCCGACTTAGCAGACAGCACGATAATCGGTATCGTACTAAACTCCCTGATCTGCAAGGTTGCATGGATTCCATCCAGCTTCGGCATCATCACATCAATGATCAGAAGATGGATTTCCTGTTCCTGTAAAGTCTTGATTGCCTCTTCACCATCAAATGCCTTGAAGATCGAATATCCTTCCTGCGTCAGATAGATGCTGATGGCATCCACTATATTTTTATCATCATCACAAATTAAAATATTTGCCACATTCTTACCTCCCTGAAATAAAGTGCTTGTTCAGCTGCACCACATAAATTAATTGAAACATATAGAATTTAGGAAAAAAGTATTAAAATAGTTAAAATTTTCTTAAATCATCCTCTCCTTATCCGTATAATTGTAAAAAAACAATGAGATACTAATAATGCTACTTTCCATTATGAAAGGAGATTTTAATTATGGGAAATAAAGCTTTAAATTGTTTTGCGCTTACTTTAGTCATCATAGGCGCAGTCAACTGGGGACTGGTTGGATTTTTTAATTTCAATTTAGTCACCCTGATTTTAGGAAATATGACATGGTTGTCAAGAATTATTTATGCCCTTGTAGGCATCTGTGGTATTTATTTACTGACATTCTATAACTTTATCGGCAGCAGCAATAATGCCTGACCGGGCAGATATGCCTATTTCAGCATGAGAAATGCACCCAAATTACCTCGTTTTCCCATAGAGGCTCTATGGGAAAACAAGTAATCCGGGTTTTGACAGGTACATATATCCGTCACCTGGATATGTTCTCGTTTCACTCCTGCTCCTTCAAAAATGAACCTGTTTGCTTTCCATAAATCCAGCTGATATTTTCCATTCCTTTTTGGAAATAAAATCTGATCCAGAATTTCCTGATTTCCCTCAAAGCATGTTTCCATCTCTAATGCCACATCCCTGCTTACTTCATAGCAGTCCTTACATATAGACGGACCTATGGCACAAATCAGTTCTTCCGGTTTTGAACCAAATTCTTCTTCCATTTTCTGCACAGTTTTTTGTCCGATTTTCCCCACGGTCCCCTTCCAGCCAGAATGGGACAGTCCAATGGCTTCCCTTACCGGGTCCACAATATAAAGAGGTACACAGTCCGCATAAAAGGTGGACAGCACAATTCCTTTTTCTTTTGTAATCAAGCCGTCAATATCCTTATAATCCCTCTCCCGTATCAGTCCTTTCCCCATATCCTTTTTTGTAATGACCCGGATATTGGTAGTATGGGTCTGGTCCGAACACACAAATGCTTCCGGCAGGGCCAAAAGCACCCTGCCCACCTGCCGGAAGTTTTCCATAACATCCTCTTTCTTATCTCCTCTTGTAAAGCTTAGATTCATGGAAGCATAGATTCCTTTACTGACCCCTCCCAAACGGGTAGTAAATAAGTGCCGGATGCAGGAAATATTTTCTAACATGGGAAATGTCAAATACTCCATAGCTCCTTCCTTATTCTGTATCATGACCGGATGCTCTCCCTGCCTGATCACCGGATATAGCTCTTCTTTCATGGCCTTTCTCACTTTCCTTTTTGTCAACTGCTTCAATCCTTTTATATTCCCTGATGCATAAATGCGTTTTCATACCAGGTAATCTCTTCTCCACAGATTGCCACCACATCATAACGGCAGGACATCCGGCCTGTTATGGGATGAAGCATAAGATAAAACTCTGCAACTTTGGAAATCTGCCTTTGCTTTGCGGCTGTCACCGCCTCCTCCGGCAGTCCTTTCCTTTTATCCTTTCGATATTTTACCTCCACGAACACCAATGCGCCCTTATGATATCCGATTAAATCAATTTCACCCTGACGCACCCGGAAATTCCTCTCCAGAATCCGAAATCCCTGTTCCTTTAAATATTCTTCCGCCCTCTTCTCATAAGCCTTTCCAACTTCTCTTTTATTCATACAGCATTCCCTGCTCTCCGTACAGCTTATGCCGCTTTTATCCCTCTCTACTTCTTCATTTTGGCCCGTATTCTGTCCATCTGATCCACAAATACCAATATTTCCGCCACCACCTCGTAAAGCTCCGGCGGAATCATCTCACCGATTTCCAGTCTGGACAGGGTATCTGCCAGTTTGTCATCCCGATGGATCGGAACCTTTTCTTCCTTTGCTTTTTCCAGAATCCGTTCTGCCAGCACTCCTTTTCCGGATGCAATGACTCTGGGGGCCTCTTCGGAAGGATCATACTCCAATGCAATTGCCTGTTTGATTTTTTTCGGTTTTTCTTCCATATGCCCTCTTCCTTTCCTTTTTTCCATCTATGCCCGCACATCGAAAGCCTGAGTGGAAAGAAGCATATGTTTCTCCTCTTCCCCTTCGCCTGACAATCGTTTTGCAAAGTCTTTTTCCTCGTTGCTTTTTACCGTAACCTCCGTCTTTAGCAGGTATCCTCTTTTTTCCAGTCTTTCATTTAAAATATGGATATTGCTTTCTATAAAGGATAACATATCGTCATCCTTTAAGTAAAATTTCGTGCTTACCCGCTCACTGCCCGTCATGACCACATATACATCCACCGGCCCCAGATTCTCCATATCCAGATGAAGCAGGGCGCTGATGCTGCCGTCATCCTTTGCCAGATTCTTCTTGTTGGTATATACATACAGATCACCATGTCCGCTGCCCTGGCTGAATTTCAATGGCAGCTGCACATAGGTAAATGCCTGGTTGATCTGATTCATAAAATCCATATTCTGTCGAAGATTATCCACGCTTTTAAACAGGTTGGAATTTTCTTTTCCAATGGTGGATAAGGTATCCGTCAGCCGCTGGGTCTGCTCCCTCAGTTTTTCATAATATTCGGAAACCTTTCCTTCCTTTCCCACAGCTTCCGGTTCTAACAAAAGCTGTTTCATCATCCGGTCTTTTATCAGTATTCCAAATTCTTTGGAAGAATACAATTTCTCTAAAGGCTCTCCCTGCTGTTTTCCCTCGGAAACCTTGCTGAATACAGAAAAAAGCTGCTTGTAGGAAATGTTCCCCTCTCTTACTGCCTGGGTTATCCTTTCAGGGACGCCAAGCTCGGTAAGATGCTCTGAAAGCACTGCCCGCTCCTGTTCCTTTAGCAGTCCTGACAGTTCCCATTCCTGCCCCGGCCTCTCGTTAGCAATAGCTAACTCATTTTCTTCCAATGCCAAAGGCATATCTTCCGCCACTATCCTGACGGGGGACTTTACACTCTCTTCTGCCAAAGTTCCTTCCGCCGGCATTTTTGCATCTGTCTGTCCTTCCTGCCCTTTTGGCAATATCGCTTCCGCCGTTTCTCCTGCTGGCGGCTGTTGTGCCTGAAGGCTTCCTTCCAGAGAAATCATCTCTGCTCCCTGTCCGTCATTGCTGACAGCTTCTGCCTGCCCGGGAAGTATTTCGCCTTCTGAAAGCATGGCAGTCAATTCCTTATAAATAGCAGCTGCCCCCTGTCCGTCTCCTGAGCTTATCAAATCCAGGACAGTCTGTTCCAGACTCTCTGCAATCTCCAGAATTCCGGACAAAATCTGATGCTCATAGTTTTTATATGCTTCAAATTGTACAAGATTTTCTTCTGTAATGGGAATGGAAAGCTGTCTCATTTCCACCAGGTCGGCAGGCTCCGCCTTGGGATATGACATAATCTGCCTGTACATAGTCTGCAGGGAGCTTACATCAATGGACATCCCTTTGTCCATCATAGCCGTTACCATGCTGACAGATGCATCGTTCACCGGAATATTAGCCGCCTCTAATCCTTTGATTACATTGGTGCCTGTATTCAGATTTGTGAACAGGGGAATCAGGGAAAGAGCGCTGCCGGAATTGCTCTTCACTTCAAAGGTCAGTCTCTGTCCCACCAGTACATGCATCTCTTTTTCCAGTCTGGCATTTACGTAAGTATCATCTGCCAGCTTTATCTTTACCGTGTCTCCTTCCATGCCCACAACCTGTCCCGTCACGCTGCTTCCTTTTGTAAAGGAAGCCAGTTCCCTTGCCGAGAGGACATGTTCCGTTTCTTTGCTGCCCGTGCTATCCGCCTCAGATACGGATGAGGCATCATAGGCCTCTTTCTTTGTATGATAGGAGAATAAATTCGACAGTCCAAATCCCATATGCTTTCCTCACTTTTATGAAATACTTTCTGGTTTTGCGTGCAGTCAGACAAAATTTTTGATAAAGGTCTTTCTATGGATGGGCGTCGGGCCATATGTTTTCAATGCCTGGATATGGGCGGCTGAGCCGTATCCTTTGTTGGAGGCAAATCCATATTCCGGCATGAGCTTATCGTATTCTACCATTAACCGGTCCCTTGTCACCTTGGCTATGATACTTGCCGCTCCTATGGAAATGCTTTTGGCATCTCCTTTGATAATCGGTACTTGCGGGATAGCAACCTTTGGAATGGTGACTGCATCATTTAATAATATATCGGGTACAACCGCCAGATTTTGAATAGCCTCCCTCATGGCTTCATAGGTGGCCTGCAAAATATTGATTTCGTCGATTCGTTCCGGAGAAGCATAGCCGATTCCCGTTGCCAGGGCTTTTTCCATGATGATCTCATAAAGCTCCTCTCTTTTTTTCTCAGTAAGCTTTTTGGAATCATTGATGTATAAAATATCTGTATCCTTTGGCAGGATAACGGCTCCTGCCACTACAGGCCCCGCCAAGGGTCCTCTTCCCACCTCATCGATGCCGCATATATAAGTATATGCCTTATATTTTTTTTCATAAGCTTTCAGCGCTTCTGTCCTGGCAAGCTCCTTTTCCATTGCATCCAGCTGCTTTTTCGCCTTTTTGATAAGTGCTGCCACTCCTGGTCTTGTATCTTCCTGATAGGTGCTTATAAATTCAGGCAGCATATGAATATCTGCTGCCTGGTAAGCTTCTTTTATCTCGCTTATTTTCTTTTCCACTTTTTCTCCACTCCGCTTTCCATCATGGGATGCCTTTTTGCTGTTTTGTCTACTGGTGCTTTAAAATCCCAAATGTATCAAAAGGATAAATCCGAATCCATGCTCTTCCGATAATCTCGTCTCTTGCGATATTTCCCACATCTTCCTCCCGGCTGTCCGAGCTTCCATTCCGGTTATCACCCATGACAAAGTATTCATCCTCTCCCAGTGTAACAGGCTTCGCCGCCCTGCCCTGGTAACGAATCACTTCTTTTCCGTAGGATTCTTCCAAAATCTCGCCGTCAATGATAATATTTCCCTGTTCATCAATGCTTATGGTCTCACCCGGCATTCCAATGATTCTCTTTATGTAATAAGTCCCCTTCTCATACCGGTAAGGGAACACGATAATATCAAACCGTTCCGGATCTTTGAACCGATAGGTTATTTTATCCACGATAAGATTGTCATTTTCCTGTAAAGTGGGTGTCATAGACTCGCCGCTGACCCTGGTTCTCTGTCCTATAAAAGTAATCACCAGATAGGTAACCAGCAATACAACTAACAGATATAGGCTTGTACTAAGAATTTCTTTTAATATACTCTTTTTATCCAAAATAATCCTCTTTTCTATCAATTACTTTATACCATTTCATCATATTATGTTTCTGCTGTAAATTCAAGAGTAATTTTTCCTAATCTACCGCTTCTAAAATCATCAACGATCAAATTGCTTGTTTTCCGGTAATCCAGCTGTTCACCCTTCAAAAAACATTTCCGCTTTTCCCCGATTTCCTCTAAAATCTTTATCGGCTCCTCGCTGAGGACCTGATACCTTTTTTCCAAAAGGCCCTGATAATGTTCCTGCAGATAGGTAATCAGGGAAATCGCCAGTTCTTCTGTATTTAATATTTCATCATTCATGGAACCAATCATAGCCAGCTTCAATCCCACTTCCTGGTCTTCAAATTTCGGCCATAAGATTCCCGGCGTATCTAACAACTCCAGCCCTTTGTTCAGGCGAATCCACTGCTTTCCTTTTGTGACTCCCGGCTTATTTCCTGTTTTGGTGCATGCTTTCCCGGCAAAGGAATTGATAAAAGTGGATTTCCCCACATTCGGAATTCCCACGACCATAGCCCGTACCGGCCGATTGATGATTCCCCTTTTTCTGTCTCTTTCTATTTTTTCCCTGCATGCTTCCGCCACGATGTTCTGAATGGCCTTCATGCTTTCCTTGGTCCTTGCATTGATGGCAAGCACAAAAAAGCCTTTGCCTTTGAAATAGGAAAACCAGGCTTTTGTCTGTTTTTCATCTGCCAGATCCGCCTTATTGAGCAATATGAGCCTGCTTTTTCCCTTTCCAAGCTCGTCAATATCCGGATTCCTGCTGCTAAGAGGCACTCTTGCATCCACAAGCTCTATGACAAGGTCAATCAAACGGATATTTTCCTGCATCATTCTTTTTGCCTTGGTCATATGCCCCGGGTACCATTGATAATTCATTTTATACCTTTCCTCCGTTCTTCCTTTCTTTTCCATATCCCAGACTTATCCGGAATCTATTTCATAAATCCCACACTGGTATCTCCTGCCGCCATGTGAAACCATACCTTTCCGATAATGTCCTTTCGTTTTACGGCTCCTATATTGCCGGAACGACTGTCCTCACTGTTATTTACATTGTCTCCCAATACGAAAAATTCATCGCTTTCTAAAGTGATTTCATTTTCCGCTATGCCCGGGTCCGCAATTTTATCATAGTCCACGCCTTCATATAATACGCTATTTACATAAATCTTTCCTTCTTTGATCAAAACTTTATTTCCAGGAACGGCTATGACTCTTTTCACATAGAAATGGGAATTTTTATTTCCGTTTGGAAGAAACACCACCACATCCCCTGCCTTTGGTGCAAAAATCTTATACCCTAACCGATTCACTAAAATCGATTGTCCATTATATAACTGAGGTTCCATAGACACCCCGATTACATTTGTCTTCATTCCAATGGAATAGACCAGAACAAAGGCAATTAAAATGGTGGCAAACACCAAAAATACATAACTCCATATTTCATGTATGACGCTTGCGCTTAATTTCTTTTTCTTTTTATAGAAGCTAAGTCCTTTTCTTTTTGACATATGATTTCTCCAAGTATGAAAAAGGGACAATCTACATACCGTAAATGTCCCATTTCTTTTCATAATTCAGCACAGTAATACCGCTCTTATTTTACCAATTCCTTTACTTTCGCTTTCTTACCTACACGCTCTCTTAAATAGTAAAGTTTTGCACGTCTTACTTTACCTCTTCTTATCACTTCAATTTTTTCCACATTGGGAGAGTGAAGCGGCCAGGTCTTTTCCACGCCTACGCCATTGGAAGTCTTTCTTACTGTAAAGGTAGCTCTGTTGCTTCCTCCCTGCTTCTTCAATACAGTTCCTTCAAAAACCTGGATTCTTTCACGGTTTCCTTCTTTGATCTTACCGTAAACCTTTACGGTATCACCAACGTTGAACTGTGGCACGTTTTCTTTTAACTGTTCTGCTTCGATGTTTTTGATAATATCGTTCATTGTGTATCTCCTTCCTGTTTGGATGTTCTTAATACCGACCGTAACAGAGGACCATCTCTTTTCTCACAACTGTTTTACTTTAACATATCTTTTTTCAGATTGCAAGTACTTTTCCATATATTTCATCAGCCTGCTCTGCGGGGCGGATGGGGTTGGATAGGCTATGCCAGCTCCCGCTGTGTATCGAAATGCCGTCCAGCCACCCCCTTACAAAATCCCTTCTTATTCTACCGCCTCTGTCTTAATGACGAATTTCACTTTTCCGCTTCCGCCTTTTGGCACTGCGGTAAAGGTATTGTAATTTTCTCCGCTTTCTTTTATCTTTTCCAGACGGTCTAATAAGCTTCCCATATCTCCTTGAAAGGTGTCTGCCAATTTCTGAATGCCCTCTTCGTCAAACTGGATCATGCCGTCATTCAATTCTCCTGCACCGGACTTGATTTTTTTCACGCCTTCTGCGAACTGTCCGGTTCCTTTTAGAAGGGAATCGGCTCCTTCTGTGAGTTTTGCGGAATGATCCGTAAGCTTATTTGCTCCTTCCGATAATTTCCCGGCACCGCTGTCTAACTGCTCCACGCCGCTTTTAAGGCTTTTGCTCTTTTTGTTTAAAGTAGATGTTCCTTTTGCCAGCTGCTCAAGTCCCTTTTGTAAAGATTTGGTTCCTTCTGCAAGACCGATTACCTTTTCTCCTTTTTCATTGGTATAGCCGTTGATTCCTTTATTTAGCGCTACGGCACCAGTGGAAACCTGTCCTGCCCCCTCTTCCAGCTTCCTGATATTTTCGGTAAGGCCGCTTTCTGCTGCCTGCCCCTTGATTGTCTCTAATGCCTGTACTGCACCTAAGGCGCCGCCTGCTTTTGCCGAATAATCACTGATGCTCGCCACATCTGCTGCCACCGTGTTTTGAAGGTTTCCAAGCCCTGCAGATACTTCTGCGGCTTTTTCCTGATATGCCTGGCTGTAAGCGGCGTATTCCGCACTATTTGCAGAAACACTGTTCAACTGCTGTTGGATGTACATAAGCTCCCCTACCTTGGTTGCAAAATCTGTCAGATGGCCTTCTAAAGCCTGGGAAGCTGCCTGTGCCGCCTGGGAAGCCGCCTGGGAGGCTGCCTGATTTTCCGCAATGCTTTGATCCATTGCCGCAAACATGGTTCCTACTCCCTGATTCATCCGGGTAATTCCCTGACTTAACGCTACGGCACCTTCTGCCAAAGCTGCGGCACCGGCAGCGGCGCCCTGATTATTGGTTCCGTTTCCCTGATAGCCTTTTACCAGACTGTCCGCTCCTTTTTTGGCATCAGCCATTCCTTCGTTTATATCATTGACTCCTTTTAACAGCGTGGGAACACTGCCGTTTAACTTGGAAGTCCCCTCTTTTAAGGAGCCGATTCCAGAGGCTAACTCTCCCACTCCGTTTGTATAATCCTTTACTCCTTTGCTTAAGCTGCCTGCACCTTCTCTTAAGTCTCCGGTTTTGGAATTCAGGGTGTCCGCTCCATCCTTTAATTCTCCGCTTCCTTTTACCAATTGGCTGGAAGCATCCGTTAATTCGTCCATGGAATCGTTTAATTGATCCAAATCGCTGCTTTTACTTAAATTCACATCACTGAGCACATCACTTAATACGGCAGACATGGTCATATCCAATGAAAAATCCGTTACCTTTGCGCTCACTTCCACGTAATCCGGAATTTCCAGATCCGTATCCAGATCCTTTGACGAAAGACCGAGACTTTCTTTCAGCCCGGGGAATGCAACCCCTACTACGATGTCATGGTTGCCTTCGGATAGGATTTTTCCATTTTTCACCGTAACATTTTTAAAGTTTTCCGTAGGAAGCATCATTCCGGTCAGCACGGTAAAGGGCACATAGATTTCCTCTTCCTTCCCGTCTATGGTAATGGTCTGTTTTTCCTTATTGGCATAATCAAACCGAATCTTCACGTTTCCGCTCTGGCCTGCCAGTTTTTCCGGAGCAATTTCCTGTCCTTCCAGATAATAAGTAATCTTCACTTCTACCGGCACACTCTTATCCGTTTTTCCCTGATAATAAATATCTTCACCACCCGCCTGCCAGGTAATGGTATCGTCTCCGTTTCTAGTAAAAGTTTCATCTCCCTTTACATTTTCAATATCTTCTAAATCCGAAACATCTAAAAGAGTGTCTTTTTGCTCCGGATTTTTCAGCCAGTCGCTTACAATGACTTCTTTGGCATTTCCTTTCGCATCGCTGATTACATAAACGGTTTCTTCCTTGTCAACCTGTTCTTCTCTGGAAGCATCCGAAATCTCACTGTCCAATACCTGTGAAAGAGCTTCCTCTGTCTCATTTTCACTTTCTTTCTCTAAAAATGTTTCCTGCTCTTCTCCGTTTCTTTCTGCATTTACACTATATACCGAAACAGATGACACCACAAGTGCTGCTGCCAATACTGCTGCTGTTACTTTCATGGCATGTTTTCCCTTTAAGGTCTGCAATAAATCTTTTCTTTTCATAATTCCTCTATCCCTTCTTCATATTTTTATTCATTCCCATCGTTGTATGACAGATCAACTTATCAAAAATCATCAGCATCGCCGGCAGAACAGTCAGTACTACAATCATGCTGACGATGGCTCCTCTGGACATTAAGGTGCATAAGGAGCTTATCATATCAATATTGGAATAGACTCCTACTCCAAAGGTTGCCGCAAAAAAGCTTAAGGCNCTTACAAATATGGATTGTATGGAGGTCTGGTGGGCGATTTCCACCGCTTCCTTCCTGNCCATTCCAAGCANACGTTCNCTTTTNTANCGATTNGTCATCAAAATGGCATAATCCACAGTTGCCCCCAANTGAATNGTNCCAATNACAATAGAGGCAATAAAAGGAATTTCCGTTTTTGTATAGTANGGAACNGCCATATTGATAAAAATAGCAAATTCAATNGTAGTAACCAAAATAACCGGCAGGGANATGGATTTNAATACAAGGGCAATAATCANGAAGATNACTCCAATGGATACGATGCTCACTACCTGAAAATCCTTATCNGTAATGGTGATCAGGTCTTTTGTACAGGGAGCTTCACCAATCAGCATTCCTTGCGGGTCATACCTTTTTAAAATTTCATTTAATTTATCGCATTGCTGATTTACCTCTTCTGATGCCACCTTATATTCAGAGCTTACCATCATCATCTGGTAATTTTCATTTTTTAACGTTTCCATCAAGCTGTCGGGAATGAAATCCCTTGGTATGGCAGGACCTAATAAAGAATCCATTCCTATGACCGTTTTCACTCCGGAAACCTGTTTCATTTCCTCACACATCTTAGAAACCTCTTTTGGTTCCAGTGCGCTGTCCACAAGTAAAATATGAGTGGTGTTCATTTCAAATTCTTCGTTCAGCTTTGTATTGGCAACGATGCTTTCCAAATCCTTCGGAAGTGTCTCATCCAGATTGTAATACACATCTGTATTGAAATAGCCTATGACTGCCGGAATCCAGATAAGCACGAACAGCACTGCAATGATGATATAGCGCTTTGTGACAAATTTAGTCATTTTAAATTCCGGTATGAAAGGTTTATGCTTTGTTTTTTCAATTGCCTGATCAAATACAAGAATCATAGACGGCAATATAGTAACGCAGCAGATGACACCGATGATAACGCCCTTTGCCATGACGATTCCCAAATCCATTCCCAAAGTAAAGCTCATAAAACAAAGTGCAATGAATCCTGCTACGGTAGTGACTGAGCTTCCCACTACGGAGGAAATGGTTGCATTGATGGCATTTGCCATAGCTTCAAGCTTTGGAACTTCTCCGTTTTTCTGTTCCTCTTCATAGCTGTGCCACAGGAATATGGAATAATCCATGGTCACACCCAGCTGCAGCACTGCGCTTAATGCTTTCGTAATATAGGATATTTCCCCAAAGAAAATATTACTTCCCAAATTGTATACAATCGCCATTCCAATGCTCAGCAAAAAGAACAGCGGAATGATAAAAGAATCCATGGTAAGGCTTAAAACAATGGTGGATAGGATAACTGCAATTACCACATAAATAGGGGTTTCCCGGTTAGACAGGTTCTTCGTATCGGTTACCACCGCTGACATACCGCTTAAAAAGCACTGCTTTCCTGCAATTCCCCTGATTTCTTCAATGGCCTCCATGGTTTCGTCAGAAGACATGGTAGAATCAAACAAAATCAACATCAGNGTACAGTCCCCGCTATTAAAGGCTTCCATAATGTTCTCCGGCAGTAATTCCGTAGGCATGGATAAATCCGCAAAGCTGTCATACCAGAGAATCTTCTTTACATGCTCTACCTGCCTAAGCTGTTCCTTCAGCTTTGAAACATCCTTATATTCCATGCCCTCTACCATGAACATGGAAAAAGCTCCTGTTCCAAACTGCTTTTCCAGAATATCCTGCCCTTCCATGGTCTCGATGTCTTTGGGCAGATAGGATAGAATATCATAATTGACTCTCGTATTCACATATCCTATGAAAGAGGGCACCAAAAGCACCAGACCAATCAGGAAAATCAGGACCCGTGTCTTTACNACACCTTTTCCCAACTGTTTCATAATTTCCTCATCTCTTTTCTCTTTTTTCTGAAAAGGAGTATAAAAAAAAAGATTGAATCTGTTAATATTCAATCTTTTTTGCCTGTATGTACTTCTTATACATTTTTGCCTTTTTGTCGTCCTAATATAAACAAAGCAGAAATATTATCCTACTCTCAAGGCTGTTTCCATTCCGCAATATCCTCCACCATATCTTTTAAGGATTTGGAAATCACATAGTTGTATACTTCTGCCACTTCCTTGGGGGAAATGACCATATCCGTCTGAATCCAGGTCATCACGATAAAGGTCATGGACAGGGAATAATAATCTGCCAGTTTATCCGGTGTCATCCATTTATGCTTTGCTGTCTTAGTTCCAATCTTATCAATCAGAAGCTCAAGTAAAATATCCCGTATGCAGCTTCTGACAATATCCTCAAAGGAATTTTGNCCTTCCATCTTTGAAAGCTTTTTGTAAAGCTCCTTCTCCTTAAGNATGTTGGTGAAAATAAGAAGAATGGCTTCNTCAAACATTTCATTTTGNAACAGGGGNCTCATAGGGTCTAACAGNTCCGTCCGGATAATCCGCTCAATGACTTCATACTTATCCTGAAAGTGATTGTAAAAGGTNGNNCGGATCACTCCTGCGCCGTCTGTAATATCNTTAATGGTTATTTTGCTGATGGGAACTTCCAGNGCNATGTTCTTAAAGCTNNCAATCANCAGCTTATCCACGTCAGCTTTTGCCTGCAAGCAATCACCTCATTTCCATAGTATCCATACNTTCGGGAATCAAATCCCCCCGCAGCAGTNNGCTCATTGCCAGCGGGAATAAAAAAAGACTCACCGANGACCGGAAAGTCCTTATGTCTGCAACAGCCTGCAGGCAAAGCCCACAGGCTGTTTGTGTTGCAATTAGTCTACGCTGATGATTTCTTTCTTATTGTAAGAACCACAAGCCTTGCAAACTCTATGAGGCATCATAAGTGCACCACACTTACTGCACTTTACCAATGTTGGAGCGCTCATTTTCCAATTAGCTCTTCTCTTATCTCTTCTTCCTTTAGAAGATTTGTTTTTTGGACAGATTGACATCGTTACACCTCCTTATTCGCATGAAAGATATCTTTAATCATTGCCATTCTAGGATCTGGTACGAAGTCATCACATCCGCAGTCACCTAGGTTCAGGTCTTTCCCACATTGTTTACAAATGCCTTTGCAGTCTTTCCTGCATAAAACCTTCATGGGCAAATTCATCAATATTTCATTGTGGATCAGTTTTTCNGTATCNAATTGGAAGCCTTCTAAAAAATTCTTCTCTTCCCCTTCAGACTCTTCTGCCTCTATCTCTTCCTTTGAGACATGCTCCTCAAAATCAAGCGCCANCTCGTAAGGCACTTCTTTCAAACATCTGTCACAGTTCATTGAAAGAGTCAGGCTCATCTTTCCCTTTAAAAGCACTTTGCCCTTTTCCATGGTCTGAATCGTAAGGGCAAGCGGGGTTTTCTTTAAAATGGAATAGCTTTCCAGTCCGCTTTCAAATACATCCGCTTCATATGGAATCTGTTTCTGTTCTGTCTTCTCTTCTGAGGATAACATATCTGTAAGATTTAATAGCATAGCATACTCCTATCCACACCTAAGTTATTATACATAGGGTGGTAATGTTTGTCAACATTTTTTCGCGATTCAAGTTTTAGTTTGATTGGAAAGGATTGATTGGAAAAGCAGATAAAAAATTTAGATATTTAAAATTTATCTTGCACCGTTTAAATTTTATTGATAAACTATTTATGGGTACTGCCATAACGGTAGGCGGTTAGCCCTTCTTCGGAGGGACTGTGACCCTCCGATTACATAGAAATCCCTGCAAGGGAAATCTGGGAAAGGAGGGCTTTGCCAATGTTGACGATGGAAGGTCTGATTGCGGTTGTCAGCTTATGTCTGACAGCCTTCGGCCTGGGATATACGATAGGAAGCAAGGATAATAATAAAGCACAAAAATAGCCGCCCACAGTCTGGAAAACTTAGCGGCCATTTTTGCAACTAATAAACTGGACTAACCGTCTATCGGCAGTACCTTTTTTGATTAATTCATTTTAACAATTTCCTGTGCAGTTGTCAAATCTGACATAATTTTAGATTTCGTTACCTACTCCACATACATCCGGCCAGTGTGTTTTTTCATTCATCTTTCAAAAGAGAAAAATTTCAATTGATATGGTGTTTTCTTTTGGAACATGCTATATTGAAATGGTACTTTTTTAACTCATTTTATTTCTTCAAAAAGGAACGGACAGAAAGGATTTTCCATGAACATTCACATACCTTCATTTTCGCTTTTCAAAAAGAAACCCCTTGCCTGCCTTGGCACCTCTGCCATTATCGGCATGGTTCTTTCCATACTGCAGGCGCTTCTGGTTAAGGACAAGGTGCGTTCTATTTTCACTTTAGGACCTTCGCCACGGCTCTATATGTATGGCCTGATAGGACTTTCTTTCCTGTTTGGCATTTGCTTTTACACGACAGTGGTTTTTTGTATCCGTCTCCTGTTTCAGAGGAATCAGGTCTTTCTTTCCTATTTGAAGTATTTTCTTGTATACTTCTTCATATTGGGGATTTTATTTCTTCTGGTATGGCCCGGTATCTTCAAAGGGGATGAATTTTATGTGCTAAGAAGCGCTCTTAGCTTTCAGCTCTCTCCCGCCCAGACCGGACTGACCAGTTGCTTTTATATTATTTGTCTTTTGTTTTTTCCAAATCCTGCGACCATTACTTTTATGCAGATACTTATTATATGCTGTATTTTTTCTTATATCATGAAAAATCTGTTTTCCATTTATCATAGCAGGAAGGTATGGCTTATGTTGTTGCCCTTTTGCCTGCTGCCGGTACTTGACGGGAATCTGTTCACCCTTCGGGCTACTTTGGTGGGATGGCTGTTTCTGCTGGTGCTTTTTCAGATTTTCTTTGCCCATAAAAAAGGAACCCTATCTTTGTGGACAGGGCTGTTTCTTTCTGCCGTCAGCGGGCTGATCATAGCATGGCGGACGGAATATATTTATCTGCTTCTGCTGCTTCCGGCGGCTTTATGGTTTTTACGGCTTTTTTCCCTGAAACGTGCCTGCATTTCCCTTATGGTGATCGGCCTTTCCTTTCTTTTGTTTCAAATACCTAACAAGATTGCCACAGCGGGCAGCAACAAATATCCCATTTCTCTTGTGATAAATCCTTTGGGGAATTTGTTTAATGAGGAGCATTTAGAAGGGCCTAGTGTATATGAGGATATTCTTACCCTGAATGAACTGATTGACGTACAAAAGCTCCGCCGTGATGCTTCCGTGCGGAATATCAGCCAGTACTGGAACATTCCCGACGTGCTGCCTAAGGAGCAGCTAAACCGGTTCATGGCAGCCGCCCTTAGGCTGATCGTTTACAACTTTGATGATTTTTTAAAGTACCGTTGTCTCACCTTTGCCCATACGAACGGCTTTTATCCGGATGAAATCAATCATCCTGGCGGAGAAATGGTGTCTGGAATTTTAGAGCTTAAGTATTATGATACGGATTTTAAAAAGATCTTTCCTTTTATGGATCCTCCTTTTGGGCAGGCGGCCCGGGAAAAGGTCATTGAATTCCTCTCATGCCGCCACTATGTGCAGGGGGAAAGCACTACGAATATGTTCCTTCCGGTATTTTATAATTGTCTTCCGGCTTTCATCTTGTTAGCAATTGCTACCTTAACCGGGTTCTTTCAGAGGAAAAAGGCATTTGTTGTACTATCCCTGCTGATCCAGGTACAGCTTGTGCTGATTTTCTTAACGGCGCCTGCCATGTTTTTTATGTATTATTACTGCTTCTATTTGTGCGGATATGCTTTTGTTGGCCTGTTTTTCATAGATGGGCTTTGCGGCAGGAAACGTATATTAAGCAAGGAATAGCGCCTAAACTTTTTATAGACGACTTCTTTATTTCAAAATATCTTCCAGTGTTTCCATCAGTTTTCCAATGTCCACGGGCTTTGCCACGTACCCGTTCATTCCGGCATCCATGGCCTCCTTCCGATCCTCCTCAAAGGCATTGGCTGTCATGGCCACAATAGGAACCGCTGCCTTGACGGGGTCATCCAGCGCCCGAATGGCCCTTGTAGCCTGATAACCATTCATAATGGGCATCTGGACATCCATCAGTATCAGATCATAGGTATCCCCAGGCATCTCTTTCATCCGCTCCACGGCTATGCTTCCATCATCTGCCGTATCAATGAGGAAGCCGGCACCTTCCAGAATCGTTTGTGCGATTTCCTGATTCAGCTCATTATCCTCCACTAACAGGATTCTCCTGCCGCTAAAGTCCATCTCAGATTTCTCTGCTTCCTCCGTACTTTCTGTGACTGTATATGGAGCAGCCAGAACCCCCCTCAGCTCTGAGAGGAAGAGTGGTTTGGAGCAGAATGCCGTGACACCGGCCTCCCTGGCCTCCTCCTCCATGTCTGACCAGTCATAAGCAGTCAGTATGATAATCGGTGTCAAATCCCCGATTACTTTCCGTATTCTTCGGACCAGTTCTATGCCGTTCATATCCGGCATCAGCCAGTCAATGATATAGGCGCTGTAAGGCTCGTTCTGCTCCAGGGCAAACTCTGTACGGATAATGGCCTCTTTGCCCAAAGTCGTCCAGTCGGGGTGCATACCGATGGCGGACAGCATCTTGCTGACGCTGATACAAGTGTTCACGTCATCATCCACCACCAGTGCCCTAAGATCTGCCAGTTGTTCCAACCGTTGGGATTCCACAGGAGCATCAGCGACCCGGAAATGGAATGTTATGGTAAACTCTGATCCTTTTCCCACCTGGCTTTCCACTGTAATCGTGCCGTCCATCATATCCACAATGTTTTTGACAATGGCAAGCCCCAGACCGGTTCCCTGAATGCCGCTTACGGTCGTGGTCTGTTCCCGTTCAAAGGGTTCAAAAACGTGTTGCAGGAATTCGGGGCTCATGCCGATACCGGTATCCCTGATTCGGAACTCATATGCGGCACTGCCCTCCTGCGCTTCGGTGGTCTGAGTAACGCGGACACTGACCATGCCACCGGGTTTTGTGTATTTCATGGCATTGCTCATAATATTCAATAGCACCTGATTTAGACGGAGTTTATCGCATATAATCGTTTCATTTACCACATCCAGAGTATCTATATAGAATTCCAGCTGCTTTGCTTTCACGTCAGCCTGGACAATCGTCTTTAAATCGTGCATGATCTCTGGAAGACTGGCCTCCTTTTCCTCAATTTTGACTTTGCCGCTCTCGATGCGGCTCATATCCAGCACATCGTTAATCAGGCTCAACAAATGGTTTCCGGATGTCATGATCTTCCCCAGATAGTCCTGCACCTGCGTTTTGTTATCAATATGAGTTACCGCCAAGGAGGTAAAGCCAATGATAGCATTCATAGGCGTACGGATATCGTGGGACATATTGTTGAGGAAGGTAGTCTTTGCATTGTTAGCATACTGAGCCTGAGCCAGAGCTTCCGCCAGAACTTCCTTCTGCTCCTGCTCCTTGCGGATCACCTCGTCAATATTGCGGAACCCCGCAAGAATAAAACCGTCCTCTTCAAGAGCGCTTTCCCCAACCTTCACATAGTTATATTGGAAATGATGTTCTTCTCCATCTGCCTGTATACGGTAGCTCCCCGTGTATTCCCCATTCGATCCTATCTGCTCCCTGACTTTGTCCAGAGAAAGCGCCTGTGCCAGTTCCTCCTGATCCTCTGGATGGACACGTTCCCGGATATACTGGTCCAAAATCGGGGCATAGGGCTGCTCTTCCTTAGAATCCTCTTTCAATCCCTTCGTCACGTAACCTTCCAATTTTATAATTCTGGCGGTACCACGCTCCTCATTGATGGCAAAAACATTCGTATAGTCACGGCTTAATGTTTCCACAATGGCGAGTTGCTCCTTCATCAGCCTGTTCGATTGTTCTGTGGTATCCAAAAGCTTCCTGCTCCACCGTCCACGCAGATAGAGAACCAGAATGATGCAGATAATCAGGGTGATTGACAAAATCACGATGAGCAGCATTTTGGGATTGGCCAGCATATATTGCAGGAAATTCATATCCTTAATGGCATAGGAAGTATGTTCTAAAACCAATTGATTCAGCGTATCGTTCGACGTCTGCCGGATACATTTATTCAATATGGAAATCAGCTCATGATCTGCACTGTCACGGACATACATCTGAAACTCTATATTTATATCGTTCGCTATGCTGTAATACAGGGAATTGGTAGTGTCACGGTTCACAAACAACTGCGCCGTATAGGCATATACATATGCGGCGTCCACCTCCCGATTCAGAACGGCCTGCATCGCAGCCTCTCTGGTAGGATAGTTTACGAATTCAAAATCTCCGTGAAACTTCTGCGAAATCATAGCACCGCTCTGAGAGTCCGATACGGCAATCCTTTTGATATCTCCGGTAAAATCCTGTCTTGTTACCCTTGCCACGCCTGTGGTCATATAGGCATCCGTATTAAAGCCACGGTACGCGGCCTCCTCCGTGACAGCGTTGGAGGTGAGCCTGTCAATAACCACATCCACGCTGTTGATGCCCACCATGGTGTTATAGTCCTCCCTGTCCTCCGGTATCACAATTTCATAAGGCAGTCCGGCCATCTCCATGACGTAAGCAAAATAATCCGGCAGAATACCCTTTAATTCTCCGTCCTCCACATAGGAATAGGGCTCTCTTTCGCCCTGGGCAGTTACCGTAATCTTTTTTTCTCCGGAGACCACCTGCTGAATGTATGCCTTCTCGCGCTCCGTAAAGGTGAGTGCGGAGGAATAAACCGGTCCATAATAACGGTAATACAACACACTTTTCCAGTCGCCCTCATTCCGATCCATCTGCTCAATGGCATAGTTAATTTCGTTAAGCAGCTCCGTGTCGTCTTTTCTGACAATTGCGTAGAAGTTATCCTCCGCAATAATATCCAATGTCCTTTCATTTTCAGCCTTCCTCAGATCGCTGGAAAGGATTGCATCTATCTCTCCATCCTGTAAATCAGCCACAAGGGCATCTGCGTCATTGTATTCCTTTGTCCGGTAGGAAAAGCCCTTCTCCTGGGCAAACTCCACCAGACTCTGGTTCTGACTGCTTCCCGCCAGCTGTCCCACCGTCATTCCATCATAAGTTTTGTACTCACTGCTATGCAGCTGTGTATTATCGGCCCTGACTGAGAGAACAGTATTATTTCTGCCGATAGGGAGAGAAAATGCGAAGCGCTCCTCCCGCTCCGGAGTCTTCCGGGCAGTGGTTACCATGTCAATCTCACCGTTTTCCAGCATAGTCAGCATTTCACTCCAGGATTTGTCATAGCCTATGTACTGGAAATTCAGATGGGAATATTCGGAGACCAGATCCAGGAATTCGATGCCATAGCCGGTCAGTCTGCCCTCCTCGTCCTTCATGTGATAACCCTCGAAGTAGAAAATGCCAGCTTTAACCGTCCGGTTATTGGACTGTCCGCCATCGGCTGATACTGTTATGAAATTGGGCAGGATGAGGATTAAGCATATGGTAAATGCGGCGATTCTTCTGTACACCTTGTTTGCGGCCTGCACCGTTCCCTTCCTCCGGGTACCCTCAATTTTTGAAAACGCTTTTCCTTTTTTTTCAATATTCTGCACAGCTATATCTCCTTATCAATTCTGAACCTCTGTTCTTTACTTCCGTTTCTACACCCTTTATTGCTTTACAAGAGGATGTGTAAACACCCTTCTTTAACATCAATCTTTTTCGTTATCCATTCGCTACCGCCTTAAATTCCAGTATATCTGACCGGATGTTTTATTCCTGCTACACTATAAGCTTGCTGCAAGGAATTTGTTTAGGGGCAAAAAATCAGAATTATTATAGCAGAAACCGTCTATAGCTTCAATAAAAACATAGCGGATTTGACGGATTTGTCGGATTTCAAATTTTCATTAGTTCTTGAGATTTTATCGGTATGGGTTTTCTTTTTCTAACACCCAGGGAGAAGTAAATAAAATTTCCATCTGTATTGCCGGCATTGGAAATTCATCCTCCAATAAATTACAGGAACTCGAAAATCCAATTTTATAGTTTTCTACAATCGAATACATTTCATCTTCATCCAAAGAAAAAATTTGTGAATTAGCAACATCCCCCTCAGGTTTCCAAACATCATTTATAGACTCCTTTGTCCCACAAATATGATAAAATCCTCCATATAACATATATTTTCCTTCTTTTTGAGCAACATATGGTATTATCTCTGCTGCCTTCTTCAAATCAACTCCAATCTCTTCAAAAAAGACTTTTACCTCATTAGGAAAATAATCCGAAGCCTGCTCATAATTACAACAGCCATCACATTTACATCCAATTGTAATTACCTTAGCTTTATCATAAAACAACCGTGTTTTCTCAACATTGATATCGACTTCGTATTCTCCAAATAAATATCTCATCCTCTTCTCCAACTTCCCAGATTTTATCCTCTTGTTCCTGCATCATACCTGTCAAAAATGAATGTCAGTTTTTTATCACATTTCCTTTACCCTTTAGTATCTAAGAAAACGAACTTTTCCACAAGAATATTATACTGCCGGCCAGGGAAATCAGCAAGGATAAGATTCCCCGGTCTTTCATGGCATTTGGGCAATTTCTATTAAGACTTTATAGACGATTCATGATATAGTAAGTAAAATAAATTTTAGAAGGGAGCAGCTTATATGAATCACAGCATGATTGTAAAAGAAGCGGCAGACTATATAGAAAAACATCTTGATGAAGATTTACCCCTTGATAAAATTGCAAAGGCATTAAATTATTCAAAATTTTATCTATCCAGAGTGTTCCACGAAGAAACAAAATGCACGATTTATAAGTATATTCAAGGGCGCAGGCTGACCTTAGCAGCCAAAAAGCTTGTGGAAACCGAAAAACCGATTGTAGAGATAGCCTATGAAGCGCATTACAATTCACAGCAGGCTTTTACATTGGCCTTCCAGCAATGTTATCAATGCACACCTAATATCTATCGGGAAAAAGGGAAATTCTATCCAAAACAATCCCGATTAGGCATGATAAGCTCTCTTCATGGGTACTCATGCCCACATAATTTATGGGGAGGTAAGTTAGCAGCATGAGCACAATTCCTTATGTGATAGAACAAACGAGCCGTGGAGAACGAAGCTACGACATTTTTTCAAGGTTATTATCTGACCGGATTGTTTTTTTGGGTGAAGAGGTAAGTGATGTTTCTGCCAATTTAATCATTGCACAACTGCTCTTTTTAGAAGCACAGGATCCAGGAAAAGATATTTCATTATATATCAACAGTCCCGGAGGCTCTGTTTCGGCTGGTTTTGCTATTTATGATACCATGCAATATATCAAATGTGATGTTTCCACAATCTGCATCGGCCTTGCTGCCAGTTTTGGCGCTTTCCTGCTTGCAGGAGGCGCTAAGGGGAAACGAATTGCCCTGCCAAATGCGGAAATCATGATTCATCAGCCTGCCATTCACGGAAAGGGCATCCAGGGGCAGGCAACGGATATCAAGATCATGTCAGACCATATCCAAAAGAGCAAGCAGCGCCTCAATTCCATTCTGGCGGAAAATACAGGGAAGAATCTGGAAGAAATTGTTTTGGCTACGGAACGTGACAATTATATGTCGGCAAAGGAAGCATTGGAGTTTGGTTTGATTGATCAAATTATTTAATCTGCATTTTTGAATTTATTGAGCTTCAAATATATATTCAAATAGTTTTTATCCATTTTGGCATAAATACTGCCGCCCATTGCTTCTGCAAGTTTAAAATATATATCGCCACATGTATATTTGATGCTGTTTGAAATCAAATCTATCAGTGCCATGGCAATACTTAACCTCTGTTTCATTCCCATGGAAAATGCCTTTACTTTTTTGTTACGCACCTTATATAGATTTACCTGCTTTAGCATTTCATCGCACGCCGTTTTTGCACTTTGCAACGCAATATCTATTCGGGCTTCCCCATTTCTTCTTTCATTTTCACATGTATTGGCTTTATACGTATTGCATACTATAATAGTGCAAGTAGACATTACTGCTAACCTCCCAGTCTGACAGTAAAAAGGAAGGAAATTTGAAAACTCTTCGGACAGAGCATATTGCAATCAAGCTCCTCATTGACATACGTATTTTTACGTGTTAAAATTAAAATGTCATAAGAAAGGGAGCTACAAAAGATGCCAATAACCGCAAAAGAAATGATTAAACTTCTTAAAAAGAATGGATTTGTCATTATGAACCAGAATGGCTCACATATAAAGATGAAACATTCGGATACTGGCAAAACCGTGATAGTTCCTTATCATGCAAAAGACCTCAAAAAGGGGCTGGAGCAGGAAATATTGAAACAGGCGGGACTAAAATAGCCCCGCTTCCTTAAATAGATTGGAGGTTCTTAGTATGAAAAAATTATTTTTCCCCGCAGTTTTCCACAAAGCTGACGAAGGAGGCTTTTGGATTTCTTTCCCAGATTTGCCGGAATGTATGACACAGGGTGAAGATATGCAGAATGCTTATGAAATGGCTGTTGATGCCCTGGGTCTTGCTTTGGCCAGCCGTTCTGAATGCAAGGAAGAAATCCCTGTTGCCTCTGATCCTTCTAAAATCACACTTGAAGCGAATTCCTTTTGTGTCGTTATCGAATTCGATATGCTCGCATACAAGAAACGCACAAGCTCTAAGGCAGTAAAAAAAACATTGAGCATTCCCGAATGGCTGAATGAAGAAGCCAGCGCTATGGGTGTAAATTTTTCTCAGGTATTACAAGAAGCCCTTCTTCAAAAATGTGGATTGGAATAAAGGGGAACGAAGGCTATAGCACCATGTATTTCATACGTCTGCCAATAAGCCATAAAAGCAGGAAACCCGTTATCCCGTTCACTATCACTCCCGCCATCATCACGCCCTTGTCCAATCCCATCCCATTATATCCGGAAAAAGCATAAAAATAATACATAAAATCCACTGCCCACACATACTTTCCAAAAAACTGGCTGAATAGATTATTGATTAACAAAATGATTAACGAGGCGCACAGCATACCGGGCAGATTCATGTATAATGACAGAAAAACCCAAAACAGGCTGATTGTTATATGGGGCAGAGCCAATAGCAAAAAACGTAACAAGCATTCAGAAGCATTCTCAAACACCTCATTCCCCCAAAAAAAGCAGCCCACAACCGCACTGAACAGAATGGTAAATAAAAAGCAGGCAAAAGCAACTGTTATAACACTCATGGTTTTTGCCATAATCAATTCCATTTTGGAAATGCCCGTCAGCAATGGCTGTTTGAACATACCTGCTGTTCTTTCACTGCTAATCAGAACTGCACATATCAACGCTAAGAACAACGGGCCCACAATATCTATGTAGCAACAGATACAATCTGACACAAACATTCCTCCCACATAATATCCCCTTGCTTCCTCCGCTCCTTCTTTCATAAACGATATTCCATTGGAAAGAATGTATGCCGCCATTACTGCAGCATACAAATATACTAATTTCAGTTGATTCAAACGTTTAAACTGTATTTTCAATAAATCTGTCATACTTCTTTCCTCCTGTTTAAACATCTATTTTTCCCACTCTCTCCATGGCAATCCGATAAAACAAAATGCCATATACCGCTATAACGATACTGCCCCAAAAGATTGTATTCCAAGGAATCTCTCTATACTCATAAGAAAACAGAGAGAGATTCGGATAATATCCAATCCATAAGTTTTTTAACAGGGCACTGTCCATGCCACAAATGAATGCATCTATGAAAAGATAAAAAATGACTGCTGAAACTGTTTTCAGCGTACTTCTCGTCCATATACAGATCGCAACGATTCCTATAGCTAAACATGCCATATACACTCCCGAAAAAAGATATTTTATTACAACCCTTAACAGGATTCCGGTTTCCAACACGGCCCTTCCCCACCGCATGAAGGCTGTCACATAATGAAGAAATCCTGTGAACAGGACAAAGAAAAAGGACATGCTGCCAATGACAGAAAGCTTTGATTTTAAAATCCCACTGCGGCTTTCCCCATGCAGCAAAGGCTGAAATAATATTCCCCTCTTATCTTCTTCACAGATATAAAATGTAATCAAAAAAGTAACAAAAAGAATTCCTACTGTTCCTACGTAAAAGCGTATCATAAATTCCGGAAAATTCCCCTTCCCAACCTGCTCCATATTTACGTTCAGCATACTTTCCATCTCCGGAGTAGAAATAAGAAACGCATAAGAATACGAAGCTGCAAAAAGGCATAGGAAAAAAACAGAAACAAATTTTTGCCTTATCAGCCTGTGCATATACAATTTTGTCAAAACACGCATACTTCTGCACCTCCTGTCAACTTCAAGAACAGCTCCTGAAGAGTATTTTGCCGTTTGGTAATGGATAGGATATGCAGATTTCTTTCCACAATTTTTTTAATAAATGCATCAAGGCTCATACCTTCCAGTCTGACTGTAAAACAATCATCCCATTTCTTTACTATCCTTATCCCCGGCAGATGCAGCAACATATTTTCAAACTCCCTGACTTCCTGAATGGTACAAATAACCGTATCTGCCCCTTCTGCTAACACGTCTTGTGTTTTTCCCTGTAATATGCTTTTCCCTTTGTGCAAAATCAGAACATCCGTGCAAAGCGCTTCCATATCATGTAGCAAATGAGAGGACACAAGAAAGGTTATCTTCCGCTCCCGTGCCAGCCTGCCAATCATTCTGTATAACCAGACCATTCCCTGTGGGTCTAATCCGTTTGCCGGTTCGTCCAGTATAATCAGCTCCGGTTCTCCCAGCATGGCTCTGGCCAATCCCAGCCTTTGTTTCATTCCAAGAGAAAAGGCTTTTACTTTCTTTTCTTTTACTTCTTTTAATCCAACTAAGTCAAGAAGCTCCATAACTTGCTTTTCCGAACTTGCCTTATGCAGTGCGGCAAAACACTCCAGATTTTCTTTTGCGGTCAATTCATTATAGAAACTGGGTGTATCCAATGCGGCTCCTACTTTGGATAATGCCGCTTTCGCATTGTGATCAATTGACACCCCATGGATTACAACCTTTCCTTCATCCTTAAAACAAAGATTTGTTATCATTTTTAATGTGGTGGTCTTCCCGGCACCATTTGGCCCCAACAGCCCCATGATGCTTCCACGTTCCAATTCAAAACTCACATTCTCTACTGCCACTTCTTTTTTATATTGCTTTCTCAGATTTGTCACGGATATTACTTTCTCCATTTCTTTATCCTCCCCAATATCCCAAATAATACGGCTCCCATCATCTCTCCCAAGGCATTTCCAAGGAAATTATACAGATTCCACAAATCCCGGTTCCATACATAGTCACCTGTAATCAATTTTGTTGCATAATTTCCTACTATGACGGCAATCAAAAATACAGCGATACAGTCCCATAGATTCCATTTAAAAAAATGCCTGCATAGCATAGGTGTCCATATGACTGCAAGCCATACCAACAGAATCGGATAACCATAACGGATTATCCAGAAACTTCCCACATTCATCAAATAATATCTGGTTATCTGAATCATCAGAAGCAGACAAGCTGTGCCAATGCTGATTACACTCATGGTATTGAGGCCTTTATTCTTCTTACCTGACAAAGCAGAGTATAAAACAGCATCCGTAAATACAATAGAGGCAGCCACGATCAACGACCATGTAATTCCTTTATTCAAGGCCAAATCCACTATCATGCAGGTTATTATGGCAACCATGCTTATGCCGCCAAGTGCATACAAAAAGTACATAAGTTTCGTCCTTTTTAAAAACCTTTGCACATCCTCAACTTCCGGCTGTTCTTTCTCCTCAATTTCGGCTGACATATTCTCATATATCTCCAGACAATCACTGCAGCCCTTTAGATGATTCTTTATGCTCTTTTTAGAAATTTCGCTTGCCATTCCATCCACATAAAGGGGAAGCAGATCTTTTACTATTTCACAATCTAATTCTCTTTCCATTCTTCTCTTCCTTTCATTAATGTTTGTTTGCCTCTATAATAAGTCACCCGTGCCCAGCTTTCTGTTCTCCCCATGATGTCCGCAATTTCAGCAAATTTCAACTCTCCTGCCAGACGCAGATACATGACCTCTCTTGTAAGATCATCCAAATGGTGCATAAGACGGAATATTTCTATTTTTTCTGCATTTTGTACATATCTGCGCTCAATATTTTCCGAGGAAGGTATTGTATCCTTTATTTCTTCCGTAACATATTTGCTCTTTTTCTGGAGTTCCTTATACCATAACCTTTTTGCAATCTGGCATAACCAAACAGAAATCTTACAATCGCCCCTGAATGCGTCAATCCCCTTGATGGCCTGATAAAAGGTCTCCTGAGTCAAATCTTCCGCAAGCATGGAATCCCGGGTCAGAGTATACAAGTACTTATATACCGTTACGGCATTTTTTTGATATAGTTCTTCCATCTGCTTTTTTTCCATTTTAACACCTCATACTATATGTTCCTTTTTATGGGCAATTTGTTACAAAAAATTTGAATTTTTTTAATCACATCAACATTCGGCCTTTGAACTCCTGTAGCATAATATAGAAAATAAGGTCTACTATTTTCTCCGTAATACCATTCACACAATAAGTACTGTGTGGCAGGATATATCAAGCAAAAAAAATGGGGGGAAGTGAGAACATCAAGCTGGAGAAATGGAAATCCCAACTAGCAGAGTCATATTGGGATACTAGGTTTTATTCATGTTAAGTAAGAAAAAAGGGGAAAAAGATGTGAAGACCCTGAATGATGAATGGAACAACTCATTAACTGCTATGTCTGATTAAAAGAAGATATCATACTTATGAATGTCAGTTTTTTGAAAACTATCTAAATATTTTTTATTATTATGCTATATAGGAACCGTCAACAGGACGCAAGAACCTTTCTCTATTTCATGGCATTTCCACCATTTCCTGTAAGCCCCATACGTCCTGCCAAACGTTCTATTCTCTATACTAACTGCGCCTGCACTGCCGTAAGGGCAACCACCCCTACGATATCCTCCCAGGAGCAGCCTCTTGACAGATCATTGACCGGCTTGGAAATTCCCTGAAGCATGGGACCGTAAGCCTCTGCCTTTCCAAGTCTCTGCACCAGCTTATAGCTGATATTGCCACAGTCCAGATTTGGGAAAACAAGCACATTTGCCTTTCCAGCCACCTCGCTGCCTGGAGCCTTTGCCTTGGCAATATGGGGAACCAAAGCCGCATCCGGCTGCAGCTCTCCGTCAATAGTAAGATTCGGATACTGCTCCTTTGCAATTCTGGTCGCTTCCACGATCTTATCCACTAGGGGGTGCTTTGCGCTGCCCTTTGTGGAATGGGACAGCATGGCAATAATCGGCTTTGCATTTACCAGATTTTTAAAGCTCTTTGCTGACGTATCCGCAATGGCTGCCAGCTCCTCAGCGGTTGGATCCTGATTCAATCCACAGTCGGCAAATAAAAAGGTTCCGTTTTCCCCATAAGGACAATCCGGCACATCCATAATGAAAAATCCTGACACCAGCTTTACTCCCGGAGCAGTCTTTAAAATCTGCAGAGACGGGCGGAGCACATCTGCCGTTGCATGACAGGCGCCTGCTACCATGCCGTCCGCATCATTAGCCTTTACCATCAACACTCCAAAGGTAAGAAAATCTTCTAACAGGATTTCCCTTGCTTTTTCTTCCGTCATGCCCTTTGCTTTTCTCGTTTCATATAATAACTGCACATATTCTTCCAGTTTGTCAGAAGTCTTTGGATTGATGATCGTCACCCCGTCCAATTCCACTTCCAGCCATCTGGCACCGTCATGTATCTTTTCTTCATCCCCCACCATGATAATGTTGGCAATATTCTCTTTTAAAATATGCGCCGCCGCAATCAATGTCCTCTTATCCGTAGTTTCCGGCAGAACAATCGTTTTTTTATCCGCTCTTGCCTTTTCTTTAATCACATCAATATATGCCATACCCTTCTCCTTTCCTAACCGCCCTGAACGAATCCCATAAGCATTTTATAAGGTTTTTCTTACATTGATTATAAAACAAACATTCCTTGTATACAAGTTTCTTGCATTAAAAAAATATGTGCAAAATAAAATACAATCTTCAACAAATAAATTTTCAAAATTTTTCTTTTTTTTATTGCACTTTTCCTTAATAATATGTATGGTATTATTATAGAATAAAAAAGGAGGCGAGCTATATGAAGGTTACCGGAATTGTTGCAGAATACAATCCGTTTCACAATGGACATAAATATCAGATCGAACAGGCCAGAAAGCTGACTGGAGCGGACTATGTCATAGTTGCATTAAGCGGAAACTTCACACAGCGGGGTACGCCTGCCATACTAAATAAATATGACAGAGCAAAAATGGCATTATTAAACGGTGCGGATCTGGTGGTGGAACTTCCTTCCTTTTATGCCTGCGCCAGTGCGGAATATTTTGCTAAAGGCACTATGACCCTCTTTGAGAAATTAGGAGTCGTAGATGCTATCTGTTTTGGCAGCGAATGCGGTGATTTAAATCCATTGACGGAAATCGCCAAGGTTCTTGCCTTTGAACCGGAAGACTACAAGAGGGAATTAAGGGCAAGCCTTAGAAACGGCTACAGCTATCCTTCCGCAAGGAATAATGCACTGTTAGCCTCTCTTCCCGGATTTGCCGCTTATTCCACCGTTATCTGCTACCCAAACAATATTTTAGGAATCGAGTACATAAAAGCTCTTTTACAGCTTGAAAGCAACATCATCCCCTATACAAATGAACGGGTGGGTTCCGGCTATCATGATTACAGGCTTTCCCAAGGCTATAGCTCTGCTATTTCCATCCGCCATGCCCTCCGTCTGGAAAATCCCTTGGAATATGTAAGGGAACAGATGCCGGAAAACTGTTTTGAAATCCTAAAAGAAGCCTACGGAAAGGCCACTCCTGTATTTCAGGATGATTTTACCAGTATTTTAAAGTACCGTTTGCTTTTGGAACAGGAAAACAGTTATATGCAGTTTGCGGATGTTTCCGAAGATTTATCCAATAAGATGAAAAAGTATTTATTTTCCTCTACGGATATTGCTTCCTTCTGTGAGCGTTTAAAGACAAAGGATTTGACCCACGCCAGAATCAACCGCTGCCTTGGACATATTCTTTTGGATTTGAAACAGCCGGAGTTAGAAGAATTCCTAAAAGAAGGAACCATCTTCTACGGACGTATCCTGGGCTTTCGGGAAGATTCCGCTCCCTTGTTAACGGAACTGAAAAAATGTTCTTCCATTCCACTGATCACCAAAGTCGCCGATGCAAAGAACCAGCTTTCCGAAATCGGGCTGAAACAGTTTGAAAAGGATATGCAGGCGTCGCATATTTATGAATCTGTGGTGTCTACGAAATTTGGGGTGCCGATGAATAATGAGTATCAGAGGGAGATTATTAAGTGTTGATGTGAGGTTTTTTGTGGTGGCTGGGGGGACGTAGGAGCTGCCGGCATATGCATATAGTAGTCTTGGGGGCACGCTCTCGCTCTATGAAGACGCAGCGGTACTTACGCACCGTATTTTGGTGCGTTAGTACCGCTGCGTCTTTGCAGAGCGAAAGCGTGCCCCTAAGACTACTATATGCTATGCCGGCTCCCACGTCCTCTTATCCAAATCCCCCCACTCACCAAGCATCCAAACCGCTTATCTTTCTTCTACTGGACAGAAAGCACCTTATAATCTTTTTCTTCCACAGTCTTTTTTAGTGTTTCTTCAGAAATATCCGCATTCAGGTTGACTACCGCTGTCCCCTCCTGATGGCTTACCACTGCCTCTTCCACTTCTGGAAGGGCTTCCAGGCATTTTTTTACGGTTGCTTCACAGTGAGCGCACATCATTCCTTCAATTTTCATAGTTTTCTTCATTTCTTTTTCCTCCATTTTCTTGTTTTTTATTTTGATTTGATTTGTTCCCAGAGCTTTTTTTAATGGCTTATCCTTTTTGTTGTCATGAATATGAACCAGATTCAGTCTAAGGGCATTGGTGACTACGCAGAAGCTGGACAGGCTCATTGCTGCCGCTCCAAACATAGGGTTCAGCTGCCAGCCAAAGAAGGGAATCCACAGGCCTGCCGCAAGGGGGATTCCTATTATGTTATAGATAAATGCCCAGAACAGGTTCTCATGGATGTTTTTTAAGGTTGCCCGGCTGAGTCTGATGGCCGCCGGCACATCGCTTAAGGCGCTTTTCATCAGCACCACATCAGCGGCATCAATGGCAATATCCGTTCCGGCTCCTATGGCAATGCCTATATCCGCTCTGGTAAGGGCCGGGGCATCGTTGATTCCGTCGCCCACCATGACTACCTTTCCTTTTTCCTGAAGGGAGCGGATTACCTGTTCCTTTCCGTCCGGCAGCACGCCTGCCACTACTTCGTCTACACCTGCCTGTCTGCCGATGGCATTTGCCGTCTTTTCATTGTCTCCGGTCAGCATTACCACCCGGATTCCCATATGCTTTAATTCCTCCACGGCACGGGGGCTGTCTTCCTTCATAATGTCGGCAACTGCAATGATTCCCATAAGCCTGCCGTCTCTTGCAAAAAACAGCGGGGTCTTCCCTTCCTCCGCAAGAACTTCTGACTGCTTTTTCACTTCCGGCAAAATTTCTGCCTGGTCATTGATAAATGGAAAATTTCCTCCTGCAAGAGGCGCTCCCTCATAGGATGCTGTAAGGCCGTTTCCCGGCAAGATGGCAAAGTCGGTAACTTCTGCCGCCTCCGTCTGCTTTGAAAGGGCATATTCCAAAACTGCCCCTGCCAGTGGATGTTCGCTTTTTCTTTCCAATGCATATGCCACGAAAAGCAATTCTTCCTCTGAAATCCCCTTTGCAGGTATCACATCAGTAACCTTTGGCTCTCCTTTTGTAATAGTTCCGGTCTTATCCAGTGCCACAATCTGCATCTTTCCTGTTTCCTCCAGGGATGCGGCTGTTTTAAACATGATTCCGTTTCTGGCCCCGATTCCGTTTCCTACCATAATGGCAACCGGCGTGGCCAGACCCAGGGCGCAGGGACAACTGATGACCAGTACTGAAATCCCTCTTGCCAGTGCAAATCCAACGCTTTCTCCTGCCAACAGCCAGATGAAGATCGTCACTGCTGAAACAGCAATGACTGCCGGGACGAAAATGCCGGAAACCTTGTCGGCGACCTTTGCAATGGGCGCCTTTGTAGCTGCCGCATCACTTACCATCCGGATAATCTGGGACAGTGTGGTGTCCTCTCCTACTCTGTCTGCCCGGCATTTCATAAATCCGGACTGGTTTAGAGTAGCTGCCGATACATAGTCTCCCTCTCCTTTATCTACCGGAATGCTTTCACCGGTCAATGCGGATTCATTTACCGCACTGTTTCCTTCTAATACAATGCCATCCACAGGAATATTTTCTCCCGGACGCACTACGAAAATATCTCCCTTTTTTACCTGCTCCACAGGCACCTGTGTTTCCATGTCGTCTCTCATTACGGTAGCCGTTTTGGGAGCCAGCTTCATCAGACTTTTTAAAGCATCTGTAGTTCTTCCCTTTGATATGGCTTCCAGCATTTTTCCTACCGTTATCAGGGTTAATATCGTGGCTGCCGATTCAAAGTAAAATTCGTGCATATAAGCCATGATTCCTTCCATATCTCCCCTTGTCTGTGCATCCGTCATGGCAAATAACGCATAAGTGCTATATACAAATGCTGCTCCTGCGCCCAATGCTACAAGAGTATCCATATTGGGAGCCTTATGCCAGAGGCTTTTAAAACCGCTTATAAAAAATTTCTGGTTAATCACCATAATCACCACAGTCAGCAAGAGCTGCACAAGTCCCATCGCCACATGGTTATCTGCAAAGTATGCTGGAAGGGGCCAGTTCCACATCATATGCCCCATGGAAATATACATAAGCACAAGCAGGAATCCTAAGGAAGAAAAAAGACGCTTTTTCAAAACCGGAGTTTCTCTATCCTTTAATGCCTCGTCCTCCAGACTGCCTTCCATGGCAGCACCCTGTATTTGATCCGCTCCTTTTTTAGCAGCCTGATAGCCTGCCTCTTCCACCGCCTTTACGATTTCCGACGGTGCAGCCGTTCCTTCCACTCCCATAGAGTGCGTAAGCAAACTGACGGAACAGGAGGTGACTCCCGCAACTTTGGAAACCGCCTTTTCCACCCGGGCGCTACAGGCCGCACAGCTCATTCCCGTTACTGTATATTGATCCATTTTATGCCTCCTTCAACTCTATTCCGATTACTTGAAAACCCAGTTTTTCTATCTCTTGGGTTAATAACATATCCGGAATCATCCGTTCCATGGAAACTACCGCTATCTTCTTTTTCAGGTTCACCTTTACCAAAGCGCCGTCAATCTGGTTCAATTGATCTTCCACACGTTTTTTACAACTATTGCAATGCATTCCTTCAATCACAATCACCTTTTTCGCTATGATTGGCCCGTGCAGCTTCTTTTTCATGGGTTTCGGACCACTTCCACCCTGACAGCAACCGCTCTCTCCTTTCAAATGCAAGTAACTTCCTCTCAACGCAAATACTATAATAATCATTAAAATTGCTATCATAATAATATTTCCCATTATTTTGCCTCTTTATTTCATCAATTTTTGCAATGTGCGAAGCAGCTCATCCACGGTCTCATCCTTTCCCTCCCGAATGTCCCTTGTGACACAGGTCTTGATGTGGTTGGAAAGCAATTCTTTGTTAAAACTGTTTAAAGCTGCGTTTACAGCCGCTACCTGAACAAGAATGTCCGTACAGTATGCTTCTTTTTCCACCATGCCCCTGATTCCCCGTATCTGACCCTCGATGCGGTTTAAGCGGTGAATCAGATTCTTATATTCCTTTTCCGAACGTTCCTTTGTCTTATGGCATGAACATTGTTCCTGTTTTTCCGGCATGTTCTTTCCCCCGTTTTTCTTTTTTTCTATATATTCTTTTCGCTTTTCACGGCTTATTATATACCCCATATGGGTATATTGCAAGGATATTTTTATTTTTCTATGCCAGGAGCCAGAGTCGTGCATGTTCAATTGTATCTTGAAAGCAATTTGTAGATGTGAGTGAATGCGGAAAATCCTTTGGAACTGAGGTAAAACTATATGCGCATTAAGAAAAATTGAATAGATTTACAGAAAAGACAAATACGGCAAGTAGTTTCCATTATAAACAGGCTCTACAACTTTCTCTGTAGAGCCTGTTACTTCATTTTTACTCTTTATTATTTTTTACAATCATTATATCCGATTAGTTGTCAATCAGTTTATCTTCATTATTCCAGCTATAT
>JAAVAC010000024.1 GCA_014804265.1 Lachnospiraceae bacterium | reverse complement strand
TAAGGATCGATAATCTCTTTTTGAGACCCGTCCTGAAACTCCACGGAAAAATGGTAATCCGGCTTTTGGGTTTTGGGAAGAAGCGCTGCAAAATATCCCTCTTCGTCCACCTGCTCCATTTTTGTGGAGGAAGATTTGGTAACAATGGTTACTTTTTTTGCACTTGGATAAAAAAACTGTACCAGCGTCCCTCCGGCAACCTGTGTCATTCCCAACAGTTTATGTGGATTATCCTCTTCCGAGTATATAATTCCTTCTATTTCTGCCCAATTCATCAATTTATATAGTTTTTTCGTCATACCTGCACCTTCCTTCTTTTTCCTTACTGAACCTGCCGAATACTGTGTATGAACAGCCCGCTTCTAAGCTTTGGCTCAAACCATGTGGATTTGGGAGGCATTAAGCGCCCTTCATCCGCTACCTGAAACAACTCTTCCATAGTTGGAGGACATAAGGCAAATGCCACCTTACAATCTGTCAAAACCCGCTTTTCCAGTTCCGAAAGTCCTCGAATTCCTCCAACAAAATCAATGCGCTTGTCCGTTTTCGGATCATCAATCCCAAGAATCGGCTGAAGCAGATATTTCTGCAAAATGGATACATCCAATCCCTCTACCGCATCATCCGAATGCAGACTTTCTTTTTCAATAAGCTTATACCAAGTATTCCCAAGATACATAGAAAAAACCCCTTTTTGGGAAGGTGCGGCTTTTACAAAAGGCTCGATCATAAAATTTTCCTTTACCTTTTCTAAAAACTCCTCTTCATTGTATCCATTTAAATCCTTTACCACTCTGTTATAATCCATAATCATCAGCTGATCATCCGGAAACAACACAGAAAGGAAATAATTAAACTCCTCTTCACCAGTAAAGTCGGGATTTGCCTTTCTTCGTTTCAAGGATACTTTTACTGCTGAGGCACAGCGATGATGCCCATCCGCAATATATATGGAATTCATGGAGGAAAAAGCTTTTTCAATTGCTTCCATATCCTCCTTCTCATCAATCACCCATACTCTGTGCCCTACTCCGTCATCCGACACAAAATCATAAAGCATTTCCTGTTTCTTTGCTTTCTCTACAATCTGGTTGATGACTTCATTGGAGCGGTATGCAAGAAAAATAGGACCGGTCTGTGCATTGCAGGTATCCACATGGCAGATTCTGTCAAGCTCCTTATCCTCTCTTGTACTTTCATGCTTTTTTATTGTGTCATTCATATAATCATCTACGCTGGCACATGCTGCTATTCCTGTCTGACTCCTGCCATTCATAGTCAGCTCATAGATGTAATAATACGGAGCCTTATCCGTTATAAACTGCTCTTCTCTTACCATGTCCCATAAAATATCCCTGGCCTTCTGGTACACGCAATCCGCATATGTATTTACACTATCGTCAAACTGGGTCTCAGCCCGGTCAATCCTGAGAAAAGAAAGCGGTTCCTTTTTCACCACTTCTTTTGCTTCCTCTCTGCTATACACATCATAAGGAAGCGCCGCAATTTTGCTTTCCAGTCCCTTCCTCGGCCTAATGGCCCGAAACGGTATTATTTTCGCCATTGTTTACCCCTCTCTGCCTGTATTTCTGCTATAAACTAGTATCTATATCCCCGTATTTGGTCATATTTCCAACGGTGCTTTGAAATTTTCTCTCTGTTTCCACAGCGGCTTCGCTTGCAAGATCCATATATTGAATAAAGATATCTTCCATTTCCACGCCCTTTTCCTTTGCAATTTCTTCCATAATGGGCTGCAATTTCTGAAGCTGGAAGGAAACTCTTGTTTTTTGAGGATCAATATCGCCAAGTACCTTGTCCGCATATGCGTTGATTTTATCCAACATTGCCCTGTCTTCTGCTGTCATGCTTCACACTCCTGACTTTCAAAAAATTTCTTCTTCTATTTTACCATTGTACTATAGGTCTGTCAAAAGACATTTTTTATCTTTGAGGGGGGAGAGGGGGATTTGGATGAGGGGGACGTGGGAGCTGGCAGAGCATATGGTAGTATTCTGGACACGCTTTCGCTCTGCAAAGACGCAGCGGTACTAACGCACCAAAGTACGGTGCGTAAGTGCCGGCGACTTTGCCAAGGTCCAGAATACTACCATATGCTCTGCCAGCTCCCACTGTGTATCGAAAGGCCCTCTGCTGCTTCAAAGAAGGGGGTGGATTGCTTGAAAATAACCACCCGAAAAGTTTTGGGTAAAAATTTTTTCTGAATTGAAGAAGGTAAGCGCCAGCTTTTTTGAGAAGATACGGGATGAGAAAACCAGCAAAAGAGGAATGTGGGCGGATTCCATGCATTTTTTTTGATAGCGATTTTCCTTAACAGCCTGCCCACAACCCAGGGGAAAATTGCGGCATGGACGCCGCTATATTCCGACCCGATCGGTATCAGCAACCTTCCTCAGGCTGTTTAGGAAAAGCGCTATCAAAAACACCGCATGGAATCCGCCCACATTCCTCTTTTGCGTCCTCCCACCACTACCTTCAAAAAGCCCCCTGCATCAAACCAGAGGGCTTTTCCCACATCTTTTTCTATTTAATGACCCTGACTCTGATTACACCTTGAATATCCGACAGCTTCTTCACAATTTCCTCTGTTACAGGAGTTTCAAGATCCAGCATGGTATATGCTACCGTACCNTTTGACTTNTTTGCCATGTCAGTAATATTGATNNCAAGCTCACCGAAATTTCCGGTAAACTTTGTGATCATGTTNGCTTTGTTTTCGTGGAAGATTCCAATACGGCTTGCCTGGCTGCAGACNCCCATGTCCACGTTTGGATANTTNACNCTGTTNTTAATNTTTCCGTTNTCCAGATANTCCATCATTTCTTTNACTGCCATTTTNGCACANTTNTCTTCCGATTCTTCNGTAGANGCNCCTAAATGGGGAATTACGATNCANCCTTCTTTTCCTGCTGTTGTAGNNTTTGGGAAATCGGTTACNTATTTGCGGATTTTGCCCTGCTTGATTCCTTCCAGTATATCTTCCTCATTTGCAAGCAGATCCCTTGCAAAATTCAAGATGATTACACCGTCCTTCATCTTTTCNATTGCTTCTTTATTCAGCATGCCTTTGGTGCTGTCCAATAAGNGGAACATGAATNGTAATGATATCACAGGTTTCNTAGATNTCTTCTACNTTTAACACATGCTTTACNTCCCTGCTTAAGTTCCATGCGGCATCTACAGATACATAGGGATCATATCCGTATACTTCCATTCCCAAATGCTTTGCAACGTTGGCAACCTTTACGCCAATNGCGCCCANACCGATAATACCAAGCTTTTTATCCTGGATTTCTGTTCCTGCAAATTTCTTTTTCTCTTTTTCCGTTGCTTTTGCAATGTTTTCATCATCCTTTGCNGATTCCACCCAGTTGATACCTCCCACGATATCACGGGAAGCAAGCAGCATGCCTGCAATTACCATTTCCTTTACGCCGTTTGCNTTNGCNCCCGGAGTATTNAANACNACGATTCCTTTTTTNGCGCATTCCTCTAANGGAATGTTGTTCACGCCTGCTCCTGCCCTTGCAACTGTCAANAGCTTATCGGATAATTCCATATCGTGCATGGAGGCGCTGCGTACTAAAATACCTTCCGCTTCGTTAATGTCTTCTGTTTTTTCAAAATCTGCTTTAAACTTATCCAGTCCCACCTGGGCAATTGGATTTAAGCAATAATACTTAAACATGATNTGCCTTCTTTCTGTTTCTTTTTTTATTATNATTTTNAGCAGTTTTCTGCCTCAAACTTTTTCATGAATTCCACCAGTTTTTCNACACCCTCGATAGGCATTGCNTTNTAAATGCTGGCACGCATGCCGCCNACNGTCCTGTGGCCTTTTAAATTCTCAAAGCCCGCTTCNTTTGCTTCCTTTACGAATTTTGCATCCAGATCCGCATCTCCNGTTACAAANGGAACATTCATNAGGGAACGGTCTTCTTTTCTTACCGTTCCTTTAAACAGCTTGCTTTCATCCAAGAAGTTGTATAAAATAGCNGCTTTTTTCTCATTATGCTCTTTCATGGCTTCCAAGCCGCCCTGCTTCTTGATCCANTTGAACACCTTGCCGCATATATAAATNCCGTATGCNGGAGGNGTATTGTACAGNGAATCGTTGTCCGCATGTGTTTTGTATTTTAACATGGTAGGNGTNCCNGGCANNGTATCTTCCGTAATCAGATCTTCACGGATNATNACGATTACCACNCCTGCAGGNCCGATATTTTTTTGNACGCCGCCGTAAATNATTCCGTATTTGGTCACATCTACAGGCTCTGATAAAAAGCAGGAAGAAACATCGGANACNANTGTTTTTCCNTTTGTNTTTGGCAGGGTATGNAACTTNGTNCCNTAAATNGTATTGTTNTCACATATGTAAACATANTCCGCATCCTCTGAAACAGGTAAATCGGANCAGTCCGGTATATANGAAAAGGTCTCATCCTCNCTNGAAGCNATNTTNNTTGCCTTTCCGTAAATGGAAGCCTCCTGAAAGGCTTTCTTTGCCCANTGNCCGGTNACGATATAATCAGCCACCTTNTTTTTCATAAGATTCATNGGAATCATGGCAAACTGCTGGCTTGCNCCGCCCTGNAAAAATAATACCTTNTAATTNTCCGGNATATTCATAANNTCTCTCAAATCNGCNTCNGCNTCTTTGATAATGGTATCATAAGCCTTGGAACGATGGCTCATTTCCATAACGGACATTCCGGTTCCTTTATAATCTAACATTTCATCTGCAGCTTCTTTTAATACTTCTTCAGGTAAAACTGCCGGACCTGCTGAAAAGTTGTACACTCTGGACACCTTTTTCTCCTCCTCTTTTCTTTGCGATATTGTATTTTCTATATTATCACTTTTTCCTACGAAAGCATAATTTATATTTTACATAGTCCTACAAGACAAGTCAACCATTTAATAAAAAATCATGACCGGCGTACCTTCCTCTGCCAGTTCATAAAGCTTCTGCACTTCTTTGTATGGAGTATTGATGCAACCATGAGAGCCGTTGTATTTATAAATGGTTCCTCCGAATTTCCCTCTCCATTTCGCATCATGAATACCGATATTTCCATAAACAGCCATCCAGTAATCCACCGGGGTTTCATAATCCTCTCCCCGTAACACCCGATTCCTCTGCTTAAAGTAAATATAACATGCCCTGGCGGGAGTGCCATTTCCTTTCCCGGTACATCCGGTCACTACAGAAGCCGATAACACCTGCCGTCCCTGCACGTAGTAATATAACTTCTGTTCCGTCATATCTACTTCTATATAAGTATCGCCGATATCATCTTCTCCTTCTCCCCATGCTCTTTGGGAATAAACCGGAGTATGGACTTCCTCTTTCTTTGCCGCAAATGCTTCCATAAGATATTCTATTTCTGCTTTTTTGTCAATCTTATTGCCATAAGTGCCTGCCGGAACTATGACTGTATCTCCTCTTGTGGTCTCAAACGGCCTGTCTTTTTTTGTGGTATCATACTTATCGCAGAGCTTTCCTACAAATTCTTTCAGTTTTTCTTCATCTAACTGGAGTTCGCCATTTTCATCAAACAGAATTTCTCCTTCTTCATCTAAAAGTATCCAGTCGCATGTGATAGAGGCATCTAAAATTTCTTCCCGTTCTTCATCCATTTGATACGTGATCTTTCCGGACTGAAACCGCTCTATTTTTTCCCAGAGGGCCAGAGTCTCCTTCATTTCCTTTGTAAACTCCACCTCGTCATAGCATTCCTCTTCCTTTAGATTTATCTGGTCCTTCCCTTCCTTCAGAGTTTTCATAACCGCTTTTAAAGCCCGTTCCTTGTTCAGAAGATTTTTGGTGGTATCTACCAGCTGATATCCCTCTCTTGTTTTTTCTATCTCCACCTTAATTCTGCTTTTATCACCGGCATTTTGAATAAAAGCGGTCTCAAACAGCTTTTTCTCCAGCTCTTCTTCATCAAATATTCCTTCCGGCTCCACGGAATAATTGGAATATCCACCGGAAAGCCCTTTAAACCACAAAAAGGGGTTCTGCTTACTATGGATTTTCCTTAAGCCCGGCAGAAATGTCACCTCATAATCAATCTGCTTCAGATCAAAGGATATGGATTCGTCAAATTTGTCCACAATCGTAAGAGGCTCCTCTTTTTCCCGTTCCAAAAGCTTTTCGTTGATTTCCTCCGGTGTCTTTCCGGTAGCATACACGCCGTTTATGAACACGCCAAACATAAAGCTGTCTGCATAATATGCAGTCAGCCCTATGTAGATTAATCCAAACATTATAATAGGTGTTATGAAAAAAATAAATAGTATAAGTTTCAGCCTTTTCTTCATGTTTCTTTCTGAATTCCCATTTCATCTCTAAAGTATATTACTGTTTGTCTGAAAATATGGTAACTATTTTCTTACTGCCCTAACGGCTTCTTTTTTAAGTCGTCTCCATCGAACACTTCCTCAATAGGCGCTCCCGGAGAAACCATTGGGAATACCTTGTCGTCACTTTGAATCATACATTCAATCACAACCGACTCCTTACATTCCATTGCCTTTTTGATGGCAGGAAGCACTTCTTCCTTTTTCGTAACCCGAAACGCCTTACAGCCCAAGCCTTCCGCCACCTTGCAATAATCCACCTTATCGGTAAGAATGGTCTGTGAATATCTTTTTCCATAAAATAAGGTCTGCCACTGTCTTACCATGCCAAGCACCTGAT
Organism: Lachnospiraceae bacterium; assembly: GCA_014804265.1. Classification (GTDB taxonomy): domain Bacteria; phylum Bacillota; class Clostridia; order Lachnospirales; family Lachnospiraceae; genus RGIG3040. Next base: position 41,453 of record JAAVAC010000024.1, on the reverse strand, counting down.
TGTTGATGATGATCTGGATAATGGGAATGTTGTAACGGCTTGCAGTTGCAAGCTCATTCATATTCATGCGGAAACAGCCATCTCCACCAATATTGACGCAGATTTTGTCCGGCCTTCCCACCTTTGCGCCGATACATGCACCCAGACCGTATCCCATAGTGCCAAGACCGCCGGAAGAAATAAATGTCCTGGGCTCTGTATATTGGTAAAACTGGGATGCCCACATCTGATGCTGTCCCACATCCGTTGTAACAATGGCCTTTCCCTCCGTAGCAAGGTCAAGCTGTTCTATCACATAAGGGCAGGTAAGTCCCTCCTCGTCGTATTTTAACGGGAACTGTTCCTTTAAGCCCTTTACATAATCCGTCCATTCCTTGTGTTCCTGTTGCTCAAGCTTTTGGTTGATTTCCGAAAGCACATCTTTTAAATCCCCAATCAGGGAAGCATCGGTCTTGATATTCTTATTGATTTCCGCCGCATCAATATCAATCTGTATGATTCTGGCATTTTCTGCAAACTTATTGGGATTTCCGGTTACACGGTCGGAAAATCTTGCTCCAAGTGCAATGAGCAGATCGCATTTTGCCACACCTAAATTGGAAGCTTTCGTTCCATGCATGCCGATCATACCTGTATACAGCTCGTCTTTTCCGTCAAAAGCGCCTTTTCCCATAAGTGTATCACATACCGGGCAGTCTACCAGCTTTGCAAAGGTTCTTACCTCCTTTGATGCGCCTGAATGAATGGCGCCTCCTCCTAAATAGATATAAGGCTTTTTTGCTTCCCTGATATAAGAAAGCACCTGCTCCACTTCCTCGGATGTAAACTTGTTGATCCGCTCCATATCCATTGGCTTCTTTGGCTCATATTCACAAAGATTTGCCGTTACATCCTTTGTAATATCCACCAAAACAGGTCCCGGCCTGCCGCTTCTTGCAATATGGAAGGCCTTTCTTAACGTATCTGCTAACACCGTTACATCCTTTACAATATAATTGTGCTTGGTAATGGGCATGGTAACCCCTGCAATGTCCACCTCCTGGAAGGTATCCTTTCCAAGAAGAGGCAGGTTTACATTGGCTGTAATGGCAACCATGGGAACGGAATCCATATAAGCGGTTGCAATACCCGTTACCAGATTGGTAGCTCCCGGACCGCTTGTGGCAAGGCAGACTCCTACCTTTCCCGTTGCCCTTGCATAACCGTCTGCCGCATGGGAAGCCCCCTGTTCGTGAGAAGTCAAAATATGGGTAATCTCATCCTGATGTTTATATAAAGCATCGTATACATTTAAAATCGTGCCGCCCGGATAGCCGAATACCGTATCCACGCCCTGTTCCTTTAAGCACTCAATTACTATTTCCGCACCTGTCAACTGCATGTCTTACTATCATCCCTTCTGTATATACATTTTCTGCATTTCCCGTCTTTATTTCTCTTTGGGAACTTCCAGCACTGCGCCTCTGTTTCCACTTGTAACCAAAGAACGGTACCGGTTCAGATATCCGGTAGTCACCTTAGGTTCTCTTGGTACCCAGTTTGCTTTTCTTCTTTCCATTTCTTCCTCAGATACTTTTACATTTAAAGTATTTTCCGGAATATTGATGGAAATGATATCTCCTTCTTCCACAAAAGCAATGGGGCCGCCTACTGCCGCTTCCGGTGAAACATGGCCGATGGAAGCGCCTCTGGATGCGCCGGAAAAACGTCCGTCGGTAATCAATGCTACAGAAGAGCCAAGACCCATGCCTGCAATGGCGGAGGTTGGATTGAGCATTTCACGCATACCTGGTCCTCCCTTTGGTCCTTCATAACGAATTACTACTACATCTCCTGCTACGATCTTTCCGCCTTTGATTGCCTCGATGGCATCCTCTTCACAGTCAAAGACTCTGGCAGGTCCTTCATGAACCATCATTTCCGGTACTACCGCTGAACGTTTCACCACACCGGAATCCGGCGCCAGATTTCCTTTTAATACGGCAATTCCGCCTGTTTCGCTGTATGGGTTCTCAATAGGACGGATTACCTCTGGATTTTTGTTCACTGCATTTGCAATGTTTTCCCCTACGGTCTTTCCGGTTACTGTCAGCAGATCTGTATATAATAAGTTCTTTTTGGTAAGTTCTTTCATAACCGCATAAACGCCGCCAGCTTCATTTAAGTCCTCCATATAAGTAGGACCTGCCGGTGCCAGATGACATAAGTTTGGTGTCTTTGCGGATAATTCATTGGCAATGTCCACATTTAATTCCACTCCCGCTTCATGGGCAATTGCCGGTAAATGAAGCATGGAGTTTGTGGAACAGCCAAGGGCCATATCCATGGTAAGGGCATTTAAAAATGCTTTTTCCGTCATGATGTCACGAGGCTTGATGTCCTTTTCCACCAGTTCCATGATTTTCATGCCCGCATGTTTTGCAAGGCGGATTCTTTCGGAATAAACAGCCGGAATAGTGCCGTTTCCCCTAAGTCCCATTCCAAGCGCTTCTGTCAGGCAGTTCATGGAGTTAGCCGTATACATACCGGAACAGGAACCGCAGGTAGGACATACCTTTTCTTCAAATTCCGCCAAATCTTCCATAGTCATGGTTCCTGCAGCAACGCTTCCTACCGCTTCAAACATGGAAGACAAACTTCTCTTTTCTCCTTTTACACGGCCTGCAAGCATAGGACCGCCCGAAACAAAAATAGTGGGAATATTCACTCTTGCAGCCGCCATCAAAAGTCCCGGCACGTTCTTGTCACAGTTTGGAACCATCACAAGCCCGTCAAAGCCATGAGCCATTGCCATACATTCGGTGCTGTCCGCAATCAGATCCCTTGTCACAAGGGAATATTTCATGCCGATATGTCCCATGGCAATTCCGTCACATACGGCAATTGCCGGGAATACTACCGGAGTGCCTCCTGCCATGGCCACTCCCATTTTCACCGCTTCTACGATTTTATCCAGGTTCATATGTCCCGGCACGATTTCATTATATGAGCTTACGATACCGATTAACGGTCTCTGTCTTTCTTCTTCTGTGTAGCCTAATGCGTTGAATAAGCTTCTGTGGGGTGCCTGCTGCACTCCTTTTGTTACGGAATCACTTCTCATCTTTCTTCTCTCCTTTTATAATGCGTTCTGTTGCTTCATCCAATATTTTCTTCATCTCTTGTTCTTCACCAAACATCTTATCAAAAAACTCATTCACTTGAGGATTATCGCTAGTGGTCTTAATGGTATGGCAAATCCTGATTTCATCTAAAATCGAAAGCAAAAGCCACAAACCAAACATTCCGATTCCCACCTGTGACAATCTGTTTCTCAGAATCAGTCCAACAAGGGAAAAAACCATCCCAAGCGCCCCAATGAATAAGGTTCTTATCATGCACTGCATGACACCTAACACAAAAAACAAAAATGGTATCTTTCGTTGATTCATAATTAAATCCTGTCGCAGATCAGGTCGCCCATCTGTTCAGTACCAACCTGAGTGCAGCCTTCCGCCATAATGTCTCCGGTGCGATAGCCCTCCTTCAGCACCTGTTTCACCGCATGGTCAATAGCATCCGCTTCTTTGTCCAGATCAAACGTATAGCGCAGCATCATGGATGCGCTTAAAATCGTAGCAATGGGATTGGCAATGCCTTTTCCTGCAATATCCGGCGCTGAACCGTGGCTTGGCTCATATAAGCCGAATTTACTGTCATTTAAGCTGGCAGAAGCAAGCATGCCGATGGAGCCGGTTACCATGCTGGCTTCATCCGATAAAATATCGCCAAACATATTTTCCGTTAAGATCACATCAAACTGGGCCGGATTTTTTACTAACTGCATGGCACAGTTGTCCACTAACATATGCTCTAATGTTACCTCCGGATAATCCTTTGCCACTTCATTGACCACCGCTCTCCAAAGTCTTGAGGAATCCAGTACATTCGCCTTGTCCACACTTGTTACCTTCTTGCTCCTTTTCATGGCAATGTCAAATGCCTTAATGGCAATACGGCGGATTTCATTTTCATCATAGGTCAATGTATCAATGGCTTTTTTCACGCCGTTTTCTTCTATGGTCTTTCTCTCTCCGAAATAAAGGCCTCCTGTAAGCTCCCGCATGATCATCATGTCAAAGCCCTTTGCGCTGATTTCCGCTTTTAAAGGACAAGCTCCTGCTAACTCTTCATATAAGACGGCAGGCCTTAAGTTGGCAAACAGATTCAGCGCCTTTCTGATTGCTAAAAGCCCTGCCTCCGGTCTTTTGGAAGGTTCTAACTGATACCATGGGGAGGTATTGGTATCCCCTCCGATGGAACCCATTAAAACCGCATCAGAAGCTTTTGCCTGGGCAATCGCTTCGTCAGTAAGGGGGACTCCATGAACGTCAATGGAAGCTCCTCCCATTAAAATATCTGTATATGTAATGCTGTGCCCGTATTTGGAAGCCACCTTGTCCAGCACCTTTCTGGCTTCTCCTACGATTTCCGGCCCGATGCCGTCTCCTGCAATACATCCAATGTTTAAATTCATGTTGTTACTTCCTTTCCTTCTAAAACTTATAAAACACCTTTCTTATCATATCTCAAATGGTGGGAAATAGCAACTGTTTTCATGGATTGATTTGAAAGGGGATTTGGATAAGAGGACGTGGGAGCCGGCAGAGCATAGAATAGTCTTCCGGGCACGCTTTTGCGCTACCCCAGGCAGATGAAATCATACTGCATTGCATGCAGTTCTTTTGCATCCTCTCTATCTGCCCTTAACAATTTCAAGTCCATTTTTTCCATTTACCGCCTCTAAAACCTTTTCTGCTGATCCCTGCTTAAAGCCATCTTTTCGAACCAATCCCATTTGCGTTTTTCCATCTGCATCATCTGCCATGATAAAGACAAGCAGATTCTCTGTGGATTGTATCTGTACTATTTTTCTATATTCAATAATCCGCTGCTTCCCCAGCGCTTTTTTCACGATTCTATCTGTATAGAAAATCGTTCTATCCTCATTTTCATATGCATTCCTATAGCTTTGCAATAATTTCCCTGCCCATTTTTCTGGATTATACCGATTCACTGCACAAAACATATATAGGATAAATACAACATATGCCATTAAGGCAAGCTTAACCAAAAATGTCCAGCCTGCTATAAAAGAAGTCACCCACGACAATATTCCTACGATTCCAAAAACAATCAAGGAAACATTAGCCTTTTTCCGCTTCTTCCGATTCCATTCCCAGAATACCTCATAAGCTTCCACGAAATCCTGTCCGTTCAATATTTGAATGTTTTCCGCTATAACCTCTCCCACTTTTATATCCTCCCTGCTTTCTTACCAGTCACGTTCCCCAATAGCATCTTCCGCATCAATGTTTATGCCAAACCACTTCCAAATAAAAAAATCCCGCCAAAGCAGGATTCTTTTCCATTCCACATGTTATTCCCCATTTGCCTTTTCCACCTGGGCAATAGCAGTTTTATTCATTGGAATACGGCAGTTCTTGTTATTGCCAAACTCTACAATCACCGTATCGTCCGTATCGTCAATATCAATGACCACTCCATAGAATCCGCTTGTAGTCAATACACTGTCACCTGTTTCCAACTTGGAAAGCATGGCATTCATTTTCGCCTGCTCCTTTTTCTGGGGACGAATCATCACAAAATAAAAGAATGCAAATATCCCTACAATATATACTAGCAGAATCACTCCTGATAGCCCGCCTGCCGTCTGTTCCGTTGCTCCTGACAAAATCATATTTATTACCTCCTGGTCTGTTTACTTGCACTAAAAGACATCATACACAAAACTCATCTTTACTTCAAGTATTTTTACAAAATTTTCATGCTTTCCAGCATTTGCTTTTTATATTCCCCGAATCGGTTCTCATCCAGGGCGTTCCTGATCTCTTCCATCAAATGATTGTAAAAATAGAGATTATGCAGGACACAAAGACGCATACCAAGCATTTCCTTTGCCTTTAATAAATGTCTGATATAGGCTCTGGAATAAGTCCTGCAGGCTGGACAGCCGCACCCCTCTTCAATAGGCGCATCATCCAGCTCATATTTGGCATTGAATAAATTTATCTTTCCGAATCTGGTATATAAATGTCCATGCCGTCCGTTTCTGGTAGGATAAACGCAGTCAAAAAAGTCCACTCCCCGTTCCACTCCTTCCAGTATATTGGCCGGAGTTCCTACTCCCATCAGATAAGTGGGCTTATCCACTGGCAGATATGGAACAGTTTCTTCCAGTATATAATACATCTCCTGATGAGTTTCTCCTACCGCCAGTCCACCGATGGCATAGCCATCCAAATCAAACTCGCTGATTCTTTTGGCATGTTCCCTGCGGATATCCGCAAAAACAGCCCCCTGATTGATTCCAAACAGCATCTGTTGTTTATTGATGGTGTCTTCCAGTCCATTCAGTCTTTTCATCTCACTCTTACAACGGGCAAGCCATCTGGTAGTGCGTTCTACGGAAGCCGTCACATACTCTCTGTCCGCTTTGCTTGAAGGGCACTCATCAAAAGCCATGGCAATGGTAGATGCCAGATTGGACTGAATCTGCATGCTTTCTTCCGGCCCCATAAATATCCTGCGCCCATCCACATGGGATTGGAAATAAACGCCTTCTTCTTTGATCTTTCTAAGCCCTGCCAGGGAAAACACCTGAAATCCTCCCGAATCGGTAAGGATAGGCTTGTCCCATACCATGAACTTATGGAGGCCGCCTAATTTTTTTATAACTGCATCTCCCGGACGCACATGAAGATGGTAAGTGTTGGATAACTCCACCTGCGTCCCTATCTGCTTCAAATCTTCTGTGGAGACAGCCCCCTTAATGGCTGCCACCGTCCCTACATTCATAAAAACAGGGGTCTGAATGACCCCATGTACTGTTTGAAATTCGCCTCTCTTGGCTCTTCCTTCCTGTTTTAATATCCGATACATACATACCTCTGTTTATTCATCGATTTGTTCTACAAATTCTTCCAAAGTCAGTTCTTCTTCCGTCATAATGGCAGCAGCCTCCCTGCCTACATACCTAAAATGCCATGGCTCGTATTCAATGCCGGTAATATATTCCTTTCCCTTAGGATATCTTAAGACAAATCCATATTCATAGCTGTGCTCCGCCAGCCATCTTCCGCCTTCTGTATCTTCAAATCCCTCGTTTAAAGAAGAATAACCCTTGCACAAAAAGTCTATGGCAAGTCCAATCTGATGCTCGCTGGCTCCCGGAACGGTAACGGCCTGTGAACTAATCTGATAAGCCTCTAAATAGGAATAGCCCTTTCTCATATATGCCTTGATTTTCCGTTCAAATAATACCTTCTGACGATTCAGATCCCGATATGGAGAACAGATGATCAGACTGACTCCATCCTCTTTCGCCGCCTGAAGCATTTCCATGAGCTCAGGAATAATCCTCTCATCACACTGCATATTTCCTTTGATGGTTCCTAATGTAAATGTATAATCATCCGGAATAGAATGATGTTTATTGATCAGCACAAGCTGCCAGTCATCAATGCTCAACTGTCCCTTTGTGGAATTTTCTGAAACGCTTTCCAAATATCCCTCTCCGGCAGTGAGGATTTCATCGATGCTGAACTTATCCTCTTCCGTTACGTATTCCAGCTCTGAATTTTCATAGCCCTCCATGACATCCTTGTCCTCAAGGATCGCCACTTCTTCCATATTGCTGCCGCTGCTTACGGCTTCCTTTGGCAAATCATATTCCGTATCCATTCCGTCTTTTACAACTGTCCCTTCTAACTCCTTTCCTTCAAAGGAAAAGCTGGAACTAATGGCAAAAATCAGACAGGCACAGAAAATACAGGCATACCGTTTTCTATTTTGGATGCAATACTGCTTTGCATAATAGAAAAACAAATAAACAGCCAGCAATACAAGAGATATGAATTTAAAAACAGTGTTCTTTTTTCCAAATGCCATCAATTTGGCAGTAACTTTTCTCTTCTTCAATTACCTCATGCCCCATTCCACATGATAATCTTTTATCTATTAAATTCATTGACATAATCCTACTAATTAACATCTTTATGATATCATAATTTTTTGATTTGTACAGCATTTTTTTTGATTTCTTTGCTCTTTCCAGCGTTTCCCTGCCACTTTTCAGACAAAAACAGAAAGTTCATTTTCCATCAGAGGCTCTCTCCGCAGGCAACAGGCACCGGGACGGGCTTCCGGCTGAGAATATTTCTACGTCGCCACGCTTTCGCTCTATAAAAACGCAACAGTGCTAAGCTCGAAAGCACCTCGCTAAGCGCTGGCGTTTTTATAAGGGCTCCTACTAGAAAATATTCTCAGCCGGAAGCCCGTCCCGATGCCTGTTGCCTGCGGAGAGAGCCTCTGATGGAAAATGGATTTCCGTGTTTTAAGAAAGTTTCAGTTGTAACGGAAGCATTTCTCCGCTATAATTGCCATGTACCAAATACATTTCATGGCAGGTTCATACCGTTTGTCTGGAATGGGTACGAAACATTTTATCTTAGGAGGTATAGAATGGCTGGTTCAACATTTGGAAGACATTTTACAATACAGACATGGGGGGAATCCCACGGGAAAGCAATCGGTGTGGTAATCGATGGCTGTCCTGCCGGGCTCCCTCTCTGTGAAGAAGATATTCAAAAGCATTTAGACAGAAGAAAACCGGGACAATCGAAGTTTGCCACTCCCAGAAAGGAAGCGGATCAGGTAGAAATCTTATCCGGCGTTTTTGAAGGAAAGACCACCGGCACTCCCATTTCCCTTTTGGTTCCAAACACTTCCCAGCGCTCCCATGATTACAGTGAAATTTCCACTTACTACAGGCCGGGACATGCTGATTATACTTTTGATGAAAAATACGGATTCCGGGACTATCGAGGCGGCGGGCGTTCCTCCGGTCGTGAAACCATCGGCCGGGTTGCGGCAGGTGCCGTTGCCGGAAAAATCCTGAAACAGCTTGGTATAGATGTAATGGCCTATACCAAATCCATCGGTCCCGTTTCCATCAATATGGAGCATTTTGACAAAGAAGCGATTCTAAAGACCCCCACCGGAATGCCTGACCTGACTGCCTCTTCAGAAGCGGAAGCATATCTGGAATCATGTATGAAGGAAACCGATTCTGCCGGAGGCGTCATTGAATGTGTGGTAACCGGATGCCCTGCCGGCATTGGAGAACCGGTTTTTGATAAACTGGATGCTGCCCTTGGAAAAGCCATCTTATCCATCGGGGCGGTAAAAGCCTTTGAAGTAGGTGATGGATTCTTGACCGCCCGTTCAAAAGGAAGCGAAAACAACGATGCTTTCCGAATGAAAGACGGCAATGTTACAAAAGAGACAAACCATGCCGGCGGCATCCTTGGCGGCATCAGCGATGGCTCTCCCATTATCCTGCGGGCATACATAAAGCCCACTCCTTCCATTTACAAAACCCAGCAGACTGTCAACAAGGAAGGACAGGACATATCCGTTAATATCAAAGGCAGACATGATCCCATCATCGTGCCAAGAGCCGTAGTCGTAGTAGAATCCATGACTGCCATCACGCTCTTAGACCTGCTGCTTGAAAACATGAAATCAAAAATGGATTACTTAGAGCGCATCTATTCCGTTTAAGGAAAGAAAATACAATGCCATGCTGTACTTTCACAGCATGGCATTGTGTTTTTTCTCTACCTGGTCCAATGGAACAGGCACCTTCTATTCTCCTTTCAGTTTATGGAAAATAATACAATTGGGCTGGTCGATCTTCAATTCCTTTCCATTCATGACCAAAAGCCCTTTTTGCAGATCCACATGGAAGAAGGTCATGGTATTCGTTTCGTGATTCAAAGACACCAAGTGCTTATTATCCGGGAACAAGGCCGCATCTTTTGGATAATCCCCACTAATGGGCAGGCAGAAATTTTTAGTCAATTCCCCGCTTTCTTTATAGATATTATAAACAATCACACTGTTATCTCCTGCATTGGAGCTGACTAAATACTGCTCATCCTCTGAAAAATTCAATGCGCTTGCAGCAGAGCCTCCCGCATGATATTTATTTAACGTGGAAATTGTCTGAAGCTTGGTAAATTCCGGTGCATTTCCCAAATCCTCATACCGGTATACATCAATATAATTTTTTAATTCATGTACAATATAAACAAACTTACCGTCCTTGGACATTTTAATGTGTCTTGGAGCCGATTCAATTTCGCTGCGAATCACGTCAATGGGCTTTAATTTACCTGTTTTATGATCAAACTTATAAACATCTGTATGGTCCATACCCAAATCGGCAGCCATCAGATACTTATTATCCCTTGTCATCTTTACACAGTTTACATGGGGTCTGAAATTCCGTTCTGCTATGCTTCCTAAACCCTTATGATAAATTTCATCTACGATTTTTCCAATTCCACCGTCCTCATTTAAACGAAGGGCTGTAATCTTGCCGTCATGATAACCTGCAACAAATAGAAATTCATCTTCATAATCCGTAGACAAATAACACCCCCTCATGCCGTTGATAGTTCCATGATTGATGACCGTTAATGTTCCATCTTCCATAATCCGGTATGCCTCAACCCCAAAATCCGTTATGGAATATAAATATTTGCCATTGTGTGATATGGTCACATAAGAGGAATTGGTAATCTGAACCTGATCCTTTTCCACCAGCCTCCCCTGCTCCATGTCCACATCATATATTTTAATCCCGTAATTATCTCCCATCGTATAAGTAGATACATAAGCAACGTACTTTTCCTTCTTCATAAGAGCCTCCTGATTTTAGCTTTCCTTTGTCCTGTTTGGGACTTGGTTTGATTATAGCACATTTCAAAGAAATTTGTGAATAGATTTTGCTTATGGTGATGATTCTTTCCATTCTTTTCTGGAAAGGTGGGATTTGATAAGAGGACGTAGGAGCTGGCTGCGCATATAGAAGTCTTATGGGCACGCTCTCGCTCTATGAAGACGCAGCGGTACTAACGCACCAAAATACGGTGCGTAAGGACCGGCGCCTTCATCAAGGCCCTCAAGACTTCTATATGCGTTTCCGGCTCCTACTGGTTATCGAAATGCCTTTGCTTGGAAGGATATTGCTGGATGGAATTGTGGAATGGTATCGAAGAATGACACCATGGAATGCTATTGGGGCTGGGAGTAACGTTTCAAAAGATTTGTAATAATTTTTGCCTGCTTTCCTATGTAATTATCAAAACAACTTGGGGGCTTTTTCTTTCTAAGGGTAGTGGTTTCGGTAAAACAGCGGCAGATGGGAGGGCGGTGGGCTGTTCCAATGCATTGTTTTTGATGGAGCTTTTCCTTAACAGCCCGCCCAATATCAGGGGAAAATTGCCATGGACGGCAATTTTAGTCATACTGCGCCACGGACGGCGCTGTATGACGACCCGTCCGGCACCAACCGCCTCCCCGGGCTGTTTAGGAAAAGCTCCATCAAAAACACCGCATTGGAACAGTCCACCGCCCTCCCATCTGCCGCGTCCCCCTAACCACCCCCCTAAAAAACACCACCACCCCCTCTTCCCTCCCTCCAAATCCCATGCTATAATAACCCCAAAAACAAAAAAGGACTAAAAAGCCATGCACCGAACCTTCACCTTCCAAATCGAAAAAGCCCACCACGCTTCCACCATATACAACTACTTACGCTCCAAAAACTTTTCCAGGCAGTCCATCATCGCCTTAAAGAAAATCCCGGAAAGCATCCTTTTAAACGGGAAGTGGTGTTATGTAAACGAAAAGCTTTCTGCCGGCGACTGTCTCACGATCCAGCTCATAGAAAAGGAATCCTCTACAAACATCATCCCCTGCGAGCTTCCTCTGGATATTCTTTATGAGGATGAGGATATTTTAATCCTCAATAAGCCTGCCCATATGCCCGTCCATCCTTCTTTAAACCACTATGAAGGAACTCTTGCCAATGGAGTGGTGCATTATTATGAAAAGCAGGGCATTCCCTATGTGTTCCGCTGTACGAACCGGTTAGACAAAGACACCTCCGGTCTGATCCTGCTTTCCAAGCATATGGTGGCTGCCGGAATTTTATCCACTATGATTGCAGAAAGGAACATCAAAAGGGAATATCTGGCACTTGTTTCACAGGGGAAGGAGCCTCTTCCCAATGAAGGCACCGTCAACGCCCCCATTGCCCGCATGTCAGATTCGCTGATTACCAGATGTGTGGATTTTCAAAAAGGGGAACGAGCCGTTACCCATTATAAGAAGCTTAAGCCAAAAAATGGATACGACCTGATTTCCTTACATTTGGAAACAGGACGCACCCATCAAATCCGTGTTCATATGAGCTATCTGGGACACCCGCTTTTAGGGGATTCCCTTTATCATGGAAATATGGAGCTTATCACAAGACAGGCCCTGCACTCCTATAAGCTTTCCTTTCACCATCCCATTACAAAGAAACCTATGACCTTTACCGCTCCGGTTCCTCCCGATATGGAAAAACTTATCTGATTCTTTCCGGGAAGCCTACCTTTTTTTGTACCTTTCGCAATGTCTTTAAAGCATAATAGTTGGCCTTCTCGCCGTTTTCCTTAATCACACCGTCAATATATGCCTTATCCTTCAAAAGCTGTTCAAAACGATCCTGAATGGGCTTTAAGACACTGACTACAGACTCTCCTACCGCCATCTTGAAATCCCCATAGCCTTTTCCGTCAAATTCCTTTTCCACTTCCTCCGGTGTCTTATTGGTGCAGGCGCTGTAAATATCAATCAGATTCTTTACTCCCGGCTGTTCATCCCGATAACGGACAGAAGCTTCCGAATCCGTTACCGCACGTTTACATTTACGCATAATCGTATCGGGATCATCCATCAAATAAATGCTTCCATTTGGATTCTCATCCGACTTTGACATTTTTCTGGCAGGATCCTGTAAGGACATGATTTTTGCGCCCTGCTTTCCGATATATGGCTCCGGCATGGTAAATACATCTCCGTAAATACCGTTGAACCTTCCTGCAATATCTCTTGTAATCTCTAAATGCTGTAACTGATCCTTTCCTACCGGAACCACATCAGCCTGAAACAGCAGAATATCCGCCGCCATTAAAACAGGATATGTATAAAGCCCTGCGTTGATATTATCCGCATGCTTTGCCGCCTTATCCTTAAACTGGGTCATACGGTTTAGTTCGCCCATATAAGTAAAACAATTTAAAATCCAGGCAAGCTCTGCATGTCCCGATACATGGGACTGATAATAAATACAGTTCTTTTCCGGATCCAAGCCTGCCGCAATATAAAGGGTCAGCAGATTCCTGGCTCTTTTCCGAAGCTCTGCCGGGTCCTGGCGAATCGTGATGGAATGTAAATCCACTACAGAATAAAAGCATTCATATTCATCCGACAGGGTTACCCAGTTCTTTAAAGCTCCAAGATAATTGCCAAGTGTGAGATTTCCTGTTGCCTGCATACCGCTAAAGAGTACTTTTTTATCATTGATCATGTTTTTTTCGTCCTTTCAAGTCATTAGGAAAAGTGTATCAAATTCATATCTGTTCGTCAAGAAAAGCCTGCCAAAATCAGCAGGCTTTTCAAAGCGTTTTCTTATTGATCCTGTATTTCACAGCCACAGGTTCCCCTTTGGAAATTGGAAGGAACTCTTCCAGCTTCCCCACCTCTTGGCATATCAAATAAGTCATTGTCTTCGGTAAAACGTCTTGCGGAACCACAACCACAGTCATCTTTTGGTGGTCTCGGCCTGTCACAGCCACAATCACCGTCATCCTCATTTCTGTTACGCCTGCCATTGTCATTTCCGTTGTTGCACAGGCAAAGCAACACTAAAATCCATAAACAATTCATATTTTCAACTCCTTTATACCATAACATATGAAATTGAAAAGGAATTGGTGCCTGTTTTATTTCATCTTACCACAAATAAGGCGGCTTTCTTTTCTTCTTTTGTAAAATCACTCTTCTGATATATGCAAAAGTATATGCTTCTCCTTTTTTAGAAAGCATTGTCAAAAGCTTTAATAACAGCTTTCTTGTTTCCGGATGCATCATAGGCTCCCCTTTTCCGCTCATAAAGTACATCAGGGGATGGGAATCCGTATATTTCTCTTTTTCATAGGTTTTAGAAGCCGCAACCCGGTCCATAAACATTTCTATCACATATTTTTTTGGCATAGGCGCTGGTGCCATGCCGCCCTCGATAGCTTTCGTGCTGTAATCAATCCAATACTCATAATGATGCTTATTTCTGCCCTTATGATGAAGCCATGCACTGGAATACCCTTTCTGCTCCCGTTCCGCATTATTGGGACTTCTGTCTCCTTGATAATATTTCATCCCTACTAAAAATTCCGTGGGGGAGAACTTGGATAAATCATGCAGCATTCCCTGTTTATACAGCCCCACTCGAAAACAGCCTTTCCTGACTGTTTTTTTGTGGGTAGTGATTGTCTTTAAATGCCCTAGGATATTTTTTATTTTCATGTTAATCTGCCCGCTTTCCAATTAATATGATCATGCTCCTTCCGGAAACTACGATCTGTGTCTGTTTTTTAGAGGGAACCTGCGCTTCCGGAAAATATTCTCCCTTTTCGGAATCCGCCAAAACATACCACTTAAGTCCGGAAGGAAGCTTTGGCAGGGCAAATTCATGTTCCGCCCAATGCATATTATATGCTACATAAAAAAAGTCATCATCCTTCTTTTTCTTTACTTTTGCATATTTTCCACACAGCATCACTCCTAAATGCCTGTTATAATTTTCAAATTGAGGATACCATGCCATGTCGCCATGATAAGAGATATCCGGATAGCCGCAGGAAATGTAATCCATAATCCTAAATTGCTCTTCCTTATGCAAAATAGGATGGCTTTTTCTCATCTGAATGAGAAACTTTACAAATTCTACCATTTCTTTATTGGTTTCTGCCTGCTTCCAGTTCAGCCAGTTGATCCGGTTATCCTGGCAATAAGGATTATTGTTGCCGTCCTGACTGTTTAAAAATTCATCTCCACTTAAAAGCATAGGAGTTCCCTGGGCAAAAAAAAGCATCAGCCATGCATTCCACATCTGCTTCTTCCGAAGGTCTAACACCTGCTTCTTCCGGCTTTTTCCTTCCACACCGCAGTTCCAGCTATAATTATATTCACTTCCATCCTTGTTATTCTCTCCGTTTTCCTCGTTATGCTTTCGATCATAGCTGACCAGATCGTGCAGGGTAAATCCCTGATAAGAAGTAAGGAAATTGACCACAGCAGTTTTTGCCGGATTCTTCCGAAACAGTTCCGCCACTTTAGAAAGCATGTCGCCGTCACCCTTTAAATATTTCCTTGTTTCATACATGAATTCCTCATGAAATAATGCGGTATTCTTAAATTCCGGCTTTTCTTCCTCCCGATACAGATAAGACAGATCCATTCTTTCCACTATGATCTTTGTCTTTCCCAAAAGAGGCTCCTTTGCCAAAAGCTTGATTGGGATATCCTGCCCCAGTATATGGAAACCGTCTATATGGTATTCTCTCACCCAGAACTTTATCACTTCATACATATAGCTCCAGGAAATCGAATCCGGAAAATAAATCTGCATCAGAACCTCTATGCCGTTTTTATGCATTTCCCTTACCATGGTCCTGCATTCCTTTACCGGGTCGTCTGTATGGGCATAGGATGCCTTTGGCGCAAAGTAATCTCCTTTTGTAAATCCCCAATAATTGATTTTGTATTCCCATGTTGCATGTTCCTTATCCATATAGGGAACCAGCATTTCATCCATATGGGTATATCCGGCATTTTTTATGATTTCATCAAATTCATAGATGGGCATCAATTCAATTCCAGTAATCCCAAGCTCTTTTAAGTAGGGAATCTTTTCCATCAGTCCGGTAAAAGTCCCCTTTCCCTTTACTTTGGAAGAACTGTGCTTTGTAAATCCTCTTACATGAAGGCTGTATAAGATGCTGTCGCAATAAGGGATGTTCAGGGGTCTGTCTCCCTGCCAGGAAAATTCCGTCTCCATTGTATGATAATACAATTCTTTCTGCTTTCCCTGATAATCACCCCATATTTCCCTGCCTAATATCCTTTTTCCATAAGGATCCGGCAACCGTTCTTCATCTCTGTAAAACTGATAGGTATATTTTGTAATATCAATCCCCTCTACAAATATAGCATACAGTTCTCCTGCCAAATACTTTTTCAAAAAGGGAATCTGAATCGTATTCTGTTTTTCTCCGTAAAGCAGCATGCCACACTCTTTTTTTGCCTGAATAGGAATGGCGATATTAAATCCATTGGGATAGGGGGATACCCCTAAGGGATAG
The DNA here is from genome assembly GCA_014804265.1 of Lachnospiraceae bacterium. Classification (GTDB taxonomy): domain Bacteria; phylum Bacillota; class Clostridia; order Lachnospirales; family Lachnospiraceae; genus RGIG3040. The sequence goes on along the minus strand of JAAVAC010000024.1, from coordinate 25,134 downwards.
GGCTGTCCTGCTTTTAGCTTGTAATCTACCACGTTTCGTTTCTCCTGCCTAAGTATCAAATCTGTCATCACATTCTTTCATAAGCATAGGAAGCCATTGCTTATGCTTCCTATACCAGTGACAGTATATCATAATTTTTCTTACCAGACAATCTTCGGCAATATCTTATTTACTTCGTCATGTATAACGATATCGGCTTTTTTATCCGTAAAATGTTCATGTTTCGTAATCAGAACCAGCTTATTTCCCTGATAATATTTTAATGCATTTTTTACCATGCTGTCATAAAGATTGGTACCTAACACAAGTAAGATATCCGCATACTGGCATACATTGGCGCATCTTGTCATCACATCATTTCGCACCAATTCTCCATACAGCCGTACCCCCGGCCTGATGGGGCTTTTGCATACATCACAAACCGGCACCCCGACGCTGTTTTTCAAATAGTCCACATCAAAATGCCTGCCGCATTTGGTGCACCAGTTCTCATGTATATTCCCATATAGATTGATGACATTGGAAATGCCTGCTCTTTCAGCCAGCCCATACATATTTCTTGTCACACAGCCTTTCAGCTTTCCCCAGTTATTCAGCTCTTTTATGGCATATAGGCTTTGTCCTACCGTCAGCTCTAAAGAAAGCACTTCCTGTTTATAAAATTCAAAAAACTTTTCCTTTCTCGCGCTGTAAAAGCCTGATGAGAATATTTCCTCCGGACTATAATGATATTTATCTTCAATCCGGTAGCTTTCCCTTTCGTGAAGAAAATTCACTCCACCACATTCCATAGCTACTCCAATTCCCAGCAGACATACAATATTGTTGGAATTGTATATCATCTGCTTTACCCTTGCTATTTTTTCTTCTTTGGACTGGAACATAAAATCACCCGCCTTCCTTCTGACCGACCTGTACTTTTGTCCTATATGTATATTTTAAAAAGTTGTCTGATAATTGTCAATATAAAGAGTTCATATTCTTACAATTATTTAGCTGCTTTGTATCACGTGTTTTTCATCCTGAAACTTTTTTCCAAATTCAATAATACATCTTTTCATTTTCTTCCCTCAATGATACAATCACCTTATTAAAACAAGCACTCAAACAAAAAGGAGATTCTTATTATGGGAAAGCAAAATAATGATGATGGAATTTATGACGAAGAAATGACTGTAACCCTTGAGCTGGATGATAACACTACGGTGGATTGTGCAATCATTACCATTCTCACCGTAGAAAAACAGGACTATATCGTCCTTCTTCCCCTGGATGAAAATGGGGAAAATGAGGATGGGGAAGTATGGATTTACCGCTATTTGGAAGATGAAAATGACGAAAATGCAGAGCCGGTATTAGAATGCATTGAGGATGATGAAGAATTTGAACGGGCTGCCGAGGCTTATGATGAATATCTGGATTCGGCGGAATTTGATGAGATTATAAGTGATTCTGATTTAGAGGCTGATATTGAGCAGATGATGGATGATCTTGGGATTTAAATTTTGAGATAGGAGGAACAGTTGGGGGGATTGGCGGGAGGACGTAGGAGTTGTCAGAGCATAGGATAGTCTTCTGGGCACGCTTTCGCTCTGCAAAGACGCAGCGGTACTAACGCACCAAAATACGGTGCGTAAGTACCGGCGACTTTGCCAAGGCCCTGAAGACTATCCTATGCTCTGACAACTCCTACTGTGTATTGACAAAGGTTTACTGTTCGCCTAAAAAGGGATTGCTTTGGAAGGACTTGGAGAGTTTTGGCAATATTTTGGAAGTGGATGATACCATTTGAAATGATTTGGAAAGCTCTGGATATATGGAAAAGCTAAAAAGCAAATGCCGCTTTATCAAGCTTCATCGTTAAGTAACTGGCTGAGACGAAACAGCAACAGAGGGATGTGGGCGGATTCCGGGCTTTGTTTTTGATGGTACTTTTTCTTAACAGCCTGTTCCATAACCCAGGGGAAAATTGCCACGGACGGCAATTTTAGTCATATTGCGCCATGGAGGGCGCTATATGACGACCCGGACGGTGCCGAACCCTTCCCAGGCTGTTTAGAAAAAGCACCATCAAAAACTCAGCCTGGAATCCGCCCACATCCCTCTGTTGCGTCCCCTCCTCCACTACTAACAAATATCCATTAAACCTGTTTTCCATCCCCCAGCTCTTCCAAAAAAACCGACCTTTTCGCAGCTCCGTTTTCCGTTGCGCTCATGCAGAGCTTATCCTCTGCCCTTGTCATTGCCACATAGAACATTCTTCGTTCCTCTTCCATTTCTTCCTCTGTTGCCGCTTTGTGGTAAGGCACTACGCCTCCCACTAAAAAAGGCAGATACACTTCTTTAAATTCCAGCCCCTTACTTCCGTGGTAAGTCATAAGGCGGATTCCTTTTCCCTGCTCCTCCTGTTTCCTGTTTTCTGCAGTTTCTTTAAAATGAACGGTATAGGCATCTATAAATGCAAGAAATTCCTTACCGCTATGAAACTCTTTTGCCCGTTTCTTTAATTCTTGCAGAATCTCTTCCTGTTCCTTCCATTTCTCCATGTTTCCACCGGTTTTCGTTCGGCTGTAGGCTTCATATCCGATGGCTTTTAGCACGTAGGAAATGCCGGCATATGCATCCAGCGTTTTCAAAAAGCTTATATCTTTCTCCAGCTTTCTTAAATTAGCCAACATCTGTCTTTTTCCGAAGTAAGCAATGTATAACTCTTGAAAGTCTACCAGCTCTGAAGTTACGGCTTCTCTTCGGATATATCGAAGAGGCTTATTCATAAACTGATAAAAATAAGACCGCCTTTGTTCCATATGGGCAAACCGTAAATATGCCAAAATATCCCGTACTATAGGGTGTTCGTAAAAATTTTCCGGCTTTTCCTTCATGACATAGGGAATATCGTGGGAAAACAGTTTTTCCGCAAATAGCTGTGCCTTCTGATTGGTCCGGAACAAGACGGCCATTTTCTCCATTTCACAGGGACTCTTTTGGATTTCTTGTATGATATGTTCTATTTCTTCCTGCTCTTCCTTCCATATGTGGATGGTAACGGCAGCCCTTTGTTCCTTTTCTTCCTGTTGTTCTTCTCTGCCGGAAACAATCCTTTTGGGAAATCTGTTCTTATTGTGGGAAATGCTTTTTCCCGCCACATCCACGATTTCCTTTCTGCTTCGATAATTGGTGTTTAGGACGATTTGGGCCGCATTTGGAAAATCCTTTAAAAATTCCTTCATGAAACCGGGCTTGGAGCCCCGAAAACCGTATATGGACTGGTCATCATCCCCTACCGCAAACAGATTCCTGCTTTTTGAGGCAAGGAGACTTATGACTTCATATTGAACCCGGTTGATATCCTGAAATTCATCAATGAGGAAAAAAGAAAAACGGTTCTGCCAAAAGCCCAATGCTTTTTTATCCTGTGTAAGATAATCCCTGCATAGAAAAAGGATACCGTCAAAATCTACTTTTTTACGGAAAAGCAGTTCCTTTTCATACTCTCCGTAAATTCTCCGAAACAGTTCCGGCTCTAATATGCCGCCCTCGTACTCATTTATGGTACAGTCCTTTGCCTTGATTCGGTTGATTTCTTTCAACATAGTTAAAGTCATGGATGGTATGTCTTCCTCGGGTACAGAAGTTCTATATAGGATTTCTTTTACGATTTGCTGCTTTTCTCCTTCGGTAATAATGGTAAATTGGGAATATGGATAAGATGTTCTTAAGATTTGAAAAAAGATGGAATGAAAGGTTCCAAATACCGCCTGTGCTGCCTGTTTTTCCATGGCAACGGCTCTCTTCTTCATTTCCATGGCGGCCGCCCTTGTAAATGTAATGGTAAGAATGTTTTGGGGATTGATGTGATGGTGTAAGATCAGATGTTTGATACGTTTTGTTAAGACAAAGGTTTTTCCGGAACCGGGACCGGCCAGTACCATAGCCGGTCCCCTTCCGTGTAAAACTGCTTTTTCCTGTTCAGGATTCAATGACTTTTCAGGCATGTTCAAGCAGCTCGATTCCTTTTTTGATACGGGCGATGGATTCCTCTTTTCCAAGTACCTCCATAATCTCCGTTGCTCCTGCCGGAGTCATCTGCTTACCGGAAACCGCTGTCCGGACAGGCCACATCACATAACCGTTTTTATATCCTTTTTCCCCTACGAACTGAACCAGTCTTTCATACAATGCATCGTTGGAATAATCCTCTGTTTCCTCCAAAACGGGAAGCACTTCCTTTAAGACGGAAAGGGCGGATTCCGTATTGGTCTTCATCTTTTTGTGAGTATACATTGCCACATCATATTCCGGAAGCTCTTCAAAAAAGTCCACCAATTCCTTGATATCCGGAAAGATTTCGATTCTGGTCTTTACCATGGCTGCTATTTTTTTCAAATCCAGATCCCTGGTAATGGCTTCTTTCAAATAGGGAAACGCCATTTCATAGAACCGGTCAAATTCCATGGCTTTCATATATTCTCCGTTCATCCATTTCAGCTTTGTATAATCAAATACTGCAGGAGATTTGGAAATATGGCGGTAATCAAAAGCCTCCACCAGTTCCTGTAAGGAGAAGATCTCCCGGTTGTCCTCCGGGCTCCATCCCAAAAGGGCCACAAAGTTTACAATGGCTTCCGACAAAAATCCCTGCTCCAGCAAATCCTCATAGGAAGAGTGTCCTGACCGCTTGGAAAGCTTATGGTGCTCTTCGTCCGTAATCAGCGGGCAGTGTACATAGGTAGGCACTTCCCAGCCAAAGGCTTCATAAAGACGGTTATACTTTGGGGAAGAGGATAAATATTCATTCCCTCTTACCACATGAGTGATTCCCATTAAATGATCGTCTACCACATTGGCAAAATTGTAGGTTGGATAGCCGTCAGATTTGATTAAGATCATATCATCAAGCTCGCTGTTGTCTACGGTAATCTCTCCGTAAATATCATCCACAAAAGTGGTGGTTCCCTCTGTAGGATTGTTCTGGCGGATTACATAAGGAATACCGGAAGCCAGCTTTTCTTCCACTTCTTCTTTGGACAGGGACAGGCAATGCTTGTCATACACATTGATTTCCTTTCCGGCTACGGTAGTGGTCAGGGAAGCAAGCCGTTCTTTATCACAAAAGCAATAATATGCTTCTCCTTTGTCTATGAGCTTTTTGGCATATTCCAGATACAATCCCTGTGCCTGTCTTTCACTTTGTACATAAGGTCCTACGCCTTTATCCTTATCCGGTCCTTCGTCATGGATCAGACCTGTCTTTTCCAAGGTACGGTTAATAATATCAACGGCTCCCTCCACCAGTCTTTCCTGATCCGTATCTTCAATGCGAAGGATAAAATCCCCGCCTTCATGCTTTGTAATCAAGTACGCATAAAGGGCAGTCCTTAAATTTCCCACATGCATTCTGCCTGTAGGGCTTGGTGCGAAACGTGTTCTTATTTTCTGCATAATACTTTCCTCTCTGTTTCTGTTATTCTACCTGCTCCTGATTGGTATCGGGGCCGGGAATTTTTATTTCGGAAGCTACCTTAAAGGCATTTACTTCTTTTGTTGCCACCGGAATGGCGATATTGGTGCCGGCTCCTGCCACGCAGCCTCCCGGGCATGCCATTCCTTCAATCAGGCATCCGTTTTTCTTTCCTGCCTTGGCAAGCATGAGAATTTTTTTACATTCTGCAAGACTTTCCGCATGTTCAATATTCACATCCACATCCGGATAATACTCTCTGATACATTCTTCAATGGCGCTGGCAACACCGCCTGCCACACCATAGCCCCTGCCTGCGCCAGTAGCATCATTTAAAGGCTCCGCAGGTTCAATTTTTGTCAGATCGATTCCCTTTGCATCGAACATTCCCTGAAGCTCCTCAAAGGTAATGACAAAATCCACATCGGAACGCACAGTCCTTCTGGAAGCCTCCAGTTTTTTGGAAGCGCATGGACCGATAAATACAATGGCAGAATCGGGATGTTCCTGCTTGATTACTCTGGCAGTAGCAACCATAGGGGTCAGCTCATTGGAAATACTTCCAATGGTTTCCGGAAAGAACTTCTTTGCCAGCATGGACCAGGATGGACAACAGGATGTGAGCAAAAAGGGAAGCTCACCTGTGGTCACCTTATGGACATAGTGCTTTGCCTCCGCCATGGCACCCATATCCGCTCCAATGGCAGTTTCATATACATCATAAAAGCCGATTTCCTTTAATGCCTGCTTCAAGGTATCCGGCGATACTCCTTTTCCAAACTGTCCCACAAAGGCAGGCGCCACCTGGGCTATGATTTTCTTTCCCGCCTGCATGGCACGAATCAGCTGGAATATCTGGGACTTATCCGCAATGGCTCCAAAGGGACAGGATACCATGCACTGACCGCAGGAAACGCAAATCTCATTGTCAATGACTGCCCTTCCTCTGGAATCATTCTTGATGGCATTTACACCGCAGGCTGCCGCACAGGGCCTTACCTGATGGGAAATGGCATCATAGGGGCATACCGTCTTGCATTTTCCACACCGGATACATTTCTCCTGATCGATGTGGGATCTGCCGTTTTTCATAGTAATGGCGCCCCTTGGACATACTTCATTGCAGGGGTGGGCCAGACAGCCCATACATTTATCGGTTACGTCATATTTATTTTCAGGACAGGAATTGCAGGCAGAAGGGATAACCTGCATAAGAGGGGGCTCATAATATTTTTCCGCAATGTTGCTTTCTTCCACCCCCTGGGAAAGATGTACCGGAGCATCCTCAGGCCGCAGGCTCATCCCCATGGCAAGGCGGATTCTTTCACGGACCACTGCCCGTTCCCTGTAGACACTTTCCCAATAATCCGGGTCTTCGGTACTTACGATTTTATAAGGAAGCGCTTCCATGTCATCTATAAGGTTTTCAGAAAAGTAAGCCAGGCTGGCCACTTCTTTAAAAACTCTTCTGCGGACCTTTCTTACCTGTGTATCAATTCCTCTCATAATATTCTCCTCCAATAATATGGTTTTTGGACAACTTCTATTTTGACATAAAGAGGGGGAGAAATCAAGGTTTGATTGGTAATTTATTAACAAAGTAGGGTGGGAAAAGTTAGAAATGAAGTGTTGATATCGAGACGTAGAAGCTGTGATAAGAAAAGTCTTATGGGCACGAATTGCCACTTTGTTATCCTCCTCGATTAAATTGAGATATTACAATGGAATATTTCTCTGCACTTTTCATAATTTTTCCAACATTATTTCATTAATCAAATTACCTGTAAGCACAATGTTTTCTATATGCGCTGATGCTGTGTTGCTTATTCTGTTGTGATTATAGTGTGGTAATGGTTGGTTGCAAGTTGGAACTTTACTACTGCTTTTTACTAAGTTTCTTTACGCATATAAGGATTACAACAGCAGTAGAAATAAGAAAACCCGCAAAAAACACTGACGGATTTGCCACCCACTCCCAAAAGTGATAATGTAAAATGAAATCAATTGCAAAAAATATCATATATACTGCAATCGCATACATAACACACTCAAAAATCTGATGCTTTTTTTGTTCTCGAACAAGCATCATTTGCTGTTGCTTTTCCAACATTTCCGTTTTAACTGATAAATCATCTATTTCTGATGATTTTAACAGATAATCCGTTGTCACCTCAAAAATCGCACTCATTACCACTATCTTTTCCAAGTCCGGGGTTGCCTGTCCACTTTCCCATTTTGAAATAGACTGCCTTGAAACATCAAGTTTTTCAGCAAGCTGTTCCTGTGTCAGATTGTTAGCTTTTCGTAACGTTAATAGTTTTTCAGAAAAATTCATAGTAGTCTTTCCTCCTTGTTTTTGATACATAAACAATATCAAAAACCTTGATTACATTCTATATAGCTACTTATACATTTGCGCAACCAGTGGTAGAGATATAAAATCAATTTGAATTTTTGCATTGCATAGGCGTTCCTACTTCAATCAAATTACCGTCTAAATCGTAAAAACGGATTACTTTTTGGCCCCAACCATTTGTCATAAGTCGATTGACATATTGAATGGAAGGATATGTTTTTTCCAAATTTTCTATAAATGCTTCTATATCTTGTTCTTCAAAATACAGTTCACAAGAATTGCTTTTTGGAATAATGTCTTTCCCCAAAAACTTCTTCCAGATTTTTTCGTCTTGGAGTACAAGACCTTCCGTTAAAATCATATTGCCATCATTGTCAAGTACCATATCAAGACCAAACAAGTCGTGATAAAATTGTTTCGACTTTTTAATATCTTTTTAATTCTCCTTTGCTCTATTCCTCTCAATCATCATCTGCCTTATCCTTTGTGTACACTGTGGCTGTTTGTTCCCCTGCATTGTAATTGACTATGGTTTCCCGCTTGTACCTTTTCTCCTCTATGCTAAAAGCATTTTTCCTTCTTATAACAAGCTGCAATATAATCTCTTGATTGATAATACAAATCAGAATTAAACTTCATGTAGATTTAGGAGATTTTTTCTCTTTTAAAATAGATAATTTTTTTATTTTATCTTGATTTTCACTTTTGCCTTTTTATTGCTTCCATCTGTAGATGTGGCAGTAATCGTAACAGTTTTTCCTTTTCCGGCTTTTTTGGCTGTTACCTTGCCCTTACTATTGACGGTGGCATATTTTTTGTTAGAGCTTGTCCATTTCAAGGATTTATTGGCACTATTTCCGGTGGTCTTCACGGCTGATTTTATTGTCATGGACTTCCCGGTCTTTATGGTATTCTTTGGCGCTTTTAATGTTATGGTTTTAACGGCATGCTTCATAATCTTTATCTTTATAACAGCATTCTTACCGCTTCCATCCTGTGCCGTTGCCGTAATGGTTACTTCCTTTCCAATGCCCGCTTTTTTCAGAGTCAATTCTCCATTCTTATCAACAGTAGCATATTTTTTGTTGCTTGTCCCCCACTTGACGGATTTATTTGCAGCATCTTCGGGGGTTACCTTCAAGGTCAACTTCACTTTCTTTCCTGCCGCAAGCTTTTTGGATGGAGCCTGAATGGAAAGCTTTGTGATCGTTTTTTCCTTGGCTGCTTGATTTTCTACACCGCCGTCCCCGCTGGTGCCGTCATCTGTCATAAACCAGACATCAGATGACAGATTTATGCGCAAAGCTGGGCGGACACCGTCATTGTTACGGTTGACACGAGAGCCATTCTGAGTGACGTATCCATAGTCGGCTACATATGCGGCATAGACACTATCAGGGCCTGGGGAGCGCAGCCACCACCAGCAGTTATCGTTTCCACCTGTAGAGCTGCTATTATATGTATAGGTTCCTCTTGCATGTGCATAGCTACTAGGTTGAGCCCAGCGGCTTGCCGAATCAGTACTGTAATCACTACAGAATCCATATGCCGCATTCGTCACTTCACTAATAGAAAGCAGGTAAATATTATCATTTGTATTGTTCCCACCTTCTGTACCATGGAATGGATTATCCTCATTCACTACATTTTGTATTTTGACAGCACTCTGCTCATTGCTGCTAAAAGCTGTGTTATAAAAGCTGGTATTCAGCCAATTCCTTATGGTACTGGTTCCCCAGGTAATGTCTGCATATTCTTCGTTATAGTCTTTACAGTCAATTACCTTATCTGCTACTACAAGCAAAGTGCTTCCATCATTTTGCAGCACCCTCCACTTGATCCGTTCCCATTTAAAATAACGATAACCGTTACTTATTGGCATATCATAAAAATATCCGTCATAGTTTGTATCATTCTTGCTGATCCTGCGGTACTTCATGCCATTTACCCACACATCCATGCCTGCATCTGCCTCTATTCCGTATTTTTCAATTGCATTATCAATGGCGGCTATGGTGACGCTGTCCGTCACTTCGCTTTGGGGATAGCTTCCAAAATACACATAGCTGAAATCCGTATAGTCCGAGCCGTCATTTTCTTTCGCGCAGTGGTGGACCGGGTTAGCAGGACCCGTTACGGCTCCTGCCTGTATTTCTGGCAGGCTCTGGCCAGAGACAGTGGCTTCCTCTTCTTCCGAAGGGCTTTCTTCCATATCTTCCAGCTTTTCTTCTGATTCCGCTCCTGCTTCCGATTCTTCACTTTCAGAGGGCCGGTTTTCGCTGACTATGCTAATTGCTTCCTCTCCTGCCGGATCATTTTCGCTGACTATCCCAGCTGTAGCAAATGCTATGTTTGTCTGGAACAGCAGGAGGCAAGACAGCAGGAGGGCTGTTATGGATTTTATGCTTCGTTTCCTGTTCACACTATTTTTTTTCATACTATTTTTCCCTTTCTAAATCATACATTTTTTGAAGATATCACCAATAACTTTTTTCTTCTGCTGAACAATTTTCTTTTGTGCAATTTTTTTAATATTATACATACTCTCCTCCATATAATTTGTCACTATTCTGACAAGAATGCAATAATACTTTCACTTATTGTTTTGTACTCATAATCGTGAACATAATGTGGACAATTTAATTCTATATATTCTCCGTCATTAACTTGTGATATATATTCTATTGGAATTTTCCGCCATATTTCTTTATCAAATCCTGTTCCACCTGAACCGTCTGAAATGAACAACAGCATCGGAAGCTGCGGTATGTCTAAATTCTTTACCTTTTCAGCGTTTCTCTTTACCCATTCAGTCTCGTTTATCATGGTTACTGTTGCTGTTCGGCTATAGAAAACGGCTTTATAGATTTCTTTTTCCTTGTCCGACAATGTGCCGTACTTTACAGCATCACTATCCGAAATTCCTGGGACAAAACGGGTAACACCTATATTGGCTGCCCAGCTTGCAATACGAAGCAACGGTATATTTATGTTCATGCTGTCATAATACTCTGGCACTGCCATATCAAGTCCAATTATTGCGGATACCTCATCAGGATATTTCTGCGCCCAATACAGGGCCTCAAGTCCTGACATGGAGTGCGGACAAAGGACATAAGGCGCAGTTAATCCCGCTGCTGTAAGTGCAGCCCTTGTGTCTTCAAGTATAGAGTCAATATCTCTGCTTTTATCGACAATATCGCTGAAACCGTATCCAAATTTCTCTACAACGGCAATCTGATATTTATCACTTAAAAGAGAATAGAGGGACTTGAAATCCAGTATGGGAGAACAAGTACCACCGCCCGACATGAAAACAATCGTTGTATCACTTGTTCCTTCAATATAGACGCTCATATTGTGTCCGCTAACTTCAACCATTTGTCCCAATGATGAACGCAACTCAGTTTCCTTTTTTAAGTGGACTTGATGATTGGTGTATACGATCATCAACAATACAATCAAAATGGTGATTATAGTTAAAATTATTCCCATAGCTTTTTTCTTCTTCCTCATAGTACTTCGCCTATAGTTTCCTCTCTATGCTAAAAGCATTTTTCCTTCTTTATAACAAGCTGCAATATAATCTCTTGATTGATAATACAAATCAGAATTAAAATTCAGAATTTTATCTGCCAGCCAGGATCCATAAACTTCTTTCATTCCATTTATCACATTTACATCTTTATAGCAATCCTCAATCAATCGGGCAAATACCTCTCCGATATCCCAATAATCAGGAACTAAATATCGGCAGTCTGAAAGATTATCATAATTGCCATTTACAATATGATCTTTCCGTATAAAATCATCTGCAACTTTTTCTATCGGCTCACAATGAAATACATCCGCATAATCATAAATTCGCTGCAATTCATCATCCATTTGTTTCACAACATCATATCTGCGGTTTGTGGTCTTTCTTGCAATATACTCTATTAAACTGCATACATAAAACAGCTTGTCATTATTCTTCATATTTTTGCACTCCTAAGAATTTTAAAGTAGTCAATGCCCTCGCTGTATGAAAGCTGATTTGATGAGTTGGATATTTAAATTTTGCCAACTCCCAAAAAGCAGCTCTTGAATATTTTCCGTCAATAAATCCTTGTACATAATTATAAATAGTATCGTCTGCCATTGGTCCTTCCACAATATCATAATCATGCGCTTTTCCTATACGGCAGTCAACAATAAAATCCAACCACTCTTCTGTCATTTGATCAAAAATGAGAACTTTTAATTCCGCATTCGAAGCATATTCATAAAGATTCACATATCCTCTCTCACCAAATCTCATTGCCCAACGTTTTGCCTGTTCTTCCAAAACTGTACAATAAAACCCAAAATAAAAATCCTTATTATATTTTGTCACCCTGATTTCCGGAGTTTCTACAATTTGAGAACTTCCATGATAGATAACCCTTTTTTCCACATTTAATTCCTCCTAGCTAACCAAAATACTCCTGCATTAATGCTTTTTCAATGTGTCCAGTTTTTTCAGGCTTTCCCTATATTTATATTATATCACTTGGATATGAAATTTTCTACTTTCTCATTTGTTATAGTTTGTATGAAAACTCCACATTAAAAGCGCAGGGCTTGTATTTCATGCCCTACGCTTTCAATTTCACAATCAATTTACAAGTTCTATACAGATTTAGGAGATTTTTTCTTTTAATTCCTTCACATCCGTTTCCAACATGCGAACTTTTATCGCAAGCATTTCCACTTCATTGCTTGGTCTCATGGCTTCGTGCAGATTTCTGGATAAATCAAGGTGTCCTTCCGCTACACGCTGAATATTGACACGTATCTCGTTTTCCATGGTCAAATCAACTTTAGATACTTTTTGCTTGACTTCCTGCATATCATCTTTCATATCATGAATCTCATTTTTCATGTCTTGCATGTCATCTTTCATATCCCGAATCTCATTTTTCATGCCTTGCATGTCATCTTTCATATCCCGAATCTCATTTTTCATGCCTTGCATGTCGTCTTTCATATCATGAATCTCATTTTTCATACCCTGCATATCACTCTTCATCACCTGCATATCGGATAAAATCAAATCCAGTTTTTCGCTATCTGACATCATAAATATCCTCCTTCTCTGATACTTTCTATTATGATTGATACTATACCATAAATAAAATATAAATTCTGCTAAATTTTGAATTTTTTTTATACTTTTTAGCAACTTTTAAAATAATAGAAATACAAGAAAAAATAAAACTGGATAGAATGGAAAAAGCCAGCTATTTTCTTTCCTACTATTTCCCCTCACTTTCTTCAAGCTTATAAGAAAACTCCGCTGCACAAGCTTCCCACCTGAAAAAACACCACACTGACCAGATAAGCCAGCACTAACTGAAATACCAGCATCTTTGCCGTAAATGCAAGGGAGCCGCTTTCCTTCTTTATGGTGGCTATTGCAGCGATACAAGGGGTATAAAGCAGGCAGAACAGCATCAAAGAATAACTGTTGAGCATACCAAAATCCGGAATCCCCTGTCTGATATGGGACAAAATCACTGCCATTCCCTCCGGAGAGTTGGCATTGGAAATCCCAAACAGCACCGCAAAGCTGGACACTACTACTTCCTTTGCGGAAATGCCGGAAATCAAAGCAACCGCAATCTGCCACATACCAAGCCCTGCAGGCTTTAGCACCGGTACCAGAACCTTTCCAATCATTGCCCCAAAGCTCTCCTCCGGTCCTGTCACCATGCCTTTCATTCCGAAATTCAGCAAAAACCAAATCAGGATAGATGCCACAAAAATCGTGGTTCCTGCCTTTGTAAGATAGTCCTTTAATTTGTTCCATACATAAATCCGGATTGTCTTTCCATTTGGTTTCTTATATTCCGGCAGTTCAATGAGCAGGCTGTCATTTTCCTTTCCTTTATCCTTAAAATTCAGAATCAGGGCAATCAGAATTGCAATGAGCAGTCCGATTACATACATGGAAAAGCTGGCAAGAGGAGCATATTTCCCAAAAAACATATCCGCAAACAACACATATATAGGCAGCCTCGCGGAACAGGACATAAAGGGAGTAATGAACATAGTCTTTCTTCTGTCCTTTTCCGTTTCCAGCGCCCTTGTAGCCATAATGGCAGGAACCGTACAACCAAAGCCCAGCACCATGGGAAGAAATGCTTTCCCGGAAAGCCCTGCCTTTCCCATAATGCTGTCCATCACATAGGCGACTCTTGCCATATAGCCGCTGTCCTCTAAAATGGCAAGTGCCAGAAACAAAATAAATATATTGGGAAGAAACGTCAGGATTCCTCCCACGCCTGCAATAATACCATCCACGATTAAGGAAACCAACCAGCCGGAAGCATTCATTCCAAGAAGCAAATGTTCCGCAAAGCCGGAAAAAAGAGAAAGCCCTTCTTCAAACACTTCTTTCAGGGCATCTCCCACCGTAAAGGTCATAAAAAACACCAATGCCATAATGCAAAGGAAAATAGGCACTCCAAAGACCGGATGTGTCAGCAGCCGGTCAACCTTATCCGTGCTTGCTGCCTTTTTCTCCTTGTAGAATACCACTTCCTCCACAATGGTTTCTATGTAATTATATTTGGCATGAATGATGTCCTTCTCATAATTTTTATCCGCCACGTTCACAATGGTCATGGGGTGTTCCTTACGTACCTGCTCATCCCACTCCAGAAGCTTTATGGCATGCCACCGTATATGATGGTGTCCGGGATAATGGGCGCTTAGCATGACCTGAAGCTTTTCGATTTTTGTCTCAATGGGCTCAGGATAGGTAAAGGGAAGCTTTCCTTCTGCCAGTCTGGGACTTTCCATATGATGGTGCTTTACCGCATGAAGCAGAATATCAAGTCCTTCTCTTTTGGCGGCAGAAACAGGAACCACCGGAATATCCCCCAGCATTTCCGGAAGTCTGTGCAGGTCGATTTCCATTCCCCGATCCCTTACCACATCCATCATATTCAAGGCAAGGACCACCGGCTTTCCAAGCTCCAGTAACTGTAACGTCAGATAAAGATTCCTTTCTAAACTGGAAGCATCTACAATATTGACAATGACATCGATTTCGTCATCCATGACACAGTTTCTTGTAACCTGTTCCTCAATGGTATAGCAGGTAAGGGAATAAATTCCCGGTGTGTCCACAATGGTCAAAGGGGTATCCTTATATCTGGCCTGCCCTTCTTTTTTCTCCACGGTCACTCCCGGCCAGTTAGCCACCTTTAATTTGGCGCCTGTAATGGCATTAAAAAGAGTGGTCTTTCCGCAATTAGGGTTTCCCACAAATGCCACATGTATCATTTCTCCCATTTACAGTTTCTCCCCCTTCACTTCAATACTCTTTGCAATATGCTTTCCAATTGCCAGGCGCGTTCCCCTGACCTTAATGATCATGGCTCCCTTCCTTTTCCGGTTTAAAATCGTTACAACTGTTTTGGCATTTAATCCAAGCGCTTCTAATCGCCTTGTAATATTTTCTTCCACAAAAACTTCTGAAACCTCGTAAGAAGTTCCAATTTTTCCTTCATATAATGTCATATTCTCTTCTCCAAATGATAATTATTATCAACTACTTTGCAAAAAACAACCGAACTTATCAGTCCGGTTGCCAAATTCACATGTACTAAAAGATATTTACCAGCTTCTTCTTTTCTTCTAAGTATTCTGCTTCACTTAAAATACCATTGTCACGAAGTACCTTTAATTTTTTAATCTTTGTCTCAAATTCATTGATATCCGTTGCTATTCCGGAAAGTGCTACTGTATCATAAGCAGATGGTGCAGCAGGAGCCGGCCTAGGCGCTGGAGCAGGTGCTGGAGCAGGTGCAGGTGCAGACGCTGGAGCGGCTGCGGATACCGGAGCTGTGGGAGCTGCCACTGGTGTAACCGGTCTTGACATAGATGCTACTGCTGCTGCCGCAGAAGTAGGCATAGATGTTGATGTAACTGTTGCCGAAGGGGTAGGCATCGGTGCTGGCGCATCTGCTGCCGGTGCGGATACTTTAATATCTGCCGAAGTCTGGGTAGGCGTAACCTCCACGGCACCTGTTGAGATGCCATTGGACTGGCGGATTCTTTCTGTTAAGGACGCTGCCTTCTTTTTGGCATCAAAAATCGCATTGACAAACTGTTCCACATCATCAAATCCTGGCAAGAAGCAATATCTGGAATATCTTGCATTCTCTCCTGTGCTGTTTTCGATTCCTATCATCAATGTCTTCTTTCCCTGGTAAGAAACCTGGGTACATTCTTTTACATTCATCAGATAATGAGACATGTTGTCCAGACGGGAATTCAATCCCTTTGGATTATCACAAATTGCTACTCTTCCGCTGATGCGCATATTAGAAATTGCGATTCTATAATCTTCAGATTTTTTTATGAACATTCCTTCTTTATATGACCATTCTTTTTGATATAGGATTTTTTCCAGCCTGATGCATTTGTTACAAACTTCTCCGGCTGAATCCCCTGAACAAATTAAACATTTCATAATTCAATTCACTCCTAACATATATCATCATTCTTACATTTCTGATAACATAAACACAATTTTCTAAATCTATAGTATCATATTTTTAACCTTTCGTCATGATTTTTTTCTGATAAATCTATACAATTTTTTAACATATTTTTGTGCAACTTTTGTATTTTTTACCCATTTTCTTTTTTATTTTCTCTGTTTTTTCCTCTCTGCTTTTTTGCCGAATCCATGCCTTTTTCTTCCATTTCCACGGGATATTCACTCCTCACCCATAGGTTCTGCCCGGCCGCATGCCTTTTTTGCCTGCTCGAAACTTCTTACACATTCTTCCCAGATCCCCCGATAAGGATAATCACTGTCTAACCGTTTATTCTCTAATTCATACCGCTCCAATAAAAAAGAACCCACATGCTGGGTAATCCTCTCTGCCTGAAGCACATTGACATGGGCTTCTCCATCCAAAACCGTATTCAGGTTCAGAAATGGCACATTCTGCTCCATGGAAAATGCTTCTAAGGAATTATATAGCATCTGCCTTTCCAGATTTCCATTTGGTGTCTTTAAAAAAATCAGATCCACCTCTTCCTTCCTGCAAAGCTCTATGATGTTAAGCAGCCATTCCTTTGCTCTTTCCGGTATCGGAACACATTCCTTACAGTCCACCACTTCCTCCTTTGCCTCCTCTTCATACTCTCCGTAAACAACAAAAGGGGAATAACCTTTATTCACATTGACAGGATTTTGAAAGGTGTATATATATTTCCCCTCATAAAAGCCGCTCCAGGTGGAATGATATTTTGCAAGCTCAAAAAAATAGGAATATTGAAGATTTTCCGGCACCCCGTTTAAAATAGCCTGAACCTTATTCATGGACCAGGGCAGGTCATCTAAATTGATATGATTGACCCCTTCTTCTTCATAATCCTCTCCGTAAACAGTGAATACTTCCAGTACAATGGCTTTTGGCCGCTGATGTTTCAATGCTTCTTTAATATAATAATAGCTGATCCATAAAGGCTGTTCATTGGCGGCAAAATCATAGGATGTGATTCCGTAGTCCCGGTACAAGACAGCCGGCGCTATATGGGCATACAACTGGCTGGAGCCTATAAATACAAAATCCAGACTGTTCTCCGGCTCACAGTAAAAGCCTTTTACTTTGTTGGTAACATCATATTCCCCTTCACATCTTTTATCCTTTATGATTTCGGTTGTCAGAGAAAATAACAGACAGAATGTGAGACAAAAGCTGATGATTCGAATGCATATAGTTATTTTTTTCATATTGCTTTATCCTATTGTTTCTTATAAAAATCCTGACGATTGAGCCAATGGTATGACTGAGTAATTTTTCTGCTTTATCCTTGTTGTCAGTTTACCATAATTTTCTTTTGTTTGCCAGTAGAATATGAGATGGTGATTTAGATGGGAGGGACGTAGGAGGCGGCAGCAAAGCTGCCGCCTCCTACTGGATATGGAAATGCCTTCTGGTATTTGGAAAACATAAGATTTTTGCAGTTTAAATTATTGGTTATTTACATTCTCTTTTCCTAATTCCGCTTCCAGCTCCTATAGGCAATTGCCAGAAGAACCATTATGACCGCTCCTGCCATAATAAAATGCTTTTCCTCAAAACTGCCCCACATCATGGAAAACAAATAGAACTTTCCCAGATATTTTTTTCCACCGCCATAGCAGATCAGGTAGTACAGAACCGGCATCATATAGGCCAGAGCCATATGATTAAACAGGCTGAAGAACAGCATTCCCATTCCGCCTAAGAACAGGCAGTTCGCCATGCCTCCGTAAAAACCCTGATAAAAGGAAAATTCACAATTTCCGAAACAAAGGGCTAAAAGAAAGCCTGAAAGAATCGCTACTGTCAAAAACAGGGAGGTCAGAAAGCGCATGAACAACAGGCTGCCTGTAGGCTCTCTTTTGCTGGCAATCAGGTCTCTGACGGATTCATTTACCTCCGGCATAAAAACAGGGACAAACAGTAATATACCAAAAAGGCTGAAAAACATCTCTATGACCTTTGCGGTCTGATAGAAATCCAGATTCCTCATTCCAATCATAAGGGGCGAAACAAAGAGACAAACTGCTCCGGCTGCCATATGAGGCAGCATATTATGTTTTAGATTGATTTTTTGTATTTGATAATAATGCTCTATCATAAAGCAGTCCTCCCCTTCTCTTTTTTTCATACACAAGAACAGTCAATGCAAATAATAAGATGCTGATAAACAAGTACCCAAGCCGGTTGGAAATAAGCGCAGGCTTCATTTTTTCATAAATACTGTAATATCCAACGGAATTAAACCTTGGCACTAAGGAAGTTCCCACATATCCGGTCAGCTTTTTAGCCGCAAGGATCGTATAAAACCAGAATCCTCCCTGTATTAAAATTGCCAAAGGACCTTCCGTCAACTCCGTTATGAAAAATCCAACAGACAAAGAAGTCATTACCGTAGGCATGAGCCAGCAAAGCAGATACAGGTACATATACCATAAATTCCCCTTTACAGACAGTACATTTGCCAGATACATTGCCTGGGAATTGAGCATCGTGGAAAGAATCAGCAAAGGAAGAAAAATCATGGTCAGGTTTGCCGCATATCTGGAAGCCTGAATGGTAAAAGAAGATGCCTTCTTTGCAAAAATGACCTGGGAAGCTTTTGCCCGTTTATCTCTGACACCTCTGGTCACTGCAAGGAACACCGGCAGAATGCCCATCAGGATTCCCATATAATCGCAAAATATCCGCCCGTAGGCTCCGGTTACCTGATCCTTTTCAAGCACTCTTTCATATTCTTTTCTTGCCTCTTCATAGTTGTCCGGAAAATCTGTATTTCCTAAAAGGGAATCCTCTTCATAATAGCTCCCCCCTCCTAACAGTTCGTCCAGATTCTTCATTTCTTCCATAAATTCCTCATAGGAAATGCTCCGTAAAACCTGTACATCATCATTGCTTTTTTCCATATCTGTTGCAATCAGAATAAATTCTTCCGGCGAATATCCCGTCAGCTTTTCCACAATCTGACCTACCTTTTCCTGATCCTCGCCGCCTAATTTTACTTCCTTTATAAATCCAAAAGGATAAGTGGAATATTGGTTTGCCGAAAACTCCACCATAAGCCGGCCGATTGCACTTTTCATTGCCTGTTCTTCTCTTGAGACTTCCTCCCTTTCTCCAAATGCCTCCTTTACCGGTTCGGAAACAGGTTCAAAGCTGCCAAGCTGAGTCATATAAAACAGCACCGTACATAGTAAGAACATATAATAGGTAATGCTTCTTAAAATCTCTTTACATTCTTTCAAAAACAAGGTAAAAAACATTATCTGCCACCTCCCTGTTCCTTCATCAGATACAAATACGCATCCTCCATATTGGGCTCGCTTAAAGTGGCGCCTGTTATCCGTAAAGCTTCCTCCGGATTTCCAATAAAGCGCACAATAGCCTTTGTTCCCGAAGTAAGCATTCCAGTAACCACGTGATTTTTCTTCAACTCATCTAACTCTACTTTTGATATTTCCGCTGTATAAATTTTCCCTTCCGCTTCCTTTAAAAGCTCACTGACTGTTCCTTGATAAATCAGGCTTCCTTCATCCAGAACTGCTATTTTTTCACAGGTTGCCTCAATATCTCCTACAATATGGGTAGATAAAATAACGATCCTGTCTCTGGCAATTTCACATAAAAGATTCCGAAAACGCACTCTTTCCTCCGGATCAAGCCCGGCAGTGGGCTCATCTACAATGAGCACTTTCGGCTCATGGAGAATGGCCTGTGCGATTCCAAGCCTCCGCCTCATTCCTCCTGACATAGCCTTTACCTTTGTGGAATGATTATTCTGCAGATTCACCTGCTCTAACAGCTTTGGAATTCTTTCTTTCCTTTCCTCCCTGTCAAGCCCTGACAACACTCCCAGATAATCCATTGCTTCATAAGCATTCATATTTCCATACATGGAAAAGTCCTGTGGCAGATATCCGGTTATTTCCCTGATTTTCTTCCTTTGGGAAATGGGTATCCCACATACGGATATCTCTCCACCACTGGCATTTAAAAGTGTGGCAAGCACCTTCATAAGCGTGGTCTTCCCAGCGCCGTTCCTTCCAAGCAGCCCGAACATTCCCTGGTGGATTTGTAAGCTTACGTCTTTTAACGCCTGTTTTTTTCCATAGCTTTTACTGACATGCTCTAATCGAATTTCTGTATCCATAGATTTCTCTTCCTTCTTTCTGTTCTTGAAACTTTCTTTTTTATAGGATAGGGGGAAAATGTCTATATAATATCTACTTTTGGGGAGGAATTTTTGATTTTTTGGAATGGGGAGGTTTGGATATGAGGACGTAGGAGCTGCCGGCTTATAGAGAAGTCTTGGGGGCACGCTCTCGCTCTATGAAGACGCAGCGGTACTAATGCACCAAAATACGGTGCATAAGAACCGGCGCCTTCATCAAGGCCCTCAAGACTTCTCTATAAGCCGGCAGCTCCTACTGGGTATCGAAAGGCTGTCATGAAAAAAATTTATCAGAGAATAGCGCATCTTTAGGCTGATTTCAGGCATCTTCCTGTCAGATATAAAGCTGGAAATGCCTTTGTTTTTCTAAGGGTAGAGCCCGAGAAGAAACAGCAAAAGAGACAGGGCTAGGGGATGGATTGGCTGCATTGTTTTGGATAGGGATTTTCCTTAACAGCCTGCTCAAAATCCTAGGGGAAAATTGCCATGGACGGCAATTTTAGGCATATTGCGGCATGGACGCCGCTATATGCCGACCCGGACAGTTGCCAACACCTTAAATCAGGGTGTTTAGGAAAATCCCTATCCAAAACACCACAGCCAATCCATCCCCTCGCCCTGTCTCTTTTGCGTCCTCCCAACCAATCCTCCCCTCCAAAAAACACCATTTCACCCACAGTAAAACTCCGCACAAACAATCGCTCCTCCCCTCAAACTATTGGAAAGGCTCAAGCTCCCCCCATGCTTTTCACAAAGCTTCCTGCAAATACAAAGCCCCAGCCCGAAATGCTCTCCTTCCTCTGAATCTCCTGTATAATAGGGCTTCACCGCCATTCTCATCTCCTGTGCTGAAAATCCCTTTCCGTCATCCTTTACATAAATCCTGAGAAATGTCCCCTCTCTTTCCAGCCTGACTTCTACTTTGTTTTTACAAAAGCGAAGGGCATTTCCCAGAAGATTTTCCACTGTTTCTAACAAAAAGCGGCTGTCCACATAAAGAAGCTCCTCTTCTTTTTCCTTTTCCATGCAGTTATCATATGCTAACTCTATAACCTTCTCACTGGCTTTTCCAAGCCCTTTTATGATTTCTTCCAATTGATTTTTCAAATCACAAAGGGTCTGTTTTTTCTTCTCCACCTTCATTTCTTCAAAGCTGTGGATTTCCTTCATAGTTCCTGAAAAGGTCTCCATACGGAGTACCTGTTTGTAAAGCAGCTCCAGGTTTTCATACAATTTTTTCTCCGGCATCCTGCCGCTTGGATAGAACTGGGTAATCATTTCGATATAGCCCTTCA
Source organism: Lachnospiraceae bacterium (assembly GCA_014804265.1). Classification (GTDB taxonomy): domain Bacteria; phylum Bacillota; class Clostridia; order Lachnospirales; family Lachnospiraceae; genus RGIG3040. The sequence goes on along the minus strand of JAAVAC010000024.1, from coordinate 3,281 downwards.
TGACCGTAAGGGGTGTGCGCAGGTCATGGGCAAATGCGGCATTTAGCTGTCTTTGGTCCTCCATGATATCCCAGTTTTTCTGTCTGCTTTCTGCAAGCTGCTTTCTAAGTCCGTCAAAGGTCCGACAGATTTCCCCCATTTCATCTTCACTTTTGTATTCGCAGCAAAAGCTTAAATCCTCTCTGGCAATGGCTTCTGCCTCTATGTGCAAAAGCCTGAGGGGCTCCTCTAATTTTCTTTTATAATATAATCTGGAAACAACTAATATGGCAATCACGGAATAAATCGAAATACAAAGATATTGTAAGATGCTGAATATCTCATATGCATGATAGGTATTTACATCTAAACTATTTTCATCCACGGTAACCACTTGGAAGAAATTTCCGTTATAACGCATGACAATTCCAGGCCGTTCTCCCTGCATGGAAAAAAGATTCAGCCATCCCTCACAAAAGAGCATGGTAAGCAGGGAACAGATAATCACCATTGCCACCGCAAGAACAATATACCATCTTAAGGAAGCCTTTAAACTGCTGTTTTCTATCTTCTTCTCCCAGTTCATAAAAAGCTCATCTAAGTAATCCATCGATATCCTACTCCCCATACCGTTTCAATCAGTTCCTTATCACTGTGCTCCGAAAGCTTTTTCCGTATGCGCCGTACATGCTCGGTAATGATGGCGCTGTCTCCATCTTTGTCAAAGCCCCACAGCTTTTCATAAATAGCTTCCTTTCCAAATACGATTCCCGCATTGGTGCTAAGTATTTCCACAATGTCAAATTCCGTCTTGGTCAGAGGAATTTCCTCTTCTAAAAAACACAGCCTCCTTGCTGAATAGGATATGGAAAAATCCCCGAAAAGCCGAAAAACCTCTTTCTCGTTCTTTCTCTGCTCCCTTCTTAAATGGGCGCGTATCCTTGCATCCAGCTCCGCCATGGAAAAGGGCTTCATAATATAATCGTCTCCCCCAAGCATAAGCCCGCAGATCCGGTCCCGTTCCTCTATTTTTGCAGTCAAAAACAATATAGGGCCGGAAAAAAAAGGCCTGATTTTCTTACAGACCTCTAATCCATCCATTTGGGGCATATTGATATCAAGCAGAATCAAATCCGGATTCTCCTGCGCTCTTTTCACTGCCTCTATGCCATTTTCCGCTTCCATGATAACATATCCCTGCATTTCAAAATACTCCCGCAAAAGCCTGCGGATATCTTTTTCGTCATCTACGATCAATAATTTCTGCTGCATAGTATCCGTCCTCCATAGTATGTTTCTATTGTGACCTATGCTCATATTATCATGTATTTCTCTATAAATTCCCTAGAAATTCCCGTAAATAAATTCACTGGCATCATAGCCCGGTCCGTAAATCCCGAAGATCAAAACGGAAAAAATGCCTGCAAAAATAATGACCCACCGAAATACAAGGGACTGCCTGGAAAGTTCCTTTCTAATATTCATCTTCCTCTGCAGCATGCTTACCGTCCACATGACAAAAATGCCAAAGAACATCAGCCTGCTTTCCTTTGGATTCAGCCCGAGTCCATATAATTCATCATTAAATAAAATCCATGGATTATACACTGTTATCATATTTTTCAGCATTACAAGCGCCATCTTCACACTGTCTGCCCTAAAAAAGATCCATGCCACCATTACCAGCAGGAATGTGGTAACCTGCTTGTAGAGCCGATGGGAAAAGGTTTCCCTGTCAATCCGGAATATTTTTACCAACCAGTTTCTTACGGGCATAAGAAGCTCTCCAGCCACTTGATAACATCCATGCAAAAGCCCCCATACCATATAATGGGAACCAATACCGTGCCAGAGTCCGCTTACAAGAAAGGTAACTATGATATTCACGTACTTGCGCAGGGTTCCTTTCCGGTTTCCTCCCAAAGGGATGTAAATGTAATCCCTTAACCAGCTGCTTAAGGAGATATGCCATCTGCGCCAGAAATCTTTTATGGACGTACTGAAATAGGGATGGTTAAAATTATCGGAAAGCTGAATTCCAAACACCTCAGCCGCACCCATTGCAATGCACACACAGCCTGCAAAATCCGCATATAACTGGATGCTGTACAACACTCCCGCAAACAATACGAAAAGCCCCTGATAGGTTTCATATTCACCAAATACACGGTTTACTACAATAGCGGCTGCATCCGCCACTACCATCTTCTGGAAGAAGCCCCAGATCATAAGCTGTAAGCCAAAGGTAACCTTCTCATAATCAAATTTGTGCCCTTCATACAACTGAGGAGCAAGCTGCTCATATCTGGGAATGGGCCCCTGCAAAATCTGTGGAAAAAAGCTGACAAATAAGGCATACTTAAAGGGGTTTTTTTCCGGTTTCGCCTTTCCTCTGTACACATCCACCATATAGGCGATAATCTGTAACGTATAAAAGGAAATGCCCATAGGAATCAAAAACCCAAACCGGTCAATCTGAAGCCTGTTTGCCAGCACTGCACCAGAGGAAGCAATCTTTAGAAACAGAAGCAGCCCGGTATTTAAGAAAATCACAAGAAAAAGGCCTGCTTTTCCCGTCTTTGTCCCTGCCAGACTCTTTCTGTTTTTTCTTCCTTTTACCAGATAGCCGTAAAGCCAGGAGGTTCCAATGCTGAACAAAATGAATATGGTCAGCTTTCCTGCATTGACTACATAAAAAAACATACCCAGAAAGAGCAGCCATATCCACTGCCCTTTTCTTGGTATGATATAATAAAGCACTGCTCCTATAAGTAAAAATAGCAAAAAGTAAACGGATGTAAAGCTGATGCCCTGAAGCATTCCATCCACTGCCAATTTAAAAACCGCCGCAATACCCTCTATAAAATCCATGGTTCAAAATTCCTTCTCACTGTGATTTACCTTGTGAGACATTTACATCTGATCCATCGTTTTGCGGATTTCCTTAATGAAATTCTCACTATTTAATACTGTAACATCTTTTAAAGAAGTAATCAAGGCTAAATCCTTCGTCATTTTTCCGTCTTCTATGGTCTTTAAGGTTGCCTGTTCCAGCTTATCGGCAAATTCCATAAGCTCCTTAATACCGTCTAATTCTCCTCTTTTCCGAAGAGCCCCTGTCCATGCAAAAATCGTTGCCACGGAATTGGTAGAGGTTTCTTCTCCTTTTAAATGCTTGTAATAATGTCTCTGAACCGTTCCGTGTGCTGCTTCGTATTCATATACTCCGGAAGGAGATACCAAAACGGAAGTCATCATGGCAAGGGAGCCAAAAGCGCTGGAAACCATATCGCTCATTACAT
>JAAVAC010000023.1 GCA_014804265.1 Lachnospiraceae bacterium | reverse complement strand
TATTAGGCTGCGGCTTCCTTGCAGACCTGACAGTTACCTTTGGCTATCTGAAAAGGGGACTTTTACTGTATCCGGGAGCGGAATATGCAGGTGAGGTGATATGCAGGGATATTGGAATCCGGGATGCGGCATTTGGAAAAGAGCTGCCAAAGGTTTTTACTTATGAAGAGGAAGACTTGAAACGGATTCCGGAAAGAAGCAGGACCGGGAATAAAGGTTCCTTCGGAAAGCTTTCTGTTTTTGCGGGAAGCAGCAGGATAAGCGGAGCATTGCTGCTATCGGTTCTTTCCGCTTACCGCACAGGCTGCGGCTATGTAAGGGCTTTTACAGAGGAAACCAACAGGGACATTCTGGCAAGGGAAGTAAAAGAAGCGGTGATTGCCACCTATCGGGAGAAGGATACGGCACTGACGGCTGGGGAAATGGCGGATTTAAAGAATACCTACGAATTTGCTTCGGAAGTGATTTTAGGGCCGGGGATGGGACTTGGACCTTTGGCGGAGGAAATCGTATCCTATGTATTACAGGAGGATCAAAAGCCTGTCATAGTGGATGCGGATGCCCTGACGATCATCAGCCAAAATAGAAAATTGCAGGAATACTTGTGCTTTCGTGCAAAGTCGCGGAAATTCCCTATTATTTTCACGCCCCATCTGGGGGAATTTGCAAGACTTCTTTCAAAAGACATCAAAGAGGTAAAAGAAAATCTTTTAGAGGAAGGACTTTCTTATGCGAAACGGATGGGAATCATTCTTGTATGCAAGGAAGCAAGGACACTGGTAATAAACGGGAATGACGGGCGGGTTTATATAAATCGTTCCGGAAATGAAGGGATGGCTACGGCAGGAAGCGGGGATGTGCTGACCGGAATGCTGGCAGGAATGCTTGGAAGCGGTATGGAGCCTTACGAGGCTGTCTGTATGGGAGTTTTCCTGCATGGATTGTGTGGAGACCAGGCAAAAGAAAGAAATGGCAGCGCCTATTTAATGGCATCGGACATTATCAAGGAGCTTCCCTGTTTTTTGAAATAAAGCGCAAAATAAAAAAATAGAAGAGGAAACAAAAAGGCGGAAAGAGGACAAAAGGATGAAGCATTATGACAGAGTTTGTGCTTATGTGGATTTGGATGCTATCAGGCACAATTTAGAAAGCATGAGGAAAAATCTGAATGGGGATACAAAGATAATGGCGGTGATCAAAACCGATGGATATGGCCATGGCGCCGTGGCAATTGCCCGTGAGACGCAGCATCTGGACTTTTTGCATGGTTATGCAGTGGCTACGCCGGAGGAAGCCTTCCAGCTTCGGAAAGCGGGTATCAAAAAATCCATTCTCATTTTGGGCTATACCTTTCCTTATTCCTATAAAAGTATGGTGGAGCAGGATATTTCCTTTACTGTGTTCAAAGAGGATATGGCAGAAGAAATAGACCGGATTGCCGCTTTAGCAGGAAAAAAGGCAAAGGTGCACATAAAGGTGGATACCGCCATGTCCCGAATTGGTATACGGACGGATGAAGAGGGGATCAATTTCGTAAAAAAAGTGTTAGCTATGGATAACTTAGAACCGGAGGGAATCTATACCCATTTTGCAAAAGCAGATGAAAAAGAGCTGTCAGCAGCATACGAACAGCTCAAGCAGTACCGGAAGTTTTTGGAAAAGGTATCGGAAGTGGAAAGGGAAGCAGGCAGGAAGATCCTTTTGAAGCACTGTGCCAATAGTGCGGCAATCATCGGAATGAAAGAGTCACAAATGGATGTGGTAAGAGCAGGAATTGCCCTGTATGGCCTTAGACCTTCTGAATTCGTTCCGGAGGATATCGTGCCTCTTGAGCCGGCCCTTATTTTAAAAAGCCATATCGTCTATGTAAAGACCATTGAAAAAGGAACCCAGGTCAGCTATGGGGGAACCTATACAGCGAAAAAGCCTATGAGAATCGCAACCATACCAATCGGATACGGGGATGGATATCCAAGGAGTCTGTCGGGCAAAGGGCATGTTCTGGTTCACGGAAAAAAAGCCCCGATTTTAGGAAGAGTCTGCATGGATCAGTTTATGGTGGATGTGACGGATATTATAGAAGCTGCAGAGGGCGATGAAGTGACACTCATTGGAAAGGACGGGGAAAATCAGCTTACCATGGAATATTTGGGTGAGCTTTCTGGAAGATTCCATTATGAGCTTGCCTGTGACCTGGGAAAACGGATTCCCAGGGTTTATATGAAACATGGCAGGCCAATTGCTTCTAAGGACTATTATGAGGACTGTGAGACCATTTATTTCTTTGAATGATAAAAAATCTTCTCCCTATTGAATACAACGAAAAAAAATGGCAATACTACTTGAAAGCTTTTAGAAAAGAGGTTGTAGAATATGAAACGGGGAGACGTTTATTATGCGGATTTAAGACCGGTAATCGGTTCGGAGCAGGGAGGAATCAGGCCGGTGCTCATTGTACAAAATGACATCGGAAACAAACATAGCCCTACCATTATCTGTGCCGCCATCACATCAAAAATGAATAAAGCAAAGCTGCCTACCCATATTGAAATCCAGGCGGAACGATATCATATGGTAAAGGATTCCGTGGTGCTTTTAGAGCAATTACGTACCATAGACAAAAAGCGGCTGAAAGAAAGAATCTGCCATTTAGACAGTGAAATCATGGAAAAGGTAAATAAAGGCCTTTTAATTAGTTTAGAACTAAATACATAAGAAGAAAAGCGGGGTTTGACGAAGTGGTTAATATTATGGTATATTTTAGGGTAAGTCCTATGTGGGGCAGGAAAGCAGACCACAGAATTTGGAAAGAAGGAGTTTGACAGATGGAAGAAGGGTCGCCTAAAAATTATCGTTTTTTAACCCGTATTTTTGGCGGACATCAGAATGATGAAATTGAAGATGAGATTATTTCTATGGTAAACGAGGGCCACGAACAGGGAGTGCTGCATGACAGCGAGGCACAGATGATCAATAATATCTTTGAATTTTCCGATAAGGAAGCAAAGGATATTATGACCCACCGCTCCAATATCGTGGCAATAGACGGAAATACCACCCTGCAGGATGCGGTTACGTTCATGCTGAATGAAAAGAACAGCCGTTATCCGGTTTACATAGAAAATATTGATCATATCATCGGAATCATTCATGTAAAGGATGCCTTTAAGGTGCTGCAGGAAGGGAAAATGAATGACAGGCCGGTAAAGTCCGTAAAGCGGATTATCCGGGAAGCAAAATTCATACCGGAAACACGAAACATCGATTCGCTGTTTCGGAGCATGCAGGCTTTGAAAAACCATATTGTCATCGTCATTGATGAATATGGACAAACTTCCGGGCTCATTGCCATGGAGGATATTTTAGAGGAAATCGTAGGAAATATACTGGATGAATACGACGAAGATCAGGTGTTTATTCAGGAAAAGGGAGAGGACACTTATGAAATAGATGGACTTACCCCTTTGGATGAACTGGAAGAACGGTTTTCGATTCGGTTTGAATTTGAAAATGAAGAATTTGAAACCTTGAATGGGTTTCTGATTTCCCGATTGGAACGAATTCCAAATGATGATGATTTGTTTGACATGGATTACGGAGGATATCATTTTAAGGTGTTATCCATCGAAAATAAAGTCATAAAAAGAGTATTGGTGTCAAAACTGAAAAAAGAAAAAAAGGAACAAGGAGAAGAGTAAGATGTCAGGACATTCAAAATTTGCAAATATTAAGCATAAAAAGGAAAAAAACGATGCGGCAAAGGGGAAGATCTTTACCATCATTGGAAGGGAAATCGCAGTTGCCGTAAAGGAGGGGGGCGGTCCGGACCCTGCCAATAATTTTAAGCTTGCCGCAGTCATTGCAAAGGCAAAGGCAAACAATATGCCAAACGATACAATTGAAAGAGGAATCAAGAAGGCAGCCGGAGAAAGCGGAAATGTAAATTATGAGCATATTACATATGAAGGCTATGGACCAAACGGCATTGCCATTATCGTGGAAGCCTTAACGGACAATAAGAACCGGACGGCAGGAAATGTAAGAAGCGCTTTTACAAAAGGAAACGGCAGCATCGGAACGCCCGGCTGTGTATCCTTTATGTTTGATAAAAAGGGGCAGATCATCATTGACAAGGAAGAATGTTCCATGGAGGCAGACGACCTTATGATGTTAGCTTTGGATGCGGGAGCCGAGGACTTTTCGGAAGAGGAAGACAGCTTTGAAATCACAACGGATCCGGATGAATTTACCGGAGTGTACAATGCGCTGGAAAAAGAGAATATTCCTATGATGTCTGCGGAAGTGACCATGATTCCACAGACCTATGTGGAGCTTAAGGATGAAGCAGCGATTAAATCCCTGCAGAAGACACTGGANTTATTAGAGGATGACGATGACGTTCAGTCCGTATATCATAATTGGGATGAATAGGAGAAGATGTATATGNGCAATTACCAACAGGACACNATATGNATACAGTCAGGCTGGAAGCCGGGAAAGGGAGAGGCCAGAGTTCTNCCCATTTATCAGAGNACTACGTTTAAATANGATACCACNGANCAGATGGGAAAGCTGTTCGATTTAGAGGAAGCCGGCTATTTCTATACAAGGCTCCAGAATCCTACCAATGACATGGTAGCNCAAAAGATTTGTGAGCTNGAGGGAGGCGTAGGCGCCATGCTGACTTCTTCCGGTCAGGCTGCTAATTATTATGCGGTTTTTAATATTTGTGAAGCGGGAGATCATTGTATCATGTCCTCCACTATTTACGGAGGAACNTTCAACCTTTTGACTGTAACCATGAAAAAAATGGGNATCGAATGTACGGTTGTNGANCCNGATGCTCCGGCGGAGGAGCTTAACAAGGCATTTCAAGAAAATACNAAATGTGTACTGGCGGAAAGTGTTGCAAANCCGGCTCTTGTGGTGCTGGATTTTGAGAAATTCGCNGCTCTTGCCCATAAACATGGTGTCCCGCTCATTGTGGATAATACGTTCCCGACGCCCATTAACTGTCGTCCTTTTGAATTTGGGGCAGATATNGTTACNCATTCCACCACAAAATATATGGATGGNCATGCTGTGTGCGTAGGNGGCGCCATTGTGGACAGCGGCAATTTTGACTGGAATCAATATCCGGACAAGTTTCCGGGACTTTGTGCGCCGGATGAATCCTATCACGGTGTGGTCTATACGGANAGATTCGGCAAGGCTGCTTATATTACAAAGGCAACGGTGCAGCTTATGAGGGATTTAGGTTCTATCCAGTCCCCGCAAAATGCTTTTTATCTGAATCTGGGTCTGGAAACCCTGCATTTAAGAGTTCCNAGACACTGCGAAAATGCCCAGAAGGTGGCAGAATATCTGGAAAATCATGANAAGGTGGCTTTTGTGAATTATCCGGGCTTAAAAAGCAACCGCTACTATGAGCTGGCACAGAAATATATGCCAAATGGAAGCTGNGGNGTCATTTCCTTTGTATTAAAGGGCGGAAGAGAAGAAGCCGTTTCCTTTATGGACAGCCTNAAGTTAGCAGCAATCGTTACCCATGTGGCAGATGCCAGAACCTGTGTGCTTCATCCGGCAAGCCATACACACAGGCAGATGAATGACGAGCAGTTAGAAAAAGCGGGAGTGGANCCGGGACTGATCCGGCTTTCTGTAGGNATTGAGCATGTGGATGATATTATAAAGGATTTAGAGCAGGCATTAAGNAANGCATAATCAGGAAAAAGANTTCATAGAATATGNAAGGAAACGGAAATGGATAGATTAGCGATTGTAGTACCATGCTATAATGAGGAAGAGGCCTTATCCTTTTCAATCACAGAATTAAAACGAATACTGAAGGATCTCCATGNAAAAGGNAAAATCAGTCCNGACAGCTTTTTGTTATTGGTAGATGANGGAAGTAAGGACCGGACNTGGGAGATNATAGAGCAGTCCAACAAGGAAGNTAAGCAGGTNTTCGGACTGAAGCTGGCGGGAAACGTAGGNCATCAATATGCCCTGACNGCNGGNCTTANNGAAGCNGGAAAGCTTGCAGATATGATTATTTCCATTGATGCGGACTTNCAGGACGATACCGCTGTGATTGAAGATATGATTGATAAGTATCATGAAGGAAAGGACATTGTTTACGGGGTACGCAATGACAGAAANAAGGATTCCTTCTTTAAACGGACTACTGCCCAGGGATTTTATAAGGTNATGGANGTTATGGGGGTAAAAACNGTTTATAATCATGCNGATTTCCGTCTTATGAGTAAAAGAGCCGTAGAGCATTTTTCCAAATTCGGGGAAAGCAATCTGTTTNTAAGGGGAATCGTTCCTTTAATCGGTTATGAAACGGATTGNGTATACTATGAGAGAAAGGAAAGGGTGGCGGGAGAATCCAAATATCCGCTGAAAAAAATGCTTGCCCTTGCCTGGAACGGGATTACCTCCTTTAGCGTAAAGCCCATCAGNTTCATTTTGGGAATGGGATTGTTCATTATTNTTCTTTGNGTGCTGGCNGCNGTTTATGCCTTNGCCTCCTATTTGATGGGAAGAACGGTGGCGGGCTGGACTTCACTGATTTTGTCCATCTGGTTTTTAGGNGGGCTGCAGTTGATTTCCATCGGGCTGATCGGNCAGTACATCGGAAAGATTTATACGGAGGTAAAGNATAGGCCCAGATATAATATTGAGATATTATTGACGGATGATGGGGAAATGACGGACTGATTTCAGGGGGACTGTTATGGAAGCAGCTAAGAAAAGAAAAGTATTTGGAATCGTAATGAGAATTNTATTTTTTCTTGTTCTGTTCTGTGCTTTTTTCGGGCTTTATCACAGCCCCTTTTCTTATTTTAATGACAGCTANGGACTTCTAAAGGGTCCAAAGGAACAGATTATCGTACGAAATCTNATGGGTGTATGGGATTTTGTCTATATAAAGAGCATAAACTGCCTGTATTTGTTTTTNGGGGAAAAGNCGGGAGTGATGATTGGATATCATATTTTCCTTCGCATGATAAACTGCCTGCTTTTNTTNTTTTCCATTGAGAAGNTTGGAAAGCCGGTGCTTTCNGGAGTTTTCACATTGGNATATGGAATNTATCCNTTTGTCATTTATGAACTTTATAATTATGATGGTNTTTTAATTGCAGAATTTTTCTGCCTGTTGCTTTTGTTTTTGGTTTCTTCCATAATAAAGGCGGTAATNAATGCCATTGTGGCAAAAAGAAGGCAGAATTATCCGGAGTCAGGAAAATCGTTGCAGGTTGAAAAGATAGGTGAGCAGATGAAGCAAAANGAAACGATATCAGGAAANATGGAAAAAGAGGAAGTGATCAAGGAGCGGGANGGCATTCCCAATTTTCTGGAATTGACGGATGAGGAAATCCGNAGAAATGCCATGATTGCNGCAGGATTNCTTTCAGGNGAGGAAGAAAAACCANTTTTCCGTAAGAGCGTGAGATAAGCAGCCGGCGGCAGCGGAACCANTGAAANAAACGNAAGCTTCTAAAGGGACTGNAGGGGNGAAACAGCAGGATNTGAAACTGGANCAGCCGGAAAAACAAACAAACATGAAATTGGAGCGGCCAAATATGACTCACACTCAATTTATAGAAAATCCGCTTCCGGTTCCCAAAAGGCATGTGAAAAAGGAAATGGATTATGAATACCAGGTGCCGGAGGAGCAAATGCATTACGATATNGAGGAGCCGGACAAAAATTATTTTGANGTTGNATAAAAAATCGGATAAGTAGAAAACTAAAAGGGAGCGAAAGCTTCCTTTTTTGTGCTTCCTTAAGTTATGGGGCANGCGTGAAAAGGAAGGTCATGTTCGTCATTGAAAAAACGAAAACCATGGGAGGTCCCTATGAAAGANGATAGTAAGAAAAAGAACAGGCAGGAGACAAAGGGAAACGTNAATCAGGAAGAAAAGAGAAAGCAGGAAGAGCATTCGGATGAACGNATCAAGGAAAGCGGTCAGACTACCTTGAATAAGAACAAGGAAAAACATAATATTCAGTTGATTTCCATTATTGGGGAAATTGAAGGACATGAAAACTTATCAAGCGGCTCCAAAACTACCAAATATGAACATCTGCTTCCCCAGCTTGCAACCATTGAGGACAGCCAGGACATAGACGGNGTGCTGTTTTTATTAAATACNATGGGCGGAGACGTGGAGGCAGGACTTGCCATAGCGGAAATGATTGCTTCCTTAAGCAAGCCTACGGTTTCTCTTGTGCTTGGGGGAAGCCATTCCATTGGTGTGCCCATTGCNNCCAGTACGGATTATTCCTATATCGTCCCAACGGGAACCATGGTGATTCATCCGGTNCGTTTAAACGGGATGGTAATCGGNGTGGCACAGACCTTTGATTATTTTAAACAGATACAGGAAAGAATTACCGGATTTGTTGTAAAGCACAGCCGGATTTCGGAAAGGCGNCTGGTGGATCTGATGATGGAAACCGAGGTGCTGACGAAGGATGTGGGNAGTATTTTAGTTGGTGAGGAAGCGGTGGAAGAAGGGATTATCGATGANGTTGGCGGGATAAGAGAGGCTATGAAGAAGATTCATGAGATGGTCAGGAAATAGACCGGGATGTAAGGAGCTAAGCTGCAAAGCCCGTAAATATTAGGGCTTAGCGGCTTTTTCTCTTATGCTGACTTGATGCTGTATATGAATTCCTATATGCCCAATTCCAAGGAGTATTGTAGCGGCTGACAGCCATATGACTTTGCCGTATATGCCAAGCAGGAAAAAAGAAATGACAGGTAACGTTGCTCCGGCAAGGGGAATGCCTAAGAAACTACTATAAAAATCTGATAGCTGCCTTTGGCTCCGAAAATAGCGTATCCACCATAATTCATACATTGCCATGAATAGAAGGGCCAAAATAAGCCACCAGGACCAATTTGACCAAGCGTGCAAATTAAAATCATCAAAAATCAATACACAAATTGCAGTCAGCACTTCACCTGTTCTTTCTAAGAATAACAATATGCTGTTTTCATTTTGGGAAGTATATCCCTGCGGTTTTTTTCCTATCCAAAGAATATTAGGAATGAATAACAATATTAAAAATAGCAGCCCTATATATGAAAATCCAAAATGTCCCAACATTTGCTCATCCTCTGTTCTCCATTAAAAGTGTTTTGGCTTCTTTACACCATTCTAAATAAGCGCCATAGGTCTTTATTCCAAACTCTACCGTAAGCAAATAGTATTTGTGAGCGGTGTCGTCATTGAGGCTTTTCTTTAAGATTTCTTGTGCACCTAGAAGATAGGGCAGTTCTTTTTCTATTTTTTCTTCAAAAGATGCAATATGATGTACTGCGCATTCTGCACCTTGTTCATTTCCGAAAAATAGTTTGAGTAAGGTTTCGTAGCGAAGCTCATCTTTGTAGACGGGCAGGGTCAGCCATTCCTTTAGATAGTCCCGTCCATGGTCCGTTATAGCATAAATCAGTTTATTTCTTTTGTTTTCGCCAGATTCTCTTTTGGTAGCCAGGCCACGATGAACCAAATCGCTTAATGCGGGATATATGCTGCCGTAGCTGGCACTCCAAAAATATTTAAGCATTGTGTCCATTCTTTTCTTGATTTCATATCCTGTCAGTTCTTCATGGCTTAATAAACCCAATATGACACAATCAATTTTTTTCTCGTTTGCCATTGTTCTTTTCCTTTCTTTCCATCATAATTACTCTAAGTATAAAAAATATATCAAATAAATATATCAATATGATATATTGTAGGATAAAAAGTCTTGAATTTCAATAGATTTGTGAAAAGTTTTACATATGAGCTTATAATTGCAGTTCTTGTCAAAGGGTGATAGAATAGCCATGTTAAGAAAAAATAGGTATGGAAGATAGAAGAAGAGTGGGGATTGGAATGCAATCGGTTATCCATTGAGGCAAAATAGTAACGATTAGCATAATACCGCTTAAAAAATCAATTCAGGCAGGGTGAGATTAAGAGAAAATTAAGATTTTTGTGAGAGTTCTTTGAAAATTTTTTGCAATGGAAGGATTAAAATATACGAAAGTCATGAGATATAAAAACGAATGTATTAAATGATATTCGGTATTCTTTTGACGGCAATGTTTGAAAAAATAATGAAAGGCGTTGTGTCATGAGGAGAAAATCTATAATTTTAACAATCGTTGCAGCTATATTGTATCTTTCGCAATCACTTATTCGTGGGATTCTAATAGGAACATTAAATGTAAACGAAACTTTTGCTGAGTTGTCCAGTGCATTTCTAGTATTACTAATCATATTTTTTTTGATAGGAAAAAAAGAAAGACAATCCTATTTTGGAATTCGTTTATGGGAATGTGATAATTGTTTTAAAATAAATGGCCTGCTATTCCTTATTCCGCTCGTTAATCTTCCATATTTATTTTTCGGTGCAAGAATAAATATAATGGTTGCCGTCATTAACAGTATTTTTGTGGGAATCATGGAAGAACTGATTTTCAGGGGTTTTTTATGCCGCTTTATAGAAGAAAAGTCCCATGAAAATAGAGCAATCATGATTTCCAGTCTGATATTTGGAGTGTTTCATCTTGTTAATATTGGAAGTTATCCTTACCTGTATGTTCTGCTTCAAGTGTTGTATGCTTTTGCAATTGGCATAGTATTTGCTACTGTTTTCTATAAAACAAAAAGTATTTTGAATTGTATTATTGTACATTCAATAGTTGATATTTTAGGTTCATTCGAAGCTGAGCCAATATTTGCAGTTGAAATTATCGGAACCATAATATGTGTTTTGTACGCAATATATTACTATCTTTTTGTAAGGAAGCAAACCGCATGATTTCTGGTGTTACCCGCTAATCTTTTTGAGAGGTTCAATTGAGAATATGTTGCAATTATCATTTGACTAAGATATCATATTAAGTAATAAGAGTAAATTTTTCATTGAAGGGAATGCTGATAATAAAAGCAGAAAGGACTGAATTTATGGTTGTATCACTGAAAGAAGATTACCAGAGAGCTTTGGATGAACAGAAAAAAGAAGTTCGAGAACTTGTAATGGCAGGGTTGGAACAGATAAAAGAGGGAAAGACAAAAGAATTTAATACTGTATGTGACAGATTGGAGAAGAAATACGGGGATGAGGCAATTACAAGATTTATTATGTGATTGAAGCGGACATCATTTACATAGTTAGAATTTTGCATATGTTGGTTGATAGTAAAGCATGGCTGTATCGTACATTTGGATTGTAAAAGTCCGATGGTCTTTTCTGTAACGGGAAATACCTGTCAATAAATTCGTTGAAGGTGGATTTAAGCTCTGTAGGCTCCCATGTCCCCTTATCCAAATCCTTTTCCATCCCAAAGCCCATTTCCACGCCACAAAAAAGAAAGAATCCCCAAATTCCCCCTTGCTATCTTCCCCGAAATTCTTTAAAATAGAAGCAGTGAGCCAATTCAGAATACAATTAGGAGGAAACAGGGCATGAGTGGTTTTTTGATTTCGATGCAGGGCGCCGTATCCCAGGGAATCTTGTGGGGTATCATGGTGCTTGGCGTATACATAACCTATAAGCTTTTGGATATTGCGGACTTGACCGTGGACGGAAGCTTTGCGCTTGGCGGATGTGTATGTGCAATGTTAGTAGTGGGGAAAGGAGTGAATCCTTTTGTAGCGTTGTTAGCCGCTACACTGTTTGGCGTATTAGCAGGAGCTGTAACCGGTTTTTTGCATACCGTATTTGATATACCGGCAATTCTGGCAGGGATTCTGACCCAGATTGCCCTTTGGTCCGTGAATTTAAGAATCATGGGAAAAAGTAATATTCCTTTATTAAAGGTGGATACCATTATATCAAAGGCAGTGGTCACCTTTGGAACAGATCAGGGTATCACCACCCTGATTATAGGCATTCTCATTGCAGTGCTTATTATTGTAGGACTGTACTGGTTCTTTGGTACGGAAATCGGTTCTGCGTTGCGGGCTACCGGCAATAACGAGGATATGATCAGAGCCCTTGGAGTAAATACAAAATTTACGAAAATGCTGGCATTGATGATTTCAAACGGCCTGGTGGGCTTATCGGGAGCACTTGTGTGCCAGAGCCAGAAATATGCGGATATCGGCATGGGAACCGGAGCCATCGTCATTGGACTTGCGGCAATTGTCATCGGTGACGTGCTTATGGGAAAATTGCGTTCCTTTGGAGCAAAGCTTACGTCTGCTGTTGTGGGAAGCGTTGTTTATTTTGTAATCCGCGCCATCGTTTTAAGACTTGGCATGGATGCAAACGACATGAAGCTTTTGTCTGCAACTATCGTAGCACTGGCTCTTTGCATTCCGGTAGCAATCGATAAATGGAAGATGAAACGTTCCTATAGCGAAGGAGGAAACGGCACATGTTAAAGATAACCAATGTAGAAAAGACCTTCAACAAAGGAACTATTAACGAGAAGAAGGCGCTGACAGGAGTGAACCTTCAGCTGAATGAGGGAGATTTCGTAACCATAATCGGAGGCAATGGTGCAGGAAAGTCCACCATGCTGAATATGATTGCAGGAGTATATCCCATTGATGCGGGAAAAATCGTCTTAGATGGCGTAAATATATCAAGAATACCCGAATTTAAACGTGCAAAATATTTAGGCAGAGTCTTTCAGGATCCTATGCGGGGAACAGCAGCAGGCATGGAAATTGAAGAAAATCTGGCGCTTGCCTACAGAAGAGGGGCCAGAAGAACATTAAAATGGGGCATTACAAAAGAGGAAAAGGAAAAATACGTGGAGGAACTAAAGGTTTTAGGCCTTGGCCTGGAAACCAGGCTTACCTCCAAAGTAGGACTTCTTTCCGGCGGTCAGAGACAGGCGCTTACGTTACTGATGGCATCCCTCCAGAAACCAAAGCTGTTGCTTTTGGATGAGCACACGGCGGCATTGGACCCAAAGACGGCAAAAACCGTCCTGGATCTGACAGAAAAAATTGTAAATGAAGAACACCTGACAGCCTTAATGGTAACCCATAACATGAAGGACGCCATCCGCCTTGGCAACCGGCTGATCATGATGCACGAAGGAAACATTATTTATGACGTAGCAGGAGAAGAAAAGAAAAACCTGAAAGTGGCGGATCTTTTAAAGAAATTTGAAGAAGCCAGCGGCGGAGAATTTGCCAATGACAGAATGATGCTGTCATAAAGCCCATAGGAGCTTATATATATAGAATTTTTGACTTTTTTAATACACAGTGGGAGGCGGCATGGCATGGGATAGGATTGCCTTCCGGGCCTTGGCAAAGTCGTCGGTCCTTACGCACCGTATTTTGGTGCGTTAGTACCGCTACGTCTTTGCAGAGCGAAAGCGTGCCTAGAAGACAATCCTATCCCATGCCATGCCGCCTCCCACGTCCGGTCATCCAAAATCCCGAATTACTATATTTTATATTTATTGAAGAAAATTATCAAAAATACTGGATTTTTTTACCGAAGTATGGCAAAATGAAAAAAGCGGTTATAACAAAGCCAAAGAGCCTTGTTAAATAAATAAAAGCTACATATTGAAAGGAGATTTCACATGATTATTTCAAAAGAAGTAGAAGAAATGTGTAAGGTTGCACAGGGCGTTGCCCACGGCTGTGCTCCAATCCCAGAAGAAGCAAAATGGGTAAAAGCAAAAGAAATTAAAGATATTTCCGGTCTGACACACGGTGTAGGCTGGTGTGCACCTCAGCAGGGTGCCTGCAAGCTTACCTTAAATGTAAAGGAAGGCATTATCCAGGAAGCATTAGTAGAGACAATCGGCTGCTCCGGCATGACCCACTCTGCCGCAATGGCTTCCGAAATCTTACCGGGAAGAACTCTTTTAGAAGCATTGAATACAGACCTTGTATGTGATGCAATCAATACAGCAATGAGAGAATTATTCTTACAGATCGTTTACGGACGTACACAGAGCGCATTTTCAGAAGACGGACTTCCAGTAGGCGCAGGTCTTGAGGATTTAGGAAAAGGCTTACGTTCCCAGGTTGGCACCATGTATGGAACTCTTCAAAAGGGACCCCGTTATCTGGAAATGGCAGAAGGTTATGTAACCGGTATCGCTTTGGATGCAGATGACCAGATCATCGGTTACCAGTTCGTAAGTCTTGGAAAAATGACTGATTTCATCAAAAAAGGCGATGATCCAAATACTGCATGGGAAAAAGCAAAAGGACAGTACGGTCGTGTTGCAGATGCAGTGAAGATTATCGACCCAAGACAGGAATAGAAGAAGGAGGAAATGAGAAATGGCTTTATTTGAATCATATGAAAGAAGAATTGATAAAATCAATGGTGTTTTAAACAGCTATGGAATTTCTTCCATCGAAGAAGCTGAAAAAATTACAAAGGATGCCGGACTGAATGTTTACGATCAGATAAAAGGCATTCAGCCAATCTGTTTTGAAAATGCCTGCTGGGCATATACAGTAGGTGCAGCAATCGCAATTAAGAAAGACTGCAGAAAAGCAGCAGATGCAGCAGCAGCAATCGGAGAAGGTCTTCAGGCTTTCTGTATTCCGGGTTCCGTTGCAGATACCCGTAAGGTAGGTCTTGGACATGGTAACCTTGGTAAAATGTTATTAGAGGAAGAGACAGAATGCTTCTGCTTTTTGGCAGGACATGAATCCTTTGCTGCAGCAGAAGGCGCTATCGGTATTGCAGAAAAGGCAAACAAGGTACGTCAGAAACCTTTAAGAGTTATTTTAAACGGACTTGGAAAGGATGCTGCACAGGTTATTTCCAGAATCAACGGATTTACTTTTGTAGAAACCGAATATGATCCATACACTAATACAGTAAAAGAAGTATACAGAAAATCTTATTCCGAAGGTCTTCGTGCAAAAGTAAACTGCTACGGTGCAAATGATGTTTGTGAAGGTGTGGCAATCATGCACAAGGAAGGTGTTGACGTTTCCATTACAGGTAACTCCACCAACCCAACCAGATTCCAGCACCCGGTTGCAGGTACATACAAAAAGGAATGTAACGAACAGGGCAAGAAGTACTTCTCCGTAGCAAGCGGCGGTGGTACAGGACGTACCCTTCACCCGGATAACATGGCTGCAGGCCCTGCTTCCTACGGTATGACAGATACAATGGGACGTATGCATTCCGATGCACAGTTTGCAGGTTCTTCTTCCGTACCGGCTCACGTTGAAATGATGGGTCTGATCGGCGCAGGTAACAACCCGATGGTTGGAATGACTGTTGCTGTAGCTGTTTCGATTGAGGAAGCTGCGAAGGAAGGCAAATTCTAAGAAATAAACTTTATTTTAAACTATTAAAATGCCGTAATTCTTCGGAATTACGGCATTTTGATATAACTTGACGGAAAGAAACGTATATTCTATAATAGGAAAAGGAGTAATCGTGTTACAAGGTGGTAAACCTCCCAAGCTTGAAAAAGAGGGAGGTGGTGCAGATGGATATATACGAAAGTTTAAGCCTGCTATTTTTAGGCGGTTCGTTCCTGATTACACTGCTTGCCTACATAGATAGGAATAACAAGCGAAAATAAATAAGCCTGCCTTGTACTTAGCGGTCGTGGCAGGCTTATAACCTACTAAGGAGGCTAACCACTTTGTGGGCGGTTACTTCCTTTTATCTATGCTTACAATGTAACATGTTTGATGGAAAAATTCAAGCATTTCATGAAAATGAATGATAGCAAAAATTAGATTGCTTTTTCTATATTCCTATCCCATAATAGTATTGATGGGATAATAAATATTTTGTATAAATAAATCATAAAATAGAAAAAGCGAGACATATGGGGATATACTTATGGATAAAAAGAAATGGATTATAAAAATTGTGTTGACTGCTGTGATGGCAATCGTGATTTGCATTGCGGGCCTATTGATAAAAAAACATTTTTTCTCTGGAACAGGCAATTTTGTGGAAGAAAATATCATTGGCAGGGAAGGGGAAGTTACAACAGTAACAGAATCAACATTAGAAAAGGTGATAAAGAAAAATCAGCTATACACAGCAGAATATCCGTATAATGGGTATGCAACCATATGTGATGAAGATGGCAATGTAAAATACTACGTTGCATACGAAGGAACTGTAAAGGCAGGAATAGACGTAACCAGGATAACAGTAAGCATGGATGAGAATACCAACACGATTATTGTACGGCTTCCACAAGTGCAGATAGAAGATCCGGTTGTGAATGCCGGAACAATGGAATATATTTTCCAAAAAGAAAAGTATCATACAGAAACGGTAGCGGAAGAAGCATATCGGTATGCAAAACAGGACTTGGCAGATAAAGTAAGCAAAGATGCTGATTTAGAGGCTTGTGCCACAGAAGCAGCCAAGGCGGCGGAAAGAGCTTTGATTGAACCGTGGCTCAGTCAGATAGAAACAGAGAAGGCTTATACAGTTAAGGTGTTTGGATATGGGGAGGGCGAATAGCATGAAAAAGAGCAAATGGATTTTATTCCTTTTAATATGTTTACCGCTTCTTCTATTATCCGGCTGCAGGAGCAACCAGCTTTCTGACACACAGATGTATATACAGAAAGATACATTGGCCAAAGAAGAAATGGATGGGGAAATAAATATACCGCAAATTAGTAAGGTGAAAAGCATATGTGAACTTGCAACTGTGGAATGCAGATATCATAATGTTGCAAAATCAAAAAAAGAAGCAGGCTCAGGAGTGCTGCATTGGGGTGAAAAGGAAAGAACCTTTTGGATTGAATATACGGGGATTGCTGAAATTGGTTTTTTGGCAAAGGATATAGAGATGAAGCAGGAGGGGACAAATATTACTATCCGGCTTCCAAAGCCTTATGTTTCCTGCAGGGTGGATTCTGATTCCTGGACAAAAGATTCCTATGTGATATCAGGAGATCAGTGGATTCAGAAAAATCCCATTACTGCAGATGACCAGACACAGGCTATACAGGCTGCACAAATGGCAATGGAAGAAAATATCCGGAACAATTCCTCATTCTTGAATACTGCAGAGCTTCAGGCAAAAGAATTGATTGAGAATTATATTACGCAAATTGGTGAAGCGGCTGGTATTACATATACCATTTGTTTTGAGGATGCCTAGACACCAAATGTAAACGGAAAGAAATCTTTTATGAAAAACGGAGGATAAAGCTATGAAAATAACATGCGAAAAATGTCTTAAAAGCTATCCATATGAAAAGTACAACGGAATCTGCCCATATTGCGGAAGGTATATGAGCATGCCGAAAACGGTAACAAAAATGGAAAGCGCTAAGAGAGATGTTTCAGAGAAAAAATCTCAAAAAAACAGCAAATGGACAGAAAAACAAAAGATTCTATGTACGTTTCTTACAGGAGCAATGGTGATTATTTTTATAATTGTTATTTTTGATACTACAAAACAGGTAAAAACCAATATGATCTTAAGTGAAGTAGGGATTATAAAGGCAGATGCTGCTGCTATGCAGGAAGATATTCACATCGGTGACGAAGTGGTGAAAATTCAGGAATGCAAAATTATGAAGGAGTGGAATACTCAGGTTCCAAAGGGCTATCAGCTTCTATACATAAAATATGAAACAGCAGAATATTCATCCCTTTCTTTTTATACACAAGTCTACATGAAGCTGCCGGAGATGGCATATATAGAGCCTATCGAACCGTATCGTCTGGGAGATGAAGTGGGAATAGACGGAAAAGTGCTGTGGAAGGATTATGGAATAGACGTTGATTTAGAGGAAAATGGCGGATTGCTTTTATTTCTTGTTCCAGAGGAATTAGCAGAAGCGGAACTTGCAATCTATTGCTATGGTGAATCGGATTATGAAAAGAAAGAAAGAAGTGTGAAATTATTACAGAAAATTTATGAAATACCAATAAAATGGGAGGCGGAGTAAGCGATGTGGGTAGTGAAGCAAATTATAGAATGGCTCATTGGAAAAGTATTTAGCACATATTATAAAATAACAGGATATGCCGGAATCTTCCTATTGGTGTTGATTGTGGAATGTATTGGCCTGGCAGTATATCGTGATGATGCGCTTGGGATGGTAGAAGTTCATGAGAGCAAAACGATTATTGCAGATGCCCGTCTAAAGACAGAAGAAAATAATCCAGAGACATATGAATACAAATATGAATACGAATTGCTGCTTGAAAACCACGGAAGTAAAAGCAATTACATACCTTCGATCCACGTAGAAAATCAAGAGGAATACTCGTTATCCAGTGAGATAATAGGAGTATATCAGGAGGCGGAAAATTGGGCAAAAGTTGGCAGAGAGGATTCAACCTTCGTTCCGGCAGGAAGTCAGGCGAAGGTAACAGTATTGGTTAAAAGCTCTGCAAAAGTAGAAAAACTTATTTTCACAATAGGAGATGAGTCTCATTTTGAAGTAGAAGTTCCAAGTGGAAAGGAATAAAGAAATGAATCGTTTTGGCAAAATCGCTTATTGCATTATGGTAATCCCGTCCATTTTTGTTATGATACTTGGATATGTGCTGGACATAGATATAAAGTTCTGGTGGATGATTGCCTATTGTGCATTTGTAGTATTTTTTCTAGTATTCCTAAAAAATATTATCCAAATGAAAAAAGACAGGCCGGATTTGGGAATCATGGAGCACATCCGTCTGAGGAAAGAACTGCACAGAAAAAATGCTGCTTTATTAAAAACAGACGGACCCGAAGAACTGGCTTCCTGTATCTTGGCAAGGCGTGAACTGGTAGAACAGGCCACAGGAGCTGACAAGGTTATCTATACCATGAATCTGGCAGAACGTCTTTTCGCCAACGGAGAATTAGATGAAGCAGCCTGGTTTCTTGATTCTGTTGCTTCTAAAGTAAAAGGGAGTTTGGTGAAGCTTGTAT
The DNA here is from genome assembly GCA_014804265.1 of Lachnospiraceae bacterium. Taxonomy (GTDB): domain Bacteria; phylum Bacillota; class Clostridia; order Lachnospirales; family Lachnospiraceae; genus RGIG3040. Next base: position 49,711 of record JAAVAC010000023.1, on the reverse strand, counting down.
ACTGGAATAACCGGATTGCCATAGAAATGATTCGGCAAAACGAAGAGGAGGCAGAAAAAATGCTTCCGAACATATTTGAAAATAGCAAAAGGGTTACTGGCGGAAAGAAAACCCGGAAACAACTGGACCTTATATATATGAGGGCTTCTATGTGGCAGGCAGTGATAGAGAAAAGATATGAAGAGGCTCTTTTGCTGTTAGATGAATGGAAAAAAAGATTGGATGATGTAGCAAGCAGTCAGGATAACATGCAGATTGCAAGGCAATATTTTCTTATGGAAAAGCTCAATGTATATTTAAAAATGAACAAGCCGGTTGAGGCTTTGGAAGTTGAAAAAGAGCTTAGAAAAGAGAACCTGTATCCGCTTATTGCATGGTGGCTTGGACAGCAGGAGCCTGGGAATATGTTTCCCAGTGAAATCTTTTATGAAAATGGAATGGAAAAATGAAGTAAAGTGTGTTACCATATATAGGTAAGGTGTCAATTAATATAGAAAATCAGAAAGGCACTAGATAGGAGAAAAAATGGGGAATACAAAAACAGAGACAATTACACAAAATTATCGAAAATATAAGGAGTTGGAAAATAGAAATGCAAAAACCAATCAGCTTGCAGTTATCAGCATTACCTTTTTGGAGCTGTTGTTGATTTTGGCCTTAGTCATCCAGACTTTCATAGTGGCAACTTCTTATGGGAAAATGGGAGTGATTCCCTTGGGAATCTTAGTGCTCAGTGTGATTATCAACTGGGTGATATACAAAAAGGATAGGAAAAGTGAAAAGCTGAAATATGCCATGCTATTGGGATTCCTGATTGGTTGGGGATATTTGATGATAACAGGGACGAATATCTTAGTGGGTTCCTATATCTATCCTGTATTGGTAGCATTTGTTTTATACCGGGATGTGAAATTTGAAAAGCTTGTGTTTGGTACCGTTCTTGGAATTTCTATTTTACGAACGATCATATGGGCAGTTACTGGATATTTATTAGGATCAACAGATGGGATGGCATTTATTTGCACAATAGTAAACTATGTATTTATTATTGTGGTACATATCACGGCCGGGCTCTATATAAAGTATACCCATGATATGCTTCATTCTGTAGAGGATGAAAAGGAAATTCAAAATGTCATGCTTCAGGATATCCTGCGGATTTCAAAAGGTGTCATAAAAGAAGTGGAGCACGCAGACAATCTGTTAGAGGGATTGAAGGATTCCTCAGGCAGCGTACATAGTTCTATTCGGGATATTTCGGATAGAATACAGGCAACCACAGACAGCATCCAGGAACAGGGCAACATGACTGCCGTAATCAGTGATGCAATCGGGGAAACGGCAGAAAATGCCAAGGCCATGGTGGAAACGGCAACGGATTCTAAAAAAGTCGTGGAAGAAAATTTGAAGATTATCAATCAGATACGGGAAAAGGCAGAGACCATCGGAGAAACAAATTCCCGTATGGCAGGTTCCATGGAAGAACTGCAAAGAAGAGCGCAGGAAGTACAGGAAATTACAGAAGTGATTTTCTCGATTTCCAGCCAGACCAACCTTCTTGCATTAAATGCCTCTATTGAAAGCGCAAGGGCAGGAGAAGCAGGAAGAGGGTTTGCAGTAGTGGCAGATGAAATAAGAAAACTGTCGGAAGAGACCAGGCTTTCTACAGAAAAAATATCAGGAATTGTTCAGGAATTAAACCAAAATGCACAGAATGCTACAAAAGTAGTGCAATCGTCCATCAATGCCATGGAGCAACAGAATCAAATGGTAGAAAATGCCGCCGATGCTTTTGTTGCAGTCCGCAGCAACTTGGAAACGCTGACACAGCATGTGGAAGACATAAATGGGAAAATTAATAACCTGGTTCATTCCAACGATACGATTATTGGCAATATCGGTCAATTGTCCACAATCAGCGAAGCGGTTTCAAGCAGCGCAAAAGAAGTGGAGGCGTACAGTCAGGACAACCAGCTTCAGGCTCAACAGGCAAAAGAATTGTTAAATCAGATACAGGAGCTTGTACAGGAGTTTTCCAAATATCTGACGGAAGCATAAAATGTGCAGGATGTTTATAAAATAGGATGATAGGAGAGGCTGCCATGAAAAAAATCATTACAATCAGCAGGGAATTCGGTGCCGGAGGTGGCGAAATTGGAGAAAGGCTGGCTAAGGCATTGGGATATGAGTGTTACAATAAGGAGCTTATCCTAAAGGCAGCTGCCAAATCCAATGTGGATGTACAAAGCATGGTTAAATGGGATGAAAAGGTGCCGGTAGAGTTTGGAGTCGGGCAGAGTCTTTTTGAGTTTTATAATCGTCCTTTGAGCGAAACGCTTTTTGAAGCACAAAAGAATGTGATTCGTGAATTTGGTGAAAAGGGAAACTGTGTCATAATCGGAAGAAATGGAAATCAGATTTTAAAGGAATACGATAAATGTCTTCATGTATTCATTCATGCAGATCCCTACTGGCGCTTAAAAAGAATGAAAAGAAAAATGCCCAATGTGCCGGAAGGAAAATTGAGTGAAGAGATTCGCACTATTGATAAAATGAGAAAAAAGTATTGTACCTTTTATACCAATACGGAATTTGGCAAGGCGGAATATTATGATATTTCTTTAAATACTTCCAGAATCGGAGTGGAAAATTGTCTGAAAATATTGATAGGTCTTGCAAAGGAAGATGGAACATATACGCTATAATAAGGTAAAGGAAAAATAAGATGGAAATTTTCGATACAATTCAGGTGGCCGTGAAAGCTGTCAACCAGGTGCTTTGGGGGCCGCCTATGTTAGTGCTTCTTTTTGGAACTCATTTATTTCTCACATTCAGAACAGGATTTATTCAAAGAAAAACATTCAAAGCCATCAGGCTTTCTGTTACGAAAGACCCGGATTCGGAAGGCGATATCAGCCAGTTTGGAGCATTGACCACTGCTTTGGCATCTACCATTGGAACAGGCAATATTATCGGCGTGGGAACTGCAGTGGCTCTGGGTGGACCGGGAGCGGTATTATGGTGCTGGCTTACGGGAGTATTTGGGATTGCCACCAAATATGCGGAGGCATTGATTGCAGTAAAATACCGGGTGAAAACAAAAGACGGACGGATGCAGGGAGGAGCTATGTATGCCCTTGAACGAGGTCTTCATATGAAGTGGCTGGCAGTTTTGTTTGCGGTATTTGCTGTGCTGGCATCTTTCGGAATTGGTTCCATGGTACAGACAAATGCCATTGCCAGTGTATGGAAAACAAATTTAGATACTCCGGGATGGCTGGTAGGTATTGCATGCGGGGTGCTTACCATGGCAGTTATTTTTGGAGGCGTAAAAGCTATTGCAAAGGTTTGTGAAAAACTAGTGCCTTTTATGGCACTTTTTTATGTAATCGGCTGCATAATCATTCTTTGTTATAATTATGATTTCATCATTCCGTCCATTCAGACGATTCTTATGATGGCATTTAAACCGGGGGCTGCCGCGGGGGGACTGACAGGCTCCGGCATCATGATGGCTGCCAGATACGGGATTGCAAGAGGGCTTTTTTCCAATGAATCCGGTATGGGCTCAGCCCCGATTGTGGCAGCGGCTGCCAAAACAAGGAATTCGGTACGTCAGGCGCTTGTTTCCTCTACGGGCACCTTTTGGGATACCGTTGTGGTATGTGCCATGACAGGGATTGTATTGGTGAGCAGCATTATGAAAAATCCGGGAATTGACGTAGGCAATATCAACGATGGAGGAGAACTTACCTCGCTGGCATTTGCACAGATTCCATATATTGGAAAGGCTATTTTGGTTATTGGAATCGTATCCTTCGCCTTTTCCACCATTTTAGGCTGGGCTTATTATGGTGAACGGTGTGCAGAATATTTAGGAGGCAGAAAGACGTTGCTGCCTTACCGCATTTTGTATGTGGCATCCGTGATAGCAGCGCCTTTGATTACGTTAAATCTGGTCTGGGACCTGGCAGATACGTTTAACGCACTGATGGCAATACCAAACCTGATTGCCCTGCTTTTGTTGTCTGGTGTAATCGCCAAAGAAACGAACCTGTATATCAATGATATTGACAGGGTAGACAATGCAGAAATTCCCGGTATGGAGAAATGAAAAGCGGATTTCGTCGACAAAATGCAACAAAATTTTACAAATTTTACTTTTTTTCATATTTGTATTGCATATTTCAAAATTGTTGGATATAATGTGGTGGTAGAAAACTTATAGGAGGGAAAGAAATGGATACAAAAACTACTAGTATTGTAGCTTATCTAACTTGGATTGGTACTGTAATTGCTTTTGTTGCAGGCGATAAGGAGGGGGCTAGGTTTCATCTGAATCAGGCACTCGTCGTTATTATTGCAGGTATTATCTGCACTTTTATTTCGGTTATTCCGGTTATTGGTTGGATTGTAGGTGTAGTAGGAAGCATTTTTGTTTTTGTTTGCTGGATTATGGGACTGGTTGCTGCTATCAATCAGGAAGAAAAAGAAGTTCCGCTTCTTGGAAAGATTAAAATCCTCAAATAATCTACATAATGTAAAAACGGCTGTTTGTTTTACAGCCGTTTTTTTATTGCTTTTCGTTGCAGGGAAATGGAATTCGTGATACTATAGTTAGAAAGTATTTTGGAAATAAGGGATGAAACAATGACAAAGCAGGAATTTAGACAATATATAGCAGAAAGACCCATCTATTTAGACGGTGCAACCGGTTCTAATCTATTGAAAAGAGGAATGCCGGCAGGTGTCTGTCCGGAAAAATGGATTTTGGAAAATAGAGAAGTCTTAATCGGGCTGCAGAAGGAATATGTAGATGCGGGCACAAATATTTTATATGCCCCTACCTTTTCCGGGAACCGAATCAAGCTGAAAGAATACGGACTTGATGAGAAGTGCCGCAAAATGAACATGGAGCTGGTCGCTTTCAGCAGGGAAGCCGCAGGAGGAAAGGCTTTGGTAGCCGGTGATATTACTATGACCGGAGAGCAGCTTGTCCCCATGGGAACTATGGAATTTGAAACATTGATTGACATATATAAGGAACAGATCGGATATCTGGCCGAGGCAGGAGTGGATCTGCTTGTAGTGGAAACCATGATGAGCCTTCAGGAAACAAGGGCAGCTTTGATTGCCGCTAAAGAAACCTGCGATCTGCCAGTTATGGCAACCATGACATTTGAAAGTGACGGCAGGACCTTATTTGGAACGGATGCCAAAAGTGCGGCAATCGTACTGGCAAGTCTGGGAGCGGATGCCATTGGCGCCAATTGTTCCACCGGACCAGATCAGATGTGCCATGTAATCAGGGATATGGCACAGGTGACAGAGCTTCCCATTATCGCAAAGCCAAATGCGGGAATGCCTGTATTGGATCAAACCGGAGCCACAGTATACAATATGGACAAGGATACATTCGCACAGGAAATGGTTGGGCTGGTGGAAGCAGGCGCCTCCATTTTGGGTGGCTGCTGCGGCACCACACCGGAATATATCAGAGAGCTGGTAAAGACTACGGGACATTTGTCCACAAGGAAAAGAGAAAGAACCAATTTCAGATATCTGGCAAGCGAAAGACAGGCTTTGTGTTTTTCTTTGCAGGATCGTTTTATGATCGTGGGAGAGCGCATTAACCCTACCGGAAAGAAAAAGCTTCAGGAAAAGCTTCGGGAAGGCGATTTGGAGCTGGTGGAAACTTTTGCAAGGGAACAGGAAGAATGCGGAGCTTCCATATTGGATATCAACATGGGGATGAGCGGCATAGACGAAAAGGAAATGATGCTGAAGGTGTTGGAAACGGTTGGCAATATCACATCCCTTCCGCTGGCAATTGATTCCAGCCATGTAGAGGTAATAGAAGCAGCGTTGCGAAAATATCCGGGACGGGCTCTTATCAATTCCATTTCTCTGGAAAAGGAAAAATTTGAAAAGCTTCTGCCTATTGCCAAAAAGTATGGCGCCATGTTTATTCTTCTTCCCTTATCGGATGAAGGGCTTCCCAAAAACCTGGAAGAGAAGAAGCGGATCATCCATACGATACTAAAAAGAGCTTTAGAGCTTGGCATGACAAAAGAGGATATTGTGGTGGATGGCCTTGTGGCAACGGTAGGAGCCAATAAAAATGCTGCATTAGAAACTTTGGAAACGATTACTTATTGCAGGGAAATGGGACTTGCTACCATATGCGGATTGTCGAATATTTCCTTTGGACTGCCAGAAAGAAGCTATGTGAATACGGCATTTCTTACTATGGCAATTGCAAGGGGACTGACCATGGCGATTGCCAATCCCAGTCAGGAGCTTTTAGTGAACAGTGCATTTGCTTCTGATTTGCTTTTAAATAAAGAAGGAGCTGATCTTACTTATATTGAAAGAATGAATTTCCTGAAAGAACATGCAGACTCCGCAGAAGAAAACCAGAGGGATGACAGGAGCAAAGGCACTCATGATACGGAAGCAAAAACCGAAACTGCTTTCTTATTTGATGCCGTCTTAAAAGGAAATAAGAAATCCATTGTGGAAATAACCAAAAAGGCGATAACGGCCGGCCATAAGCCAAAGGAGCTGCTGGATGACTGCCTGCTTCCCGCTATCAACCAGGTTGGAGATTTATTTGATAAAGGAAAATATTTTCTTCCCCAGTTGATTGCCAGTGCAGAAGCAATGAAGGCATCTATCGAATATCTGGAGCCTTATTTACTGGAAGAGGGTGGAGAGAAGGAAATGCCCACTATAGTCATTGCAACTGTGGAAGGGGATATACATGATATCGGAAAAAATCTGGTTGCACTGATGCTGAAAAATTATGGCTTCCGAGTCATTGACCTTGGCAAGGATGTTCCAAAGGAAGAAATCATCCGGGTTGCCAGGGAAGAAAATGCAAAAATCATTGCCTTGTCGGCTCTTATGACGACTACCATGCAGGAGATGAAGCAGGTAATTGCGTATAAGGAAGCAAATCAGGTGGATGCAAAGATCATTATCGGAGGGGCTGTCATCACTCAGGAATATGCGGATGAAATTGGTGCAGACGGCTATTCCAAGGATGCAGCAGATGCGGTAAAGCTTACCAGAAAAATATTAAATATTACAGATTGATGATGGATTATATTCAGAAAGGATGTTGAAACTATGATAGGCGCAGATGCCATGATAAAGTGTTTGGAAGAAGAGGGAGTGCAGGCAGTGTTCGGTTATCCGGGTGTTGCCATCTGTCCTTTTTATAACAGTCTTCTTAGTTCGAAAATTGAAAGTATTTTAGTGCGTACGGAACAGAATGCAGCTCATGCAGCAAGCGGTGTGGCAAGAGTTTCGGGCAAGGTTGGGGTTTGTGCGGTAACCTCAGGCCCGGGTGCTACTAATTTAATTACGGGAATTGCCACAGCATTTGCAGACAGCATTCCGCTTGTATGCATTACCGGACAGGTAAACAGCGAATTGTTGGGAAGCGATGTGTTTCAGGAAGCGGATATTACCGGAGCGGTGGAATCTTTTGTAAAATACAGCTATCTTGTAAAAAATCCAGAGGATATTCCAAGGATATTCAAAGAAGCATTTTACATTGCCAATACAGGCAGGAGAGGACCGGTTCTGATTGATGTGCCCATTGATGTGCAGAATGCTCCTATTGGGAAGTTTAAATATCCCTCTGATGTGAATTTAAGGACTTATAAGCCTACGGTAAAAGGACATGCAGTGCAGATAAGCAAAGTGGTTGCGGCGCTGAACAAGGCAAAGCGTCCTATTATCTGTGCTGGTGGAGGCGTGCTTTTATCAGATGCAGAAAAAGAGCTTCGTGAATTTGCGGCAAGATATCAGATTCCGGTAGTTTCTACCATGATGGGTATCGGTGCCATGCCTACCAGACATCCTATGTATTTTGGCATGGTGGGAAATAATGGAAAGCCTTATGCCAATCGTGCCATGAATGAATCGGATCTGTTGATCATGATTGGTGCAAGGGTGGCAGACCGGGCAGTCAGCCAGCCGGATCTGATTACCAATAACAAGACATTGGTACATATTGATGTGGACCCGGCAGAAATCGGAAAGAATGTAGGTCCCCATATTCCAATCGTAGGAGATGCGAAACATATTTTCTTTGATTTTGCAAAGCATGAAATTTCAGGAGATTATAGCGAATGGATCCAGACCTTAAGAGGGTATAAAGAAGCGATGGAGCCAAAGAGAAATCCGAAACCGGAATTTGTAGACCCGGCAGGATTTATTACCATGCTTTCCGAAAAAATGGCAGATGATGGCATTTATGTGGCTGATGTAGGTCAGAATCAGATTTGGTCTTGTGGCTACCATATCGTAAAAGATGGACAGTTTCTGACTTCCGGAGGCATGGGAACCATGGGCTATTCCATTCCGGCGGCAATGGGTGCGAAATATGTTAAAAAAGACAAGCAGGTCATTGCCGTATGCGGTGACGGTTCTTTCCAAATGTCCATGATGGAATTGGCTACCATGAAACAGCATGGCATCAAGGCGAAAGTAATCGTGTTGAAGAATTCCTATCTGGGTATGGTTCGGGAATATCAGCACTATACTTATGCAGATCATTATTCCGTGGTGGATTTAGCAGGAAGCCCGGATTTAGAACATATTGCAAAGGCTTATGGAATGCCCTTTATCAGAGTGTGCAATATGGAAGAGGCAGAGGAAGCGGTCGATAAGTTCCTGGCACATGATGAATGCGTATTGATGGAATGTTTAATTGATCCAATGGATTTAGTAAAATAGAGGTGTAAGATGAAAAAGATATATTCTGTATTAGTGGAAAACCGTTCCGGTGTTTTATGCAAGGTAGCCGGCCTTTTTTCCAGAAGATGCTTTAATATTGATTCCCTTGCAGTGGGAGAGACGGACGATAACAGCGTTTCCTGTATGACGATTGTATCAAGCGGCAATCAAAGGACGTTAGAGCAGATTGAAAAGCAATTGAATAAAAAATTGGACATTATCAAGATAAAGACCTTTGATGAACCCCACAGCATATCCAGAGAGCTGATGCTCATGAAAGTAAAATACAACAAAAGCAACCGCAGGGACATTGTGGAAATCTGTGATATTATGAAGGCGGAAATTGTAGATATGTCTAAAGCCTTTATGATGATTCAGATTTGTGATACGCCGGAAAGAATCAAACTGCTGCTTACCATGTTTAAATCTGTAAGCATCGTGGAGGTTGCCAGGACAGGAACCCTGGCGCTGCCAAAGTGTTCTGAAAACGAAAAGGAATAATAAGAATCTTCTTTATAACTGTAGATTATAGTAAGCATGAGTAGTTTTCATACATTGACAAGGGTACTTATCTACTGTTAGAATAGAAAGAACCGAGAGGAAAGAGGTCAATAATATGCAGAAAAAAGTATTTCAGCTCTTAGTGGACAACACCCCCGGCGTCTTAAGCCGTATATCCGGTTTGTTCAGCAGAAGAGGCTATAATATTGAAAGCATTACCGCAGGTGTGACAGCTGATCCGAAGTTTACCAGGATTACCATTGTTACAAGCGGCAATGATGAAATTTTAGACCAGATTGAAAAGCAGGTAGGCAAGCTGGTGGACATTCGGGACATTAAGGAACTTAAGCAGGGAGAAAGCGTATACAGGGAGCTTTGTCTGATCAAGGTAAAGGCAGATCCCATGCAGAGGCAGGCAATCATAGCGGTAGCGGATATTTTTCGTGCCAATATTATCGATGTTTCCAAGGAAAGCCTGATTATTGAGCTTACAGGGGATCAGGATAAAATCGAAGCGTTTATCGGCCTGTTAGACGGCTATGAAATACTGGAGCTGGCAAGAACCGGAATCGCAGGACTTGGCAGGGGAATCGAAAATGTTACTTATCTGTGATTTTCTAATGTCTGTTGGAGCTTATTTTGAAAAACGGAAAGTACATAAGTTGTACAGAAGAAAATGTTACAATCGTATGATTAGTTAGCAACTACTAACTTTCAATAAAATTTTATTAAACTTATTTAGGAGGAGATAAAAATGGCAAAAATATTTTATCAGGAAGATTGCAACTTATCCTTGTTAGAAGGTAAGACAATTGCAGTAATCGGTTACGGCAGCCAGGGGCATGCCCACGCTTTAAATGCAAAGGAATCAGGCTGTCATGTAATCATCGGTCTTTACGAAGGCTCCAAATCCTGGGCAAAAGCAGAAGCACAGGGCTTTGAGGTATACACGGCTGCGGAAGCTGCTAAAAAAGCGGATATCATCATGATTTTGATCAATGATGAAAAGCAGGCAGCTATGTACAAGGAATCCATCGAACCAAATCTGGAAGAAGGCAATATGTTGATGTTCGCCCACGGATTTGCAATTCATTTTGGACAGATTGTTCCACCTAAAAATGTAGATGTTACCATGATTGCACCAAAAGGACCGGGGCATACGGTAAGAAGCGAATATCAGGCTGGAAAAGGTGTTCCTTGTCTGGTGGCAGTTCATCAGGATGCCACAGGAAAAGCGCAGGATATGGCGCTTGCATATGCCCTTGCAATCGGCGGCGCAAGAGCTGGTGTTTTGGAAACGACTTTCCGGACGGAAACAGAAACAGACTTATTTGGTGAGCAGGCAGTTCTTTGCGGCGGTGTGTGTGCATTGATGCAGGCAGGTTATGAAACATTAGTGGAAGCAGGCTATGATCCAAGAAATGCTTATTTTGAATGTATTCATGAAATGAAGCTGATCGTAGACCTGATTTATCAGTCAGGCTTTGCTGGAATGAGATATTCCATTTCCAATACGGCAGAATATGGCGATTATATCACAGGTCCTAAGATCATTACTGAAGAAACCAAAAAGACTATGAAGAAAATCTTATCCGATATTCAGGACGGTACTTTTGCAAAGGATTTCCTGTTAGATATGTCTCCGGCAGGTGGACAGGCTCACTTCAGGGCAATGAGAAACTTGGCTGCAGAGCATCCTTCAGAAATTGTAGGGGAAGAAATCCGTAAGCTTTACAGCTGGAACGGAGAAGACAAGCTGATTAATAATTAATAGGATTTTTACATTAGACAATTTTTATAAAAAGCTGTGGCATCAAGAGATTGTGCCACGGCTTTTATTGTACAAATTGATGTTTTTTTCTGTTCTTATCAATATATATTTGTGCAAAATAAATGCAAGAATAGAAAAAACCTATTATATATTGTTGAAAAAATATAAGTTAGCTTGTATAATGGATATAATTTATAAGTTTTGGGGCTTTATAAAGTCGATAAACTCATAGAATCAATACATGACAAGTTGGAGGAAAATTTCATGGAAAACAAGAATATGAGTGTAATTGAAGAGTATTATGTAAAGACGAGCAAGCTGGTAGTCATTGTAATAATGTTTAGCATCGCAGTGGGGTCTGTGGGTTTTCCATTATTGAAATTTCTAGGCTGTTTTGAAAGCATGAAATGGTTCCATGCTTTTATCTTCTTTGCCTGCATTGCCCTTCCAGAAGAAATCATATTATTTCTGCAGTACCGTACCATTATTGATAAGGAAACCGGCAGGCTGAATTATAAAAGCTATGGCAGGGTCAAGCTGTTGGTCAGCATTGCAGTGTTCTTAAATTATTTTGGATTCACGATTTTGCTCCCTACAGGTGAATTTTGGTATGTTGCTTACTATTTTGTTGTTCTGATTTCCTTTTTCATGGATTTTAAACTCAGTATATGTGTAATTGGAGGTCTTAGTATTTCCAGCATAGCAGCCTGGTTTATCCGACCGGGGTATAATATGCCGGACAAGTCGATTATACTTCAGGAAATATTAGTACGTATCGCTATCATCTTTTTAACGATGCTGGGGCTTTTGCTGTTAAATTATTTTGTATCCTGCTTTTTGCTGAATGCCAAAAAGGATGAAGTGGAAAAGAATAGCAACCGGGTTGAGCAGGTACTGAAAAAAGTTACGGAACTAACCCAATCATTAGGGGCTGCCAGTCAGGCGCTGCTTGCCACTGCTGAAAATGAAAGCGCTTCCACGGAAGAGTTATCGGCCATTAGTGAAAGCTTATTACATAGTAACAGCGCCATGCTGGAAAAATCAAGGGAAAGCAGCGAGAATCTTACCGATTTAGAAAAAGTGGGCAGCGACATGGCAGAAAAGATGCAGCTTGCAGATCAGATTTCCAAGAATCTTACTGAAATTTCGGCTTCCAATGAGAAAGCTTTGAATCATTTGCTTCATATTAGCGAAACGGTAGATGAGTCCACAAAGAATACAATGGAAGTGACTGAAAAGCTTTTAATGGAAACGGATGAAATCGGACAGACCTTAAATATTATAAATGAAATTGCAGAATCCACCAATCTTCTTGCACTCAATGCGTCCATAGAAGCCGCAAGGGCAGGAGAAGCAGGAAGGGGCTTTGCGGTAGTGGCACAGGAAGTAGGAAATCTGGCGAATAACACGAGAGAGTCTTTGCTAAAGGTAGACGAGGTGGTAAACAGAGTCCAGACCGGAACTTCCGAGGTGGCAGAATTTATGAACATAAATGCCAAGCAGATGATGAATCAGAGCAAGGTGCTCTTAGAAACCGTACAGGGAATCCGCAGCATGATGGATTTGTTAAAGAAATCTACGGATGCCATATCTTCTGTAGATGCTTTGCAGAAGCAACAAGAGAATGTGATTTCAAAAACCGTAGCGGTAAATGAAGACATTGCGGAGAGAATCCACAGCGAAAATGAAGAGTTTAGCAATATAACCCAAATGGTTCAGAGCAATACGAAAGAAATTGAAACCTTGACCCAACAGGTGGATGAACTGAATTCCATGATTTTAGAATTGGAAGCTCTTTTGGAAGCCTAATGTTTTTTAGTTGACGCACTCCCCATTTTTTTGATATAGTTATAGAAATTGTAACTGGAGTTGGAAATAGTTCCGGCTATCAAAAAAATGGGGGTTTTTAATGCATGAAAAGAGAAAAGTTAAACTTTTTTAAACAGTTGTGGATTGCATTATTCAGGCCGGATCAATATGGAAGTCTTATCACAATCGGAAACGGTCGAATGATTGGGTTTGTAGTATTGTTTTCCCTTCTTTATTCGATTGTCTGGATGGGATCATTGATGATGTCATTGGATCTAGATGCCGTTGCACAGATACTAAAAGAAGAATTGCCGGATTTTTACCTGGAAGATGGGGAGCTTCACTTAGAAGAGCCTTATCAGGTAGCTGCTCAAAATTCATTTATCTGTGCGGACTCCGAGATTGAGAAGTTTGAACTAAGCGATTTGGAATACATCATGGACACTACAAACTATGAAGGAATTCTTTTGATCAGCCGGAAAAACCTTCTGCTTTATGAGGACCATAAATATAGGGAGTTGAATTTTTCGGACCTTCACGTTAAGGGAACCAGAGACGAACTTTTTGAAAAAAGCATATCCTTTATCAGAAAAGCATCTATGATGCTTTCGGTTATTATCTTTCCCTTTTTAGCAATTATTCATTTCATAGCTGCATTGTTTTTGGCACTATTTGCAGGCATTTTTTCTGCGATATTCCAAAGAAGCTTATCAGGAGGTCAGGTATATCGGATTGGCATTTATACGTATACGATGCTCATGTTAGCCGGTCTTATTTTTGGGGTATACTTAAGCGTTGTGCCAACTGTATTTGCACAATTTATTTATTTCATATTAGGAGCAGTTTATTTAGTAGTTGGTGTGATTTACACAAATAACCGTGCAGATGCCAAAAGACAGGAAATGGCCCAGAGAACGGCAGGCTTGTATAACGGTTATGGAGAACCTATGGGATATTATGGACAGGATGCCTTTTCAACGGAACCAATCGGGTTTCAGGGGCAGGAAAATCAGGTGACAGGAACTTACGGGAACTGGCCTTTGGAACAAGGAGAAGATACCGTTATGATAAACGGAACAGTATGCCAAAAATCCGATTTGGATTTGGTTGATAAATACTTATTAGTAGGTCTAAAGGAGTCCGCCATGGATACTTTGTGTCAGCTGTTAAATTGTACAAAAGAAGCAGCGGAAGAGGTCATCATGAACTGGCAACAGTATTATAAATAAACGGCTAAGCGAAGTTCCTGAAAAGATGTTCAGGAGCTTCCGCTTTGTTATATCTTATTTATGAAAATAGGAAATAAACCGCCTCATGCTATCGGTCACATGCTCTGAATCTTCGTAAACTAATCCAATCTTACGTTTGGAAATGGAATGCTTTAAAGGAATTTCCATAAGGATTCCCTGCTGTAATTCCTCTTCTACAAAATTTCGGATGACACAGGCGATTCCCAAATCAATCTTGGCAAATTCAATCAGAAGATCCATGGTGTCGATTTCAATCAAATTTCCAATCTCAATCTGATTTTTGGAAAGATAGCTGTCTATAAACTTTCTGGATATATTTTCTTTATTCAGCATCATGAAAGTCGCATTTTGAAATAAATGATTCCTGTCTGTTCCTTCACGAATCTTTAAATTTTTTAAATAGGTTTTTGTGGCAATAAACGTATCCTGAATTTCCGCAATGGGAGTATAAACCAGCTGCTCCTGATTGGCGGGTATTCCTACCAAGCCAATATCCAACGTGCCTTTTTCAATATCGCCAATCGTCTCTAAGGAGGACTGACAGCTGATGCTTACCTTAATATGAGGATTATCCTTTACAAATTGCTTTAGATAGGGAAGGAGAACATATTTGCAAAGAGTAGTGCTCACCCCAATGGAAAGAGTGGACACTCCCAGGTCAGCAGCCTTTTTTAGCTGTTGTTCCCCATATTTAATGGAAAGAAATGCCTTTTTTACCTGTTCAAATAAAAGCTCTCCTTCAAAAGTGAGGGTGACACCCCGGGAGCTTCTTGTAAACAGCTTTGTGTTTAAGCTTTGTTCCAGCTTGGATATGGCTTTGCTGATGGCTGGCTGGCTGATGAACAGCTCCTTGGCGGCGCCGGATATGTTTTTGTGGAGGGATACTGTGTAAAAGATGTAGTAGAGGTGTAGGTTGTTTTCCATAAAATTTGTCCTTTCTTTTTTGAGGTGGGTGGTTGATATGGGGATGCGGCAGAGGGAGGGCATAGGGCAACGGGCGGTGTTTTTGATGGCGCTTTTCCTAAACAGCCTGGGAAGGGGATTGGAGGCCGGTCGGGTCGGCATATAGCGCCGTCCGTGGCGCAATATGCCTAAAATTGCCGTCCATGGCAATTTTACCCTGGGTATTGGGCAGGCTGTTAAGGAAAAGCGCCACCAAAAACAATGCCCGTTGCCCTATGCCCTCCCTCTGCCGCTGTTTTACATCGGCCACTACACATAAAAAGTGCGTGGTTAGGCGGTAGGTTTTGTGATATTTCTGTTACTATCACAATCAATATTGTTATCGTTATTAGAATTGCAATTAAAGAAGAGTCTGCATAAAGCATAAAAGCAATTCAAATATAGACGGGAACTTCGATACCCAGCAGGAGCCGGCAGAGCAGATAGAAGTCTTGTGGGCCTTGATGAAGTCGCCAGCCCTTACGCACCATATTTTGGTGCGTTAGTACTGCTGCGTCTTCATAGAGCGGGAGCGTGCCCTCAAGACTTCTATCTGCTCTGCCGGCTCCTGCGTCCCCATCCAATTCCCCCTCTTTATCATTTCAAGTCTTTCCTTCCCTCTATTTTATCATAACCTCAATTCATAGTAAATATAAATAACATGTATTTTATTTATATCACCTTCTATGATATCATGGATAGTAAGAAAAACAAGATATTTACATGGAGAAAATAAAGGAGGAAGCTTGAACATGGGTATGACGATGACTCAGAAGATTCTGGCTGCGCATGCGGGGCTGGAGAAGGTGGAAGCGGGACAGTTGATTGAGGCCGATTTGGATTTGGTTTTGGGAAACGATATTACCAGTCCGGTAGCCATTAAGGAAATGGAAAAAATGAAAGTGGAAGGGGTTTTTGACAAAGATAAGATTGCCCTGGTTCCAGATCACTTTGTGCCAAATAAGGACATTAAATCAGCGGAGCATTGCATGTGTGTAAGAAAATTTGCACAGAAAAATGAAATTACCAATTATTTTGAAGTGGGACAGATGGGAATTGAACATGCCCTGCTTCCGGAAAAGGGACTGACGGTAGCCGGAGATGTAATTATCGGAGCGGATTCCCATACATGTACTTATGGTGCACTTGGAGCTTTTTCTACAGGTGTTGGAAGTACGGATATGGCGGCAGGCATGGCAACCGGAAAAGCATGGTTTAAAGTGCCAAGCGCCATTAAATTTAACTTAATTGGAGAACTGAGCCAGTGGGTCAGCGGAAAAGATGTGATTTTACATATTATTGGAATGATTGGGGTAGATGGTGCATTGTATAAATCCATGGAATTTGTGGGAGAGGGAATCAAAAGCCTTTCCATGGATGATCGGTTTACCATTGCTAACATGGCAATTGAGGCAGGAGGTAAAAACGGAATCTTCCCAGTGGATGAGTTAGCAGAAGCTTATATAAAAGAGCATTCCCATAAGCCTTATACGATTTATGAAGCGGATGAGGATGCAGTCTATGAGGAAGAATATACCATTGATCTTAGTGCCTTAAGACCTACCATAGCATTTCCCCATCTGCCGGAAAATACAAAGACCATTGATGAGATCAAGGAGGATATCAGCATTGACCAGGTAGTCATCGGTTCCTGTACCAATGGCAGGATTGATGATCTTCGGACTGCTGCAAAGGTATTAAAGGGACGTACTGTGGCAAAAGGAATGCGCTGCATTATCATTCCTGCCACACAGGCCATTTATATGCAGGCAATGGAAGAGGGACTTTTGAAGATTTTCATAGAGGCAGGCGCCGTAGTCAGTACGCCTACCTGCGGTCCATGTCTTGGAGGGTATATGGGCATTCTGGCAGAAGGTGAACGATGTGTCTCGACTACGAACCGGAATTTTGTAGGGCGCATGGGACATGTAAACAGTGAAATCTATCTGGCAAGCCCTGCAGTTGCCGCTGCCAGCGCCGTAACCGGAAGGATTTCCAGTCCGGAACAGCTGTAGGCTATCTGCACGGATTATGGTGTCAAGCTTTCAGTTGAATAGGAAATCATGATTGAATTGCTGTCGTCGATATACAGTAAAAGTGTATGAAAAAAGATAGAAAAAAGAAAATTCCCCATGTAGCATGTGGGTATAAAAGAAAAAGGAGAACAACATGAACGCAAAAGGAACAGTTTTCAAATATGGCGATAATGTGGATACGGATGTAATCATTCCGGCAAGATATTTAAATTCTTCGGACCCGGCTGAGTTAGCGACCCATTGCATGGAAGATATTGATAACGAGTTTGTAAATAAGGTGCAAAAGGGAGATATCATCGTGGCAACAAAGAATTTCGGCTGTGGCTCTTCCAGAGAGCATGCCCCCATTGCCATTAAGGCGGCAGGAGTAAGCTGTGTCATTGCAGAGACCTTTGCCCGGATTTTTTACAGGAATGCTATCAATATCGGGCTTCCGATTATTGAATGCAAGGAAGCGGCAAATGGAATTGAGGCGGGAGACCAGGTGGAAGTGGATTTTGATTCCGGCATGATTTATAACCGGACAAAAGGAACGGAATTTAAAGGTCAGGCATTTCCGGAATTCATGCAAAAGATTATTGCAGCAGAAGGGCTTGTAAATTATATCAATAATAAATAAAAAATAATAAAAAACAGAGTATGGGGTTTTTGTGAAGTGGATGAGAAATCATTGGAATCATGAAAGCTCCATAATTTGTTGCATAAAGAAAATACAGTTATGAAAAACCGGTATTTAAAGCTTGAAACATATGTTCTGCTGTGGTAAACTGTAACATGTCAAAACAAATGATTCTAACAGCGAGGTTTTTATGATTGGATATTTATGTGGAGAAATTGCAGAGCTTGCAGAGGATCTGGTAGTACTGGATGTACACGATATCGGGTACAACGTGCGCATTTCCTCTGATTTTGCAACAAGGCTTCCTGGCGTGGGAGAACGGGTAAAAATATATACCTATACTTATGTGAAGGAAGATGCATTTTTGCTATATGGCTTTCCCTCCCGGGATGAGCTGGATTTATTCAAGAAGATGATTGGGGTGGGCGGCATTGGTCCTAAAGGCGCCCTTGGCATTTTATCCGTATTGTCTGCTGCAGATTTACGGCTTGCCATTTATTCCGGAGATATAAAGGCGATTTCCAAAGCTCCGGGCATTGGAAAAAAGACGGCGGAACGGCTTATTTTAGACTTAAGGGACAAGGTAAGTCCGGAGGAAGCCCTTGAAAGCATAGGCTCTTTAGAGAATGGTGCAGGTGCCGCAGATATGGGAAGCATGGGAATGCCGGACAGCCGGGTCAAGGCAGATGCCATAGAGGCTTTGGTGGCGCTTGGTTATGCCAGAAGCGATACCATAAAGGCAGTTCAGAAGGTTGCCGTAACAGACAACACCACTACAGAAGATATATTAAAGGAAGCTTTAAAGCATTTATTTTAGTAATGAGGTTATTTCATGGGACAACGTGTAATAGAAACGAATATAACGGAAGAGGATAAGAAAATTGAAGGCTCCTTAAGGCCGCAATATTTGACTGACTATATCGGTCAATCCAAAGCAAAGGAAACTTTGAAGATTTATATCGAGGCGGCAAAGCAAAGAGGAGATGCCCTGGACCATGTACTTTTTTACGGGCCGCCCGGACTTGGCAAGACTACGCTTGCCGGCATTATTGCCAATGAAATGGGAGTGAATTTAAAGGTCACAAGCGGTCCGGCCATTGAAAAGCCCGGAGAGATGGCTGCCATATTAAATAATCTTGCAGAGGGAGATCTGCTTTTTGTGGACGAAATCCATCGTTTAAATCGTCAGGTGGAGGAAGTGCTGTATCCCGCCATGGAGGATTATGCCATTGATATTATGATAGGAAAAGGTTCCGCAGCCCGTTCCATTCGGTTAGAGCTGCCTAAATTTACTTTAGTAGGCGCCACCACCAGGGCAGGACTTTTGACGGCACCTTTAAGAGACCGGTTTGGGGTCATACACAGGCTGGAATTTTATTCGGTAGCAGAGCTTACCCAGATTATTCTTCATTCTGCGGCAATCCTCAAAGTGGAAATCGAAAAGGACGGGGCTGTGGAACTGGCAAAGAGAAGCAGGGGAACCCCAAGGCTTGCAAACCGCATTTTAAAAAGAGTGCGGGATTTTGCCCAGGTAAAGTACGATGGAATCATCACGAAAGAAGTGGCAGCTACGGCGCTGGACCTTTTGGATGTGGATAAGCTTGGCCTGGATCATGTGGACCAGAATATGTTAAAGACCATGATTTTTAAATTTAACGGTGGTCCGGTAGGTCTTGATACTTTAGCGGCTGCCATTGGAGAAGATGCCGGTACTATTGAAGATGTATATGAGCCTTATCTGATCAAAAACGGACTGATCAACCGAACTCCAAGGGGAAGAGTGGCTACTAAGGATGCCTATCTTCACTTTGGACTTCCTTATGAAGAGTGAATAAATATCCTTCCGATTTATGCTGATTTCCTGTTAATTTCTTACTATTCTATGAAATTCTGCAAAAACTATTGTTTTCTTATGTTTTTTTGATATAATAGATGTAGTATGGAAGAATTAAATTTGTGGCATATCTTGTGCCAGGGAGCATATAAGGGGTGGATTTATGGCAACAAAAACAGATACAGAAGTCATTATTGGTGGAAAGGTATTCACACTAAGCGGTTATGAAAGTGAAGAATATTTACAGAAAGTTGCTTTATACATAAATAATAAAGTTGCAGAATATAATAAAATTGACGGGTTTCGCAGACAATCTTTGGACACTCAGGGAGTGCTTCTCCAGTTAAATATAGCAGATGACTTTTTTAAGGCCAAGAAGCAGATTGCTTTGCTGGAGGAGGATATCCAGAAGAAGGAGCAGGAAATCTATGACTTGAAGCATGACCTGATTTCTTCCCAGATTAAGATAGAAAGCATGGAAAAAGAATTTAAGCAACTAAAAAAATAATGCGGATTGGCTGTCTTACCGACAGCTTTTTCTTATAGGTGCAATATGGAAAGACAAGTGGAACTATTGGCTCCGGCAGGCAATCTGCAATGCTTTTTTGCTGCTGTACATGCAGGGGCAGACGCCGTTTATGTAGGTGGAGACAGATTCGGAGCAAGGGCTTATGCGGACAATTTCAACAAAGAAGAGCTGTTAGAGGCAATCAATTATGGACATCTTTTTCACAAAAAGGTATATCTTACCTGCAATACACTGTTAAAGGAAGAGGAGTTATTGCAGGCAGTGGATTATATCAGACCTTTTTATGAGGCGGGGCTTGATGGAGTGATCGTTCAGGATTTTGGGGCGCTGGCCCTTTTTAAAAAGCATTTTCCAGATTTAGAACTGCATGCCAGCACCCAGATGACCATTACCGGAAAAGAAGGGGCACTTTTGTTAAAACAGTACGGGGTATGCCGGATCGTGCCTGCAAGAGAGCTTTCCTTAGAAGAAATAAAGGAAATCAAGGATCAGGTGGATATAGAACTGGAGGTCTTTATTCACGGTGCTATGTGCTATTCCTATTCGGGGCAATGTCTTTTCAGCAGTATGTTGGGAGGAAGAAGCGGAAACCGTGGAAGATGTGCCGGTCCCTGTAGACTTCCCTATGATGCCTTTTATCAGGGAAAGCAGGTCAATAAGCAAAGGGAACAGTATTTATTAAGCCTGAAGGATTTGTGTGCGATTTCCCTTCTGCCAAAGCTGATAGAAGCAGGAATCGATTCCTTCAAAATAGAAGGCCGTATGAAAAGTGCAGAATATGTAGCAGGAGTCACTTCCATTTACCGAAAATATATTGATGCCTATTACCAGGAAAGAGGAAAAAACGAAAACTCCTTCCGGATAGAAAAAGAGGATATTTCTCTTCTCAAAAAGCTTTATGTGCGAAGCGATCTGGAAACGGGATATTTTGAAAAACATCATGGACCTTCCATGGTTACGCTCGGTAAGCCCGGTTATCAGACTGGAAGTAAGGAAGAATTGGAGAATGTGGCCGCATCCTTTGTCAAAGAACCGGGTAAGCTTTTTATAGAAGGGCGAATATTGCTAAAAGAAGGACAACCTGTAGAACTTTTTTTGAAAACCGAAGAAAAAGATGGCGGAAAATCCGTTTTATGGAAGGGAGCAACGGTTCAGACTGCTGCCAATAAGCCCATGGATGAAGCAATGGTAAGAAAGCAGGTCGGAAAGACAGGAGGAACGCCTTTTGCGTTTAGGAACCTTGAAGTTTTCATAGAAGGAAGCTGTTTCTTATCCGTAAAAGAATTGAATGATATAAGAAGGCAGGCATTAGATGCGCTTTCAAAAGAACTGTTAAGTCCCTTTATGAGAACCGGAAAAGAGGCACCCAAACATACTGGGACAGAAACCCTTTTTAAGCAGAAGAAGGAAGTACCCTTATCAGAAACCTATCATATTCTGGTTTCTGAGTATGAACAGCTGACAGCCGTGGCGGATTTTCTTCAGGCGCAGGAAGCGGATGGGGGAAAAGAACGCTTACCGATTGAAAAGATTTCCCTTGCTTCGGAACTATTCCAAAGCAAGAAGGCTCTCCTTTCCATTTTGAAAGGGCTTAAGGAAAGAGGAATCGAGCTTTCCATGGCATTTCCGAGAGTTGTTCGCAAAAATACGCTGAAGAACTTAGAAACCCATCTATGGAACCGGACGGAAATGGCTCTTTTTTCCTCTTTTTTAACGGGAAATCTGGAATTGATCCAATATTTTAAGGAAAATGCTTTGAATAAATCCCTTTATGGAGATTATTCCCTTTACTGTTTCAATGGAGAGGCTTATGAATTTTTAAGGGAACAGGGGCTTTTGGGCGTGTGCATGCCTTATGAATGGAGCCGGCATGAGATGGCTGCCATGTTAAAGGCATATCCTGCTTTTTTGGGAGAGTGTATTGTGTACAGCTATATTCCCCTTATGGAAAGTGCAGGCTGTATTTTGAAGACCACCGGAAACGGCAGCTATTGCGGCGGGGGAGAGAAGATTGCTTATTTGTCAGACCGCTACAAAAAGAAGTTTCCGGTCCTAATACATTGTGACCGGTGCGAAAACACGATTTACAACAGTGTTCCCTATTCTCTGCTGAAAGAATTGGATGCATTAAAAGAAATGGGGATATTCCGTTTCCGGATGGATTTTACCATAGAAACAAAAGAGCAGACCTTAAAATGTCTGCAGGAATTTAGAAGGAGAGAAAAAAGACAGCAGCCTTTTTCGGAATTTACGAAAGGACATTTTGGAAAAGGGGTTGAATAGGTGGAACTATGGCACATGTAATATCGGATTTATCTAAATATGCAATTGCAATCGTGATGGCAATCTATACTTATGAATGCTTTGCCGTCTTTCGATATAACAATGAAGAGGATAGAAACGGCATTTATACAAGACAGATCATCTGTATGTTTTTGATACATTTTATGGGGTTTGCCGCAATATGCTTAGAGACCAGCGACATTACCTATATTATTTTTTACGGTTTCCAGCAGATTGGCCTGTTTGCTACCATTGCACTTTTCAGGACCCTTTATCGGGAAGCAAACCGCTTAGTCATCAACAATATGTGTATGCTTTTAGCAACCAGCTTTGTAATGCTGACCCGGCTTTCCTATGAAAAATCCATAAAACAGTTTAAAATCGTGATAGTGTCTCTTGTAATCGGGCTGATTATTCCGTTTTTTGTCCGAAAGCTGAAATTCTTAAAGCAGCTTACCTGGATTTACGGACTGGTGGGGGCAGGAGCGCTGTTAGTGGTAATGGTCTTAGGGGCAGTCACCAATGGCTCTAAGATTTCCTATTCTCTGTTTGGCTATACCTTCCAGCCTTCCGAATTCGTAAAGATTATTTATGTATTTTTTATTGCAGGGCTTTTGACTGCTTCCAAGGATTTTCTGCAGATCGTCATAGCTTCCGGAGCGGCAGGCATCCATGTAATCATCCTGGTAATATCCAAGGATCTGGGAAGCGCCCTTATTTTCTTTGTGGTATATGTAGTAATGGTATTCATTGCCACCAAGAACTATCTGTATTTGCTTTTGGGAACCGGCGGCGGCGCGGCGGCGGCGGTCATTGCTTATCATTTGTTTGGCCACGTAAGAAATCGTGTGATTGGCTGGCAGGACCCTTTTGCCTATGTGGACAGCCTGGGCTATCAGGTTTCCCAGTCGCTTTTTGCAATCGGGACCGGAGGATGGTTTGGAATGGGAATCTATCAGGGGGATCCCACATCCATTCCCTATGTGGAGGCTGACTTTATTTTTTCTGCCATTGCGGAAGAAATGGGAGTCATTTTTGCCCTTTGCCTTATCTTAGTCTGCATCAGCTGTTTTTTAATGTTCATGAATATTTCCATGAAGATCAGGCAGGAATTTTACCGGTATATTGCAGTAGGCTTAAGCATTACTTATATATTCCAGGTATTTTTGACCATTGGGGGCGGAACCAGATTCATTCCGCTGACCGGAGTGACGCTTCCTCTTGTGAGCTATGGCGGAAGCAGTGTATTGACTACGATTATTATGTTTTCCATTATCCAGGGACTGTATACGATACGTTCCAAAGAAGGAGGCAGGGATGAAAAAAAAGAAGAATAGCAGAGAGCTTGATGAGGCAGAGGCATCAGTCAGAAAAAGAAAGAAAAGACGAAACAGGGAAACAATGCTGATCACTTATTTCTTTGTATTCCTGATGCTTGCAATGATGGGGAATCTCGCTTATTTTGTAGTGGCAGAAAGTGAAACGGTAATCAATAATTCTTACAATACAAGGCAGGAACTTTTGGCAAGCAAAAATGTCAGAGGAAAGATTCTGGCAAAAGACGGCCAGGTCCTTGCCCAGACCTTAGTAGATAGCAGCGGACAGGAAACAAGGGATTATCCTTACGGAGACCTGTTTGCCCATATCGTAGGATATTCCACGAAAGGAAAAACAGGAGTGGAGGCTCTTGGTAATATCCATCTGTTAACTTCCAATGCCTTTATCGGAGAACGGATTAAAAATGAAATCGGTTCCGAGAAAAATTACGGCGATACGGTGGTCACCACCTTGGATGTGGAGCTGCAGCAGACCGCCTATAATGCATTGGGGATATATTCAGGAGCCATTGTTGTTTCGGAGCCTTCTACTGGAAAAATACTGGCCATGGTTTCCAAACCGGATTTTGATCCGAATCAGATTGTTTCCCTATGGGATGAGCTGATTTCGGATGATGACAGCAGTGTACTGGTCAATCGTGCCTCTCAGGGATTATATCCTCCGGGAAGTACGTTCAAGATCATTACGGCATTGGAATATTACAGGCAGAATCAGGGAAATATAAATGGATATTCTTACCGTTGTGCTGGAAACTTTGTGTATGAGGGACACAGGATCAATTGTTATCATGGAAGCAGCCATGGGAATCTTGATTTGCAAAAGTCTTTTGAAAAGTCCTGCAATTCCTCTTTTGCCAATATTGGAATTTCTTTGGATTTGGACCAGATGGAAAAGGACTTAAACCAATTGCTGTTCAACACGGCGCTTCCTACAGATATCGTCTCCAACAAAAGCAGTTATGTGCTTACTTCCAGCGACGATACTTATGACGTGATGCAGACTGCAATCGGACAGGGAAAGACGCAGATAACGCCTTTGCATCTGAATATGCTTACCTGTGCCATCGCAAATGGCGGAAAGCTTATGCGCCCATATGTAATAGACCGGGTCGAAAATTACAACGGTTCCGTCATGAAGCAATATTCAGCTACTACGGAGGCTGCCATCATGACAGCTGATGAAGCACAATTTCTGACTGGCCTGATGGCAGGGGTGGTGGAAAACGGAACGGCCTCTAAGCTAAAGGGACTTTCCTATACGGCAGCCGGGAAAACAGGTTCCGCAGAGTTTAATGGGGAAAAAGCGGACAGCCATGCATGGTTTACCGGTTTTGCACCGGTGGAGAATCCTCAGATAGCCGTTACCATCATTATGGAAGGTGCAGGATCCGGAGGCGATTATGCAGTACCCATGGCAAAAAGAATTTTTGATGAATATTTTGGAAAGTAATTCTATCTTTTTTGGAAATTATAGTGTATAATAATACAAGCAGAGGAGGTTTATATATGTTTGATCAAATATTTGGAAATTATTTAGTATCTGTCAATCGTCTTACTTCCCAGCAGTTAGAAGAAGTGATTGAACAGGAAAAAAGCGTCCGGGTGAAGCTTGGACTGATTGCGGTGGCAGAAAAGCTGATGACAAAGGAACAGGCCGATGAAGTGAACCGGCTTCAGGCAATCATGGACAAGCGGTTTGGTGACATTGCGGTCACAAAGGGGTATCTGACAGAGGAACAAATCGGTCATTTATTGAAAAAGCAGGGGAATGTTTATATGCTTTTTGTACAGACTATTATTGACAAGGGCTATATGACTTTGGAGGATATTGATGAAGAACTGGCAAAATATCAGGAGAAGCAAGGATTTACCCATTCGGATATGGATGATCTGGTAAGCGGGGACATTGACAGGACAGTCAAGCTGTTCTTGCCTAACAACAGTGAATACTGCAACCGCATTTGCGGGATTGCCATTCGTACCATCATCCGCCTGATTGATTCGGGAGCTTATGTATCAAAGGCATTTTTGGTAGATGAATTAAACATGGATAATTGTGCCGTTCAAAAAATGGAAGGTGATTACACCATATATTCCGGTTTTGCCGGAAACGGTGACAGCCTTTTAAGGCTGGCTTCGATTTATGCGGATGAAGAATTTGAAACAGTGGATTTAGATGCCCTTGATTCTGTTGGCGAATTTACAAACTGTATCAATGGATTATTTGCTTCGGAAGTAAGCCATGAAAATGTAAATGTGGACATGTTGCCGCCAAGTTTCCATGAGAATCCAGCTACTGTAAAGGGAAAACAGTTCTGCGTATTCCCTATTACCATTCAGAACAAAGTGGTGCATTTCATTTTATCTATTGATTCAGAATTTTCAATAGACTAATATTACATAATCATATTTAGGAGGATATTATGGCAAAGGCACTTATTGTAGATGATTCCAGAACATCAAGGAAAATTTTAAGAACCATTCTTGAAACGAATGGGTATACAATTGTAGGAGAAGCTACAAATGGGCAGGAAGGAATTGATCAGTTTAAGGAGTTAAAGCCGGATTTCGTTACCTTAGACATTACTATGCCCGTAAAGGACGGCATTGAGGCATTAACGGAAATCAAGGAATTCCAGAAAGATGCCAAAGTAATTATGGTAACAGCCGCCGGACAAAAATCAAAAATGGTGGAGGCCATTAAAATAGGAGCGGATGAGTTTATTTCAAAACCCTTTGACACAGATGTGCTTTTAGAAACATTAAAAAGAGTCGTAGGCTGATTTTGGTTGCTTTCTTTCCTGAAATGTTCTATACTTAGTGCAAGGTCATGTGATAGGACACACCAAATACAGGAGGGATTGCAATGATTGAGGCAACAAGCTGTGGCGGTGTGGTTATTTTTCGAGGTAAGATTCTGCTTTTGTACAAAAATTTCAAAAACAAATACGAAGGCTGGGTATTGCCGAAAGGAACTGTAGAGCCTGACGAAGAGTATAAGGATACGGCACTGCGAGAAGTGCTGGAGGAATCAGGTGCAAGGGCTTCCATTATTAAATATATAGGAAAAAGTGAATATACCTTCAATGTACCAGAAGACGTAGTAGAAAAAGACGTTCACTGGTATTTAATGATGGCAGACAGTTATTACAGTAAACCACAACGTGAAGAGTTTTTTATGGATTCCGGGTTTTATAAATATCATGAAGCCTATCATCTGCTGAAATTTGCAAATGAAAAGCAGATTCTGGAAAAAGCTTATAACGAATACCTGGATTTGAAAAAAGCAAATCTATGGGGAAATAAGAAGTATTTTTAAAGCAAAAAGTAAGGACATTGTACCATTTATCTACAATGTCCTTACTTTTTGCAATGCTTATAAGATGATAGAAATATCTAATTCCGGGTGGGCTGCTAAATCGATGATTCTTTCCCCTTCTTTTACAATAGGAGAAGATAGTTTCTCTTCGTTAATCAGCACCACATCGGCTTCTGTACCGTCGGAAAGCCGCACATGCCTGCCTAACTGGGCCTCTGCTATCTTTTTTAATATCAGCTTTAATACAATGGTATCATATTTTTCAAATCCCTGTTTTTCAAAATTCCTAATGACCTGGAAAGGAGTAAGGGAGCAATGGCAGGTTTTGGCAGAAGTCATGGCTGCATAGGTATCCACAATGGCGATGTACTTGGAAAAGCGGTCGATTCCGTCCCCTTTTCGATTTTGGGGATATCCGGAGCCGTCACAACGTTCATGATGGAACAGGGTGCAGTTTTTTATGTGGTCATTAAAGTCTTGATCCTTTAATAAGTCATATCCAAGGGTGGTATGGGTCTTCATCCAGTTGTATTCAAAATCGTTTAATTTCTCCTGTTTCCATATCAGACGGTCAGGAAGCCTTAGCTTGCCGATATCATAAAAGAATCCACAAAGAGTCAGGGTTTTTAATTCATCCTCCGAAAGGGAGAGCCAGCTGCCGAATACATTTGCAATCAGGGCGGAATTCAAGCAATATGCATAAGTGAGATTATCCTCGCCGGGCAACAAATGATAGAGCATGTCTAAAAGCTGTTCGCCGCTTCCGGCATATTTGTTGATATTGTCATGAATCTGAAGCAAAAAGGTTGGATTGACAGGAGTCTTATTGTTCAGGAAATCATCTATCATATATTGATAGGCTTTTAAATTGTTGTTGTATTCCTTTTCAAACTGTTTAAAGGAACTGCTTAGCCGAATCCTCTCATAACGGGTAACCGCCATGTCTTCCTGCTCTTTCACACTGACGCACATGACAGAGTACCTGGCAAGCTTTTGGATGAGTTTTTTATCCACCACGGTATTTTCCTTGACAACCAATGTATTTTGATAGGAATATACGTCTTCACCAATGATCATTCCGGGTTCCAATGCCATTCTTGCTATTAATTTCATAAGTATCCTCCCCTTATTACGGAAAAATTCCTATAAAGATTATCGTACGAAAGCAGGAAATATGTCAATGAAAATCTTTCTATAGGCTTTCTTCTAAAAATGTGCTATACTGATTTTGTTTAGCAGTCAAAGAACATGGTATACTTTTATGGGATGGAAACAGGGAATGATGACTTTTTATAGTGATTTGTATTGTGATGAAAGCATCCAGAAAAAGAAAAAGAACATAATCCGGAAAATCCGCAGAAATGCAGGACAATTAAGTGTTTATGTGATTGCGGTCTCTGCCGGAAATGATTTATTTGATATTTTCCATGTAGGAATGTTGAAACAAGCCCTTTTCCCAAAGGATGAGCTTCGCATTATAGGACTGGCTTCTTCCCATGAAATGGCAGTAAATCTGGCTGTCAGGATGGTTACGGATTTTTTTGCCGCCTATGGCACATGGCAGTTTAAAGAAAAACTCCTTGTTTTGGAGGAATCAAAATGGCGCTCTTTTTAACAATACTGAAAATAATAGGAATTGTACTTCTGGTCATACTGGTTGTTTTGCTTGCAGCGCTTCTTTTGGTGCTTTTCTGTCCTGTTGCATACCGGGTAAAAGGAGAAAAGCGGGAGCGCCTGCTGCTTCATATGCGGGTTTCCTGGCTGTTTCCCTTTCTTTATGGAAAACTGAAATACGAAGAAGGATTATCCTGCATCCTCTATTTGGCAGGCATTCCTGTTTATGATGTATTCGGCAGGAAAGGTGCAAAAAACGAAAAGCAGGAGAAAAAAAGGAAAAAAAACAAAAGGCGCAAAAAGAATCAAAAGAAGGAATATACAAAAGAGGAACATGCAACAAAGAAGGAACTGTCTGCCCGGTCCATGGAACCGGACCGTCCCACAGCTTACGTTCCAGATATTCCATCCTGTGAAGAGCCCCGGACAACGCCAGAAGAGTCATATGAACCGGAGTGTTCCAAAGAACAGCCTCAGGAGGAAACCATATCCTTTCTTGGAAAGCTGATAAAGAGCATAAAGGAATTTTTTCAAAAAGGAAAGCTGTTTTTCCAAAAAGTATTTGAAAAAGTGAGAAATATCAAGTACACTATTTTTAACATAAAAGAGAAGCTTGAACATATAAAGGAAACCATTTACTGGTACAAGGAAGTTCTGGAAAGAGAAGAGAGCAGACGGGCCATTGCCAAAGGAAAACAGCAGATTTTACGATTTTTAAAGCATATAGCGCCCAAAAAGGTTTCGGGAAACATTGTGTTCGGCTTTGGAGATCCAGGGACTACCGGAGAAGTGCTTGGTTTCATAAGTATGTTTTATCCGCTCTTCGGTAATCATATTACTGTGATACCGGATTTTGAACAGACGATCTTTTGGGGAGATTTTTTTATAAAAGGAAGAATCCGGGTATTTAACCTGCTGAAAATCGGCTGGAGCGTTTTGTTTGATAAAGATATTAAGAAGTTGTACAATATATTAACCGGAGGAAAAGATCATGAATGATGGAAATAATTTCAACAATGTGGTTAGTTCACTGATGAAAGGGATGGAAGGCTTTTTGTCTACCAAGACGGTTGTAGGAGAGGCTACGCAGGTAGGCGATACCATTATCCTTCCTCTCGTAGACGTTACTTTTGGAGTAGGTGCAGGCGCCAGCTCTGCAGATAAGAAAAACGGCGGTGCAGGCGGCATGACCGGAAAAATGTCTCCAAGCGCAGTACTTGTTATAAAAAATGGTCAGACAAAGCTTGTAAATATTAAGAATCAGGATACTATCACAAAGGTAATCGATATGATTCCGGATTTAGTAGACCGCTTTACCGAGCCGAAGGAAGAAATGGTAAGCGATGCGGAAGCAAAAGACATTGCTTTTCCGGAAGATGCTGTATAAGAAAAAGAAACGGAAAATCCTTCAAACTGGAAACTAGTGAAAAAGAGCAGCATACACTATCTTATAGCAGGCATGCAGGAGGTAGTGTGAAAGTGAAACAAATGATTGGATATACATGTTTTATGATTGCTATTGGCATGCTGCTCATGATGTTTATAGAACATGCGATTATTGCGTTTATCATTACGATTATTTTATTGGTGGTAGGCTTTAATTTGTTTTGCGGATAAATGGATTTTCCAATCTTTCTGATTGTTAGAATCCCTCACGGGGATGGGGAAGGGTTATATAAGGTGAAGGATTATGGATGACAAACAGCTTTCAGAACTTGAAAAGCTGCAGGCTGAAAAAGAAGAATTCCAGAAAGAAATGAAAAACTGGACTGAGCATATCCGTTATGAAAAGGAACGGCTGAAGCAGGAACGTTCTTTTTTTGACACGAAATTCAAAATCTTAGAGGCAGAATTCCAGAGGCTTGCAAGAGAACAGGAGTCTTTCAAAAGGGAAAAAGAAGAGTTTGAACGGCAAAAAGCCTATAGCCGGAGCTATTCCCACAAGGAATACAGGGAATTTGCAGAAGATGGCCAGATTGCCGGCGATTTTTACAAGGAACAGGCATTTTTCTTTAAAGGTGTCACGAATCCTTTAGGGTTAAAGAAGCGGTATAAGGACCTGATTAAAATTTTCCATCCGGACAACCTGTTTGGAGATACCGAAACCATTACTAAAATCAATCTGGAATATGAAAAGATGAGGGAATATCTACAGGTAACAAACAAATACGAAGCATAAAAAAGGGAACTGCCGATACAGTTCCCTTTCACGTGTCATTTCTGATTCCTAAGCTCTTTCTACTTTGCCGCTTCTTAAGCAAGAAGTACAAACGTGAAGCTTTTTAGAAGCTCCATTCACTTTACATTTAACACTCTTTACATTTGATTTCCAAATCTTATTGGATCTTCTATGAGAATGGCTTACCGCATTTCCAAAATGAACGCCCTTGCCACAGATATCACATTTAGCCATAATAGCACCTCCTATAACCTAAATTAAGCTTATTTGCTCACAACATGAACATTTTAACAGATAAATGGGGGGATTGCAAGAAGAAATTTCCTATTATTTGAAAAAATGGGTGGGATTATTGGAAAAATTGAGGGGGAGTGGTTCGGGGGACGTAGGAGTCTGCATCGGATATAGAAGTCTTGGAGGCACGCTCTCGCTCTATGAAAACGCAGCGGTACTAACGCACCAAAGTACGGTGCGTAAGGACCGGCGTTTTCATCAAGGCCTCTAAGACTTCTATATCCTATGCAGACTCCTACTGTGTATCGAAAGCCTTTCCATTTTTGAAATAATGCTCTGGAGAGGCTTGGAAAGGTTGATATCACTTGTAATTTTAATAAAAAGAAAATAATCTTTTTAAGGCACCCACCCCCAAGGGCCTTTCGATAGCCAGTAGGGGCAGGCAGAGCATGTTGGAGTCTTAGGGGCCTTGGCAAAGTCGCCGGCACTTACGCACCGTATTTTGGTGCGTTAGTACCGCTGCGTCTTTGCAGAGCGAGAGCGTGCCCCGAAGACTCCAACATGCTCTGCCTGCCCCTACGTCCCCATCGAAATCCCCCTCCCCCTCTTTTTTCCAGTTTTTTTCAAACTTTGTTCCATTTTTTATTAAAATCGGTTATAATCATTAGTAAGTATGAATTTTAAGGGAGGTCAGACCTATGAAAAGTATGATGAATACACATCTTGGCAATATAGAGATAGATCGGGAAGTGATTGCCAATTATGCTGGCAGCGTGGCAGTGGAGTGCTTCGGGATTGTTGGCATGGCAAGCGTTAATGTAAAGGATGGGCTTGTAAAGCTTTTGAAAATGGACAGTCTGGCAACGGGGATTTCGGTGAATGTGAATAATTCCAAGCTGACAATTGACTTTCATCTGATTGTTGCCTATGGTGTCAATATTCTGACGGTTTCAGACAATCTGGTAAGCAATGTAACATACAAGGTTGAAGAATTTACAGGTCTTCAGGTAGAAAAAGTAAACATCTTTGTTGAAGGTGTTCGAGTAATCGATTAAGGAGGATATTGTAGTGGCGGTGAATACAATCGATGCTAAGACACTTTCCCATATGTTCTTAGCCGGCGCAAAAAATCTAGAAGTAAAAAAAGAATATATCAATGAATTGAACGTATTTCCCGTTCCAGACGGGGATACCGGAACGAATATGACGCTGACTATCATGTCTGCTGCAAAGGAAGTGGCAGCATTAGGAGATACTCCCGATTTAAAACAGCTGGCAAAGGCAATTTCCTCCGGTTCCTTACGTGGTGCAAGAGGAAATTCCGGTGTTATTTTATCCCAGTTATTCAGAGGCTTTTGCAAAGTAATCGGGGAGCAGGAAACACTGGATATCAAAACGCTTGCCAAAGCGATGGAAAAGGCGGTGGAAAGTGCATACAAAGCCGTTATGAAACCAAAAGAGGGAACGATTCTGACTGTAGCAAAGGGAATTTCCCAAAAGGCAAAGGAACTGGAAAATATGGAAGATATGGACAGCTTTATAGAAGCGGTCATTACCTATGGAGAAGAGGTCCTTGCCAAAACGCCTGAAATGCTTCCTGTATTAAAGCAGGCTGGTGTGGTGGATTCCGGCGGACAGGGACTGATTGAAGTATTAAAGGGCTGCCTGATGGCATACAGAGGGGAAGAAATTGATTTGTCCTTTGATGTGGAAGCAACAAGCAAGTCGGTAAATGTAGACAGCCTTGCAGCGGATACAGCCCACATTAAATACGGCTATTGCACCGAGTTCATCATTATGCTTTCCAAAACCTTTAATATGAAGCATGAAATGGATTTTAAGGCATTTTTGGAGTCCATTGGCGATTCCATCGTAGTGGTGGCAGATGATGATATCGTAAAGGTACATGTGCATACCAACGATCCGGGACTTGCTATTCAGCGGGCATTAAAATACGGCGCCCTTTCCAATATGAAAATTGACAACATGCGCTTAGAGCATCAGGAAAAGCTTTTTAAGGAAGAGGAAAAGAAACAGGCAGCCATCAAGGAAGAGCCGCCAAAGGATACCGGATTCATTTCGGTTTCCATTGGAGAAGGCTTAAATGAAATTTTAACGGATCTTGGGGTGGATGTGATCATTGAAGGCGGTCAGACCATGAATCCCAGCACAGAGGATATTTTAAGTGCCATAGAGCAGGTAAATGCAAAGAATGTATTTATTTTCCCCAACAATAAGAACATTATTTTAGCAGCCAACCAGGCACAGTCGCTGGTGGAGGATAAAAAGGTCATCGTCATTCCTACCAAGAACATTCCGCAGGGGATTACAGCCATTATCAATTATGTGCCGGAGCTATCTCCGGAGGAAAATGAACAGAATATGATTTCCGAAATCAATCATGTAAAGACTGGTCAGGTCACTTATGCAGTCAGGGATACCGTAATTGATGAAAAGACAATCCGTGAAAATGATATTATGGGCATTGGAGACCATGGTATTCTTGCAGTGGGGAAGGAAATCGGAGAAACCACTATTGAAATGGTGGAAGAAATGATTGGCGATGATGAAGTGGAATTGATCAGCATCTATTATGGGCAGGATGTAAAGGAAGAAGAGGCAGAAGAAGTCAGGGCTAAAATCGAAAAGCTCTATTCGGAATGTGACGTGGAGCTGCAATTTGGCGGCCAGCCAATTTATTATTACGTGATTTCGGCAGAATAGAATGGGAAGTTATGATGAATTTTTCCAGTAAGATTACAGAATTGAAGGGCATTGGTGAAAAAAATGCCCTTCTTTTTCAAAAATTGAACATTGAAACATTAGGGGAGCTGGTGCATCATTTTCCAAAGGATTTTGAACTTTATCAGGATGCGCTTCCGGTTTGCCGGCTTCCGGAAAGTGGAAGGGCGGCTTTCCTTGGAAAAATCGTAAAAGAGCCATCCTTAATACACAGGAAGGGAAAATCGATTTTATCCTTTCAGGCAGGAGATGAAACAGGTGTCGTAAACATCACTTATTTTAATATGCCTTATTTAAAAAAGACGCTAAAGCCTGGCAATGAATATGTATTTTCCGGCAATATACACAAAAAAGGCTCTCTCTGTTCCATGGAACAGCCAAAGATGTTCAAGCCGGAAGACTATGGCAGGCTTTTAGACAGCCTGCAGCCTGTTTATGCAAAGACCAAAGGCCTTTCCAATGATACACTGAAGAAATATATTAAAAGAGCATTGGAGGCTTTAGAGGATATTCCCGAATATCTTCCGGAGGAACTTGTGGAAAAATATGGTTTTTCCTCCTATATGGCCACGTTATCCGCTATTCACAATCCCAGAGACAAGGAAGAGATGACAGAGGCGAAAAAACGGCTTGCCTATGAAGAATTTTTCTTTTTTATCTTGTCCATCAAATATTTAAAGGAGGATCTGCAGGCAAAGGAAAACAGCCATGCCATGATGCCCACTGCGTATACGAAGCGGCTGATAGAAGCCCTTCCTTACCGCCTTACGGATTCCCAGAAAAAAGCATGGGAGGAAATTGAAGAAGACCTGTGCGGCGGAGGGACTTTAAATCGGCTTCTGCAGGGAGATGTGGGATCCGGCAAAACGATTATTGCTCTGCTCAGTCTTTTATTATGTGTTTCCAATGGATATCAGGGGGCGCTGATGGCCCCTACGGAAGTGCTGGCAGTCCAACATTATGAAACCGTAAGCAGGATGATAAAAGAATATGACCTTCCATTGAAACCGGTTCTTTTGGTAGGTTCCCTTACCGCAAAGGGGAAACGGGAGGCAAAAGAGCAGATCCGGGACGGCAGCTGCAATCTTGTAATCGGCACCCATGCAGTGTTGGAAGACAATGTGGAATTTAAAGAGTTGGCCCTTGTAGTAACAGATGAACAACATCGGTTTGGAGTAGCCCAAAGAGAAAAACTGACGAAAAAAGGGGGAGATGTGCATACGCTGGTCATGTCTGCAACGCCCATTCCCCGTTCCCTTGCCATAATTCTATATGGAGAGCTGGCTGTTTCCACCATACCGGAACTGCCTAAGAACCGGCTCCCTATTAAGAACTGTGTCGTAGGCACCGATTTTCGGAAAAAGGCATATCAATTCATAGAAGCCCAGGTAAAGGAAGGCAGACAGGCTTATGTAATCTGTCCCATGGTAGAAAGTGGTGTGATGGATGAACTGGAGAACGTAGTGGACTATGCAAAAAATCTAAAAAAAGAGCTGGACCCATCCATTCAGGTGGGATATCTTCATGGAAAAATGACGCCTTCCAAAAAAAATCAGATTATGGAAGCATTTTCTACGGGCAACCTG
Organism: Lachnospiraceae bacterium; assembly: GCA_014804265.1. Lineage (GTDB taxonomy): Bacteria > Bacillota > Clostridia > Lachnospirales > Lachnospiraceae > RGIG3040. The sequence continues at coordinate 14,378 of JAAVAC010000023.1, read as the reverse complement.
CAGGTGCTGGTGTCCACTACGGTAATCGAAGTAGGAATCAACGTTCCAAATGCCGCCGTTATGGTGGTGGAAAATGCTGACCGCTTCGGTCTTGCGGCGCTTCATCAATTACGAGGACGGGTAGGAAGAGGAAGCCATCAATCTTACTGCATTTTTATTGATACAAAGGAAAATAAACATTCCAGGGAACGACTTGATATACTAAATCATTCCAATGACGGCTTTTTCATAGCCAATGAGGANCTCAGGCTGAGGGGNCCNGGAGANNTGCTNGGAATTTTGCAAAGCGGTTCCTTTTCTTTTCGGATTGCAGATATTTATNCNGATTCNAAAATGCTTACAGGCGCATCGGAGGATGTAAACAGGCTTTTAAGAGAAGACCNGGCATTAGAAAAGGANAGCCATGTGCTTTTAAAAAAACGTCTGCTTATGCAGATGGAAAAAGAACATGGAAAAACAATATAAAAGGTGTTTTATGACACAGGGAGGAAACTATGAAAAAAATAGCGATTATGACCGACAGCAACAGCGGCATTACACAAAAGCAGGGAGANGAAATGGGNATTACNGTCCTTCCCATGCCNTTTATGATCAATGACGAGACTTTTTTTGAAGATATCTCTCTGACTCAGGAAGGATTTTATGAAAGACTGGANNCNGGTGCNGAGATTTCCACATCCCAGCCCTCTCCGGATTCCGTTATGGATTTGTGGCGGANCTTATTAAAGGAATACGAAGANGTNGTTCATATTCCCATGTCCAGNGGCTTAAGCGGCTCCTGCCAGACTGCCATCATGCTTTCGGAGGAAGAGGAATTTGCCGGAAAAGTACATGTGGTGAATAATCAGNGAATTTCCGTNACNCAGCGCCAGTCTGTTTTAGATGCCATCCGGCTTTCTNAGGAAGGAAANACGGGAGCGGAAATAAAAGAAATATTGGAAAAGGATAAATTCAATTCCAGNATTTATATTATGTTGGATACTTTATANTATTTNAAAAAGGGCGGNCGGATCACCCCTGCGGCGGCAGCTCTTGGAACCTTGTTAAAATTAAAGCCGGTNCTGCAGATACAGGGNGACAANCTGGATGCCTTTGCAAANGCCCGTACCAAAAATCAGGGAAAGTCCATTATGATGACGGCCATTGAAAACGATATCAAAAACCGGTTCGGAGGNCTTNCAGAAGNNGGNCAGGAGCCGGGCGTAANGCTGCANATAGCCTATACCANGGACGTTGAGGCNGCCGAATCNTTAAANNAGGAGCTTGCGGAAAAATTTCCGGGATATGAAATCCANATGGANCCNTTGTCNTTAAGCATTGCCTGCCATATCGGACCTGGTTCTCTGGCGATTGCAGTGACGAANAAGTTNTAGAAAGNNCTGGAGCAGGAGNTAATAATAACATTATACAATTTCAATACCCAGTAGGAGCAGCCATATCCGATAGTAGCCTTATAGGCCCATAAGGCTACTATCGGATATGGCTGCTCCTACGTCCGGATATTCAANTTTTNNTANNTTTTAAAATTTTCTTATGAAATCCTTCCATCTTTTTTTCTTTNATTTCCCAAGGTTTTATGCTATAATACATTCTGTGTNNTTATGGAAATTNCAGAAATACCCTATTANTTCANGCAATTTCAGTACCATGAACAGCAAAAAAACAATCCCGAATGCGGATTTAAGAAGGGAAAGAAAAAGGTTATGTCAGACAAGAATACATACGATGCCTCCAGCATTACCGTGTTAGAAGGACTGGAAGCCGTTCGTAAAAGACCGGGTATGTATATTGGAAGTGTTTCCACCAAGGGATTAAATCACTTAATATATGAAATCGTAGACAACTCGGTAGATGAACATTTGGCCGGGTTTTGTTCACATATTTATGTTACATTGGAAAAGGATGGTTCCGCAACCGTATCCGATAACGGCAGGGGAATTCCCGTTGAAATGCACGAAAAGGGCATGAGTGCGGAACGACTTGTATTTACCACATTACATGCGGGAGGAAAATTTGANGATTCCGCCTATAAGACAAGCGGCGGGCTTCACGGNGTAGGNTCCTCGGTNGTCAATGCCCTTTCCACTTTTTTGACTGTNCGGGTCAAAAAGGGAGGCTTTATTTATGAGGATAAATANGAAAGAGGGGTTCCGGTAATTGAACTGGAGGNCGGGCTTTTACCCGTTGTTGGTAAGACAAGGGAAACCGGTACGGAAATCAATTTCCTGCCCGATGANACCATTTTTGACCGGANCAGGTTCAAAGGCTCAGAAGTAAAGAGCAGGCTTCATGAAACTGCGTATTTAAATCCGGAGCTTACGATCGAATTTGAAGACCGAAGGGGAGAAGAAATTGAGCATATTACCTTTCATGAGCCGGAAGGAATTATCGGATTTATCAAGGATATGAATAAATCCAAGGACCCTATCCATGAAGTAATTTATTTTTCCGGGGAGAGCGAAGGTGTGAGTGTGGAAGCAGCTTTCCAGTATGTAAATGAATTTCATGAAAATGTACTTGGATTCTGCAATAATATTTATAATGCAGAGGGCGGCACCCATTTAACAGGCTTTAAGACCATGTTTACTACGGTCATCAATAATTATGCCAGACAGTTGAACATTTTAAAGGAAAAGGATGCCAATTTTACCGGTGCCGATGTGCGAAACGGCATGACTGCGGTCATTTCCATCAAGCATCCGGACCCTCGCTTTGAAGGTCAGACCAAAACGAAGCTGGACAATCAGGATGCGGCAAAGGTAGTAAGCAAGGTGACCGGAGATGAAATCGTCCGGTATTTTGATCGGAATCTGGAAGAGTTAAAGAGCATTATCGGCTGTGCGGAAAAGGCTGCCAAGATTCGTAAGTCAGAGGAAAAGGCAAAGACCAACCTGCTGACCAAGCAGAAATATTCCTTTGATTCCAATGGAAAGCTTGCAAACTGTGAGTCCAAGGATGCCTCCAAATGTGAAATTTTCATCGTGGAGGGAGATTCTGCGGGAGGCAGCGCCAAAACTGCCAGAAACCGTGCTTATCAGGCTATTCTGCCAATCAGGGGCAAGATTTTAAATGTGGAAAAGGCAAGCATTGACAAGGTGTTAGCCAATGCAGAAATCAAAACAATGATCAACGCTTTTGGCTGCGGCTTTTCAGAGGGTTATGGCAATGATTTTGACATTACCAAGTTAAGATATGATAAAATCATCATTATGGCGGATGCGGATGTGGACGGCGCCCATATTTCCACCTTACTGCTGACCTTATTTTACCGGTTCATGCCGGAGCTGATTTCGGAAGGGCATGTATATNTNGCCATGCCTCCTTTGTATAAGGCAATGCCAAGCAAAGGAAANGAAGAATATTTGTATGATGATAAGGCTTTNGAAAANTACAGAAAAAGACATAAAGGGCCNTTTACCCTGCAACGGTATAAAGGACTTGGGGAAATGGATGCAGAGCAGCTTTGGGAAACCACGCTGAATCCGGAAACGAGAATCTTAAAGCAGGTGGAAATCGAAGACAGCCGNCTTGCTTCCCAGACAACGGAAATGCTCATGGGAACNGATGTACCGCCCAGAAAGGCATTNATTTATGAACGTGCCAATGAGGCNATTTTAGANGTATAGGAGATAGCNGGAATGGAAGAGAAAATCATTAAAACAGAATATTCCGAAGTGATGGAAAAGTCCTANATCGACTATGCCATGAGCGTGATTATCGCAAGAGCCCTTCCAGANGTGCGGGACGGCTTAAAGCCGGTNCAGAGAAGAACCCTTTACGATATGCATGAGCTTGGNATCAAATGGGATAAGCCTTACCGGAAAAGCGCCCGTATCGTAGGNGATACTATGGGTAAATACCATCCTCATGGCGACAGNTCNATTTATGAGGCGCTGGTAGTCATGAGCCAGGANTTTAAAAAAGGACTTCCNTTNGTGGATGGGCATGGTAACTTTGGCTCCATNGAAGGAGATGGTGCGGCGGCAATGCGTTATACGGAAGCAAGNCTTCAAAAGNTTACCCAGGANGCTTTTCTTTCAGANCTTGATAAANATGTGGTGGATTTCATTCCNAACTTTGACGAGACGGAAAAAGANCCAAGCGTCCTTCCGGTAAAGATTCCGAACCTGCTTGTAAACGGTGCGGAAGGAATCGCAGTAGGCATGGCGACCAGCATACCNCCNCATAATCTGGCGGAAGTGATTGATGCTGCCAAGGCATATATGAAAAATCCGGACATTTCCACAAGAGAGCTTATGCGCTATATNAAAGGACCGGATTTTCCTACCGGGGGAATCGTCTGCAATCAGGACGANCTTTTGCATATATACGAAACNGGAACCGGAAAAATCAAGCTCCGGGGAAAGGTGGAAANCGAAAANGGAAANGCGGGAAAGACCAATCTGATTATTTCCGAAATNCCCTATACGATGATTGGCGCCAATATTGCCAAATTNTTAAGTGATGTGGCAGCTTTGGCGGAAACGAAAAAGACAAANGATATTGTGGATATTTCNAATCAGTCCTCAAAAGANGGAATCCGCTTNGTCATNGAGCTGAAAAAAGACACGGATGTGGAAAATTTCATCAATATGCTTTATAANAAGACCAGACTGGAAGATACCTTTGGCGTGAATATGTTAGCNGTAGCTGACGGCAGGCCGGAAACAATGGGCATTAAGGAAATCATCCGGCACAGCGTGGATTTTCAGTTTGAAGTGGCNTCCAGAAAATATAAGACGCTGCTGGAAAAGGAGCTGGAACGAAANGAAGTGCAGGAAGGTCTGATCAAAGCCTGCAANGTCATCGACNTGATCATAGAAATCCTCCGGGGCTCCAAAGACCGGGCAATGGCAAAGGCATGTCTGACAGAAGGGATTACTGANGGAATCAAGTTTANATCCAAAGGCTCTAAAATCATGGCNGAACAGCTTATGTTTTCNGAGCGGCAGGCAAATGCCATTTTGGAAATGCGNTTGTATAAGTTGATNGGTTTAGAAATNGAAGCNTTGATGAAAGANCATGAGGAGACNATGGCAAATATTTACCGCTACGAAGATATTTTAGAGCGGCATGATTCCATGGCACAAGTCATCATCAATGAGCTGGATGCCATAAAAAAAGAATTTGGNAGAAAGCGGAAGACTTCCATTGAAAATGCAAAGGAAGCNGTTTATGAAGAAAAGAAGATGGAGGANATGGANGTCTATTTCCTGATGGATCGTTTCGGATATGCAAAAACAATTGATGTTCCTACTTATGAAAGGAATAAAGAAGCGGCACATACAGAAAATAAGTATGTATTTTCCTGTAANAATACAGGCCGNATTTGNATTTTTACGAATTTNGGACAGCTCCATACGTTTAAGGTGGCGGATCTGCCCTTTGGGAAATTCCGTGACAANGGTGTNCCNATTGATAATGTAAGCAATTTCAANTCTTCCAAGGAAGAGCTGATTCAGATTACAAGNCAGTCGGATTTGAATTTGTACCGGGTGGTATTTGCCACGAAGCAGTCCATGTTAAAGGTGGTNGANGGCGGTGAATTTGACGTGGCAAAGCGTACNGTTGCCGCTACCAANNTAGCAGAAGAGGATCANGTAGTCAGCGTGGAAGTATTAAAGGAACAGCGNAATATNGTNNTTCAGACAAGGGANGGCTATTTTCTCCGGTTTCCATTAGAGGAGATTCCNGAAAAGAANAAAGGCGCTATCGGNGTCCGTGGNATGAAGCTGACNAAGGATGATTATGTGGAGCAGGTTTATTATACGCAAAANGCNNTAGAACAAACNATACTTTACAAAGAAAAAGAAATTGAATTNAACAAATTNAAGCTTGGAAAAAGAGATACGAAGGGTGTAAAAGTCCGGNTATAAGAGGGATTATATGAGAGTCATTGCAGGAACAGCCAGAAGTTTAAAATTGGAAACGCCGGAAGGGATGGATACAAGGCCNACTACGGACCGGATTAAGGAAACCTTATTCAATATGATTCAGTTTGANCTGCCGGACTGCCGTTTNCTGGATTTATTCAGCGGAAGCGGAGCCATAGGNATCGANGCGCTGAGCAGAGGGGCAAGAGAAGCGNTTTTTGTGGAAAATCAAAAAGCNGCCNTTGCCTGTATCCAAAAAAATTTAACACATACCAAATTCCTGGAAAAGGCACAGATTATGAAGCAGGATGCTTTTGTTTCCCTGCAGTCTTTAGANCTTTCANCGGGGAAAGAGCCTTTCCATATTGTNTTTATGGANCCGCCCTANCATATGGAATTAGAGCGGAAGGTATTGGAATATTTTACGGTGTCTTCCNTGATTNCAGANGANACNCTGATTATTTTTGAAGCGGCCTTGNATACGGANATTTCNTATTTNGATGANCTTGGGTATGAGCTGGTAAANCAAAAGAAATATAAAACCAATCAGCATATTTTTGTAAAAAGGAGCAGAACATGAAAACAGCAATTTATCCCGGAAGCTTTGATCCGGTCACCTATGGACATTTGGATGTAATCAAGCGGGCTGCNACNATGTTTGATGAACTGACAGTGAGNGTTTTGGATAATGTAAACAAAATTGCATTGTTTTCCGTGACGGAACGTGTTAATATATTGAAAGAAGTTACNAAAGANATGCCCAATGTAAANGTNGACAGCTTTTCNGGCCTGCTGATTGATTATGCAAGGAAGAAAGATGTGCATATTGCAATCAGAGGGCTTCGNGCGGTTACNGACTTTGAATATGAATTGCAGATTGCCCAGACGAACAGGACACTTTCCAAGGGCAGTTTAGATACAGTGTTTTTGACTACAAGTTTAGANTATGCATATTTAAGCTCCTCCAGCGTAAAAGAAATNGCAAGCTTTCATGGAGATGTTTCCCAGTGTGTTCCGGATTTTGTAGCAGAAATGATTTANGAGAAATACGGTCATAAGCATAGATAAGGAGGCTANNCATGAGCAGCAAAATAGAACAGTTNATTGATGAAATNGAAGAGTATATTGATTCCTGTAAATATCAGNCTCTTTCCAATACAAAGATTATCGTAAATAAAGAGACCATTGANGAGCTTTTACGAGAGCTTCGCATGAAGACGCCNGATGAAATCAAGCGTTATCAGAAGATCATCAGCAATAAGGAAGCTATTTTAAATGATGCAAGGGAAAAGGCGGAAGAGNTGATCAATGAAGCGACGGTACATACAAACGAATTGATCAATGAGCACGAAATCATGCAGCAGGCATATGCNCAGGCCAATGAAATCGTAGCCCTTGCCACCAATCAGGCACAGGAAATCTTAGACAGCGCCACCATAGAGGCCAATGCCATGAGGGATGCTGCCGTACAGTATACAGATGATTTGNTNGGAAANCTNGAAAATATCATTTCCCATTCCATGGANGTTGCCAATGCCAAGTATGAGAATCTGATTATGTCNNTAAANGGCTGTTATGATATNGTAAGTGAGAACCGGACCCAGCTTCGCCCGGNNGAAGAGACNGAAGAANCGGAGGTCGCCGAAGGGNAAAGTNNCGGNTCNGATGCAAAGGAAGANGGACAGCAGGGNCCTATTGATATTATATAAAGTTTCCTTTNGCTGGAGCCATCATGTAGATCNTAGCTTTGCTATGTGATNATAAAAGATGCCACCTGTCAGCAAGGGCAGTTTTGTCTGCTCGATGACAGGTGGCATCTTTTATGATGAAGAATAATCTTGTTATTNTGATTTANTTNTTTTTAAATGAANGGATGTACTCACATATAACATCTGCACAAGCTTCAAGNCCGGCNGANCTGTCTACAAGCAGTTCATAATTNTGNCTGTCTCCCCANGTATTTCCNGAGATGTTTTTGTAATAAGCGGCTCTTGCTTCGTCAGAGCGATGGATGTTCTTGCCTGCAGCTTCCCGGCTGTCTCCGTAAACCTCCATAACCCGCTGTATTTTTATTTCTTTTGGCGCATAAATGAAAATTCTTACAGTATCAGCATAGTCACGCAGAACATAATCTGCAGCCCTTCCTACAATTACGCAGCTTCCATGGTCAGCAATTTTGCGTATGACTTTATCCTGTGCAATCACCGCCTGCTGTATCACGTTGGTGCTTAAATACAAATCGTGCATTAAGGTTGGAGAATTGGCATTCAGATTGGAAATAAACTCCTTATCTAATCCACTTTCCTGTGCAGCAAGAGCTGTCATTTCTTTATAATAGAAGGGGATTTCCAGCCTTTTAGCAACAATCTTGCCGATTTGTTTTCCTAAAGAGCCATGTTCTCTTGCAATAGTGATAATAACGCCTTTTTTGGAAGATTTGATTACAGCATCCTTTTCCTCTGGGACAGCTTCAACTTTTAATGTTCTCATATAGGCTATGGTCAGGGAAGCCGCTATAATCATGGCAATAAAGTCTGCAATGGGTGCAGCATATAAAATGCCCTCAATACCAAAGAAAGTGGGAAGGATGAGAATCAGCGGAATAAAGCAGACGATATCCCGAATCATAGAGGCAACTACTGCCTGTATCGGTTTTCCCACCGCCTGGAAGAAAATAGAGGTCATTTTTATAGTGCAGGTAAACGTAACAAGTGAAAGGAAAATACGGAACGTTTTTTGCGCAAAAATCCAATAGTCTTCAGGATTCGGAATATTGGTAGGCTGTCCGAAAATACCAACAACGACCCTTGGAGCAAACTCAAACAGCAATGTGGATACGAGACCGATGATAACTGTACACATAAGGATTGATCTATATAGCCGTTTGACTCTGTCATATTTCTTTGCACCGATATTGTAGCCGATAATTGGCTGACATCCAAGCACGATTCCAACAACTAAGTTAATAACAACGGTAAAAACCTTGCTTTCAATTCCGATAATGGCAATGGGAATATCCACGCCATACTGCGACATTGCTCCGTATTTTGCCAGCATAATGTTGCAGACCATGGAAATAATTACAATAGTCATCTGTGTAATAAAGGAAGAAGCTCCCAGTTTTAATGCTGCTGAAAAAGCTTTGAAATCAGGAATAAAACTTTTGCTTGTGAGCTTAAAGGTTTTTGTACGGAAGAAATAAATCAGGCTGATGATGAAAGAAACACATTGCCCAATGATGGTTGCAAGAGCGGCTCCCGTCATGCCCCAGTGCATGCCAAAAATAAATACAGGGTCCAAAATGATGTTGATGATTGCGCCAAGCAGCATGGAAGCCATAGACCATGCAGGACTTCCGTCTGCACGGATGACTGCATTCATCATATTAGATAACATATACGCAGGGAAAAATGCCAGAATAATATTAAAATATTCTACTGCCATACCAATGCTGTTTTCCGATGCGCCGAACAAGGTTAGAAGCTGTATTTTCAGCGGGAAAAAGATTGCCATCAGTATAAGGCTTGCCAACAAGGTTACCACAATGCCGGTACCGATTGCTTTATGGGCGGACTGAGTATCTTTTTTACCCTGGCAGATGTTGAGATAAGCTGCACATCCGTCACCGAAGCACCATGCAAAAGCCTGTGCAATAATAAAAATCGGAAATACCACACCGGTGGCTGCATTTCCCAAAGCACTTAATTCGCTGTTGCCGATGAAAATCTGGTCAACAATATTATAGAGTGCGCTCACCAAAAGAGAGAGTACGCAGGGGATGGAAAATTTCAGCATCAGCTTTGAGATCTTCTCATTCCCTAAGAATTGACTGTTTTCTGACTGATTCATAGTATAAAATTCCTCCTGAAAAATTAAATTTTGGAGTCTTTATCAGAGAGAAAGCTGCCTGAAAACTACGAAGAACAAAAAAATAAGAGCGCAGAATCGTCGTGATTCTACGCTCTTTGAGCTGTTCGACTTATGCATATTATCACAAGGTAGGGGAATTGTCAAGAGACGATTTTTGCAGGTGTATAGGGTGTGAAAGAGCGGACGCAAAAGAGGGATGTGGGCGGATTCCATGCGGTGTTTTTGAGGACGCTTTTACTAAACAGCCTGAAAAACAATGCATGGAATCCGCCCACATCCCTCTTTTGCTGTTTCGTTTCAGCCGGTACTCGTTGCTAAAGTATTGTCTGGCTTTAATATATTTTTAAACTAGAGCATTCCAAATTATTACAAAGAAACACACCTTTTGAAATTGCAGGAGGCTTTTCGATACCCAGTAGCAGTTATTACCTTTTGGTATAAACTAATGAATAAACTTTTTTTAGACGTATTGTAATTACAACAATACATCTTATAAGGCGGGCAATATAAAAATGAATTTGAAGAAAGCAGTCATAGCCGGGTTGGAGTTTGCAGCATCCATCAGCAAGCTAGAGAGCGTATTCAATTACATACAATTGATAATCGTTTCAGCATTTTTTATTGGAAAATCTGCAAAGCAGGAATTAAGCAGGCTGGAGGCTTATGTTATTTACCTACTGCATAAAAGAGGTGCATATGATACTGGACTCGAAGAGGAACGATTTATTGGTGAATTACAGGAATGGTATCAGCAGAAAGAAGGAAAGACTGTTGCCCGGGAAAAAGTTGTAGAGGCCATTAATAATTTGTATGGGATAAAGGCAGCGGATTTTAATAATGAATATTTTTATTTCTTATTGATTAGTAATCGGGATAAGGGGTGACTATTAATTTACATAATACTAATATGGATGAGCAAGAAACAGAGATGGACAGTCTGTTATTTTAAGACTGTGCCATCTCTGTTTTGTTGCAAAACAATCTTTTTTATATAATAAAAATTATCAATAAAACGGATTGACAAAATTCTTAAATTTATCTAATATTGATTTCAGTTAGTTAAAACTAACTAGAGGAGAAAAGAAATGAGCAGGGAAACGCTTGAAATTGTACAGAGAACAGATTGGGAAAGTATAGAGATGCGGATAGCTTTTCAGTGTGCTCCGTTTATTGCAGGACTTAAGATATCCAATCTGCTGATTTTCCGGAGTGATGAATTGGATGAGTTAAAGCATATTTTAAAACAGGCTGGAATTTCTTATTTTGTGTTAGCCGTAATGGACGGGAAAGTGGTGGTTTTAGTATTTGACAGATATCGGCTGGAGGCTTATTTGCAGGAAGGAAAAGTCCGGCAGGTATTTCGGGATATGGGATATCAGGACTTTTCCCTGGGAAAGCTCCTTCTTGTTTTCCGTCTGCGCTATGAAGGCTATTTGATGCAGAAACAGGAATTTCCACATGAGATGGGCCTGCTTTTGGGATATCCGGTGGAGGATGTGGAGGGATTTATATTCAATCGTGGGAGAAATTGCCTGTATACCGGCTACTGGAAGGTTTACAAGGATCTTCCTGAAAAAATGCTACTGTTTCACAAATTTGAAAAGGCACGGGATGCTGTAGTTCAGCTTTCATTTAGGGGCATTGGGATTGGGGAAATCATCCGGAAGCGCCTGCTCGTGCAAAGTGTTTGCCTGAATTGACTCAGACAATGGTGAAAATTCCCTGTAACCTTATTTCAGTATATCCTTTGCAGAAATTTTATGCACACGGAATGCTGCAGGGTTTATCTTTTACATAGGGATTTTGGACATCTGCTGGTTCAATATAAAAAGAAAGGAGAATTTCAATGGACAAGATTTATGTTATTTACTGGTCTCAGTCAGGAAACACCCAGGCGATGGCAGAGGCCATCGGACAAGGAATTACAGAGGGTGGAAAGGAAGCGGAGGTGCTCCATGTAGGAAACGCTTCTGTAGATGTGTTGAAAGATGTAAAGGCATTTGCATTGGGGTGTCCGGCTATGGGGGCAGAGGTACTTGAAGAGGTGGAGATGGAGCCTTTTGTAACGGAGACAGAAGGCATTGCCGCAGGAAAGACTATTGCCTTGTTTGGCTCCTATGGATGGGGCGACGGGCAGTGGATGCGGGATTGGGAGGAACGCATGAGTGGTGCCGGAGCGGCTGTGCTGAATGGAGAAGGGCTGACTTGCAACGAGGCGCCGGATGATGATACTCTGGCAGAGTGCAGGGCGGTTGGGAAACAACTGGCTGGGATATAGAGCCAGGCGGTTGCTGTAAAGCAGCCGCAGACAGTGTCAAAGTGGGAAGGAGCCAAGGGGCTTCTTCTCACTAAATGCTTATTATACTGTGGGAAGAAGAGAAAAGAACAAATGGTGCCGTTAACAATGATGAATGCCGGAGAGCAATGCACAATTAAAAAAATCGGGGGAAAAGGAGAAACGAGGAGGTTTCTTGAAAAGCTTGGGTTTGTAGTTGATGGGACTGTTACTGTCATAGCGGATACAGGCGGGAATATGATTGTAAACGTGAAAGATTCCAGAATTGCCATAGGCAAAGATATGGCATCTAAAATTATGGTTTGATGGAAATTACCGTATCATTGCCATTGATAAGGAGACGGCAAGGTGGCAGAGATGACAGGATAAGAACGGCTCCATATACCGGATGATAACCCTTTTGGAAGAAATAGGGGTCATCGCAGGAAAAATATGTATAGAAAATCCATGGAGCCATGTTTAAAAGCGGACTGCTAATGAGAAAATTTCATCAATAAGACGAATGTAATAGAAATCAGGGTTTTCGGACTGTATAATAGTATTAAGGAGGGTTGCCATATGAAAAATCACAAATTCTGGGCATGGGCCGCAGTAATATGTATGGTCATGGCGATTTATACAGGTTACAAACATAAATAGGATAAGGAGGAGATATTTGTATGATAGATATTTTAAAGAAGATTGATGCGAAAAAGACAGGAATTTTTGCGGCAGGAGTGCTGTTTGGCACGGCAGGCATAAAGATATTATCCAGCAAGGATGCAAAAAAAGTGTATACCCATTGTACGGCTGCGGTGCTCCGGGCGAAAGAATGTGTCATGAAGACGGTTACAAACATCCAGGAAAATGCAGAGGATATCTATGCAGAAGCTACGCAGATCAACGAAGAAAGAGCTACGGGTGAAAAGGAGTTTGAAGACGAAAGCGGACACAAGGAAATGGCTGATAGAGAGTAAAAACGGTTGAGGAATGAATGATCAGGACACCTGCGGGAAATTGCAGGTGTTTTTCTAACGATGGAAAGGCAGGGTTTGGATGAAATTTAAGATCGTACATGAAATAAAGGGACGAATGAGGATACATATAGTCTGTAACAGAATGTCTTTTAAAGATGCGGACATTCTTCAGTATTATCTGTTGAAACATGCCTCTGTTACAGCGACAAAGGTGTATGAGAGAAATCAGGATGCTGCCATTTGTTATATCGGAAAAAGAGAGGAGGTTATCTGTATCCTGCAACGCTTTTCTTTTGATGAGGCATTGGCGCCGGAGCATGTCTGGCAGAATTCGGGAAGAGAGATAAGCCGCGGATACTGGGACAAAATTGTTCAGAAGGTCATAGTGCGTATGGGAAGTAAATTATTCCTGCCCATGCCGGTCAGAAATTTTTTCATAGCCTGTAAGGCAGTCAAATATATCTGGAAGGGTGTTTGTGCATTAGGGAAAGGAAAAATAGAAGTATCCGTCTTGGATGGAACCGCAATTGCGGTTTCCGTACTTCGGGGGGATATGAATACGGCAGGGTCTGTTATGTTCCTGTTTGGCATCGGGGAAGTGCTGGAAGAATGGACACATAAAAAATCCGTGGACGATCTGGCAAGGAGCATGTCTTTGAATATAAGCAGGGTTTGGCTTTTAGCGGATGGAAAAGAAATCCTGGTGGATACGGACCAGGTGAAGCAAGGGAATTCCATTGTAATCCGCATGGGAAGCGTTATTCCGTTTGATGGGATAGTGGCAGACGGAAGAGGGGAGGTGAATCAGGCTTCCTTGACGGGGGAGGCTCTGCCTGTTCCAAAGGAAGCAGGAGGCTATGTGTATGCAGGAACTGTGCTGGAAGAAGGTGAGCTGGTTGTCCGGGTAAAGGAAACCTCCGGCTCCAATAAATATGAAAAAATAGTGTGCATGCTTGAGGAATCGGAACGGTTAAAATCCTCAATGGAAGGAAATGCCGCGCATCTGGCAGATAAGCTGGTGCCATATACCCTGCTTGGAACGGTGGCTGTGTATCTTCTGACAAGGAATGTGTCAAAGGCATTGTCCGTATTAATGGTGGATTTTTCGTGTGCTTTAAAACTTTCAATGCCGATTACGGTACTGTCGGCAATCCGGGAAACTAGCACGCACCATATCACTGTAAAGGGCGGGAAATTTTTAGAAAGAGTGGAGGAAGCGGAAACGATTGTATTTGACAAAACAGGAACTTTAACGAAAGCGCATCCGGCTGTAGTGGAGGTCATACCATTTGCTCAGGAAAGCACAGAGGAACTGCTTGGTATTGCGGCATGCCTGGAAGAACATTTTCCCCATTCCATGGCAAGGGCGGTTGTCCATGCCGC
>JAAVAC010000022.1 GCA_014804265.1 Lachnospiraceae bacterium | reverse complement strand
GACCTTAAAGGATTTTGACTTAGAGCAGTATGGAGGCGCACCTTTGCTTGGCTTGAACGGACTGGTAGTAAAAACTCACGGAAGTTCTAAGTCCGTAGAAATCAAAAATTCCATTTTACAGTGCATTACCTTTAAAGAACAGGGAATTAACGATAAGATAAAAGAAAAAATACTATTGAAGGATGAGTAGGGGGAGAGTCCCATGGAATTTGAAGTATTGAAAAAAGTCATGGTAGATGTGCTGAATGTGGATGAAAGCGAGATTTTGCTGGAAAATTCCTTTGCAGATGATTTTGGAGCGGACTCCCTGGATCTTTTTCAAATCATAACAGGGGTGGAAGAAGAGCTTTCCATTGAAGTTTTACCGGAAGAAGTAGAAAAAATCAGAACAGTAGAAGAAGCAGTAAGGCTCATTGAGAAAAAAGTAAATTAGAGGTGTCGCAATGCGGCACCCTCTTATATGTTATAGTTGTATGCAACTTCTTCGATTACGATGAAAGGAAGCAGCAAAGAGGAGGGAAGTCCCCAATACAGGAACGGGAAAAAAGTGAAATGGAAGAGTATTCATTAAGTCAATTAGAAGAAAAAATAGGATATACCTTTGGAAATAAAGAGTTTTTAAGACAGGCCATGACCCACAGCTCCTTTACAAACGAGCAGAAGATCAACCAGCATGCCCATTATGAACGGATAGAATTTTTAGGCGATGCGGTGTTGGAGCTGGTAAGCAGTGAGTTCCTTTATTTTGCGGATCCGGAAATGTCAGAGGGAAACCTGACCAAGACAAGGGCAAGCATCGTTTGTGAACAGGCTCTTGCCATTACGGGAAGGGAGTTAGAGCTTGGAAAATATATGCTTTTTGGAAAGGGCGAAGAGGCAACGGGAGGACGAGAGAGGGAATCCATTGTTGCAGATGCGGTGGAGGCCGTGATTGGAGCCATTTATCTGGATGGGGGCATGGAATGTGCCAAAAGTTTCATAAAACGATTCGTGCTAAATGACCTGGAAAATAAAAAATTGTTTTATGATGCCAAGTCCATCTTACAGGAGCTCGTTCAGGAAAAAAAGGATGGGGAGCTTACCTATGTCCTTTTAAAGGAAGAGGGACCGGAGCACAATAAGCAGTTTTACGTGGCGGCTATGTTCCAGGGAAGGCAGATTGGCACCGGCGCCGGCAGGACTAAGAAAAATGCAGAACAGCAGGCGGCCTATGAAGCCTTGATGAAAATGAAAAAATAAGCAGGTGTTGTATGTATTTAAAAAGTATAGAGGTACATGGATTTAAATCCTTTGCCAATAAGATCAATTTCCAATTTCATAATGGAATCACAGGTATCGTTGGACCTAACGGAAGCGGTAAGAGTAATGTTGCCGATGCGGTGCGCTGGGTTTTGGGAGAGCAGCGGATCAAGCAGCTAAGAGGAGCCTCCATGCAGGATGTTATTTTTTCCGGTACGGAAAACAGAAAGCCTCTTGGCTATGCGTATGTGGCAATTACTTTGGATAACAGCGACCATTCTCTGGCAATTGATTATGAGGAGGTAACGGTAGCAAGAAGGATTTACCGTTCCGGTGAAAGTGAATATTTGATTAATGGTACGGCTTGCCGGTTAAAGGATGTGAATGAGCTTTTTTATGATACTGGTATCGGTAAAGAGGGATATTCCATTATCGGACAGGGACAGATTGATAAGATTCTAAGCGGCAAACCGGAAGAACGCAGGGAGCTTTTTGATGAAGCGGCAGGAATCGTTAAGTTTAAAAGAAGAAAGACCACTGCCCAGAAAAAGCTGGAGGATGAAAAACAGAACTTAGTCCGTGTCAATGATATTTTATCGGAGCTGGAAAAACAGATCAGCCCTTTGGAAAAGCAGTCAGAAACCGCAAAAGTGTATTTAAAGAAAAAAGAAGAACTAAAGACACTGGATGTTAATGTATTTCTTTTGGAAAATAGCCGGTTAAAAGAGGAACTGAATGGGTTAGAGCAGAAATACCAGATTGCAAAGGATGATTTAGATACTACCTCTTCCAAATATGAAAATATCAAAAACGAGTACGAAGCAGTACAAAATGAAATAGAAGAGCTTGACAAGGCAATTGTTTCTGCAAGAGAGATGCTTTCCAACTCCAGTGTGCTCAGAGGAAAGCTGGAAGGAGAAATCAATGTCTTAAAGGAACAGATCAAATCCGCAAAGGCAAATGAAGAACATTTCCTTACCAGACAGAAGAATATCAAGGGCGATATTGCCATAAAAGAAGCGGACAGGCAGGGAATAGAGGAAGAAAAGAAAACGTTTGATGAACAGCTTGCCAGTCTGGAGCTTGTAAGAAAAGAAGCAAAGGACGACCTTCTTACCATACAGAAGCATATGGAAGAGTTGAATGAAAACATTGAGTCGGGAAAGAACACGATCATCAATGCTTTAAATGAAAGAGCTACCATTAAGTCTAAAATCGGCCGCTTTGATACGATGTTGGAGCAGATTTCCATTAGAAAGTCGGAGTTGAATTCCCGAATTTTGAGAGCCAAATCCGATGAAGCGGAGCAGTTAGAGGTCATCAAGCAGTTGGAAGCAGAGTTTCAGGAAGTAACGGACTGCATTGAGCAGCTCAATGAAAAGCAGAGTCTTTTGGAAGAAAGGAACCATGAGGCAACGGACAAGCTTGCGGAAACGGATAAAAAGCTTAGAGATACGCAGGTCTTATACCATCAGAGAAAATCAAAGCTGGAGTCCATTACCAATTTGACGGAACGGTATGAGGGCTATGGGAACAGCATCCGGCGTGTGATGGAAGAAAAGGAAAAAAATCCAGGCATCATAGGCGTGGTGGCGGATATCATCAAGGTAGATGCCAAGTATGAAACGGCAATTGAAACGGCACTTGGCGGCAATATCCAGAACATCGTTACCGATGATGAGGATACTGCAAAAAAGATGATTGGGTTTTTAAAGAAGAACAAATACGGAAGGGCTACGTTCCTTCCCCTTACCAGCATTTTACATCCGCAGGAATTTAAGACTCCGGAGGTACTAAAGGAGCAGGGCGCCATCGGCATGGCCAACGAGTTGGTAAAGGTGGAGAAGAAATATGAAAATGTAGCAAAGGCTATGTTAGGAAGAATCGTGGTCATCGACAACGTGGATCATGCGGTAAAGATTGCGAGAAAGTTTGATTACGGGGTAAGAATGGTTACCTTAGAAGGGGAACTGCTGGTACCGGGCGGTGCCATTTCCGGCGGAGCCTTTAAAAATTCCAGCAACCTTTTGGGACGCAGAAGGGAAATGGAACAGCTAAAGCAACAGGTAGAGGGCCACTTAAAGGAAATAGATGCCCTTCTGGATGCCATCGAACAGACGAAAGCGGAAAGAAACAATATACGAAAAGAAATCGAAGAAGTAAAGGAACAGCTTCAAAACCGCTTTATCGAGCAGAATACCAAACGGCTGAATGTGATGAAGGCGGAAGAAAAGAAAAGTGAAGTAGGAAAAGGCTTTGAAGAGTTAAAAGAAGAACAGAATGAGCTGGAAACCCAGGCAAAGGAATTGACGGCTGAAAAACTGGCCATCCAGAATGAATTGAAAGCCTCCGAGGAAATGGAGAAGAACATTGAAAAACAGATCAGCCAGTTCCAGGCAGAGTTAGAGGAAGAAAGGGAGCAGGAGACTGCCCGTTCCGCAAAGGTTTCCGAGCTGGATATGGAAGCGGAAAAACTGATTCAGAAGCAGGAATTCGAGCAGGAAAACATCGACCGTATTTCCGGCGAGATAAGCAGATACGAAAGTGAGTTAGCAGAGATTAACGAAAATCTGGAAAAGCTCCTTTTGGAAGCAGACCAGAAAGAAAAAGATATTGTACAAATCGAAGAGACCATTGCGGCATCCCATACTATGAAGGGAGAGTCGGAGGAAAAACTGAATCAGGATATTGCCAGAAAGGAAGAGCTTTCCGGAAAACAGAAGAACTTCTTTACGGAAAGAGAGAAGATGGCAGAGCAGATGACTTCCTTAGACAAAGAAGTATACCGTCTGAGCAGTCAGAGAGAGCGGTTGGCGGAATCCATAGAATCCCAGATCAACTATATGTGGAATGAATATGAAATCACCTTAAGCGATGCGGCTTCCATGAAAAATGAGGAAATGACGGATCTGCCGGCTATGAAAAAAGAAATCTTTTCCTTGAAGGATGCCATCAAGAAGTTAGGCGATGTAAACGTAAATGCCATTGAGGACTATAAGAACCTGATGGAGCGGTATGAATTTTTAAAGAACCAGCATGATGATCTGGTGCAGGCAGAACAGACGCTTCTTAATATCATTGAGGAACTGGACTCTGCCATGCGGAAGCAGTTTGCAGAAAAATTTGAAGAAATCACGAAAGAATTTGATAAAGTATTTAAAGAACTGTTTGGAGGCGGAAAGGGTACTTTGGAGCTGATGGAAGAGGAAGACATTCTGGAAGCGGGCATTAAGATCATTGCACAGCCTCCCGGAAAGAAGCTGCAGAACATGATGCAGTTATCCGGTGGAGAAAAGGCGCTGGCGGCCATCTCCCTGCTGTTTGCCATCCAGAACCTAAAGCCCTCCCCGTTCTGTCTTTTGGACGAAATCGAGGCAGCGCTGGATGAAACAAATGTAAGCCGTTTTGCAAAATATTTACATAAGCTTACAAAACACACTCAGTTCATCGTCATCACCCATAGAAGGGGGACGATGGAAAAAGCGGACCGGTTATATGGTATTACCATGCAGGAAAAAGGGGTATCGGCACTGGTAAGCGTAAATTTAATTGATAAGGATTTGATGGATTAATGGAAGAAAAAAAAGGATTTTTCAGCCGCCTGAAGGCAGGACTGACAAAAACAAGGGATAATTTTGTAAATGGAATTGATTCGGTATTTCATGGATTTTCTGCAATTGACGAGGATTTTTATGAGGAATTGGAGGAAATTCTGATTATGGGGGACATTGGCGTCAATGCTACCATGTCCATTTTAGAAAACTTAAAGGCACAGGTAAAGGAAAAGCATATCAAAGAACCGGTAGAATGCAAAGAGCTTCTGATTCAGAATATTAAGGAGCAGATGCAGGTAGGGGAAGCTGCTTATGAGTTTGAAACAAAGCAGTCCGTAGTGTTAGTCATAGGGGTAAACGGAGTGGGAAAGACGACTACCGTAGGCAAGCTTGCAGGAAAGTTAAAGGACCAGGGAAGAAAGGTATTGATGGTGGCAGCGGATACCTTTCGTGCTGCAGCAGTGGAGCAGTTACATGAATGGTCCCACAGAGCCGGCGTGGAAATCGTTACCGGTGTGGAAGGAGCTGATCCGGCCAGTGTGATCTTTGACGGGGTAAATGCAGCAAAAGCAAGAAAGACGGACGTGCTTTTGTGCGATACGGCAGGAAGGCTCCACAATAAGAAAAATCTAATGGAAGAGCTGAAGAAAATAAACCGGATCGTTGACAGAGAGTTTCCGGGGGTACATCGGGAAAATCTGATTGTATTAGATGCCACCACCGGTCAGAATGCTTTAGTTCAGGCAAAGGAGTTCTGCCAGGCGGCAGAGATTACCGGAATCATTTTAACAAAGATGGACGGAACGGCAAAGGGCGGTATTGCAGTTGCCATCCAGTCGGAATTGAAGGTGCCTGTTAAATATATCGGAATCGGGGAATCCATTGATGATCTCCAGAAGTTTGATTCCGACCAATTTGTAAATGCATTATTTGATGTGAATACAGATGCTGAATAACAGTATGCTGCGGTATTTCCCGGAGGGGAAATGGGTTGTGACTGTAATAAGAGGGAAAAAGAATAGAAAGAAGGAATACTATGGAACAGGAAATGCTTACATTAACGCAGTTTGAAGAGGCTTCTGAAAAGGTAAAGGAGGTCACCCAGTCTACCGAACTGGTCTACAGTGAATTTCTTAGCGCACAGACCGGCAACAAGGTGTATTTGAAACCGGAAAATATGCAGTTTACGGGAGCCTATAAGGTAAGGGGCGCCTATTATAAGATGAGCACTCTGACAGAAGAAGAACGGTCAAAAGGAATCATAACCGCTTCGGCGGGCAATCATGCCCAGGGCGTTGCCTATGCAGCAAAAAAATACGGTACAAAAGCGGTTATCGTAATGCCCACCACCACGCCTCTCATGAAAGTGAACAGGACGAAAAGCTATGGGGCGGAAGTTGTCCTTTACGGGGATGTTTATGATGAAGCTTGTGCAAAGGCTTATGAGCTGGCAGATGAGCATGGCTATACGTTCATCCATCCCTTCGACGATCTTGCGGTTGCTACCGGACAGGGCACCATTGCCATGGAAATCATTAAGGAGCTGCCTTTGGTAGATTATATTTTAGTGCCCATTGGAGGAGGCGGACTTGCAACGGGAGTGTCCACTCTGGCAAAGCTGTTAAATCCAAAGATCCAGGTAATCGGCGTGGAGCCTGCGGGAGCAAACTGTATGGAAGCATCCTTCAAAGCCGGTGAGGTGGTGACCCTTCCTACAGTAAATACCATTGCAGATGGTACTGCCGTGAAGACTCCAGGAACGAATATTTTCCCTTATGTAAAGAAAAATCTGGATGGTATCGTTACCGTAGAGGATGGGGAGTTAGTTGTCGCTTTCCTCGATATGGTGGAAAACCATAAGATGATCGTTGAAAATTCCGGGCTTCTTACAGTAGCTGCCTTGAAGAAACTGGATGTGAAGAATAAGAAGATAGTAGCTATCTTAAGCGGCGGAAATATGGATGTCATCACCATGTCTTCCGTAGTACAGCAGGGGCTGATCTTCCGTGATCGTATTTTTACTGTTTCGGTCCTGCTTCCCGACAAACCGGGAGAGCTTTCCAAGGTGGCGGATGTGATTGCAAAGGAAAACGGCAATGTAATCAAATTAGAGCATAATCAGTTTGTTTCCACCAACCGGAACGCAGCGGTAGAGCTTCGGATTACCATGGAGGCATTCGGAACGGAACATAAGAACCAGATCATTGATGCACTATATACAAGAGGCTATCAGCCAAAAATCGTACGGACCAATATTTAGTGAATAAAAAATATGCTTTTTCATATGCTATCTATATGAGAAAGCATATTTTAGATTATATGATTATATTTTTTGCAACAATTGCATATGCGGCTGGAATTGCCCTGTTTTTAGATCCTAATAACTTAGCTCCGGGAGGAGTTACCGGCATTTCCATCATTATCAGCCGATTCGTTCCTATAGAAACGGGGACCTTGATTTTCCTGCTGAATATTCCCATTCTGATGCTGGGTATTTGGAAATTTGGGTTCCGGTTTATTTTGTCTACCCTGTATTCCATCGTGCTTGTTTCGGTTTTCACCAACTTATGGTCTCTTTATCCAGCGCCTACTCAGGACAAGCTGTTAGCAGCCATTACCGGGGCGGTTTTAGTTGGAGGTTCCGTAGGAGTCATCTTCAAGCATAAGGCCACTACTGGCGGTATCGACATTATCATAAAGATTCTCAGGACGAAATATAAGCATTTAAAGACAGGAACTTTGTTTCTGGTGATCGATGCGGCCGTGGTGGCTTTATCGGGAATTTTGTTTAAAAATCTGGAAACGGCATTGTATGCGGGAATCAGTGTGGTGATAACTGCTTCCGTGATGGATTTAGTCTTATACGGAAGGGACGAAGCCAAAATGTTCTTTATCATCAGCAGGGAGCCGGAACGGCTAAGCGCCGCTCTGATAGAAGAATTAGAAGTAGGAGTTACTTATCTGGAAGGAGCAGGAGCTTATAGCAGGGATAAAAAGAAGATTATTTTATGTGTGGTGAAAAAGCATCAGGCGGCAAAGCTTGAGGAGGCTGTAAAGGATATTGATAGAAATGCTTTTACCATTGTTTCAAATGCCAGTGAGATTTTTGGGGAAGGGTTTAAGAATATTGCGGGGGAACGGTTGTAGCGTTTTTGAGGGAAAGGTGGTGGAGAAACGGACGCCAAAGAGGGATGAGGGCGGATTTACTGCGGTGTTTTTCATGGAGCTTTTCTAAACAGCCTGAGAAGGGTTTCGCAGCCGGTCGGGGCGTCATATAGCGCCCTCCATGGCGCCATATGACTAAAAATACCGTCCATGGCAATTTTACGTTAGTGGTTTTTTGTGGGCTTATTACCTTCGCCAGTCACTTTTTTGTAAGCCCATAGAGCATATAAAAATGGCAGCGCGGCCAATAAAACAGTAAAGGTAAGAAACAAATACATATTCCATGGTGCGGGCAGGAATGAGATAAATGCCAGGAAAATGCCTCCTATGAACCAAAGCTTTCCTGCAAAGCGGTGGGTCATGTACCAGACTGTTTCATTGGAAAGGGTATGCGGGGTGCGTATGCCTACAAAATAGTTGTGCTTGAATTTAGGCAGGGCATTTCCAATATAGGAAAATAAAATACCTAAAAGAATAAGTATGAAAACAGAGGCATTTACTATTTTATCCGGAATGAAGCAATGCCATAGTGTGTAAAGTTCTAACAGAAACAGAAGGATTCCCACAAAAAACAAAAAGGAATAATAATAGTTTTGAAACAGAGAATAGTTCTCCTTTTTTGGGTCTATATGGCGAAAAAATTCCGCAGATATAATGATGAACATCAGGAAGCCTGGCGCTAAAAAGATAAAGCCTTTTGCGCCAAAGGAATCCGCATTGCCGTAGGCATCAAAATGAACGGGAATCTCATCCGGTAAAAATGGCAGGGAGCATACAGCAACCAGAATTGTCAGGATGAGCAGTATCCATAGTTTTTGATTGTCTTTATGAATGATTTTTTTTGTGAAATGAAGCATAATAGTTCCTCCTTATGTTATGAAATCAAATGAATTGTGGTTGCTAACCGTTGTCCTTAAGACCGGAAAGCCAGGACATGATTTCTTCCACCACGGAAAGATTTAATTCATAGTAAATGTATTTTCCTTCCTTTTTGTCCATAACAAGCCCCGCATGTTTCAGTATGGATAAATGGTGGGAGATGGTGGCTCCCGTCATGGAAAAATGTTCTACAATGTCTCCGGCAGACATAGGACCGCCCTTTAATAATGTTATGATTTCCCGGCGGGTGGAATCGGATAGAGCCTTGAAGCTTTCTTGAAATCCCATTGGCATGCCTCCTTTTTTCTGGTGTTTTGATGTGTAAACTGCAGATGTTTAGAAGTTTATCTAAATGATAGTGTATACGATTTGGGGGAGAAAGTCAATAGACATTTAGAAAAATGTCTAAATGATATATATGTTTTTGATTTTCAGTTTTTTTAATCCCCTAAAAATCCCATATTCCCCTAAAAAGCAATTTGTGGTAAACTAAAGCAAGTAGAAAGGTATAGCAACAACAGAACACAATTGAAAAGTATATAGAGAGCATGGAGGTTGTATGGGCTTAACAGATGATTTTGATAGTGATGAAAATAAAACCGGACTGCCGGTTATTTATATGTCCGTAGGGGTAATCAGTTTTATCCTTTTTATTGTGTGTGTGGTACTTGTAGTAAACCGGGAAGAACGCTATAGCGAAAAAGCAAGGGCGGCTGCGGAAAGAAAGCAGCAGGAGGCCCAAATAGAGGAGGAAGCAGCTTCAGGCCCGAAGCTTGGAGAATCCACACTTACCTCAGATCAACTGGATTTTTGGGATATGTATAAGGATGATACCAGTGATTTAGGAGATACTAAGACGCTTTCGGAAAATGACTATGCGGCAAAAGCGCAGGCTCTTAGAGAAGAGGAGGAAGAAAAAGAAAAGGATTTATCGGAAGGTGGTATTAAAACAAAGGTAACCCTGCCTGACGGCAGTGAACAATGGATTATGATAAATTCCTATATAGCAAAAAATAAATATGATTATGTGGGTATGGTCAGTCAGGAGCCGCTTATGAAATATTATGAAAATGGGCAGAAAATTTCCTATATGGGAGTAGATGTAAGCAAGTCCACAGGAACAGTTAATTTTGCCCAATTGAAGAATGCGGGCATTGAGTATGCCATGATACGATTAGGCTCAAGGGGGTACAGCACAGGGCAGCTTTCCATAGATGAAAATTATATTACCAATATGGAGGATGCCAAAAGTGCAGGCTTAAGTGTTGGGGTTACCTTTTATTCCCAGGCGGTTACGGTGGAAGAGGCGGCAGAAGAGGCAGAGTTAGTATTGGCTAACTTAGCTGATTACAATATCACGTATCCGGTAGTATTTCATATGGATATGATTGCCAATGATCAGGCAAGAACGGATACCCTTAGTAAGATGCAGCTAACAGAGATTGCAGCAGCCTTTTGTGACAGGGTAGCGGAAGCGGGATATACTCCTATGATATATGGGGATAAATACTGGCTTCTTCGGAAGATTGACCTGACAAAGCTTGGAAAATATGAAATCTGGCTGTCACAATCAGAAGATATTCCGGATTACCCATATACTTTTTCCATGTGGCAGTATACCCAGAGCGGGAAGATTCCCGGTATTACGGGAGAGGCAAATCTGAGCATTTCTTTTGTGAATTATGATATGCGGTGATGGTATGGGAAATCTGTACTTGTGAATAGATATCTGCATATTGGGAAGGTAACAGATTTTCAATGAAATTTACCGGGAAATTTTTTACATATCCTTTTTGTCTGAACACATCGGCGGCCTTGTTATAAGCAATGGCTGCCGTTATTTCGTCCGGGTAGTATCCAACGGTATAGTCCCCCTTTATATGAATTTTTACCTTATAAAAGGTTTTTCCGTTCTTCTTTATCTGAAGGACACCGTGGTAGCGATTGATGATTTGAATGTTTTCATAGCGAAAGTCGGTATCGTCTCCGTTTTTAAAAACATAGTCACGGTTTTTTACCCCAAAATTCTTAATTCCATATCGGTTCAAAATATTTACCTGCATGCCGTAATCAGCCACGAAGAAGTGCCCGCCGCGCTTCATGATCTTATGGCTGGAATAATAAAATAAATCATCAATATCAAAGGTAAGTACAAGGTCTTTCGAAAAGTAATATTGGAAAAAGCGGTTCCGGATATAAATAGGAGTTCCGATATACATATCATTATCACGGAAATTAAATAGAATGACTGCTTTTTCAAAAGAAAGGGAATGGGGCTGATAATGGTCTATGGACAGCTGTGGATTTTTTAAGATTCGGTCGGCTTCTAAATAAGCCTCATGGGCTTCCCTTTCTTTGGAAAAGCTGCCAAGGCTGATATGCTTTTTCCGATATGTGATGGAAGAACGATAATAAAGTTCTCCATTCTTTTTTTTTGTCGAAAATACACCGGCTAATTTTTTCATAGGTCGAAATCGCTCACAAAATTGTTTTTACTATCATATCTTAGTATTTCTTAGTATATCATTTTCAAAAAAAATACTCAAATAAAGTATATTTTACCATATGACTGTATAGAATAATCATTGAGATGTTACGAAAGTATTACGTCTTGTAACAAAAAAAGCAGATTTATTTCTGTTTCATTGCAGGGATTTTTAAAATCATTAACAATTTTCCTGCTTAAGGAGGCAAAATGAAAAAAATAATAGGGAAGATGGTAATCGGCATGGAATGTATCCTGCTGGCTTTACTGATTCTCCAAAATCCATTACAAGAGGAAGAAGTGGAAGTGGACAGGTACAGATTGATAAGCAGCATATATGGAAAACAGTTAGAGGAAGCGGTGTCAGATCCAAGGATTATTGATGAAGAGATTTTAGAGAGAAAAAAACGATATGATTTAAATGATACAGATTATAACAATCTGCTTAGAATTGTAGAGGCAGAAGCATCGGGGGAAGGAGAAGAGGGAAAACTATTAGTGGCAAATGTGGTATTGAACCGGGTAAATAGCAGAAAGTTCCCAAATACAGTAACGGAAGTCGTATTCCAAAGCAGCGGAGGAAAAACCCAGTTTGCACCTACCAGGGATGGAAGGTTTTATTCCGTAAGGGTCACAGAGGAAACGGTAAGGGCTGTTGAACGGGCGATTTACGGAGAAGACATTTCCGACGGAGCATTATATTTTGTAGCGGTGAGCAAGGCTTCCCAGGATAAGGTCAGTTGGTTTCAAAGAAAGCTTAAAAAAGTATGCTCCTATGGAGGACATGATTTTTATAGATAAATATCCATAGTATTTTTTTCACTCTTTTTACGGGTATTTCTTGCAAGTGAAATGTTGATATGATAAAATAGGCACTGTGCAAAGGAAGATGTAAGTTTGTGGGTTGGTATATGATGGATGGTTATCATTTTAAGCTTGCAAAAAAAACAGTGCACGATTTTAGGAATGAGATCAATAAAATGTGAGGGATACATACTATGGAAATTTTATACAAAAGTACACGCAGTGACAGTGAACCGGTAAAAGCTTCTGAAGCAATCTTAAAGGGATTGGCAAATGATGGAGGGCTGTTCGTGCCGACAAGCCTTCCAAAGCTTTCCTTATCCATGGAAGCGCTTTCCAAAATGAACTATCAGGAAGTGGCCTATGAAGTAATGAAGCTGTTTTTAACAGATTTTACCGAGGAAGAGCTGAAGCATTGCATTGATAGCGCATACGATTCTAAATTTGATGTAGAAGAGATTGCACCATTGGCAGAGGCAAAGGGCGTTTATTACCTGGAGCTGTTTCACGGGGCGACCATTGCCTTTAAAGATATGGCATTGTCGATCCTGCCGCATCTGCTTACCACATCAGCGAAAAAGAATCATGTAAAAAATGAAATCGTTATCTTAACAGCAACTTCCGGGGATACCGGAAAAGCTGCTTTGGCAGGGTTTGCGGATGTGCCTGGGACAAAGATCATCGTGTTCTATCCCAAGAATGGAGTAAGCCCTATTCAGGAAAAACAGATGGTTACCCAGAAGGGCGCCAATACCCGTGTGGTAGGAATCCATGGAAATTTTGATGATGCCCAGACCGGAGTAAAAAAACTGTTTGCAGATGAAGCATTGGCAAAGGAAATGGACGAAAAGGGCTTTCAGTTTTCTTCCGCTAACTCCATTAATATCGGACGTTTAGTGCCTCAGGTGGTTTATTATGTATATGCCTATACCCGCCTTTTTGCAAGCGGAAAGCTTTCTGATGGGGAAAAGATGAATGTAGTGGTTCCTACCGGCAACTTTGGCAATATTCTGGCAGCATATTATGCGAAAAATATGGGAGTGCCCATTGACAAGTTAGTTTGTGCTTCCAATGATAACAAGGTATTATACGATTTCTTCCAGACAGGAACTTATGACAGGAACAGGGAGTTTATTTTAACCTCATCCCCATCTATGGATATTTTGATTTCCAGCAATCTGGAAAGATTGATTTACAAAATTGCAGGTGAGGATTCTGCAGCCAATGCAGAGCGGATGAATTCCTTAAGCAGGAACGGCTCCTATGAAATTACAGAGGAAATGAAAAAGGAGCTGGCAGACTTTCGAGGCGGTTATGCTACTGAAGAGGAAACGTTTGCTTTTATCAAGGAACTTTATGAGGATTGCGGTTATGTGATAGATACTCATACAGCGGTAGCAGGAGCTGTTTGCGAGAAGTACCGGAAGGAAAGCGGAGATAAAACAAAGACAGTAGTTGCTTCTACCGCAAGCCCGTACAAGTTTACGAGAAGTGTCATGAATGCCATTGATCCAAAGTATGATTCCATGACGGATTTTGAACTGGTGGATGAACTTTGCAAGCTTTCAGGGGTAGCTGTACCAAAGGCAATCGAAGAAATCAGGACTGCACCGGTTCTGCATGATACGGTTTGTGAGAAGGATGAGATGAAAATGGTTGTTAAGAGATTCTTGGAAATGGAATAAGAATTAAAGAAAGTGAAATAAATAAAATTAAGAAAAGCAATCTGGAAAGTGTTATTTCCAGATTGCTTTTCTAGTTAGCACTTGCTGATTCATTAATTCCTCTTATCAATATCTGCATACTCCAAATCCATATGAATCGGCTTATAAGCCGGACGAATGATCTTACCATTATTGGCAAGCTCCTCTAAGCGGTGTGCGCTCCAGCCCACGATTCTGGCAATGGCGAAAATAGGAGTGTAAAGCTCGTGGGGAAGCCCCAGCATATGGTATACGAATCCGGAATAGAAATCTACGTTAATGCTGACGCCCTTGTACATCTGCCGTTCCTCTTCAATGATCCTGGGAGCCAGTCTTTCCACTAAGGAATAGAGCATGAATTCATCATGAAGCCCTTTTTCTTCGGATAAGCTTTCCACAAACTCTTTAAAGAGAGTGGCACGGGGATCTGACTTGGAATATACTGCATGGCCCAGGCCGTAAATAAGCCCGGCATGGTCAAATGCTTCTTTATGTAACAGCTTCCTTAAATATTCACCGACTTCATCTTCATCTTTCCAGTCGGTAACTTCTTTTTTCATATCTTCAAACATCTGGACTACTTTAATATTGGCGCCGCCATGACGGGGACCTTTTAAAGAACCGATGGCTGCTGCCATAACAGAATAGGTATCTGTCAGGGATGAAGTCACCACGTGGGTGGTAAAAGAAGAATTGTTGCCGCCGCCGTGTTCCATGTGAAGAACTAAAGCAATATCCAAAATCTTTGCCTCCAAAGGAGTATAGCTGCTGTCCGGCCTTAACAGGTGCAGAATATTTTCCGCCGTAGACAATTCCGGATCAGACTGATGGATGAATAAGCTGTTGCCGTCATGATAGTGGCTGTATGCCTGATAGCCATAAATGCTGAGCAATGGAAACAGGCTGATGAGCTGAAGGCACTGACGAAGCACGTTTGGAATAGAAGTGTCATCTGCCCTGTCGTCATAAGCATAAAGCGTGAGGACGCTTCTTGCCAGTGTATTCATCATATCCCTGCTTGGAGCCTTCATAATAATGTCTCTTACGAAGCTTGTTGGAAGAGTGCGATAATGGGAAAGAAGTTTTTGGAAAGCTTCCAGCTCCTTCTTATTCGGCAGTTTATCAAATAACAGTAAATAGGTAACTTCTTCAAAACCAAAACGTTTGTCCTTCGTAAACCCTTTCACAAGATCCTTTACATCGTATCCCCTGTAAAATAGCCTTCCATGTGCGGGAACGGATACACCATCTACCATTTTGCTGGCGCGGACATCGGAAATATTGGTAAGTCCTGCCAGAACTCCTTTTCCGTTTAAATCACGAAGTCCGCGTTTTACTTCATATCTGGTAAAAAGTTCTGTATCAATGATGCCGGCATTTTCGCTTAGTCCGGCCAAATGAAGAATTTCAGGTGTGATTTCTGAAAAAACGTTGTGTTCCATGTTGTTTCCACCTTTCTGCAAAAATTTCCTTGGTTATACTATTACATGTTTGAATTCCTGAATGGAGAAAATCGACGAATATTCTTTTGGCAATAAAAAGGAATAAAGAAATATAAATTAAGTAAGAATCGTCAGATAAGCTATATTCGAACATGCAAACACATAAAAAGATATGCAATTGAGTATTTCAATTGCAATACTGTTTAATTATAGCATGTAAAGACAGTTCAGGGCAAGAAAATTTCTTCTGATAAAAAAAAGTTTACAGTTTTTTCATATAATTATTGGAAAATTTATACTTTTATATAGTATTGTTTTAAAAATTGTTTTATTATGAGACAGGCAGGAAAGAAGGAAACTCTCCGGAATAGATTAAAAATTAAAAAATAATGAGAAGAAAAGGAGAATGTTATGGAAGTAAAAGAAGTTTTAAAACATGTGGATCATACCTTGCTGAAACCATATGCCACATGGGAGGATATGAAAAAACTATGTGAGGAAGCAGTCAAATATCATATGGCATCTGTATGTGTTCCGCCTTGTTATATCAGACGGATCAAGGAGGCATACAAAGAAAAAATCAATGTGTGTACCGTTGTGGGCTTTCCGCTTGGATATTGTGTGACCGATGCAAAACTTGTGGAAACAAAGCAGGCTATTGAGGACGGTGCAGGAGAAATTGATATGGTAATCAATTTGTGTGATGTGAAAAATGGGGATTTTCATAAAATAAAAGAGGAAATATCCNCATTGAAAAAAGNATGCGGCAATCGGGTGCTTAAGGTAATCGTAGAAACCTGCTATTTAAATAAAGAAGAAAAAATTGCANTTTGTGAAATCGTAACCGAAGCAGGCGCCGATTNTATTAAAACTTCTACCGGATTTGGAACAGCAGGNGCTTCTTTNGAAGATATTCANTTGTTTAAAGAGCATATTGGAACAGGAGTCAAAATAAAGGCAGCCGGAGGNATACGGACAAAAGAAGACATGGTAGNTTATCTGAAAGCNGGATGTGACAGAATCGGAACCAGNTCTGCCATATCTGTCCTGTTNCAGGAATAAAGAATAAAATTAGAAAATGGAANGAAAATAAAAGCNAGNGCAGCATTGTACATTCNGCAGGCTTGCCAAGCGGTGCATAAGACAAAAAGAAAAGGATCAAAAAACAGGTTGGGAAATGGAAATGAANGAAAAGCAGTCAGACAAAGAAAAAATAATAGAAAGAATNGGTCAGCTTAGAGAAATCATGAAACGGGAAAAAATAGATGTCTATTTTGTTTCCACATCTGATTTTCACAATTCGGAATATGTACATGATTATTTTAAGACAAGAGAATTTTTGNCAGGATTTACCGGTTCTAACGGGGATTTGNTAGTGNCAAAAAAGGAAGCTNTCTTATGGACGGATGGAAGATATTTCATACAGGCAGAAAAGGAGTTAGCAGGAACTAACATACNNCTTTGCAAAATGTTTGAGGAAGGAGTGCCCANAGTAGAGGAGTATCTGCAGCAACATATGGAAAAAGGGGAGNCGCTGGNTTTTGACGGCAGATGCGTAACACTGGCNTATGGCGATTGGCTTGGGTCCATGCTGGAAGAAAAAGAAATTACCATTTCTTTTGAAAAGGACCTGGCGGATGAAATCTGGAAGAATAGACCCGNTTTTCCCTGCANCCCTGTTTTTTCCCTGNAGCCGGAGACNGCAGGGGAAACGGTGGAGGAAAAGCTGAAAAGACTTAGGGNAGAGCTGAAAAAGTANAAAACTGGTGCTGTTGTATTAAGCAAGCTGGATGATATTATGTGGCTTTATAATATCCGGGGCAATGATGTGGAGTGCAATCCGGTTGCGGTNAGCTANAGTATTGTAACAGAAACAGAAGCAATTTTGTTTTTGCAAAAGGAAGCGGTAAGCAAAGAAGTGGAAGCCTGTCTGGAAAAGGCAGGAGTCCGGATAGAAGAGTATAAGGAATTTTTTTCNTTTCTTTCNAAATGGAGCATAAAGGAGCAGGGAGAGCTTTCNAAAACGGTGCTGGCAGANCNGGGAGAAATCAGCTATTTNCTTGGNNGCNTTCTCAGGAAAAGAGAATTTCTGCTAAAAGACGGCAATCCGGTTTCCATGCTGAAGGCACNGAAATCCCAAAAGGAAATAGCCAATCTGAAAGAGATATACAGAAAAGACAGCGCTGCGGTCATCCGNTTTNTTTACTGGCTGAAGCAAAACATTGGGAAAATTCCAATGGATGAGTTATCNGNNGCTNANTANCTGGANGGANTNAGNNANGAAATCCCGGAATTTCTGGAATTNTCCTTTCCCACTATCAGCGCCTATAAAGAAAATGCCGCCATGATGCACTANCAGGCAGTAAAAGCTTCNGCAAAGCATTTAGNGGCGGAGGGAATGCTGTTAGTGGATTCAGGNGGCCAGTATTTTGGCGGCACNACTGANGTGACAAGAACGATTTTTCTTGGACATGTGGANCAGGAAATCAAAAAGCAGTTCACTATGGTGGCAGTCAGCATGNTNAATCTGGCAAATGCCAGATTCCTGTATGGCTGCACAGGGCGGAATCTGGACATTCTTGCNCGAGANCCTCTTTGGGAGATGGGAATNGACTANAAATGNGGAACAGGTCATGGAGTNGGNTATATGCTGAACGTACACGAAGGCCCNCAAAGGATTAGCTGGCAGTANAGAGAAGGNGTAAAAGAAACGGTTTTTGAAGAAGGAATGCTTATTACGGATGAACCNGGCGTTTATGTAGAAGGCAGNCATGGNATACGNACCGAAAATGTGCTTTTATGCAAAAAGGCAGAAAANAANAGTGANGGNCAGTTNATGGANTTTGAAACNNTGACCTTNGTTCCTATAGATTTAGACGGGATTTTGCCGGAACTANTATCNGAAAAGGAGAAAGANAGNNTAAACCGNTANCANGAGCTTGTTTATGAAAAAACAAAGGAGTTTTTGNNNGANGAAGAGGCNGCATGGCTCTATCANGTAACCAGACCTTTGTGANNCNNAGCTCCAGCAGAGNACTAANAACGGATTACAGGCGGCTTTTTTCGATACACAGTTTGAGNCGGCATAGCACATAGCATATAGAAGTCTTCCNGGCCTTGGCAAAGTCGCCGGCACTTATGCACCGTANTTNGGTGCATTAGTACCGCTGCGTCTTTGCAGAGCGAAAGCGTGCCCGGAAGACTTCTATATGCTATGTGCTATGCCGGCTCAAACGTCCTCTAACCATCCACCCCCCNTATCATCTTTTCGCAACATTTTCATATTTTTTTCATAGTTCCAATATTGACTTTTCNCTCTGCATTTGAGATAATATTTGAGGTGCAATCGGCACTGGTTTTTNTGGTAAGAGCCGTTTTAAACGGTAAAAAATACACAATTAACAAGGAGGACAATTAGTATGTCAACAAAAGCNTATTACCCAATAGCAGAAATTGGTGCTGGAAAAGTTGGTTTNTCTAAGACNCGTTCCATCATTGAAGCTGCTTTCTACGGAAACAACGTAGTAAAAGTAAACACATTAAAAGAAGCTTATGAATTAGCTAAAAATTCACCNGGAACCGTTGTAACAGANATGCCTGTAAAAGATGGCGAAACATTTGGTCTTGANAAAGACGCAAAGGTTNTNTTATTCAANGANGGNGCNGTAACNGGACGTTANGCAGCAGCACGCCGTATCAAAGGCGAGCCGGGCGTTGATGAAGCAAAGCTTGACAAAGTTGTTATGGATGCAATCTATGAAACACGCTGGAAAACAATGTACCATGCAGAATGTTTCGTAGGCCTTGATCCGGAATTCATGGTAAAAGCACACCTGCTGATTCCAGAAGGAGAAGAAAACATTTTATACAACTGGATGATCAACTTCCAGTACATGTCCGATGAGTATGTAAAAATGTACAAAAACTCCAAACCGGTTGGTGACGGAAATGAACCAGACATTTACATTTTCTCCGATCCACAGTGGGCACCTCATGATGCACCAGACGTTGATTACAGCTGCTTAAGCGATCCTTTGACACTTTGCTATTTTGATACCAACCAAAACTGTGCAGCAATCCTTGGTATGAGATATTTCGGTGAGCACAAAAAAGGTACACTGACAATGGCTTGGGCTCTTGCTAACAGAAACGGTTATGCTTCCTGCCATGGTGGACAGAAAGAATACTTATTGCCGGACGGAACAAAATATGTTGCATCCGTATACGGTCTGTCAGGTTCTGGTAAGTCTACACTTACTCATGCAAAACACGGCGGCAAATATGAAATCAAAGTTCTTCATGACGATGCTTTCATTATCAATACAGATACCTGTGCATCCGTTGCTTTGGAGCCTACTTATTTCGACAAGACAGCAGATTATCCTACAGGCTGTGCTGACAACGAATATTTATTATCCGCTCAGAACTGCTCCTGTACGTTAGATTCTGAAGGCAAGCTTCAGTTAGTAACAGAGGATATCAGAAACGGCAACGGACGTGCTATCAAATCCAAATTATGGTCTCCAAACCGTGTGGATAAGATCGATGCTCCTGTAAATGCTATTTTCTGGATCATGAAAGACCCAACCATTCCACCAGTAGTAAAATTAAAAGGTTCTGCATTAGCTTCCGTTATGGGCGCTACCCTTGCAACAAAGACATCTTCCGCAGAGCGTGTTGCAGCAGGCACTGACTTAAATGCACTTCGTATCGTACCATATGCTAACCCATTCAGAACTTACCCATTGGTAAACGACTATGAGAAGTTCAAAAAGTTAGTAGAAGAAAAGGATGTAGACTGCTACATCGTAAATACCGGCGATTTCATGGGCGCTAAAGTAAAACCGGCTGATACATTAGGTATTCTTGAAACAATCGTGGAAGGAAAAGCAAAATTTGAAGCATGGGGACCATTTGAAGATATCGAGATCATGACTGACTGGTCCGGAAAGACCGGTGATTTCACACCAGACTTAAAAGATGCAAACTATGTTGCACAGCTGAAAGCTGGTATGGAAACACGTGTAAATGCTGTAAAAGATTTTGCTACAAAGAAAGACGGATATGATAAGCTTCCAGATGAAGCACTTGCAGCATTACAGAAGTTAGTTGACGAAGCAGCATCTCTGTAAGAAGCGGTACATACGAAATATACCAATAGATAAAGGCTGGTCTGTGCAGACCGGATATAAGAAGGCTTGAAAGGGACTTGGTTCATATATATTCTAAGTCATGAAAGCGAAAAAGCACCTGAGATTGAATAATACCTGTCAGACAGGAAGTTTTCATCTCAGGTGTTTTTTAGTGTTTATTTTGCGTAAAATCCAGCCGGGAGGACATGGGTTATATCCGTATGATAACTGTTGTAGGGGTAAATGCATAGTTTTTTAGAACATATTCATTTCGAAGATCAGTTGCCTGGGGCAGTGTATTTAACTTTTATAGCATAGAGCAAATCTGCCAGGCAGAAAAGTAAGAAAATGAATACATGAACGGGAAATCTTCTGCATATACATATACCAGTATAAGCAGGAGGAATTTTTATGGAAAACTATAGTTCAAATACATATGACCTGTATAAAGATATACAGACCCGTACAGGCGGAGAACTTTATTTAGGTGTTGTGGGTCCGGTACGAACCGGAAAATCCACCTTTATCAAACGGTTTATGGATGTGTGTGTGCTTCCTTATATGACAAGGGAATATGAGAAAAAGCAGGCTATGGATGAACTTCCCCAAAGCTCCGGCGGAAAGACCATTACAACCACAGAGCCTAAGTTTATTCCAAAAGAGGCGGCAGAAATCGTACTGGACCATGATGTGAAGGTAGCAGTAAAGCTGATTGACTGCGTGGGATTTATGGTGGAGGGTGCCAGCGGACACTTAGAAAACGAAAAGGAGCGGATGGTAAAGACTCCCTGGTTCGATTATGAAATCCCCTTTACCCAGGCGGCAGAAATCGGTACAAGGAAGGTCATTACGGACCATGCCAGCATTGGAATCGTAGTGACTACTGACGGAAGCTTTTCCGAGTTGAGAAGAGAAGATTACATAGAGCCGGAAGAACGCACCATCAATGAATTGAAGCAATTGAATAAGCCCTTTATCGTGCTTGTAAACTCCGAAAGGCCTTATTCAGAGGAAGCCAAGAAAACAGCAGAGGAAATTTCCGAAAAATTCGGCGTAACGGCAGTTCCCATGAATTTGGAGCAGCTGAAAAAAGAAGATGTAACAGCCATTTTGGAAAAGGTACTATATGAATTCCCCATTTCGGGAATGGAGTTTTTCCTGCCAAAGTGGGTAGAAATGCTTGGAGATGATCATAAGGTAAAGGTGGATTTAGTAAATAAGCTGAAAGAAAAATTAGAACAGTATACTTATATGAGAGATTTGATTCAAAATCCCTTTACTTTGGACAGTGAGTTTGTTGAACGGATCAAGGTGGACAATATAGATATGTCCTCCGGAAGAATCAAGATTTATCTGGATGTGGATGAAGCTTATTATTATGAAATGCTTAGTGAATTGCTAGGAGATACGGTTACAAGCGAGTATCAGCTTATTGGAATGCTGCAGGAAATGGCCGCCATGAGGAAAGAATATACAAAAGTATTAAATGCCATGGAATCGGTGCGCTATAAGGGCTATGGAGTGGTCACGCCGGAACGGAGTGAAATCGTACTGGAGAAACCGGAAGTCATCCGGCATGGAAATAAATTCGGGGTAAAAATCAAAGCAGAAAGCCCTTCCGTTCATTTAATCCGTGCCAACATAGAAACGGAAATCGCGCCTATCGTAGGCACACAGCAACAGGCGGAGGATTTGATACGTTACATATCTGATGCGGATACGACTCAGGATGGAATCTGGGATACCAATATATTCGGAAAAACGGTAGAACAGCTTGTAAATGACGGCATTTCCAGTAAAATTGCCATGATTGGAGAGGAAAGTCAGGTAAAATTGCAGGAAACCATGCAGAAAATCGTGAATGATACCAATGGGGGGATTATTTGTATTATTATTTAAAGAAATCAATCTGGAGCAGATATCCAAGTATCCGGTAGATATTTTATCAGATGTGTTTGATTTTAGCGATGTGGATTATTATACAGGTATTAAGTTGTTTAGTGCTGTACTGAATAGGAAAAGTGTTTCCTTGGAGCATCAAGAACGGTATGAATTGTTCGAGAAGATTTATGAAGAGAGGATGCGAGAGAAGAGGCAGGAGAAAAATAGAGACGGAAGGTAATGAATTGACAGGGTGTTGTAGTGAAGGCTGCGATGCCCTGAATTTATATTGAAATCTTGTGTGGGTGGAGTGTGATACAATTAGAAATGTGAAAAATAAATATCTATTAAATACTACTAAATCATACTAAAAACAATGAACTTGTGTTGAAAAATATAGGGGCGTGTATTATAATGAGATATATTAGGTTAATTATGCTTATTTCTAGAAAGCGGAGGAAGAATAATGTCAGAAATAAATAGTGAAAAATGGTCAAGCCTTGAAGAAACAGCAGAATACTTAGGGGTAACAAAAGATACAATTAGAAGTTGGATAAAAAAGACGGATATACCAGCTCATAAAGTAGGACGACTTTGGAAATTTAAATTTTCAGAGGTGGATGAATGGGTTAAAAGTGGAAAGAGTGCATTATAGATTGAAAGGTAGATAGAATATGAGAACTTTAATAAAATACAGAGGTGGAAAAAGCCGGGAAATTTCTGAATTTAGGCGGTTCATTCCTGAACAATATGATAGATACCTTTGTTGATATATACAGGGAAAATTCTGCAAGACTATCAAAATGGATTAGGTGTATTTGTAAGTAAAGATGAAATGCGGTTTGTTTCAAATGGAGATGCTAAGCACGATATATTAAATACATTTAGTTCGGGGCAACTTTCAGGATTTGTTTTGGCATTCCTTTTTGCAATGAATAAACAGTATATAAAAGCATCTTCTGATGATATAGGATTTATTCTTATTGATGACCCGGTACAGACTATGGATGATATAAATATTTCTTCTTTAATTGAAGTGCTTCGAAATGATTTTTCTGATAAGCAAATAATATTGTCAACGCATGAAATGGATAAAGAAAATTATATTTTGTACAAATTCTACAAATATAATAAGATTGGGCAATCTTTTAATGTAAAGGAAGAAATATATGGGTAAAAGTGCAATACCATATGCAAGAGTAGTATAGTGCAAAAATTGGAGGCGATACAATGACAAGTGAATTTATGAGAGATTTACTTACAAAAGATGAAAAAATAACAGTGGAATACAAAACCTGTCAGTATGGTATTCAGGAAGATGTGTATGAAACGGTGTGTTCATTTTCTAACAGATATGGCGGATATATTATCATGGGAGTAGAGGATGATGGCACCCCAATCGGTATTAATCGAAATATGGTCAAGGACATGAAGAAAAACTTTGTGAATCAGCTCAATAATCCGGATAAGATGTCACCAACATTATATCTTTCAATAGAGGAATTCGAATATGAAGGAATGATGCTTCTGTGGGTATATGTGTCACCGACATCTACAGTAGAAAAATGCGTGAATAGAATTTATGACAGGAATGAAGATGGTGATATGGATATTACTGATTCACCTATTCAGCTGCAGAATATGTACAACAGAAAGAGTGCTACGTATGCGGAACATAAGATCTTTCCATACGTAACAAAGGATGATTTACGTATTGATTTGATGGAGAAGGTGCGTAATCTTGCAAAAAGTAAGAATCCGGATCATGAGTGGCTTAAAATGTCAGATGATGAGATATTCACTAGTGCTGGTTTGTGGGAAAAGGATTTTTCATCAGGTATACAAGGATATAATTTGGCGGGCGTGTTATTATTTGGAAAAGATGAAGTGATTCGTTCTTGCTGTCCGGGATATATTACTGACGCAATGTATAGAGTTGAAAATGTGGATCGGTATGATGACAGATTACAGGTAACAACAAATTTGATTGATGCATATGACCTGTTAATGGAATTTGTGGCGAAGCATACATCAGATAAGTTTTGTCTTATTAATAATGTAAACACAAGCGTAAGAGGTATTATCGCTAGAGAAGTAATTGGTAATATACTTGTTCATAGGGATTATTCAAGTGCATTTCCTGCAAAAGTAATTATCGAAAAAGACTGGTTGAAAACAGAAAACTGGTGTATTCCAAGACGGCATGGAAATATTATGAGTGATGAATTTACACCATATCCGAAGAATCCATTAATACAGCAATTTTTCGCAAATATTGGAAGAACTGATACCATTGGCTCCGGTGTGAGAAATTTATATAAGTATACACCAATATATTCTGATGGTGGCAAACCGGAATTAATTGAAGATGATGTGTTTAGAATAATTATTCCGTTGGACAAGGTGGCGGCAGAATCGGTAAAAGAGCAGAAGACCTTATCAGAAAGAGAACAAAAAATTTATAATATGATATGCGAAAATCTGCATCTGTCTGTTGAACAGGTAATGGCAGAACTTGACATATCAAGAGCAACAGTATTTAGGGATTATGCAAAAATCAAAAAAGTAACAGGTGCGATGTATGATAAAAAGACAGCAACCTGGACTTTGCAATGAAAAGTGTGAATTAGTCTCATTCAGTCTCAATATAGTCTCATGAGATTTGATATTGAAAGAGACTGTAAAAAGTGGTAGAAACACGATAAAATTGATGTTTTTGAAATTGTAAGATGAACTCAGTCTCAAGTTAGTCTCATACAGTCTCATTTTGGGAATGAGATTATGAGACTAACTTGAGACTAATAATAGGTGAAAAGTTTCGAGCTGAATTGGAGGTGAAATGGTGAATTTTTTTGATCATATAAAAATGATGCTTTTTTTAAACCATTAACACTGAAACATAGAAGAATATATTATGATTGCATTCAGATATTAATTGATAAAACGAAAGAATTGCCAGTATTGTACGAATCAGATGCAAAAGATAGCATTACTGTTTATTTAAAGAATGCTGGGATAAGTGAAACAAGCTGGAAACAGAATACAAATTATTAGAAAGTGTGTATAAAAATAAAGTTGAGGAAATATATAAATTAAGAAATACGTTTATTCAAGAAGTTATTGGAAATGACAAGAATGTAAAATTTCAGTTGGTTAAGAATAGAAACAGAAATCCATTTATTAACAATATGAAAATGATTATGCAAAAGGAGATTGCATCTGTAGATGATGATATTAATGAGTTAGCTGATTTGTTTTTTAAAAGAGAAGGTGGAAGTGAAAAGTATAAGAAATTGCTTATAGCTATAAGAAATAAAGAAGATCAGAAATCATTAAGTAAGAAGACAAGAGATATTATAACAGGTATAGCAGAGGATTCGTTTGCAAGAATGATAGCTTTTTTACCAGATGATGATTTAATTGTATCTTTTAGACCGGAAAAGGCAAAAAAATTTATTCCTTTATCAA
This sequence comes from Lachnospiraceae bacterium, assembly GCA_014804265.1. Taxonomy (GTDB): domain Bacteria; phylum Bacillota; class Clostridia; order Lachnospirales; family Lachnospiraceae; genus RGIG3040. The sequence goes on along the minus strand of JAAVAC010000022.1, from coordinate 963 downwards.
ATGCATCGGCTGGACAAAAAACAACTACGATTCTGACATTTTTGCTTGCGTATGGAAATCAGCCGTTGTTGTTGGATCAACCAGAGGATGATTTGGATAATAAATTAGTATATGACTTGATAGTTACTAGACTTAAAGTTACGAAATCAAAGAGACAAATTATTGTTGTTACACATAATGCTAATATACCAGTAAATGGAGACTCTGAATATATTATTTCAATGGATTCCGAGACAGATATTATTCAAGTTAACCAAACAGGAACAATGGACGATGAAAGTATAAGGCAAGAGATTTGTGATGTTATGGAAGGCACAAAAGACGCATTTGAAATGAGAGCAAAAAAATATCATTTTAATATCAAGGAATAAATTGTTATTGCACACATACAAGTTTAATATTATAATATTTTCATGGCAACAGTTTGGCAACATCCATTCAGTAGGTCAAAATAAATAGTGTAATTGATATAGTAATATGCCCCGTATTTAAATAAAACTTAAACAAAATAAGTTAAGTATAGTTTGGGGCATAATGAGTTCGAATAGCTGTAAATTGAGAATAAATTGTGTGGATGTGGCATAAAATTTTCAGCATAAAATTTTAATGGAAAGTTCTATTAACTTTCTTCTTTGGGCTTGTTAGAATGTAAGTACAAAGAAAGTTTACCACTGACCGATATGTGGTATATAAATGGTCGGGTTGAAAGTTTACCGCTGACCAATATGCGGTATATAAGTGGTTGGGTCGAAAGTATAGTCCTTCGCCGCAAGGTGGAGGACTTTTTCCATAGTGAGGTCGGAACAAATGAAGAAAACAGGATTTTATATTATAAATGACAAGTTTTTTGTAAGCGCAAAGTAATGGGGTGGCTTACGATTCGTTTTTGAACACTTTCCACATATTCCACGAAAAGAGAGTCTAATTGAAATTCCTGTCGAACTGTGATAGTATTCCAATATG
>JAAVAC010000021.1 GCA_014804265.1 Lachnospiraceae bacterium | reverse complement strand
AGGAACAAAAGCGCCCCAGGCAGCAGGAAAAATTCATTCGGATTTTGAAAGAGGATTTATTAAGGCGGAGGTAGTCAATTATAAAGACCTGCTGGAACATGGCTCCCTGGCTGCTGCAAGGGAAAAGGGACTTGTTGGAATGGAAGGGAAAGAATATGTGGTGAAAGACGGAGATGTGATTTTGTTCCGTTTTAACGTATAAATACCAACTTGCAGACGATAGCTTATCATACAGGGAGTGATGAAGATGCCTGATATAATGGGAAAGATGGATATTGCATTTCCGCATTTATCCATTTATATAGAAAATCTGCCAAAGAAGATTACCATCTTTGGCTTTGATATTGCTTTTTACGGAATGATTTTAGCATTATCCGTATTGGCAGGACTGCTTATGATGAACAGAGAAGCAAAGGTGACGGGACAGGATCCGGATATGTACTGGGATTTTGCCATGTATGCCATTTTCTTTTCCATCTGTGGCTCAAGAACCTACTATGTTATCTTTTCCTGGGACAATTATAAAGATAATCTGCTGAGCATTTTCAATTTAAGGGAAGGAGGCATAGCCATTTATGGAACGGTAATCGGTGCCTTCACCACCTTGTTCATATATGCGAAGATTAAAAAAGTTTCCCCCTTCTTAATGGCGGATACAGGAGTGCCGGCATTGATTTTAGGACAGATTATCGGACGCTGGGCGAATTTCATGAATCGGGAATGCTTTGGCGGATACACGGACAATCCCCTTGCCATGCGCCTTCCCATAGAAGCTGTAAGAAAGTCCGATATATCGGCAGATCTGTCTGCCCATATAGCAGAAGGAACCAATTACATCCAGGTTCATCCCACTTTCCTCTACGAAAGCCTTTGGAATGTGGGCATTCTTACCTTTATGATGCTTTACAGAAAGCACAAGAAATTCAATGGTGAGTTAGCCTTGGTTTATCTTGGTGGATATGGACTGGGACGATTCTGGATTGAAGGACTGCGTACCGACCAGCTTTTACTCCCCCATACCAATATTGCAGTTTCCCAAATGCTGGGGATTACCATGTTTGTGGTGGCAGTGGCTGTTGATGTGGTGGTGAGGATTCGTATGAAAAAGATGGAAAAGATGGTATGAAAATTGGATGGGGCTTTTGGCGGGGGGACGTAGGAGCTGCCATATAGTAGTCTTTGGGGCACGCTTTCGCTCTGCAAAGACGCAGCGGTACTAACGCACCAAAATACGGTGCGTAAGTGCCGGCGACTTTGCCAAGGCCCCTAAGGCTACTATATGGCAGCTCCTACTGTGTATCGTAAAGGCCGGCATTTCATAATTGATGAGATGTTTGCTGTTTAGGAGTATCTTTATATCGGTGAATTTTAAAATAAGTGTATCTTAAAATAGCGCATCTTAAAATGATGTACTTTAAATATGCATATTTTAAATAAGCGCATTTTTATATAGCATATCTAAATCAAGGCATCTGCTTTCACAGAAGGTACAGGCAAATCCACCCACATCCCTCTTCCGCATCCGCATCCGTCTATCCCCCCTTCTAAACCATTTCCCAGCATATAGCACACCGAAAACACGTTCCCACAACATATAGAACCCATGAAAAATATGCCGAATCAGGCGTATTTTTTTTTGCCCAGAATTCTAAAAAAAAGCTTGTAATACCACTCTCAATAGTATAAAATGGTCACATAAGTGGTGGAAAGTGGTATAAAGTGGTAGAGAGTGGTAAATATACCCCATATTTATTAAAACCACACCACGTAGGTGATTATTATGTTCATGGGAGAGTACAGTCATACAATTGATGCAAAAGGCCGACTCATTGTCCCTTCAAAATTTCGTGATGCACTTGGTGATGAATTTGTAGTGACGAAAGGTTTGGACGGATGTCTCTTTGTGTATGACCAAAATGAATGGAGCGCTTTTGAAGAAAAGCTGAAATCACTGCCCATCACCAATAAAGATGCCAGACAATTCGTACGTTTCTTCCTGGCAGGAGCGGCCAGCGTGGAAGTGGACAAGCAGGGAAGGATTCTTGTACCCAATGTGCTCCGGGAATTTGCAGATTTAGAGAAGGATGTGACACTGATTGGTGTGGGAAGCCGGATAGAAATCTGGAGCAGGGAAAGATTTGAAGGCACATGCAATTATGACGATATGGAAGAAATCGCAGAACATATGGCGGAATTGGGATTTAGCATTTAATGGATGAAAGGCAGATTCCATTCAAGAGACCCATAAAAGCAGAGGAGAACATGACATTTTCACATAAATCGGTGCTATTAAAAGAAACAATTGAAGGATTGAAAGTAAAGCCGGATGGCATTTATGTGGATGGCACCTTAGGCGGCGGGGGACATGCTTATGAAATAGCCAGACAGTTGAAAAGCGGAAGGCTGATAGGAATCGACCAGGATGAAGCTGCTATTATGGCGGCGGGTGAGCGGTTAAAGGAATTTTCTGATAACGTTACCATTGTAAGAAGCAATTATGAGTCGATGAAGCAGGTTCTGAAAGAACAGGAAATATTATCCGTGGACGGTATCGTACTGGATTTAGGAGTGTCCTCTTACCAATTGGATACGTTAGAAAGAGGCTTTTCCTATAAATATGATACAGAGCTTGACATGCGCATGGATAGAAGACAGAGCCTGACTGCAAAGGATATCGTCAATGGATACTCGGAAACAGAGTTGTATCATATGATAAAAGATTATGGAGAAGACAGCTTTGCCAAAAACATTGCAAAGCATATTGTAAGAGAAAGAGAAAAGGAGCCGATTCTGACCACATACCAGTTAAATGAAGTCATTAAGGCGGCAATACCAGCCAAAATGCGGGCGGGCAGCGGACATCCTTCTAAGAAAACCTTTCAGGCGATTCGGATTGCCTGTAACAGAGAATTGGACGTGTTAAGAGATACATTGGATGACATGATAGACCTGTTGAATCCGGGCGGAAGGCTTTGCATTATTACATTCCATTCCTTAGAGGATCGCATAGTCAAAAATGCGTACCGCAGAAGTGAAGTTCCGTGTACATGTCCTCCTGATTTTCCAGTATGCGTGTGTGGAAAACAATCTAAGGGAAAGGTGATAACAAGAAAGCCAATCCTTCCGGGGAAAGAAGAAATGGAAGAGAATAAACGTTCCAAAAGCGCAAAGCTAAGAATTTTTGAGAAAAGGAAATAGAAATATGACAGCAAGACAAGTTAGAACAAATCATCAAAGAAGAAATACATACGATGGAAGGACAAGGGGAAACAGTTCCTACGTATATGGAAATACTGTAAGAAGACTGGACGTTACCACAGCTATTGAAGAAGAACCTATAAAAAAGCTGAGTCATACCGCAAGGAAGAACAGAGAGAAAGCGGCAAGGATGAGCTTAGGATATGTGCTGTTTCTGGCAATGGCCATGATGGTGGCGGCCGGTGTCCTGATTGGATATATCCGGCTTCAGTCGGATAATACAATGGCTATGGAGAAAATCGCAGCCATGGAAAGCGAATTAAATGATCTGCGTTTAAAGAATAATGAAGAGTACAGCAGGGCTGTCAGCAATGTGGATTTAGAAGAAGTGAAAAGGATAGCCATTGAGGAATTGGGTATGAAGTATGCAGAAGAAGGACAAGTAATCAAGGTGGAAGGTGCAAAGGACGACTATGTTCGCCAGTACACCGAAATGCCGTAAATCTGAAGGGAAAATGCATGAGTATAGAAAATAGAAATCATCAAAGAAATCGAAACCCTCAAAGAAACATCCGGAATCTGGATGATAGAAGAGTGGAAAGGAACATCCGGAATTTAGACGATAGAAGGCTGGAAAGAAGCATCCGGAATCAGGAAAATAGAAGGCCGGAAAGAAGCATCCGGAATCGGGAAGACACAAGAGCGGAAAGAAACGGCAGGAACCCGGAAAACAGAAGCATTCCAGGAAGAATGAATTCGCAGGATAGGTTTGCCCGGCGGCAGGAAACAGCTTTAAAGGGAATCGCCGCAAGATTTACCATAAGAATGCAGAAAAAGCTAGCAGTGCTATTTATCGTAGTACTGTTAGCTTTCCTAGGTTTAAGCCTGAGGCTTTATGCAATCAATCGAGAAGACAGCGAAAATTATAAGAAACAGGTGCTTTCCCAACAGGAATATAGTAGCAAAGTACTTCCATATAAAAGAGGGGACATTATTGATGCGAAAGGAACAAGGCTGGCATATAGCGAAAAGGTATACAATTTAGTGGTGGATGCCAGTGTCATCAATTCCAAGCAGGCATATGTGGAGCCTACGGTAACTGCCCTGAATACCTGTTTTGGAGTGGATGCCAATGAAATCAGGAACCATCTGGCAGAAAAGCCCAATGATAAATACTTTGTAGTAAAAAAACAGCTTACCTATGAAGAAATCAGTCCTTTTTTAGAATTGCAGAAGGATAAAGAAAAGGGGGCCAATGTTAAGGGGATCTGGTTTGAGGAAGAATACAAAAGAGTATATCCTTATGGAAGCCTTGCCTGTCATGTATTAGGCTTTACAAGCAGGGACAATATCGGCACAAATGGACTGGAAGCATATTACAGTGATACCTTAAACGGTACCAACGGAAGGGAATACGGATATTTAAATGATGATTCCGAGCTGGAACGTACTACGAAGGCGGCAGTGGATGGAAAAAACGTGGTTACCTCTTTAGATGTCAATATTCAGAAGATTGTGGAAAAATATATTAAACAGTTTAATGAAGAGCATAAAGGGGAATTCAGACAGGGCGAGCTTGGAAGCAAACATACAGGTGTAATCGTTATGAATCCAAAAACAGGAAATGTTATGGCAATGGCAGCCTATCCGGATTACGATCTGAACAATCCAAGAGATATTTCCGCTTATTATTCCGACACAGAAATTGCAAAAATGGAAGAAGAGGATACCTATCTTGATACATTGCAGACATTGTGGAGAAATTATTGTATCCAGGATGCCTATGAGCCCGGTTCCACCGCAAAGACAATGACAATTGCGACTGGATTGGACTCCGGAAAAATAACAGGCAATGAATATTATGATTGTTCCGGTCAGCTGGAGGTAAGCGGCCATCATATTCATTGCCATAAAACAAACGGGCATGGAAACTTAAATGTGTCAGGTGCCTTAGAGCAGTCCTGCAATGTGGCGCTGATGCATATAGGAGATGCTATTGGGACGGAAACATTCATGAAATATCTGACCAATTTTAATGTAGGGCTGAAAACAAATATAGATCTGGCGGGAGAAGCCAGAACTGCCAATCTGATTTATGATGTGGATTCCATGGTAAGATCCGATTTGGCTATTTCTACTTTTGGACAGGGATATAAGGTGACGATGATACAGTTGGCAAGCGCATTCTGTTCTATTATTAACGGAGGATATTATTATGAACCCCATATTGCTACGGAAATTCAAAATCCCGACGGCTCTACTGCAGAAACGATAGCGCCAAGAGTGCTGAAGCAGGTAGTATCTACAGAGACATCCGAAAAGATGAAGACTTATCTGAATGCAGTCTGTGTAACAGGAACGGCGACAACAGCAGTACCGGCAGGCTATCTGATTGGCGGCAAAACGGGGACAGCAGAAACCTACCCCCGTAAGCAGGGACAATATGTAGTATCCTTTATCGGATATGCGCCAGCTGATGATCCCCAGGTGGTAGTATATGTAGTGGTGGATCGGCCGAATGTAGCGGATCAGCCCCATTCCACTTTTGCCCAGGAAATCGCAAAAGGAATTTTTACGGAAATTCTTCCCTATATGAATATTTTCCGCACGGAGCAGTTGACAGAAGAACAGGAGGAGGAGTTGCGAAGGTTACAGATACTGGGCACTGTCAGCGGCAATTCTACAGAGGAAGGAACAGAAGAGGAAGAGTCGGAAGAAGAAACTGAACAGGAGGAGGAAGCAGAGAAGCCGGAATATACCTATGATGACAATACCGGAAATATTATCGATCCCCTTACCGGTTATCAGGTAGACCCTGATACGATGGAATATGCAGACCCACAGTTTTCAGCTATTGGAGATATATCTGGAACCCCAAGTGAGAATGAGCAGGAGGATTCAGGCGGAAGTGAAGGGTATGAAGAATAGAAGATAAGTGGAATACTGGAATAAGAAAGGAAATACTACAATAGATTATAAGTAAGAATATTTCACGGGGACTGTATGCGGGGATATAAAACTTATAATCGAAAGAAGATCGTTGTGCTGTTTCTATGCTGTACTCTGGCTCTTTTAGGGCTGGGAGGCAGGCTGGTCTATCTGATGATTTATCAGGGTGAATACTATACTACGTTGGCGGAGGATCTTCATGAAAGAGAAAGGTCCATTAAGGCAGCCAGAGGAAGGATTATAGATTCAACTGGACAGGTGCTTGCTACCAATCGGACAGTCTGCACCATATCGGTCATCCACAGCCAGATAGAAGAACCGGACCAGGTTGCGGCGATGCTCGTAAAGGAGCTTGGCATATCCGAGGAAACCGCAAAGAAAAAAGTAGAGAAAATATCAGCCATTGAGAAGATAAAAAGCAATGTTAGCAAGGAAGTGGGAGATATTATCAGAGAATACAATCTGGCAGGAGTCAAGGTAGATGAAGATTATAAAAGATATTATCCTTTTGATGACCTTGCCAGCAAGGTCCTTGGCTTTACAGGAAGCGACAATCAGGGCATTATCGGTCTGGAAGTAAAATATGAGGACTATTTAAAGGGCGAAGACGGAATTATCTATACCATAACCGATGCAAGAGGTGTGGAAATCGACAAGGAGGGAGAAAACAGAAAAGAGCCCGTACCGGGAAACGATTTATACATCAGCATGGATTTTAATATTCAGTCCTATGCCACGCAGCTTTGTGAACAGGTCATGGAGGCAAAAGAAGCAGATGCGGTATCCATGCTTGTCATGAATCCTAAAAACGGTGAAATACTGGCCATGGTAAATTTGCCGGAGTTTCATTTAAACGATCCCTTTACATTGTTGACAGAAGGGGAAGCCACTCAGGATGCCCTGAACCAGATGTGGAGAAACGGAGTCATTAATGATACTTATGAGCCGGGCTCTACCTTTAAGATCATAACTGCTACGGCAGCTTTAGAGGCAGGAGCGGTAACGATAAACGATACCTTTTCCTGCCCGGGGTTCATCATCGTGGAAGACAGGAAAATCAGATGTCATAAAACAAGCGGCCATGGCGGAGAAAATTTCATACAGGCAACCATGAATTCCTGCAATCCGGTATTTGTGGATGTGGGACTGAGGCTTGGGGTGGACAGGTATTATTCATACTTTCAACAATTTGGGCTTTTAGAAAAAACAGGGGTGGATCTTCCGGGTGAAGCGGGCACGATTATGCACAAAAAGGAAAATATGGGACTGGTAGAGCTGGCAACCGTTTCCTTCGGTCAGTCCTTTCAGATTACACCTATCCAGCTGGCGACTACCGTAAGTTCCATTATCAATGGCGGAAACCGCATTACCCCCCATTTTGGGGTAGAGGCAAAGGATGCAGACGGAAATACAGTAGAAACCTTTACCTATCCTGTGAAAAAAGGTATCGTTTCCAAGGAAACTTCGGAGACTATGAGGATGATCTTAGAACAGGTTGTGGAAAACGGCGGAGGACAGAAGGCTAAGATAGAAGGCTTTGCCATAGGAGGGAAAACGGCCACCAGCCAGACCCTTCCAAGAGGAAGCGGAAAATACATTTCTTCCTTTCTTGGTTTTTATCCGGCAGATGATCCCCAGGTGCTGGCTCTTGTAGTCATCAATAATCCAAAGGGTATCTATTATGGCGGTCAGATCGCTGCACCGGTAGTAAAAAAGCTTTTTGAAAATATTCTTCCTTATTTGGATAAAATAGATTATACTAAATAGTATGTGTGGCACCAGCCTCCCAAAAGTGGATAAGATGTGAAAGGAAAGTAAGAACATGATGAACAGAATTATAATACCGGTTTTGATAGCATTTATAATCAGCGCAGCGCTTGGTCCCATTATGATTCCTTTTTTGCGGAAGGTCAAGGCAGGTCAGACTGTCAGGGAAGAGGGACCGGAAAGCCATCTGAAGAAAACAGGAACCCCCACCATGGGAGGCATTATAATTCTGGCAGCGATTACCGTCACTTCGCTTATTTATGTAAAGGATTATCCAAAGCTTCTGCCCATTTTATTTTCTACACTGGGATTTGGGCTCATTGGATTTATAGATGATTATATTAAAGTAGTGTTGAAGCGTTCCATGGGGCTGAGGGCCTGGCAGAAGATGCTGCTCCAGTTCATCGTAACTGCAGTATTCGCTTATTATGTAGTAAATGTGTTAGGCATCAGCCTTTCCATGAAGATTCCTTTTTTCAAAGGAAGCTATATGGATTTAGGCATCCTGAATGTACCATTTTTATTTTTTGTCATGATTGCAACGGTAAACGGCACTAATTTTACGGATGGACTGGACGGCCTTGCAACCAGCGTCACCATTTTGGTAGCTACTTTCTTTACCGTGGTTGCAGTGGGGACAGGAAGCGGAATAGAACCTATTACCTGCGCTACCGTAGGGGCGCTTTTGGGCTTCTTGCTGTTCAATGTGCATCCTGCCAGCGTATTTATGGGTGATACAGGCTCTCTTGCCCTTGGAGGCTTTGTGGCAGCAGCGGCATATATGATGCAGATGCCCCTGTTTATCGTAATCGTAGGTTTTATTTATCTGATTGAGGTCGTATCCGTTATTCTGCAGGTTAGTTACTTTAAGCTTACTGGGGGCAAACGTATTTTTAAAATGGCTCCTATCCATCATCACTTTGAACTTTGCGGATGGAAGGAAACAAAAGTAGTTGCGGTATTTTCCATAGTAACTGCAATTTTATGCCTGATTGCATTGATGGGCGTTTAAGAATGATGAGAAAAGAGGAAGGTTTGTGGCAGGAAGAAGGAAGAACAGAAAACAAAATGAATATTTTTTCGACTACACACTGTTGTTTATTGTACTGTTTTTGCTTGGTTTTGGATTAGTAATGCTCTATTCCACCAGTTCCTATGAGGCAGCTCTGGATTATGGAGATTCTGCCTATTATTTGAAAAAGCAGCTGATGTCCACTGCCCTTGGAATATTCTGTATGCTGGTAGTATCCAAGATTAATTATCATGTTTGGGAAAAATTTGCGGTGATTGGTTACATAGCGGCGGTAGTGTTGATATTAATGGTGCTTTCGCCTTTAGGACATGAAGTAAAGGGGGCAAGAAGATGGCTCCGGCTTGGGCCGTTATCTTTACAGCCTGCGGAAATCGCAAAGCTTGCCATGATTTTATTCCTGGCGGTTTTAGTATGCAAAATGGGAAAAGGAATCCGTACATGGAAAGGCTTTGGCCTGGCAGTAGGTGCGGCAGCCCCTATTTGTCTTTTGATCTGGAAAGTGACCAATAATTTAAGCTCTGCCATTATTGTTGGCGGCATTGCAGTTCTGATGGTATTTGTGGCTGCACCGGATTATAAAAGGTTCGTGCTGATGGCGCTGGCTGTCTGTGCAGCGGCTGCTCTTATTGTATTTGTAATCGTAAAAAATGCGGAGGGCCAGGCAGATGCGGCAGCAGATGGCGGAATACAGTCGGACGCAGGGTTTCGTGGTGATCGTATCATTGCATGGCTGGATCCGGAAAAATATGCTTCCGATGAAGGCTTTCAGACCCTGCAGGCATTATATGCCATTGGATCTGGCAATCTGTTTGGCAAAGGGTTAGGCCGTTCCATGCAGAAGCTTGGATTTCTGCCGGAAGCCCAGAACGATATGATTTTCTCCATTATATGTGAGGAACTGGGGCTTTTTGGAGCCTTGTCCATTATTTTGCTTTTTATTCTGCTGATATGGCGGTTTATGGTAATTGCCAATAATGCCACCGATTTATTTGGAGCTCTTTTAGTAGTAGGAGTGTTAGGCCATATCGCCATTCAGGTTATTTTGAATATTGCGGTAGTGACCAATACCATACCGAATACGGGAATCTCTCTGCCGTTCATCAGCTACGGAGGTACTTCGGTTTTGTTTCTGCTTTCAGAAATCGGGCTTGTGCTCAGTGTATCAAAGGGCATTCGGTTAAATGATGTAGGATAGTGAGAAAAAAGACACATTTAAAAAAAATCCGCATAGGATAGAAATAGATTTGGATTTCCTTGACTAAAAAATACTTAGAAGGTGGAATATGAAGTCTATTGATATCACAGGTGGAAATACCTTATGCGGAGAAGTGGCCATACAAGGCTCAAAGAATGCAGCGCTGCCTTTGTTGGCGGCATCTGTACTGATAAAGGGTGTGTCAGTGATACATAACTGTCCAAGGATATCAGATATATTTTCCATGATTAAAATATTGGAAAGCATAGGCTGCAAGGTAAGGTTCACAGGGCATTGCCTGGAAATAGATGCAAAAGATATCACAAGTACTGCACTGCCGGAGGAATATGTGAAAGTAATGCGCTCCTCCATTATTTTTATAGGCGCCATGCTTGCAAGAAAAAAAGAAGTGTCCATCCATTATCCGGGTGGCTGCGTAATCGGAGAACGTCCTATTGATATGCATCTTGGAGCTTTAGAAAGGCTTGGAGTGGAATTTACGGAAGCAGAGGAGACGATACGGGCAAACGCAGGGAAGCTTAAGGGAAATGAGATTTTTCTTCCCTTTCCCAGTGTAGGAGCCACCCAGAATATTGTTCTGGCAGCCGTATTTGCGGAAGGCGTCACAGTTATAAAGGGAGCAGCAAAGGAACCGGAAGTGACGGAAGTCTGCCGATTTTTGCAAAAGGCAGGTGCAAGGATTCACGGAATCGGTACGGAAACATTGGAAATTGAGGGCGTGGACTCCCTAAAGGAAACGGAATTTACCGTAGTGCCTGATAGAATCGTAGCCGGTACTTACCTGTTGGCTGGAGCAGCTACAAGAGGTGCGGTCCTTTTGGAAAATGCCCCGGTACATCAAATGGATTCCCTGCTTCTTATGTTAAGGAACATGGGAGCAAAACTTCATGTGGAACAGGATTGTATCTTTTTGAATGGAGAAGAGGCGGATCGAGCCATTCCCTTTATGGAAACAAAAGTATACCCTGGATTCCCTACGGATTTACAATCCCCCCTGATGGCAGTCCTGGCCAGAGCGGATGGAATCAGCATCATACGGGAGACTATTTTTGAAAACCGTTTTCGCGTGGCAAAGGAGTTAAACCGGATGGGCGCCAGAATTTTCCTTAAGGAAAACCAGGCATTGATCTATGGTGTGGAAAGGCTTAGTGGAATGGATGTGAAGGCGGAGGAGCTGCGGGGAGGAGCAGCACTGGTAATTGCTGGTCTTTTAGCCCAGGGAAAAACAAAGATTGACGGTCTTTCTTATATAGAGAGAGGCTATGAAGACATTGTAAGAGATTTAAAATGCTTAGGAGCCAAGATTGAAAAAAGTTAATGTACATTTTTTTATGAAAAACCGAATAAGGATATCGTTTGCTCTGGCATGTATCGCTCTGTTCTGCTTTGGGATCCTGTTTCTGACCAGTTACTATAAGGTAACGGAAGTGGAAGTGACAGGAAATGAGCATTATACAAAAGAAGAGATACAGGAAATGATAGTAAAAGACGGACTTTCGGAAAATTCCCTGTTTCTTGCTTTGAAATACCATAACAGGGAAATTGCGGATATACCCTTTATCGAGTCTATGTCTGTGGAAGTGGTATCGTCCCATTCCATAAAGATCACGGTGTATGAAAAAGCATTGGCAGGTTGTGTGGAATATCTGGGGAAATATATGTATTTTGACAGAGAGGGCATCGTGGTGGAAAGCGCATCGGAAACTACCCGGGGAATTCCCCAGATAACCGGTCTGTCTTATGGATATATCGTACTATACGAAAAGCTTCCCGTGGAGAATGAGGATATTTTCAAAGAAATACTGAGTATGACCCAGCTTCTGGAAAAGTATGAGATTGATGCCGATAAGCTTCATTTCGATAAGGCAGGAAATATGACTTTGTATTTTGGTGAAGCAAGAGCGGCTTTGGGCACAAAGGAAAATATAGACCAGAAAGTCATGCAATTAAGCCATATTTTGCCTGAACTGGAAGGAAAATCCGGAGTACTTCATATGGAAGATTATGGGGAGGGTACAGAGAGAGTATCTTTTAAGCCTGAATAGAAAAAAAACAATTAAAATACGAAAAAAAATAAAAATACAGGTTGATAAATTTCTTAAAAAATTATATGATAGAGTATATGGAATTTTAAAAGGGATTTGGAGGAGGAAGAACCTTGCTGGAAATTAAGTCAAATGATGCAGATGCTGCAGCTAAGATCATCGTTGTTGGTGTTGGTGGTGCAGGAAATAATGCTGTAAATAGAATGGTTGATGAAAATATTGATGGAGTTGATTTTGTTGGAGTGAATACGGACAAGCAGGCACTTCAGCTGTGTAAGGCTCCAAAGCTGTTGCAAATCGGTGAAAAGCTTACAAAGGGGCTTGGTGCCGGGGCAAAGCCTGAAATCGGTGAAAAAGCCGCTGAGGAAAGCATTGAAGAGATAACCGCTTCTTTAAAGGGTTCCGATATGGTATTTGTTACATGCGGAATGGGAGGCGGTACCGGAACCGGTGCGGCTCCTGTAGTTGCCAAGGCAGCAAAAGAGATGGGAATCTTAACGGTTGGCGTAGTGACGAAGCCTTTTAAATTCGAGGCAAGGACCCGCATGGAAAATGCAGTAAGCGGTATTGAGAAGCTAAAAGAAAGCGTGGATACGCTGATCGTCATACCAAATGACAAGCTATTAGAAATCGTAGACAGGAGAACTACCATGCCGGATGCGTTAAAGAAAGCAGATGAAGTATTGCAGCAGGCAGTACAGGGCATTACCGATTTGATCAATGTGCCTGCAGTTATCAATCTGGACTTTGCAGATGTACAGACGGTTATGAAGGATAAAGGAATCGCACATATCGGCATTGGTGTGGGCAAGGGAGATGATAAGGCAAGCGAAGCTGTGAAGATGGCAGTTGCTTCTCCCCTTCTTGAGACTACCATATCCGGCGCTACCCATGTTATCATTAATGTATCCGGAGACATTACACTGGCAGATGCATCGGATGCAGCAAGCTATGTACAGGATCTTGCAGGAGAAGATGTGAATATTATCTTTGGTGCCATGTATGATGAAACCCAGACAGATACCTGTACCATTACGGTAATTGCTACCGGCTTAGAGCAGCCTGTTGCAATGCCTGCCACCAAGTTTTCCAATGGATTTGTACATAATGGTGTGGGACAGGCTGGGAAGAAACCGGTTCCTACCAGTATTTTAGGACAAAATCCAAATGCAGGTACCGGCCCCATTCCTTCCATTACACCAATGAAGCCTTTGCAGGGAATCCAGAAGCCGGAGGCGGTAAAAAGCAATGTAGAGTCCCAGTCCTTGAAGATTCCGGATTTCTTACAGAGAAATAAATAGAGTTTTGTGGCTGTTTTCAATAGCAGAGACTGTTTTCTTCGTGAAGCAGTCTTTTTTTGTACAAAAATGTCGAGAAAAAAATGCGGTTGCTTCCTTACTTTCGACAGCAATTGTAAAAGAAATTCCTTATACTAGTTTCATAAACAAAATCCACATTGTTTATGGAAGGAAAGGAGAGAGAAGGATTGTAACCGTATACATAGATGTAATATTCTTTAAATATTTTATATTGGATTTTGCCCTCTTGTTTGTGTTAAAGAAAGCGCTGAAGGGTTCAAAAGGTTCGTTGGACATATTTCTTGGAGCTCTCATCAGCGGAATAGGAGGTATTTTTCCTTATGTATTTCCAGTGTCTCTGCCAAGAGCGGCAGTGATTTTTTTTGAATACATTTTCTTTCCGGTTTTGACCATAAGGGTTGCATTTGGAAGAGGCACATGGCAGAAATTTTTAAAGACGTTGGGGCTTTTTTTAGGAATCAATTTTCTGGCAGGAGGATTTTTCCACTTTCTGTATGAAAAATTTCCTGTCCTTAGGCAAAGTGGGCACCAACTATTGACTTTTTTTGCGGCTCTTGTATTTGTCTGTATGTTCATGAGAAAAGGAATTGAGATTATCAGGGATAATTTTAGGGAAAAGCAGATTTATCTTCCGGTCATGCTTCGAATCGGGGAAAAAAGTATTTTTGCTACAGGTCTTATGGATACCGGAAATCATTTAAAAGAGCCTATCAGTCAAAAGCCTGTAATTATTGTAGAAAGAGAGCTTCTTAACCGGGAAGGGATTTGTCTTTTAGAAAGCAATTTTTATGCCATTCCTTATCATTCCATTGGAAATAAGGCTGGAATCATGCGGGGATTTATTGCAGAGGAAATCACAATTGGGAGTGAGCAGGATTCAAGGAAGATGCAGCAGGTCATGATAGGAGTTTGTGAAGAGAAATTAAGCATGAAAGGGGAGTATTCCCTGATTTTAAACCCAATGTTATAGGAGGAGAGTACATGATTTTAAAAGTAGCCATTCCGGGAAAGGTACAATTTCGACTGGTAAAAAAAGAACCCCGATTTCTAATGGGAAAGCAAGGCGATATTCATTATATAGGAGGTGCGGAAGTGCTTCCGCCGCCTTTAGAGGCGGAAGAAGAAGGAGAGATGATAAGGAATCTGGGCACAGAGGAGGAAGACAGTGCAAAGGCAACCTTAATCGAACATAACCTGCGTCTGGTAGTATATATAGCCAAAAAATTCGACAATACGGGAATCGGGGTAGAAGATTTGATTTCCATAGGAACCATAGGACTGATCAAATCCATCAATACCTATAATCCGGATAAAAACATAAAGCTTGCCACATATGCTTCCAGATGTATTGAAAATGAGATTTTAATGTATCTTAGAAGAAATAATAAAACAAAAATGGAAGTTTCCATTGATGAGCCCCTGAACGTGGATTGGGACGGAAATGAACTTTTATTGTCGGATATACTTGGCACGGAAGAGGATGTGATCTATAGGGATATCGAAGATGAAGTAGAAAGAAATGTATTAAAAAAGGCAATCAGTAAATTGTCGGAACGGGAAAGAACCATCGTAAATCTGCGGTTTGGATTAAACAGAGAAGATGGCGAGGAAATGACCCAGAAAGAGGTGGCCACGCTTCTTGGCATTTCCCAATCCTACATATCCAGGCTGGAGAAAAAAATCATGAAAAGACTGAAAAGAGAAATGGCAAAAGAGGTATAAAATCCCGGCCTTTTGTAAATCCTTTTAGTATAAACGCTGCTGGGAGGATAGAAGAAGATGGCAATGGGAAAAGTGGAAATATGTGGTGTGAATACGGCAAAGCTTCCTCTTCTGAAAAATGAAGAAAAGGAAGCTTTATTTGCGAAGATCGGTGAGGGCGATACCGCCGCAAGAGAGAAATATATTGAGGGAAATTTAAGGCTTGTGCTTAGTATCATCAAACGCTTTTCGGGAAGCAATGAAAATGTGGATGATTTGTTTCAGATAGGGTGCATCGGTCTTATGAAAGCAATTGATAATTTCAATTCTGAGCTGGGGGTCAAATTTTCCACCTATGCCGTACCTATGATCATCGGAGAAATAAGAAGATATTTGCGGGATAACAACAGCATCCGGGTGAGCCGTTCCTTAAAGGATACAGCTTATAAGGCAATTTATACGAAGGAAGCCATGACAAAAAAAAATCTGGTAGAGCCTACCATAGCCGAAATCGCAACGGAAATCGGCATTTCCAAGGAGGACATCGTTTATGCATTAGATGCCATTCAAAACCCCATGAGCCTTTATGAACCCATTTATACGGAAGGGGGAGATACCCTTTATGTAATGGATCAGATCAGCGACAAAAAAAATAAAGAGGAATTGTGGGTGGAACATATCTCTTTGTTTGAAGCAATGAAAAAACTGAATGAGAGAGAATATGAGATCATCAGCATGCGCTTTTTTGAAGGAAAGACTCAGATCGAAGTATCGGAAATCATAGGCATTTCCCAGGCCCAGGTAAGCCGCCTGGAGAAAAATGCCTTGAAAATCATGCGCAGTTATCTGGAAGGCTGAGGATCAACTCCTTCCGGAGTGAAGGAAGGAGGCAGAGGCGCAGGTAATGACAGCAGCAAAGACAATGTTCAAAACAGCGGAAAGAAGCAGGGTCATGCCAATCTGTGAAAGCAGTACACAGATAATCAGGGAAATGAGGAAGGGAAGGAGCGCCAGTATTTTTAAGAATAGCTGGAATATCCCTTTTATGGTTTCATTGATGGAAATGGGAAGAGTCATTTCTACAAAAAAACCGGTTGCGGATGCCATAAAATCCAATGAGACAATGAATAAGACCCAGAAACATACCATATAAATCTTATCCTGTGAAGCAATCCAGGCAATTAACATGCCAGAGAGGATATCCAGGAAACATTCGCAGGTGCAGCCGAGAAGGGAGTAAAATACTTTTCGATAGGGATTTTCCGGCACAAGGAACAGATAGTTTGTTTGAAATTCTGTTTCCAGAGGATTTCCAAAGTTCCGGAAAAAAACGAAAGCAGCCAGTATACAGCCGATGATGGTCAGGCTGTGCCCACCGAAATGGATCTTTGCGTCCAGAATGGATATTACAACAGGGGGAACCAAATACAAGAGGGCAGTATTGGAAAAAATGCCAAGCTTTGCAAACCGCTTTCTGTTATAAAGGATCTTATCCAAGAAAGCTTTTGCGCCTTCCCCAAATAGTGGAGTATCGGTAAAGTCTTTCATCGTTTTTGTTTTTTTATGATGCTTTTTCTTTGTCATGCCTTTTTTTGCAGCTTCCAGTTTTTCCGTATTTTCCCAGGCGCTGGTAAGGGCATCCTCGTAAAAGTCTGCTTTCATATTCCAAATCAGGTAAATAAGGAAAGCCAGGCCGGCAAGAATCAGGCAAAAGAACAAAAGCGCCATCTTATGATTTTGGGAAAAAGCGCTGGAAGCAAGTCCCGTAAGCCATCCTAACATGGGAATGGCAAAAAAACCTTTGGAAGCAAACAATAAAAGTGCTGTTTCATAAAGTCCCTTATGGGAAAACCTGTGGACGATGAAAAAAAGCAATACCGGCAGAAAAAGGAGACCGATTGCAAATGGTTTTGTATAGGTACGGAGAAAAGAGTGGGTTGCTGTTAAGGTATAAGTAAAAATCGTTACTAATTTGCAAAACGCCAGAGTCAATATATAACTAAGGAACAAAAGGAGTGCAGAACAAAGGCTTAATCCCAAATTGAGGATCAGGTTAGGCAGCTGAAACAGCAGATACAGGGAGGCTGCCAATAACAGTCCCATTTGCAGTAATATTTTAAATAATAGTACGGATTGCGGCTTTTTGGGAGCCGGAAAAAGCAAGTTTACGTCGGGCATTGAAAAAATATTGGTCCCACCCTTATCAGCAGTGTAAATATGGTAAATGATTGCAAGAAAAATAAACCCTGTAATGGCAAGGTTGAGAATCTGCAAAACCATCTGCTTTACCTCCGGGTCCATTGGCGCTTCCGCCTCTTCAAGATCTTCGTTTTCTTCCTCATAGACCTCATCAGAGTCTTCAATCACATTATTTTTTTCCAAAAAGGTAATTATCCCTGCACTGCCCAGTCCTATAAAAACTCCTAATAACACCATAGAAGCAATGAGGACAGCTACCCAGGTACGGAACAGCTTTTTCATAGAGTTGATAAATGTATGGGAGACATAATAAAAGAATAAACGCATATCAGGACAACTCCTTTTCTGTTTTTTCAAAGAAGATATCTTCTAAAGTCTGACCGGTCTGTTTCAACTCATCCTTTCGGACATGGGCAATCACCTGTCCGGCTTTCATGATCAGCGTTTCATCCCATAAGGTATCCACGCTGTCGATCATGTGAGTGCTGATCAGTAAAGAAGCGCCTTTTGCCTTTAGTTCTTCAAAAAGGAGCTTTAGCTCCTTGATGGCATGGGGATCAAGCCCCACCATCGGTTCATCAAACAAAAGAACCTGGGGTCTTGGGAGCAGGGCACAGCAAATGCTCAATTTCTGCTGCATCCCTTTGGAAAGCTCATCACCGAATTTTGCTTTTTTGTCTATCAGCTCAAAACGGGTCAAAAGTTCTTCTGCATATTCCTTGTAGTCTTTCAGCTTGTAAGCCCTTGCAATGAATTCTAAGTGTTCTGCAACCGTTAAGTTAGGATAGAGTGCAGGAAATTCCGGTACATAGCCTATCAGGCGTTTGGCCTCTAAGCTCTTGTTGGGAATATGATTGACCAGAATAGAACCTTCATATTTCAAGAAGCCGATAATGGATTTTATGGCAGTGCTTTTTCCCGCACCGTTGGGACCAAGCAGTATAGTAATGCTTCTATCGGGAAGGAAAAAGCTGATATCGGAATTGGCTGTAACCTTTCCGAATTTTTTTGTAAGATGGGAAACCTCTAACATAAAAA
Organism: Lachnospiraceae bacterium; assembly: GCA_014804265.1. GTDB lineage: Bacteria > Bacillota > Clostridia > Lachnospirales > Lachnospiraceae > RGIG3040. Next base: position 46,687 of record JAAVAC010000021.1, on the reverse strand, counting down.
AACCTCCAAACTGTGTCATATATATAATACAATAATATAAGGAAAGTACTGTGTCAAGATAACTTTATTCCGTAAATTTCATGCTTGCAAAACGATGAAACATATGCTACCATATCCACAAAGCATACATCTAAATTTTGAACATAACATTCTATGATTCTAAACCATTTCAGAAAATCTATGCTTTCATCCACAAATTATGAATAAGAGCAGGGATTTTCAAAAAATGGGACTTCCTGCGGGAAGGAAAAGAATATGGAAAAGGATTTGCTGCAAAAACGCTATCTGTCGGATAATGAGAGATATGCGGATTTAATCAACGGTTTTTTGTTTGCCGGAAGTCAGATAGTAACAGCCGAACATCTGACCGAACTGGATAGCCAGACTGGATTCTGGGGAGGGTCCGGGTTCCTTGCGAAAAGTAGAAAAAGGCGGCAGAAATACCGGGATTTAATTCGTAAGGCTGCTTTTGGAATGAACTTTGCAGTCATTGGGGTGGAAAGCCAGACAGAAGTGGATTATCTTATGCCCCTGCGGGTCATGTCTTATGATGTTGGAGAATATGAACAGCAGGCAGCAAGAAGCCGGAAAATAGTTAGAAGAAAAAAAGGAATCAGCAGGGCTGAATTTTTATCCGGTTTTACCAAGGAGAGCCGGTTAAAGCCCTGCATGACACTGGTGCTTTTCTATGGGGAATGCTGGGATGGAAGCCAGAAACTCCATGGCATTTTGGATTTTAAGGATATACCAGAGAAATTGCGGGCTATGGTAAATGATTACCGGATTCATCTGCTGGAGATTCGCAATCTGCCTGATACAGAGGTATTTCGGACGGATTTAAAGCAGGTATTCAATTTTATCCGTTGTTCCAATGATAAGGAAAAATTGAAGGAGCTTGTGGAACATGATCCTGTTTACAAGAATATGGAAGAGGATGCTTATGAGGCGGCTGCAGCCTTTACTAATGGAGAAGAACTAATTGATGTGATGAAGTTTCATAAAGAAGGGGGAAAGGTAAATATGTGTCAGGCATTAACCGCATTGATAGCGGATGGAAGAATGGAAGGACAGACGGAAGAAATGATTAGGATAATCCGTAAAATGGTAGAAAAGGGATTAGAGGTTCTTGATATAGCAAAACTGTTAGACAAGCCGGAAGAGGATACGGAACGTATGATAGAGCTGGTAAAAAACAATCCGAAAAAAAGCAACAGCGAACTGGCAAAGGAACTGATAAAGCGGCAAAAGTGAAGCGGACAGGGGGATGAACATGGCAAAATATATTATGGCACTGGATTCAGGAACTACCAGCAACCGATGCATTTTATTTAACAAAAAGGGTGAGATCTGCAGCATGGCACAAAAGGAATTTCCCCAATATTTTCCAAAGCCCGGGTGGGTGGAGCATGATGCCGGTGAAATCTGGTCCACACAGCTTGGAGTAGCAGTGGAGGCCATGTCAAAAGTGGGGGCAGCGGCAGAGGATATTGGAGCCATTGGCATTACCAATCAGCGGGAGACCACTATCGTGTGGGATAAGGAAACGGGAGAGCCGGTATATCATGCGATTGTCTGGCAGTGCAGGCGCACATCTAAATATTGTGACAGCCTGAAGGAAAAAGGGTTGACGGAAATCTATCGGGAAAAGACAGGGCTGATGATAGATGCTTACTTTTCGGGAACGAAGCTGAAATGGATATTAGACCATGTGGAGGGAGCAAGAGAAAGGGCAGAAAAGGGAGAGCTTCTCTTTGGCACAGTGGAAACCTGGCTGATTTGGAAGCTGACAAAGGGAAAAGTGCATGTGACGGATTATTCCAATGCTTCCAGAACGATGTTATTTAATATTCAAACCCTTTCCTGGGATGATGATATTTTAAAAGAGCTTGCTATTCCCAGGCAGATGCTGCCTCAGGTGAAGCCTTCCAGCTTTATTTATGGGGAGGCGGACAATAGCTTTTTCGGAGGAGCCATTCCCATAGGAGGGGCGGCGGGAGACCAGCAGTCTGCATTGTTCGGACAGGCATGCTTTCGAAGAGGAGAAGGAAAGAATACATATGGAACAGGCTGCTTTTTGCTGATGAATACAGGGGACAGGCCGGTCTATTCCAAAAACGGACTGGTTACTACTATTGCATGGGGAGTGGATGGGAAAGTCACCTATGCGTTAGAAGGTTCTATCTTTGTAGGCGGAGCGGTTATTCAGTGGCTTCGGGATGAATTACGTTTTTTTGACAGGGCAGAAGAGTCGGAAATTCTGGCCAGGGCTGTGGAGGATACCGGAGGCTGCTATGTAGTGCCGGCATTTACCGGACTTGGTGCCCCTCATTGGGATCAATATGCACGAGGGATCATCGCAGGACTTACAAGAGGAGTCAATAAAAACCACATTACAAGAGCAGCGCTGGAGTCTATTGCCTATCAGGTTCATGATGTAGTAAAGGCGATGGAGGCTGACAGCGGGATTGCACTGACTGCCCTGAAGGTGGATGGCGGGGCAAGCGCCAATGATTTCCTTATGGAAACCCAGGCTGACATTTTAAAGGTTGCGGTAGAGAGGCCGGAGTGCGTGGAAACAACAGCAATGGGGGCGGCCTATCTGGCGGGGCTGGCAGTAGGGTATTATGAAAGCATGGAAGAAATAGAAAAGAACTGGAGCGTGGATACTTCCTTTTTGCCTAAAATGAAGGAAGAAGATATAGAAAAGAGATTAAAGGGATGGAAGAAGGCGGTAAAGCAGTCGTATCACTGGGCGTTGGATGAATGAGGCAGATGGAGGATCTGCCGGGACAATATATTGAAAAAGGAGCATTTTTATCATCATGGAAGATTATTTGACTACAGGAAGTAAGATACATCTGACTCCTCTTTCCCCTAAGAAGGAGCAGATTCAGATAAAAGATATTGCCCATGCACTTTCTTTTATGACAAGGGCAAACGGACAGTTCCCGGAGTTTTATTCGGTAGGGCAGCATAGTATTCATTGTCTGGAGGAAGCAAAGGCAAGAGGATTGAGCAAAAGAGTCCAGTTAGCCTGCCTGCTTCATGATGGCAGTGAGGCTTATATGGCGGATATTATACGTCCCATAAAAAAGCATCTGCCGGGGTATCTGGAAATAGAAGCCGGACTGCAAGGGGCAATCTATGAAAAATATTTAAAGACACCTTTAACTGAGAAAGAGGCAGAGCAGGTAAAAAGTGTGGATGATGATTTATTATACCATGAATTCTTTCATTATATGCATGAGGCATTGTTTGACGAGAAACCGGAATTAAAAAGCAATCCGGAATTTATTACGGAAGAATTTGCGGTTGTGGAGAAACGTTTTCTGGAACGGTTTTATGAAATTGCCTCGGAATGAAATCCGGATATAGTTATACTGACGGTAAAATGCCGCTCTTTTGCCATATGAAAAGGAACCAAAAGGTAAAATCAGCATAAAATAAGAAAAAGCGGTCAGGTGGTTTTATGCTTATGCGCTTTAGCGAACTGTGTGAAAAAGAAGTAATCAGTGTACGGGACTGTAGAAAGCTGGGGCATGTGAAAGATCTGGAATTTGATCCTTGCAATGGCTGCATCTGTAAAATTATAGTAAAACAAGCTTTCTGCTTCTGCGGCTTCTTTAATGGCAGTGATGAAACCGTCATTCCTTTTAAGGATATTAAGCAGATTGGACCGGATATCATTCTGGTGAATATATAAAAATTCGTACAATGGTTCCCACTAAATAGTTGACATAAAGCACTTTATCCCTTATAATGGATTTATACTTGTGGTGAGAATTCCTGATATCTGAGAATCGAATACAGGGTATCTGCTTCCATAAAGAATAGGATAAGGGGGAACACATATGAAGTGTCCGTTTTGTGGTCATGAGAATACGAGGGTAATCGACTCAAGACCAGCTGAAGAAAACAATTCCATCAGAAGGCGTCGGGTCTGCGATGAATGTAGCAAGAGATTTACAACCTATGAAAAGGTGGAAACCATACCTCTTATTATTATTAAGAAGGATAATAACAGGGAAACCTACGACCGTTCCAAGATTGAGGCTGGAGTATTAAGAGCCTGCCATAAACGTCCTATCAGTGCCAATCAGATCAATCAATTGATAGATGAGGTGGAAACCGAAATCTTTAATATGGAAGAAAAAGAAATTTCCAGTACGGTTATCGGCGAGCTGGTTATGAATAAATTAAAAGACCTGGAAGCAGTTGCTTATGTAAGATTTGCTTCTGTTTATCGTGAATTTAAGGATATCAATACCTTTATGGATGAACTAAAAAGCGTTCTTGACAGATAAGCAGATCCCCTTCTCTTTACTTGCTGGTGAAAGAGGAGGGGCATTCTTTTACTTACCTATAAGAAACTGGAGGAAATTTAAATAAATGATGATGTAGCAATATAAAGATATTATTTCTACAGCGAAAGCATGGCGACGTAGAAATATTCTACGTGAGGAGCACGTTCCGGTACCTGGTACCTGCGGAGAGAGCCTCTGATGGATAATGGATTTCCGTGAAAAAAATGAATTATACCTTGCAATTCCTCCAACTGTTTTTTATACTAGAACCATGAGCATATGGAAACAATTTTATCCGGACAACTACATAGACTCCACTTACCAGATTGATTTTGAACAGCTGAAAAGCCAGGGAATCGGGGGAGTCATATTTGATATAGACAATACATTGGTGCCTCATGGCGCCCCCGCCGATGAAAGAAGCAGGGCGTTGTTTTTGCGGCTTCATAAGCTGGGAATACAGACCATGTTGTTGTCGAATAATAAGGAGCCGAGAGTAAGATCTTTCGCAGAGCAGGTGCACACAAGTTATATTTATAAGGCGGGAAAGCCTGCTGTAAAAAATTACCGAAAAGCAATGGAGCTGATGGGGACAGATGAAAAAACTACTCTATTTGTAGGCGATCAGCTTTTTACGGACGTATGGGGAGCCAAAAGAGCCGGCATTACCAATTATCTGGTAAAACCCATCCATCCGAAAGAGGAAATCCAGATTGTATTGAAACGGCGGCTGGAGTGGATTGTGCTTTACTTCTATCAAAAGAACCTTGGCAAAAAGGAAAAGGGGGAAGGCGGGCGGAAATGAAAATCAACGGAAAAACAAGGACTTGTGGATTAATTGGGAATCCGGTGGAGCATACCCTTTCGCCGGTCATACATAATCATCTGGCAAAAACAGAAAACAGGAATCTGGTATATGTTCCCTTTTTGGTAGAAAAGGACCGGGTCAAGGAAGCGGTAGAAGGCGCTTATGCCCTGAATATACATGGACTGAATGTAACAGTGCCCTATAAAAGTGCAGTCATCCCTTATTTAACGGAAATGGATAAGCTGGCTGAGAATATTGGGGCTGTGAATACTCTCGTAAGGACAGAAAACGGCTTTAAAGGCTATAATACGGACATGCCGGGGCTGCTTAGGGCAATGGAAACGGAAAACTATACCATAAAGGGAGAGTCGGTTATCCTGCTTGGTGCGGGAGGAGCCGCAAGGGCAGTAGCCATGCTTTGTATGGAGCAGGAGGCAAAGGAAATATTCCTATTAAACCGTTCTGTAGAAAAGGCAATGGCAGTGGCAAAAGAGGTAAATGGAATTTATAAAGAAAATAAGATAATTCCTATGGCGCTGTCTGATTACAGGAAATTGCCGGAAAGAAAATATCTTGCCATTCAGGCAACCAGCGTGGGACTTTATCCGAATATCCGGGATGCAGTTATTTTAGAGGAAGCATTTTATGACAGGATAGCGGCAGCGGTGGATTTGATTTATAATCCATACGAAACCAGGTTCATGTCTATGGTAAAGGCTCACGGGGGCAAAGCCATGAATGGGCTGAAAATGCTTTTATATCAGGGAATCATTGCATATGAACTGTGGAATGAGGTAAAGATTTTAGAAGAAACGGCAGAAGAAATACTAATAAAGATGAAAGAAGAATTGAAGATACATGAGTAACATAATTTTAATCGGATTTATGGGATGCGGCAAAAGCACGATTGGAAAAAGGCTTTCTTATGCTTTTAGAAAGCCTTTTCTGGATACGGACAAAATTATAGAAAAGAAAGCGGATATGACCATATCGGAGCTGTTTGAAAGAAAAGGGGAAGAATATTTCCGTGACATGGAGACCGCCTGCATAAAGGAACTGATAAAGGATACTGGAGAATATATCATAGCAGCAGGAGGAGGCCTGGCGCTGCGCAGTGAAAACAGAAGGCTTTTGAAGGAACTTGGAAGAGTCATATACTTGCGGGCTATGCCGGATACCATATATGAAAGACTGAAAAAGGACAGCACAAGGCCTTTGCTTCAGGGAAATAATCCCCGGGAAAAGATAAGAACTATGATGGGTGAACGGGCAACAGTCTATGAAGAGGCTGCGCAGATCATAGTGGATGTGGATGGGAAGGACTTTGAGGAAATCGTAAAGGAAATAGGAGAAAAGGTTTTATGAACATATTAGTCATCAATGGCCCCAATTTGAATTTTTTGGGGATTCGTGAAAAAGGAATCTATGGCACCACAAATTATGACGGACTTCTTGAAATGATTGCCAAAAAAGGAGAAGAGGTGCATTGTCAGATAGAGGTCTTTCAAAGCAATCATGAAGGAGCCATCATTGACCGGATACAGGATGCCTATTTTGACGGAACCGAAGGAATCGTGATTAATCCGGGTGCATATACCCACTACAGCTATGCTATCCGGGATGCCCTTGCCAGCATAACCACCATTCCAAAAGTAGAAATCCACATTTCGGACATTACCAAAAGAGAAGAATTTAGAAAAGAATCTGTCACAAAGGATGCCTGTGATCATCAGATTTATGGCATGGGTTTGGAAGGATATTTGCAAGCCATCGACTATTTGATAAAAAAATAGTTGAAAAATGCTTATTTTTATTATAAACTAGAAAAGAATTATAACGAGGAATATTTAGGAGGAATAGATTATGATTTCAGCTGGTGATTTCAGAAATGGTATTACCATCGAATATGATGGCAATATTTTTCAGATCATTGAATTTCAACATGTAAAACCGGGTAAAGGTGCTGCATTCGTCCGCACGAAATTAAAAAACATCAAAAGCGGCGGTGTAGTGGAAAAAACCTTCAGACCCACAGAAAAATGTCCACAGGCGCGTATTGATAGAAAAGAAATGCAATATTTATATTCTGATGGCGACTTATTTAATTTTATGGATACCGAAAGCTTCGAACAGATTGCCTTGAATAAGGAGACGATCGGAGATGCCTTAAAGTTCGTAAAAGAAAATGAAATGGTAAAAGTATGTTCCCACAACGGAAGTGTATTTGCCATTGAACCGCCTCTTTTTGTCGAATTAGAGATTACAGAAACGGAACCGGGCTTTAAAGGCGATACGGCTACAGGTGCTACAAAGCCGGCAGTGGTGGAGACTGGTGCAACCGTTTACGTTCCATTATTCGTAGAGCAGAACGATGTAATCAAGATCGATACCAGAACCGGAGAATATTTGTCAAGAGTATAGGACTCCGGACAGCATTCCATATCAAAAAGGCTGCAAGACAATAGGACATGCTTCTATTGTCTTTTCTTTTTTCAAAAACTTTGCCAGATCAAGGCACTCTCTCGCCTATTTCACAAGCAATCGGTAAAAGTTTAAAAGAAAAGAGGAACCTTTATGAGATTTTATGAATTCACAAAAGAAGTAGAAAAGGAAATGAGCGCTTATTTAGGCAAAAAAGCAGAAGTCCATATAAGCACCATACAAAAAAACAACGGTGTAAAAATGGAAGGCCTGGTAATCAGGGAAAATGGAGAAAGGATTGCTCCTACCATTTATTTAAACTGTTTTTATGAACGTTTTCTTCAGGGAATGGAAATAGAAGACGTGATAAAAGAAATTGATACCATATATAAAAGCTGTAAGAATCATCCTTTGGAGGATGCGGAGTTTTTTTCGGATTATGAACAGGTGAAAAACCGGGTAGTATACAAATTAATCCATAAGGAACGGAACCGGGAGCTGTTAGAGGATGTTCCCTATATTCCGTATCTGGATCTGGCTATTGTATTTTATTGTATTGTCTTCAGGCAGGAATACGGCAATGCTACGATTCTGATTCATAAAGAGCACATGGAACTGTGGAATGTGACAGAAGAGGAGCTATATGAACAGGCATCCAAAAACACCCCTATCCTTCTGCCTTATTTTATAAAGTCCATAGAAGAAATCATGGGAGAGCAATTTGAAAAAGAGCTGTCCGGGCAGGGAAAGAAGGAAATCCGGGAGACAATGGACATGGTAAGGCCGGCCTCGGAGCAAGTATCCATGTATGTACTGTCCAATCAGGAAAAGCTATATGGGGCGGCTTCTATATTATATCCCAATTTGCTAAAGAATTTTGCCATTGCATGCGGCAGGGATTTTTATATCCTGCCAAGCAGTGTCCATGAAGTGATTCTGGTACCGGAATACGACAGTAAGGACTTAGAAGGCATGTCGGAGATGGTAAAGGAAATCAACGAATTGGAGGTTGCCAGAGAAGAAATTCTTTCGGATCACGCATACTATTATGATAAGGAGGAAGAAAGGATCCTTTTTGAATAGCAACCTGATATATGACATTCTCTGCCGCTTTTTTTGTGCGGCAGAGAATTTTATGATATACTTTTCCATGCTTTTATAAATCGTATGTAGATTTGGGAAGGGAAAAGAAGCAGACAGCTTTGTAGAGAAAGGTCAGGAGAGGAATATGAAAAAACAAGCAGAAGAAGAATATACTACAAAAGAATTATTCAAGAGGTTCTTACCTTATTACAAACCATATAAAAAAACACTGTTTCTGGATTTGTTCTGTGCGGCGCTTACAACTCTTTGCGAATTGATCCTGCCGCTTATCATGCGATACATTACCAATGAAGGAATAAGAAACATGGCGGCGCTTTCCATCAGGACCATACTCCTTTTAGGGCTGGTTTATTTGGGCCTGCGGATTGTGGACTGTATTGCCAATTATTATATGGCGGATATGGGCCACGTAATGGGAGCAAAGCTGGAAACCGATATGAGAAGGGATGCTTATGCCCATCTGCAGCAGTTGTCCAATACTTACTACAACAATACAAAAGTAGGCCAGATTATGGGGAGGATTACAAACGATTTGTTTGATGTTACAGAATTTTCCCATCATTGTCCGGAGGAATTTTTTATTGCAGGCATTAAGACTGCAATCGGCTTTTTGATTCTGGCAAGAATCAATTTTTTGCTGACAATTATCATCTTTGCTATCGTACCTGTTATGCTTTTAGTGAGCCTGACTCTCAGGAAAGGGATGAAAGCGGCTTTTGCAAAACAGAGAAAACAGATTGGGGAGCTGAATGCCAGAATCGAGGACAGCCTTTTAGGACAAAAGGTAGTAAAGGCATTTGCCAATGAAGAGTTAGAAAAGGAAAAATTTGATAAAGATAATCAGATTTTTTTAAAGACAAAAAAGGAAGGCTACCGTTATATGGCTGCTTTCCAGACATCTACCAGACTGTTTGACGGAATCATGTATCTTGCCGTTTTAGTGGCAGGAGGTATTTTCATGGTTAAGGGACTGATAGATCCGGGGGATCTGGTAGCCTATATGCTTTATGTTACTACGCTGATTGCCACCATACGGAAAATCATTGAATTTACGGAGCAGTTTCAGCGGGGGATGACGGGAATTGCAAGATTTCTGGAAATCATGGATGCGGATATAGAGATTTTTGATGAAAAGGATGCAAGAGAATTGAAGGCTCCAAAAGGAAATATCCGGTTTCAGGATGTTACGTTTGAATATCCGGATGACCATAATCAGGTGTTTGCACATCTGAATCTTTCCATAAGGGCAGGAGAAAAAGTAGCAATCGTAGGACCCTCAGGCGGAGGCAAAACAACGCTTTGCAATTTGATTCCACGTTTTTACGATGTGACGGAGGGGAAGATTACACTGGATGGAAATGATATAAAAGAATATACGTTAAAAAGCCTGCGGGAAAGTATTGGAATGGTACAACAGGATGTCTATTTATTTTCAGGCACGGTTTTTGAAAACATTGCTTATGGAAAGAAGGAGGCTACCAGAGAAGAAGTAGCAGAGGCGGCAAAAAGGGCCGGAGCGGATGGATTTATCCGGGAGCTTAAGGATGGATATGACACCTATGTGGGTGAACGTGGAGTAAAGCTTTCCGGAGGACAGAAGCAGCGAATCAGCATTGCCCGGGTGTTTTTAAAAAATCCTCCCATTATTATTTTGGATGAAGCAACCAGCGCTTTGGACAATGAGAGCGAATTTGAAGTAGCCAGATCGTTGGCGGCGCTTTCTGAAGGAAGGACGACCTTGACGATTGCCCACAGGCTTTCTAGCATTAAAAACTCTGACCGGATATTGGTGCTGACGGATGATGGAATAGCAGAAGAGGGGAATCATGAGTCTCTTCTTGCCAAAAAAGGAATATATTACCAGTACTATATGACGGCCAATGAGCTAAAATAGAAGAAAAAGAAAAAGTTTACTTGATATGTTTGGGAAAGTGTGCTATGATGACAAAGATGTAACAAATTTGTAACATCTGTGTACCCGTAGTTTAACGGATAGAACAGCTGATTCCGGTTCAGCCGATGGGGGTTCGATTCCTCTCGGGTACGTTTTCGGGGCCGGTACTTGTACCGGTTCCCAGACAGGAAAAGGCGGATTGCAACTGGACATCCGCTTAAATTTTTTAGGGTACTGTAGGAAAGCCATTAGAAAGGAACATTATGAGTGAAAAGAAACAAAACCAGAGTAATCGTGGAAATACAAAAAAGAATCAGTCTGCTGTGAATGATTTTGCGGACCGTTTAAGAGATGATAAAAAATTTGCTGCAATTGTAGGCGGCAGTATCTTGGCAGTGATTGTCATTATTGTGCTGATTTTCGTATTTGCAGGCAAGAAAAAGGACGAAACGGGAGAAGGCGGAACCGTGTCGGACAATGAAGTAAGCGCCAATGGGCTAGGAAGTGGAGCAGCTTTGGAGCCAGAGGGAGCGGAGAATGTTCCCGGTACAGATGAGGCAGTCAATCCTATGGATATTGTGAATAATCTGGTGGTTACTTATTTTGATTCCTTAACTTCCGGTGATATCAGTACCATTAAAGCAATTAAGAATCACAGTGAAGAAGAAGAATTATTAAAAATTGAGAAAAGAAGCGCTTATATTGAGAGCTTTGAAAACGTAGATGTGTATACAAAGCCGGGACCGGTGGATAGTTCTTATGTGGCATTTGTGTATTATGAAATCAAGTTCAAGGATTTAAATACTGCCGCACCGGGACTGATTACGCTTTACATGAGTACTGGAGAAGATGGAAATCTTTATATCTATGACGGACAGTTGGACGAGCAGCTGGACGAGTCAGTGATTGATTACATTAAAGAACTGGCAGTGACAGAGGAAATCGTAGCTTTATTTGATAAGGTAAAGGTAAAATACAATGAGGCATTGGATCAGGATCCGGAGTTAAAGGCATTTATGGATGGACTTTCCGACAGACTGGAAGCGGAAGTGAAGGCCGAAATGGCACAGAGGCAGGAGCAGGCAGAAGGAACAACGGAAGAGAATGGAGAACAGCAGCAGGCAGAATCCTCCAGCCAGACATCGGAAACGGTAGTGGCTACAGATACAGTAAATGTCAGAAGTTCCGACAGTGAAAATGCAGACAAGCTGGGTAAGCTGGAAGTGGGCACGAAGGTAACCAGACATGAGGCTAAGGAAAACGGATGGAGCCGGATTGATTATAACGGACAGGAAGCTTATGTAAAGAGCGAATACCTGAAAGTGGATGACGGCACTGTTCCCGAACCCGTGCAGCAGAAGGAAACCTCTTCCACAGACAATAATGCTTCTTCAAGCGGTGAGAAGGTAACGGTAAAGGAAACCGTAAGGGTGCGTAAATCAGCCAGCACGGATGGGGAAGTATTGGGAACCGTTTATATGGGCGAGAAATTCGAGCTTATCATGAAGCAGGCAGATGGTTGGACGAAAATTAAATATAACGGACAGACAGGATATATCAAATCAGAATATTTAGAGTAAGATTTTAAGGGGCAGTGAGAAATCACGGCTCCTTTTTTTATAGAAGCAGAAGAATTGCTCTTTCCCAAAAGCAGCTTTCCCATCATGTTTATCGAAAACCATAGAGGAAATTTGGTTATTATTTACTCCTGTCCATGTAAATTAACAAATTTTGTGAATTTGTCAATGCGTTAATGCGATAAAATACTTGTGCTTTTTAATGTCACGTTATATAATATTGCTTGGGCAATGGGGTCTGTTTATACTAACTAAAGGAGGACATGAAAAATGTCATATGTTGATGAAGTGTTTGATATGGTGGTAGAGAAAAACCCTGCACAGCCAGAGTTCCACCAGGCGGTAAAGGAAGTTTTAGATTCTCTTCGTATCGTAATTGAAGAAAATGAAGAAGCATACAGAAAGGATGCTTTGCTGGAAAGACTGGTTACTCCGGAAAGACAATTACTGTTCAGAGTTCCATGGGTAGACGACAAGGGACAGGTTCATGTAAACAATGCATTCCGTGTACAGTTCAACAGCGCAATCGGACCATACAAGGGTGGTTTAAGATTACATCCATCCGTAAATCTTGGTATTATCAAGTTCTTAGGATTTGAGCAGATTTTCAAAAACTCTTTGACAGGGCTTCCAATTGGCGGCGGCAAGGGCGGTTCTGATTTTGATCCTAAGGGCAAATCAGACAGAGAGGTTATGGCATTCTGCCAGAGTTTTATGACAGAGCTTAACAAGTACATAGGCGCTGACACAGACGTACCCGCTGGAGACATCGGAACAGGTGCAAGAGAAATCGGCTATATGTTCGGTCAGTACAAGAGAATCCGTGGAGTATATGAAGGGGTGCTTACCGGAAAAGGTTTGTCCTATGGCGGTTCCTTAGCAAGAACAGAAGCAACCGGCTATGGCTTATTATACTTAACAGAAGAAATGTTAAAGTGCAATGGACATGATATCGCAGGCAAGACAGTAGCAGTATCCGGTTCCGGAAACGTAGCTATTTATGCTACCCAGAAAGCACAGCAGCTTGGTGCAAAGGTTGTGACTGTTTCCGATTCCACAGGCTGGATTTATGATCCGGAAGGAATCGATGTGGCATTATTAAAAGAAGTAAAGGAAGTAAAACGCGCAAGACTTACGGAATATGCAGCAAACAGACCAAGCGCTGAATATCATGAAGGAAAAGGCGTATGGACTGTAAAAGTGGATATTGCTCTTCCATGTGCAACCCAGAATGAGCTTCACTTAGAGGATGCAAAGGCATTGGTTGCAAATGGTGTTATTGCAGTGGCAGAAGGCGCTAACATGCCTACTACCTTGGAAGCTACCGAATACTTACTGGAGAACGGCATATTATTTGCTCCTGGCAAGGCAGCTAACGCAGGCGGTGTTGCTACCTCCGCTCTGGAAATGAGCCAGAACAGCGAAAGACTTTCCTGGACCTTTGAAGAGGTTGACAGCAAGTTAAAGGGAATCATGGTCAATATTTTCCATAATATGGATGATGCTGCCAAGAAGTATGGCAAGGAAGGAAACTATGTAGTTGGAGCTAACATTGCCGGATTCTTGAAGGTTGTGGATGCTATGACTGCACAGGGAATTGTGTAATAGCGGATTCCAAGAGAAAAGAATATCATTGAGATTGATAAGTCCTGTAAACTTAGTGTTTATGGGGCTTTTCTTTTTGTCCATAAGGATAAAGAAGGGGGTTACGTTTCTTCTTTCGCATTTAAAGGGAAAAGTCAAAAGTGATTTAAGCCCGGTATTTTTATTGAAAGATTTGATTCTGTTTGCAACATTTTTTCTGATTTTTCCATCTAATATATGTAAGGCAAAGAGGATAACCGATTAGCCGGAAGATAATTGTGCGCACAAAGAAAGGAGACCGTTTGGTTTGAACAAAGTATGGAAACTTTAATAGAGAGGGCAAAAAGAAAAGAGCCGAATGCATTTACGGAATTGATGCAATCACAAATGCAGAATATGTATCGGACTGCAAGAGCAATTTTGATGAATGATGAGGATTCGGCGGATGCTATTCAGGAAACAATTCTTGTATGCTGGGAAAAGCTGAAGGATTTAAAGGAAGACAAGTATTTTCGGACTTGGATGACAAGAATTCTAATCAATAAGTGCTATGAAATCATAAGGGAAAATCAGAAAATTTCATATATACAGGAGCTGCCGGAAGGTAGTATAGAGATGGATAACAGTAATTTAGAGTGGAATGAAGCAATGGAAAATTTAGATGAGAAATATCGTCTGGTATTGATCCTTTACTATGGGGAAGGATTTCGTACAGATGAAATTGCCAGAATGTTAAAAATTCCAAGCAGTACAGTAAGGACCAGGTTGTCCCGGGGAAGGAAACAGTTAGCCGAATACTATAGAGAGGAGTCTGCTGTGGGAAAGGAGCGGGTAATATGAGCAAAAACAATGTGGATATTTTGATGCAGGATATAGAAATTCCGGATATCGTACAAAAAAAAGCCCAGGATGCATTTACGAAAATCCGTTGGGAGGCAAGGGAAGAGGAAGATAATATGAATCAAGAGAAGGCAGGAAAGAAAAATAAGCATTTTTGGCAGACAAGAGCTGCAGCTGCAGCATTAGCAGTTATTTTAGGAGGTGGAAGCCTTACTGCTTTGGCTGCAACATATATACACTTAAGTGGTGGTATGCAGTCTCATATGAATATTTCCGATGAACAGACGGCGGAATTGCAGAACACGGACGATAGTCTTTTAAGCTTTCCGGCAGTATCTGATACCCAGGATGGCATTACTGTTTCAGTAGCACAGTGCTTAGTAGATGAAAGTAATATTCGGCTGGCATTTTATGTGGATGGATATGAGTTGGAAAACAGCGTGGAGCCTGAGCTTGAATATCTGAATATTTTGCTGGATGGTCAGCCGGCAAACAATTACGATTGGTACTTTTATTCTGGGATTGATTGGACGGATAATAAAGAACCAGTTATGGCAGATGGTTCTCCTGTGCTGGAAAATGCAGAGGGAGAAATTATTCCTAATTATCGAATTGCAGATGGAAAGATGGAAATTGACCTAAACATGTCTCCTGTGGATGAAAACGGAAAAAGTATTTCTGCCCTGAATGGACGAGTGATTACTGTTTTCCTGCAAAACTTTGGGGAGCATACGGGAACATGGACATTGGAATGGACATTAGGCGGTACGGATACATCGGTAGAAGCAAAATTAAATGAAGCATTAGGAAATTCAGGAGCAACCGTCACTGTTGTAAAAGTGTCTCCAATATCAATTGATATATATTATGATTTTGCAAAGAGGGAAATTGTGGATACCGATGTAGATGAAAATGGCAATACAATAGAATATACAGACTTTTCAGAACCACCTAGATTTGTTGGAGTGAAAATGAAGGATGGAACTGTGTATACTGGAATGTTTGATGGTGGCACTTGTGGGTATGAAAGTGCCGACACTTCCATATATATTGCTCAAATAAACCTATCAAGAGTTATCAATCCAGAAAACGTACAAAGCCTATTATTCTTAAAAGAGGATAGTGCAGTTACGGGTGAGCATGAGATAACAGAAAAGGAATGTTATATAGTTGATTTGTATTAAGACTTACATGAGGGCTGTTAAATAAGGCATACCAAGGAAGAAAATCCGAATATTTCTTTCCCAATATTCCAATACTAATAAAAACATTGGAGGTCCTTATGAAGATTACAGATAAAAAGAAGCCCATTGATACTATCCCAAAAGGCGTCTGGGAAAGCAGCAGACCGGTTCGGGACAAAAAGAAAAACAATACCGCAACACCCTCTGCCGACCAGCAGGGAAATGGTTATCCGATAGAGAAGCAAAACAAACAGGATATGTGATATGGCAATGAAGGAAAAGGAACCTTGAAAAAATCAGGGTTCTTTTTTGTGTGCAGAGCAGGTGCATTTATATCAGATAAAAAAATGTATGTTTTTAGGGAACCTTTTTATTTGTCGAATCCTCTAATAAATAGAAAGCTAAATAAATTGCATTGTAGTGTATAATGTATGTATTTAGCAGGAAGTTGTTGCAACACTTCAAATCATATTTTTGCATGACAGGTTGTTGTGTACTTTATTTGTAAATCTACTGCTGGAGGAAGGAGATATGTCTTGAATAAAGAAACATTTGCCAGGCTGGTGATTGATTCTACGGATAGCCTGTACCGGGTTAGCAAGTCCATTTTAAGAAATGATTCTGATTGTGAGGATGCAGTGGGCGAAGCGATTACGATTGCATTTCAAAAGCTGTCTTCTTTAAAAAAAGATGAATATGCCAAGACCTGGCTGACCCGGATACTGATACATGAATGTTATCATATACGGAAACAGCAAAGCAGAATAACATTGGTTTCTGATGATAGTGAAGCTGTCTGGAATTATGAGGGATATAGAGGAAACAAATGTTATATGGATGTGGAAAGCTATTCTGATTTATATGAGGCTATGGAACAGTTAAAGGAAAATCAAAGGCTTGTGATTACTCTTTTTTACTACGAGGGATATTCAATCAAAGAGATTGCGGCAATCCTGGGGATAACACAGGGAACCGTGAAAAGCCGGCTGGGCAGAGCCAGAAATCAGCTAAAATCATTTTTAAAGGAGGAGGAGTCTTATGTATGATAATTGGAGGTTTCCGCAGACGCCGGATTCATTTACAAAAAAAGTGCTGCAGGTAGTCAGGGAAAATATGAAAGAAACTGTGGAAACTGCAGGCGATGAAGAACGGAAGGAAATAGTAGTTTATAATCAAAAGGAGGAAATGGATTTGAGAAATATAGAACAGAAGGACAATCATGGACGAAAAATGTATGGATGGCAGAAAAAAGCAGCGGCGGCAGCGCTTGCCCTGGCAGTAGTGGGAGTCGGAGGCTTTACTGTTCATGCAGTAGTGGACTCTCTGGTAAAAGCCCGTATGGAGAGTATGTCACAGGAAGAAAAGACACAATACGTGGAGGAAGTGGATTCTGCCATGCAGGAGAATGCAAGCACGTATTCCAGAGAACTTACACAAGAGGAAAAAGAACGGGAAAGAGAGCTGAGCATTGCTTATCATCAGGACGGAAGGTTTCCGGAAGGAGAACTGAAAAGAGTAGAGGATGAAAGTGAAGTGGACAGAGATATGCTTTGCTTTGCACCAGAGTCTCTCTATTTCTATCTTCCGGAAAGAGCCCTTACCGACGAAGAGCTTTTGCAGATCATCGATTATCAGAACAAAGTGAATTATGCATTGCAGGAACGGTATGAGGAAGCATATGCAGAAGAGATAGCAGCCCAGAAGGCAGCCGAAGAAGAAACAAAACAGGAAGTTGAAACAGATGGAGGAATTACGGAAGAAGAGGCAGTAGCAAAAGCACAGGAATGGATGGATAAGGTGTATGGAAAAACAACGGAAGATATGGAAGTGTCATGCTATATGGATACGAATGGACTCGGTACAAAGGAATCACCTGCCTATGAGATTCAATTTTCCTTTGCAGATGTAGATACGTATACATTTTCCGTGGATGCTGCAGACGGAAGCCTGATAGAGGTGTTGTATTCGGGTAAAGAATTCCTTGCTGAAGAAATGTCCGTATCTGATGGTGAGGCGAAAGCAGAAGCTTTAAGCCAGACAGCAGAGAAATATTTAAGAGATATATTTGGCATTTCAGAAGAGTGTAAGGAAGTATACTACGCATATAACACGGACGAGAACAATACGGTCTTATTGAATATGATGGTCTTTCAATTTGTTATGGAAGATGAACAAGTCTATGTGGTTGGCTTGGATTGTATAGACGGAGTCCTGGAAGTATATAAGGTACAAGACTATGAGACATGGCAAAAGAATTGGGAGACAGATAAAGAGCTTGCCCAAAAAGGTGTCTTGAATTATGAAGTAGTAAAAAAACAGTTAAGGTAGAAGGGGGTTTGAGATAGTAAATTTATTGTAAATGCTCTAATCAATGTTGACAGTGCCATAGTTGAAAGCAGCTATGGTACTGTCTATATTGTTTCAGGTCAATTGGGAAACACCTTGCAACCGTAATTGACGAATATTGTTTTTTTCATAAGCGGAGAGAAGCTGGTTTGCAGCACATGCAATGTGGCAGGCAGGGGAGAAAAAGACAGGAGGAGAATGGTTCTTATGAAGCAGGAGAAATTCGGTGAAGTGAAGAAAAAAAGGAATAAGAGCATGCTTCTTTTTGTGGGCATGTTTCTTTGTGTGATGTTGTCAGTGGCATTTTTTTCAGCATGTAATGCCGTAAAAAAATATGGGGATGGCGGAAAAGAAGAAATGGCTGAGAGTCCAGCCAGCAGTCGGGAAGAAGCATCAGAGGGTTCGGTTAACAGCCAGGAAGAAAAGGCGGTAAAAGGGAATAAGAACAGTATGGAACGGTATTTAGAAGTAACTGATCAGGAAAAGATAACAAAGGAACATGCAACAGAAGCTGCGTGTTTTTCCAGAGAGATGTCAGAGGAAGAATTGGCACGTTATCAGGATTTTCAGGATAGATATGAAGAGGACGGGCTTGCTCCAGAAGAGGAAATAGAGATTGTTGACAAGATGGAAGATAGTGACAGGGAGGTGGAGCATCCCGTTTTTGAAATTTGGAACCATGAATATTTTCTGCCAAAACGGACATTGACGGATGAGGATTTGCTACAGATGGTGGATTTCCAGTATAAGCTGTTGGCTGCCCAGATGCAAAGGAATGAAGAGAAGAGGAAGGCTGTTTTATCTTCTCCCCACAAAGTGGAAGAGGATGAAGCAATGGAAATAGCCGGTTATGCGATAGAGAAAATGTTTGGGGTAGATGCTTCATCCATGGATAAAGAAATACTCTTTAATGGGGTGGCTTCCTATCTAGTATTTCTTGGTGAAAAATCAGAAAGTACTGCGTATACTGTGATGATTGCTGTAGAGACGGGAAGGGTTGAAGGGATTGATGACCATGTCAATGAGTTTGGCATGGAGAATGCAGTTGAAATCAATCAGGAGTTTGAACAATTATATTCTGCCAATTATAAAAAGGCAAAAACGATTCTAGAGGATATTTTAGGTTCTGATATGAAAATGGTAAGCAGCGGCTGTCAATACTGGACAGATATAGGAGGAAAGGAAATGCCCAAGGGGGAACCGGGAATCATACATTACTATTTTCAAATGGAGGACGGTATGGTGTATCATATAAAATATTTCGTTGATAAAAACAGTTTTCATGCGCTGTCAGAGGAAGAAAAGAAGTATTCTGCCTATCGGACAAAAGAGGAACTGGAAAAGGAAGGAGCCCAAAAGGCGGGGGATAAATTCATTGTACCATTGACAGGAGCGGAAAAGGAAGCATACAGGAATGAAAACTTACAATGGATAGTGGTGCCTATGGAGTAAGAAGATGGGAGGAGAAGGTTTTTATGAAGCAGGAGAAAGCCGATGAGGCAAAGAAAAAAAGAAATCAGAACAGGCTTCTTTTTGGGGGGATCTTTCTTTGTGCGATGTTGGCAGTGGCTGTTTTTTCAGCCTGTAATGCCGTAAAAAAATATGGCGGTGACAGAAAAGAGGAAGTGGAAGAAGAATCGGTCAGCAGTGGGGTGGAAGCGGCAGATGAGTCGGTTAACAGATGGGAAGAGACGGCAGGGAGTCCGGTTAGCAGTCAGGGTGAAAAGGCGGCAAAAGGGAATAAGAACAGTTATGAACGATATTTGGAAACGATTGATTCCGATAAGATAACGAAAGAACACATGACGGAAGGAATATGTTTTTCCAGAGAAATGTCAGAGGAAGAACAGGCACGTTGGAGGGATTTACAGGATAGATATGAGGAGGGGGGACTGACTCCGAAAGAGGAAATAGATATTGTTGATAAGATGGAAGATACTGGCAGGGAGGTGGAACATCCCGTTTTTGAAATTTGGAACCATGAATATTTTCTGCCTAAGCGGACATTGACGGATGAGGACTTGTTACGGATGATAGATTTTGAATATAAGCTGTCAGCTGCTGTGAGTCAGAGGAGTGAAGAGCTAAGTAAAGCTGCCGAGGATTCTTCCGACAAAGTGGAAGAGGATGAAGCAATGGAAATAGCAGGTTCTGCGGTAGAAAAAATGTTTGATCTGGATGCTTCATCCATGGATAAGGAAGTAGATTATAACGGAGCGGGCTCCTATTATGTGTATTTGAGTGAAAAATCAGAAAGCACTGTGTTTTATACTGTGATGATAGCTATGGGGATGGGACAGATCGAATGGATTTATGTCCATGACAATGACTATGACTATCAAACGAGGAATGCAGTTGAAATTAATCAGGAGTTTGAACAATTATATTCTGCTAATTATAAAAAGGCAAAAGCGATTCTTGAGGATATTTTAGGTTCTGATATGGAAATGATAAGCAGCGGATACCAATATATGGCTGATATGGGCGGAAAGGAAATACCCGAAGGGGGAGCAAGAATCATATATTACTATTTTCAGATGGAGAATGGTATCGTGTATGATATGCAATACTTTATTGATAATAGTAGTTTTAAGAGGCTGTCATCGGGAGAAAAGGGGTGTTCTTGCTATTGGACAAAAGAGGAACTGGAAAAGGAAGGCGCTAAAAAGGATGGAGCTAAATTTTTTGTACCATTGACAGGAATGGAAAAGGAAACATGGGGGGATAACCTGCAATGGGTAATGGTGCCTATGGAGTAGGTGGATATATGGGGAGTATAATGATTGATACAAGATATAGGAAATAGTCGTGTTTTTTACTTTTTTGTACATTTTCTACTAGATGTAGTGGTTGAAGAAATGACAATGATGTATTAAAATAATGATAGATATAAGAAGCTTTGCATATTAGAATAATTTTTTTATGAAGATTCATACTATTTATGGGGTGATGCTTTTATGAAGAGGTTATTCAATTGTTTGTACAAAAAGAAGAAAAAAGGAGATGATACTATGTCGGCACTGGCAAAAAATTATGCTTATGTGGTAAAAGCAAAGAAAAACGATAAGAACGAAAGCAAGGAAGCGGTTGTATCTGATGAAAGAATGCGCTCATGCAAGGCAGTAGCTGACAAGTATCCATTAAAAAAGTAAATGAGTACATTCCGAGCGATTATGACCGATGTACATAGAACTATTTAAAGGATAAAAGAACCTTGAAAGGAATCAAGGTTCTTTTTTAGATGTCAAAAGCCCTTTCACGCAGTTTCTTTTTCAAATATATATCGGGCGAGATAGATAAAAGGAGTGTCCAAAAGGCTGGTAACAATAAAAATCACATAGCTGGAAACAGCAATGGAAATCAGAGTAGCTGTATTATGGGTTCCAAGGAAGGCTCCCCAGGTAAACAGAACGGTATTCAGCAGTTGGGAAACCAAAGTAGAGCCATTATTCCTAAGCCATAGGAATTTCTTCTTATCACCGAATTTCCGGTTGGTAAATGCCCACCATTTATGGTAAGCCCACACGTCAAAAAGCTGGACGATTACATATACTACAATACCTACCAGCATAAGCCTTGGCGTATTGGAAAAGACAGCCCGGATAGAGGGCATGGCAAAATCATTCTCATTTGGTATGTACAAAAGCCATGACTGGCTGATGGCAATAAAGGCCACAGAGGTGGCGATTCCAAGCCATACGGCAGTCTGCGCCGCCTTTTTTCCGTATAACTCACTGAGAATATCCGTCACTAAAAAAGTGGATGCAAATAGAATATTTCCTAATGTCATTTCCATACCAAAAGCATTTACTACGATCAGCACTTCAATGTTAGCCGCAATCGTAGCGATTACGGTCCATAGATATAAGCCTTGTTCTTTAAACAGTCTAAGTAAGATAATAACAGCAGAAAAAGTAATCAATAAAGATACAATCAATAATATTTCATTACGCATGTTCCACAACTCCTCCCACACCAAAAGCGGTGTTTTCCATTAAAATATCAATTCGTTTGTTTGATTCATATTTGGGATAAAGCTCCCTTGTAAAAGCAGCAATCACCTCTGGGTCTGGCTTAATAGGTTTTCTATTTTCCTGCATGATATTGATACATACCCGTTCAAAATAAGCAAGACCTGTCTGAATGTCCCGGTCCATGCTTTCTACGGTCTGTCCGGGAATGCCCTGTAAAAGACATACTTCATCAAAATAAGCGGCAATTTCCTCTGGATTATCCGTATCAATGCCTTTATCCAAATAGCTTTCCCGAAAAAGGGAATCAAAGGTTTCCACACCGATTTTTATTTTCAGAGTCATTCCCTTTTTGGCAAAGCGGGCACGAAAGGCCGGAATTTCTTCCCTGTGACACCAGTGGCACTCAAAATGTACCTCCAAAATCCCATGACTTTGGCAGACCTGTTCAATCAGGGCAATGGTGGGTTCGTCCAAATCCACAAAGCTGCCGGAATTGATGACTTCCAGCTTGTGATGGATGCCGGTGATCTTTAAAAGTTGTTCCCGGTTCAGGGCAAAATTGGCGGCTTCATCCGGGGAAGAGTCCAAATGATAATCACAAAAGCGGCAGCGCCTCCAGGCACAACCCTTTCCCCGAAGCATAACAATTTCCCTTGGATTTTTTTCTTCAATAACAGAATAGCGGTTTGGTTCAAAATCCATTTTCATAAGTTCCTTTCCGGGATGTTCCAAGAATCGGATAGGATTGCAGAAATCCTGCAATATAAAATAGAAAAGGACACGTTTTCACGTGTCCATCTTCATGCAAAAGAAACAGCCTGTGCGCCTTTTGCGCAAAGCCTTCTTGAAATCCCTAGTTTTGTTTAGAGACAGGATGGTCACGAACTGTCTTATGTACTTGTAAAGTATGGTTATTATAGCACAGGGTGGGGGAAGGGGCAAGAGGGATATTTATGTCTGTAAAAAAACAAATTTTATATATTTGCTTAATTAGTTGGGACTGTTGTTTTTTTGTTGGGATTTTCATGCTATAATTTTGGGAAAGGGGGGAAGGGTTTTGGATAGGAGGACGTAGGAACTGGCATATCATCTAGTAGTCTTCTGGGCACGCTCTCGCTCTGCAAAGACGCAGCAGTACTAACGCACCCAAATACGGTGCGTAAGTGCTGGCGACTTTGCCAAGGCCCAGAAGACTACTAGATGATATGCCAGTTCCTACTGGGTATCGAAAGCCCTCTGCTATACTAAAGGCTTATTCTTTTGTAATGATTTTAACGACTTGGAAGGGATTTAAAAGCGGATGATATTTATGATTGGAATAAAATAATCTGGAACTCTTTTGAGATTTAAAAGCAATTGATATTTTATTTAAAACAACCTGAAGCTCTCTGAAAATAATTTAAAACCAAGCGTTATAATATCTTCGGAATAACCTGGAACTTTTTGGAAACAATTAAAAAAGCAAATGTTACTTTATCTGCGGAATACCTTGAAAAGCCTTGCCCCTACTTTAAAAGGCGGCAACAGCTTAGCAAAGCGTACAGGCAGAAACGAAACAGCAAAAGAGGGATGTGGGTGGATTCCAGGCATTGTTTTTGATGGTGCTTTTCCTTAACAGCCTGTCCACGAACCCAGGGGAAAATTGCCATGGACGGCAATTTTAGGCATATTGCGCCACGGACGGCGCTATATGCCGACCCGACCGGTACCAACACCTTAAATCAGGCTGTTTAGGAAAAACTCCATCAAAAACACCGCCTGGAATCCACCCACATCCCTCTTTTGCGTCCGCCCCGCCACCACCTTCCCAAAACCAGCAACCCCAGTACAAACTCCCCAAAACAACAGGAGGCATTTCCCATGACCCAATACAAAATCCTACTGGTAGACGATGATCAAGATCTGTTAAAAATGCTAAAACTATATTTTGACAAAAAAGGCTATCTGGTTTACCAGGCAGAAAACGGAATAGAAGCCTTAAAGAAAATAGAAACAGAACCGGACATCATTTTATTGGACATCAATATGCCCAGACTGGACGGACTTTCCCTATGTAAGCTCATCCGGGACAAAGTAAGCTGCCCCATTCTTTTTTTAACGGCAAAAATTGAGGAGCAGGACCGGATCAATGGATTGCTTTCCGGCGGGGATGATTATATTGGAAAGCCTTTTAGCCTAAAGGAGCTGGAAGCAAGGATCATAGCCCATTTAAAACGGGAAGAACGTCACGGGCAAAAAGCAAAGATCCGTTTCTTTGGAGAGCTTGGCATTGATTTTGCCGGAAGGACTGTTACATGGGGAGAAGAGGAAATCGAGTTTACGAAAATGGAATATGAGATTATTGAATTTCTGGCAGGAAATGCAGGATATGTCTATGATAAGGAAACGATTTATGAAAGGGTCTGCTCCTATGAAGGCGAGGGAGACAGTAGAGTCGTGACGGAGCTGATACGACGCATTCGGAACAAGCTTTCCCAATACTCTGAGAGGGAATGGATAGAAACGGTCTGGGGGTGCGGTTATAAATGGAACAAATAAGAAATCTTACCTTAAAAAAAACAATGGTCCTTTATTTATGCATTGCCCTGATGAGCAGCTTTTTTCTTTCCGTGGGACTTACGTATTTTGCGGAAAGGACCCAAAAAAGAATATGGAGTCAATATATAGACGAAGAGACAGTTTTAAAGCAGATAGAAATGGAAGAGCAGATACCGGAATTCACGGGTGAGGTGAGCCGGGTCGGCAGCTATTATATGGCGGATATGGACAATGTAATCGTGGAAGCCTGTGATTTTATCAGTACATGGGATGTGTTGATTCTTTCTGTTGCAGGCTGTGTCATGGCAATGTTTTTGTTTTACCGGAATAAATTAAGATATCCTTTAAAAATTCTCATGGAAGGCTCGGAAAAAATCAGGGAAAATACACTGGATTTTACTATCGAGTATGACAATCAGGATGAAATGGGGCAGGTATGCCGTTCCTTTGAAAAAATGCGAGGCCAGCTATTGGAAAATAATCAAAGGATGTGGCAGATGGTGGAAAATGAAAAGAACTTAAGAGCAGCCATTTCCCATGACATGCGGGCGCCTCTGGCAGTCATGAAGGGATATCAGGAAATGCTTTTAGAGCTTGTGGGAGAGAAGGAGCTTGAGAAAGAAAGGATTCAGGAAATGCTCAAAGAGGAAATGAAGCAGATGGAACGGCTGAATGACTTTTTGGATATTACCCGGGCAATGTCTAAGCTGGAGGAAAGAAAGCCGGAATATAAAGCGGTTTCCTATGAAGCGCTGAAAAAGAAGCTGCTTTTCACGGTCAGGATGTTGTGTAAGGAAAAGGGAATTAGATGGAAGCTTAGAGAACAGGTAGAGGTCAATGAATTATACGGGGATGACTCCATCATGCTGGAGGTATTGGAAAATCTTCTTACAAACGGAATCCGGTATGCCAGAGAGGAAATTCAAATTGCCTTGTATACAGAACGGTCCTTTTTTGTCATAGAAGTGTCAGATGACGGAGAAGGTTTTTTAGAATCCTTTGAAACTCTTACAAAGTCTTATTATCATGGAAAAGAGGCGGATTCTTTGACACATTTTGGACTGGGCCTTTATTTGTGCAGAGTTTTCTGCGAAGCCCATGGAGGAAAATTAAGTCTTGGCAACAAGGAAAAGGGAGGTGCATATGCCAGGGCATATTTTTCCATAAAATATTAAAATATACAGCTTGTTTTTCTGCGGTTGTGATTTCATTGTTTTTCCTTTGCTACGATATAGGAGCAGGGAAAAACAATTTTTTTTGAAAGGAGGCAGATTATGTGGAGCATTGTAAAAAGAGAATGGAAAAATTATCTCAAAAACCCTGTTTTTTATATAGGAGCCATCCTTGTATTTCTAGGGGTATATATGCAGCTTAAGCCTTATTTACAGCTACACTATTTTACAGATGAAAAAGAGCTTGCAAAAGCAGAGGAGCAATTTGGAAACGAGGGGGTGGAAGGCGGCTATATTCCTTGCAGCCAGGAAGAACGGTATGGTGTAGCGTTAAAACAGATTGAACAGGATCTTCAGAGTCCGTTCTTTGGAATGAGCAGGCAGGAGGCAGAAGAGGTGGTTGCCTCTATGGAGCATATGTCTGAAAAAGAAGCGGTCGCTTATTTGGAGCAGGAGTATTCCTTTATTATCCGCGAAGGCGAAGGTTATTTTTCGTATTTTGATCTAAAAAAAGGCACTTTACAGGAAGTAAACCGTTATATAGAGAAAAAAATGGAGGAAGCCTGCTATACCCACTATTTTGCGGAGAAATATGCGGATTTTTTCGGGCTTTTTATGGTGTTTTATGCAATCATCCTGCTGGCATTTCTTTTTTGGGAGGATATGAAGAAAAATACCTACGAGCTGCTTCATACAAAGCCTGTCAGTGCGGTACAGTATGTGCTTGGAAAAATCTGCGGGGTATGGCGGCTATGCTGGCAGTTACGTTTATCATAACCGCCATATTCTGGCAGATAAGCCTGCAATGGGGAAGGCAGGCAGGATTTCCGGTAAATGCCCTTGATATATGGAAAGCGGTAGGCATGTATAACCTTCCCAATCTTTTGGTGATTGTATGCGTATACGGTGCAGTTTCCCTGGCATTTAAAAGTCCTCTTCCGGCTGTTCCGGCATTGATTTTGTATGCAGTCTATTCCAATATGGGAAGCTGGAATGAGGAAGGAGTCTATGGATATTATGGAAGGCCTCTTGCCATTATGGTGCGTTTTCCGGGGAGCTTTTTGGAAATAGCGCCCCCTCCCATGGCAGCAGTGAACCAGGCGGCACTTTTACTGTTTTCCGTTATATTGACAGGAGTTTGCATTCTTTTGTGGAAAAGGAGGAAGGTCTGGTGAAATACAATGTGAAAATAGCGGTTCCTTTTTATAAAGGGGTATATTCCATCCTGTTCGTGATTATTTTAGCCTTTGTCAGAGGGATATCTGATGTAAGGGAAATTGGAGCGGCAATGGATGCTAACGTAGCGCTGTTGGCTATGGTATTTTGTGCAGACGGCTATTATCAGGAGTTTTCCGGAGGCAGATGGGAAGTGTTTCAACTATGTCCCGGAAAAAGAAAATGGCAGACTTTGCTGCAGCGTTTTTTTCTGCAGGTAATCTGGCTGACCATCATTGCCATGGCAGGTTATTTTGTCTTTTACTGGCAAAGGCCGGAAAAGTCCTTTGAGACTTCCGATATGGTTTTATGGCTTTGGTTTGGATTTGCGGCAATCGGGAGCATATTCTTTTTCGGAATCCTGTCTTTCACTCTGGTAAATCTTTGGAATAATCTGTGGGCAGGTCTTGGAATTTCGGTAATTGTCTGGAGCCTTTTAAACTCCACTACGGGACAGAAGCTTCCGGAGGCGCTTTATGTGTTTGCCTATGGAGCAAAGGAAACGGGCTTTTTGGACAGCAGCTTAAAAGGAAACTGGATTTGGGGAAAGCTTAGTGCAATGCTGCTTGGAAGCATTTTATTGCTCTTAGGGGGCTGGAAAGTGAAAAAGAAGGTATGGATTCCCAGATAGGAAAACAGGAAGCATGAAGGGCATCATCGTGCAAGCGGAAATGAGAAAACAATTATGAGAGATATCATCATGTAATCAGAAGTCAGAAATGGATTAAGAGGAATACCATCCAATAATCGAAAGTGAGAAATGAAAAGAAACAGAAAGCAGGGTGACGGATATGGCAATAAAAGGAAGAGATATTACAGTAACATTTCAAAATGGAACAAGGGCGGTGGATCATGTAAGCTTTCAAATCGAAAAGGGCATTTATGGACTGCTTGGAGAAAACGGTGCAGGGAAGACCACATTGATGAGGGTGCTTACCACTTTGTTAAAGCCCAGGGAAGGGACGGTATTGTTAAATGACATGGAATATAAGGAAGAAAGCTATGAGAAAATCCGGAGGGAAATAGGATATCTGCCTCAGGAGCTTGGGCTCTATCCCAACCTGACCGTCAGGGAGACGTTGGAATATATGGGAGGGCTTGCTGGTATGTCAAAGGCACAGTGCAGGGAACGGCTGGATTATTATCTGGAGAAAACAAGTCTTAGCGAACACCGGAATAAAAAGAACAGACAGCTTTCCGGAGGAATGAAAAGACGGGTAGGGCTGATTCAGGCCCTTTTGCACGACCCACAGGTACTTGTCATCGATGAGCCCACTACCGGATTAGACCCGGAGGAGAGAATCCGGATACGAAATCTTTTGGTGGATTTTTCCAGGGAAAGGATCGTGCTGTTTTCCACCCATGTGGTGGAGGATCTGGCTGCAACCTGCAATCAGCTTGCCATCATGAAAAAGGGAAGGATGGTTTATGAGGGAGAAATGAAAAAGCTCATGGAGAAAGCAAAAGGCCATGTATGGCTTTGTGAGGGGATTAAGGAGGAAGAGGCAGGTGAGTTGATGAAAGAGTATCGGATATCCTCCAAGATTTATACGGAAAGAGGGCTGCAGCTTAGGATTATCAGTGAAAAAAAGCCCGGATTATCCTGCAGCCCTATAGGGGCGGGGTTAGAGGATGCGTATATTTATATGACTGGGTAAAGAAAAAATCCGGAGCGGCAGGCTTGAAAAAAGCTTACTGCTCCGGATTTTGGATAATCGGTTAAACGGTAAAGGGCCGGGTGCTTTCTTTTAATTGTCCGGCAAGCTCTTTGAGCGTGGTGGATTGGGCTTCCAGACTGCCTACCCAGTCTGCCTGTTCCTTTGACAGCGTTTTTGCATCAGTAGTGGAGGAAAGACAGGTCTGGACATTGTCATCAATCTTGCCAAAGGACTGGTTGATATGCTCCTTGCTGTCAATGAAAACAGTCATGGCGGAAGAAAGGGTCTGGTTTATCCTGCCGATGTTTTCCAGACAGTCCTTCAACTGAGTGAATACGGAAAGAACCATTTGGGAATTTTCCGTATTATTGGCAAAGGATTCCGTGGAAACGTTAATAGAGGAAACTGTCTGGCTGATACGGTTTCGGATATTGGAAATCAGCTCTGAAATATTGGTGGTGGCAGTAGAGGTCTGTTCCGATAGTACCCGGATTTCCTCTGCAACCACGGCAAAGCCTCTTCCAACCTCTCCGGCTCTTGCCGCTTCGATGGAAGCGTTCAATGCCAGCAGATTAGTCTGTCCGGAAATGCTGCTGATGGTGGATACGATTTCCGTAATGCTTTCCGACAGTTTTTCCAGTTCCCGGATATCCTGAAAAATTGCCTGCATATTTTCCTTGGAGTCCTTTGTGGAGGTCTCTAAATTTTTTGCTACTACAACGGAATCATTTAATTTGCCAAGCACGTCTTCGATGGTCTGTTCCATGCTGCGGTAGCTTTCGTTAAAGGCTTTAATATGTTCATCAAACTTGGTAAGCTGAACCTTTCCCTGTTCCACACTGCTGAATTGAACTTCCATGGCACCTGTAATGGATTCCATTTCTGTATTTACTTTTCCGGCATTTGTTACAAGCTGGTCAGCTACCTGATTTAAGTCCTTGGCAAAGGATTGGATGCTTTCTACACTGTTTATAGTTATTTCGAGCAAAGCCCGCATTTTTTGCATAAGTACGTTGAAGCCTTGGGCCAAAGCACCAATCTCATCACGGCTTGTCACGGGAACATCCTTTGAGAAATCTCCCGAGGCGATTTTAGCAGACAAGAGGGAAATCGGCTTAACGATTCTGGAAGCCATCACTATCGTAATGGAAACTCCAAGTACAATGGAAATAACCAGGGCAATCAGAAATCCCATCATAATGGAGCTGCGGGACTGATTTATGACCTGATTGCTGATAGCAGCAACTACATGCCACCCACAGCTGTCCACACTATGGGTAAAAAAGCTTCTGGAAGTCCCATCATAGTCTTTGATGGATACGGGGGTCCTTTTTTCACTGTCAATAAACACAATCAAGCTGTCATAAAGATTGCTTTCCACATCATTTAGGGAAATCGGTT
The DNA here is from genome assembly GCA_014804265.1 of Lachnospiraceae bacterium. Taxonomy (GTDB): domain Bacteria; phylum Bacillota; class Clostridia; order Lachnospirales; family Lachnospiraceae; genus RGIG3040. Next base: position 16,667 of record JAAVAC010000021.1, on the reverse strand, counting down.
CATCCTCTACATATCCATAGGCTTCATTTGGATGATTCACAATGCCGTTTTTGCTGTCCACGATAAACAGATAACTGTTTTCCACAGTTTGCTGTCCGTTTACGATTTCAATCAGGGTATCTACAAAAATATCCGTGGCAAGCACGCCCATAAGGGTGTCGCCATTCATGACTTTAGTGGAAATGGTAATGACGATCTTGCCTGAGTCTGTGTCCCGGTAAGGAGTGGAAAAGTACAGGCCGTCCGTCTCACAGGCGCCCACATACCAGTCCCTTTTTGTAAAATCGGTTGTTCCGTCAGGCACATAGCCGGAGCCGGAAGCCATTTGGTTATCCGTAGAAGTAAAATATAGATCATAGATGTAGCCATCCGGATTGTAATCCTCCACGATAGGTGTCAGATAGGAAATCAGATAGTCAATGTCATAATTGCCGGTGATTTCCATGGCATTTTTCTGATTGGTCACAAGCTGGGCCTGCTCTGCAAGCCAGGCATTAATCTTGGAGGAGGTCATTTCTGTTAAGAGGCTGTATCGGTCCACGGATTCTGTCTGTATCTGCCTGGAAGCAATGCCATAGCTGATAGAAGCTGTCAGTGCCAGACAGAGCAGCATGATGATACAGGTAATGCTTACTAAACGTCCTTTTAAACTCTTCATTTCTTTTGTCCCCTTAAATATGATTTTTTGTCTTGTTTTGAGATTATTTTATGAAAAAATGGAGGAATTGTCTAGAGGGAGTTTTTCATGTAAAGAAAACTGAGGAGGGGATGCAGAGAAAGGAGAAGGGTGCTTTGACAGATATTGTTGTGTCGCAGGGTTGCACCTCCATACAAACTGCTTGACATGCAGAATCAAGAACGATACGCTATCTATAACCGGAAGGGTAGGGTGGTTATTTGATTGACAATCTGTATAAAAGACAGGAGGGAAAAGAGATTGGTCATTAGAAAATATGCACCATCAGATTGTGAGTATTTAGCAGAGCTGTTTTACCACACTGTCCATACTGTAAATGCCAAGGATTATACAAAGGAGCAGTTGGACGCATGGGCATCCGGCAGTGTGGATTTGGAAGAATGGAACAGGACTTTCTCAGAACATGATACGATCGTTGCTGTTAAGGATAATAGAATCGTTGGATTTGGTGACATTGATACAACAGGATATCTTGACAGACTGTATGTCCACAAGGATTATCAAAACCAGGGAATTGCCACTGCTATCTGTAAGGAGTTGGAAAAGGTGGTAGATGTGGACAAAATAACGGTATATGCTTCCGTTACGGCAAAACCGTTTTTTATGTCCAGAGGATATGAAATAAGGAAAGAACAGCAGGTTATCAGAGGAGGAATTTCCCTGACGAATTATGTCATGGAGAAAGATAACAAATAGCATACGGAAAAATTGTTGCAGGGAGGTTGGAAATGGAACGGTGTGCGTGGTGTCTGTGTAATGAAAAGATGATAAAATACCATGATGAGGAATGGGGAGTTCCTTTGCATGAGGATCGAAAACAGTTTGAATTTTTGATGATGGAAGTCATGCAGTGCGGTTTGAACTGGAACATGATGATACAAAAAAGGGAGATATTCCGGAAGTGTTTTGATGGATTTGACTATCAGAAGGTGGCAGCTTACAAAGAAGAGGATATCCAGCGGATCATGGAAACAGAAGGGATGATCCGGTCACGGAGGAAGGTTGAGGCGGTTATCCACAATGCAAGGTGCTTTTTGAATGTACGGGAGGAATTTGGTACGTTCAGTGATTATTTATGGGGATTTTCAAAGGGAAAAACAATTTTGTATATGGAGCATCAAAATGGGAACCTTCCGGCAAAGAATGACCTTTCGGACAGGATAAGCAGAGATTTAAAAAAGAGGGGATTCAAATACCTGGGTTCCATTACTGTGTATTCCCACCTGCAGGCATGTGGAATCATCAATGACCATCAGGAGGGATGTTTCCGGTATCGGGAGGTTATGGAAAAAGCCACCAAACTATTCCTAGACGATACCAACAGAAAAATGCTAATATAACTTTTAAGAACAATTACAATAGCAAGGAGAACAACATGAGCGATAAAAGCATTATGGAATATGAAACAGTAGAACTGGATGATGAAAACAGCGCACTGAAGCTGCTTGACCAGACAAAGCTTCCGGGAAAAGCGGAAATCATATCCCTGCAGACGGGAGAGGAAATCTGGAATGCCATTTATCTGCTGAAGGTCCGGGGAGCGCCGGCTATCGGCATTGCAGCGGCCTTTGGGATTTATCTGCTTGCAAAACAGGTGGATACGGAAGATTATGAGGTTTTTTACAAGGAATTCGGCCGTCAGAAGGAATACCTGAATTCGGCAAGACCTACGGCGGTGAACCTGTCCTGGGCATTAAATAGGATGGAGCAGGTTTGTGTGGAAAATGCCCAAAAGCCCGTTGCACAGATTAAAGAAGCATTAAAGAAAGAAGCCATCGCCATGAAGGAAGAGGATATTCGTGTCTGTAAAGCTATTGGGGAATACGGACTGACTCTGGTAAAGGAAGGGGACGGCATTTTAACCCACTGCAATGCGGGACAGCTTGCTACCTGTAAGTACGGAACTGCCACGGCACCCATTTATCTGGGACAGGAGAGGGGATATCATTTCCGTGTCTTTGCGGATGAAACAAGGCCCCTTCTGCAGGGAGCAAGACTGACGGCTTATGAGTTGTCAGCCTCCGGTGTGGATGTGACTTTGATTTGTGATAACATGTCTGGGGCAGTTATGAGAAACGGATGGGTAAATGCAGTGTTCGTAGGCTGTGACCGGGTGGCGGCAAACGGTGACACTGCCAACAAGATCGGAACTTCGGTGGTAGCAGCCGTGGCAGCCCGTTATCACGTACCTGTCTATGTTTGTGCCCCTACCTCCACAATTGACCTGGAGACACCAACGGGAGCAGAAATTACAATTGAGCAGCGTCCCCAGCATGAGGTGACGGATATGTGGTATGAAAAGAGGATGGCACCGGAAGGAATCAAGGTATATAATCCGGCCTTTGATGTGACAGACCATGATTTGATTGCAGGTATCGTCACGGAATATGGGATTGCCAGAGCGCCTTATACGGAGTCGCTCAAAGAGATTTTCCGTAAGAAGCAGGCGGCAGACAGGATTTAACGGGGAGGCTTCCGGTGGAGATGGAAATTTTTAGCAATAAAAAAAGTGTAATAACACAATTTTTTGAAATAGAAAAAGAAAAACGGGTAACGAAAAGGTGGATCAACATGGACTATATGACAGAGAAGCAGGCAAAGAAAGCAATCATTGATATTGGGCAGCGCATGTATGTGCGAGGGTTTGTGGCTGCTAACGATGGAAATATTTCCGTTCGGACAGGAGATAATGAAGTGTGGGCCACGCCTACCGGTGTATCAAAGGGCTTTATGAAGAAAAAAATGCTGGTAAAGGTGGATTTGGACGGCAACGTGTTAGAGGGAAGCAATCGGCCTTCTTCCGAGCTGAAGATGCATTTGCGCGCCTATCGGGACAATCCGGATATTCTGTCTGTGTGTCATGCCCACCCGCCCATTTGTACCTGCTTTGCCGTTGCGGGAATACCGCTGAATGCGCCGGTGCTGGCAGAAGCCATTATTACCCTGGGGGATGTGCCAGTAGCGCCCTATGCAGAGCTTGGCAGTAAAGAGGTGCCGGAAGCCATTGCACCTTATCTCCATACCCATAACGGTATTCTCCTTGCAAATCACGGGGCGGTCACATGGGGAAGTGATGCGTATACGGCTTATTACCGGCTGGAGTCCATGGAGTATTATGCTAACATTTTGCTGATTACAGATAAGATTTTGGGAAAGCAGAATCTTTTGTCAGAGGGACAGGTGGAAGCGCTGCTTGCCATGCGGGGGAAATTCACTGTGAAGCAGGGTGGTATGCTGGGGCATGGACAGGAAGGCAAAGATAACAGTAAGGAATAATAGTCAGGAATAACAGATATGTATAGATTGTACATAGATATATATTTGGAGGTTCGGCAATGGAATATACAAATCACTATGACTCACCCCTTGGAGGGATTACTCTTGCCAGCGACGGGGAGGCCTTGACAGGCCTATGGTTCGACGGACAGAAATATTTTGGTGCCACTTTAGCAGAGGGCTGTGAGCAAAAGGAGCTGCCGGTTTTTGAACAGGCACGCCAATGGCTGGATATTTATTTCTGTGGAAGAGACCTGGGTTTTATCCCGCCGTTGGTTATGAAAACAACGCCTTTCCGGAAAGCCGTGTGGGAAATCCTGCTTCAGATTCCTTTTGGAAAGACAATGACTTACGGAGAAATTGCAGAGAAAATTGCAAAGAAAAAGGGTCTTAAAAAAATGTCTGCCCAGGCAGTGGGCTCTGCGGTGGGGCACAATGCTATTTCTCTGATCATACCATGCCATAGAGTCGTTGGAGCGGGCGGAAGCCTGACGGGCTATGCGGGCGGGATTGATAAGAAGGTGCAGCTTCTTTCCATGGAGAAAGTGGATATGTCAGCCTTTTTTATTCCTGTCCGGGGAACAGCTTTATAAGGTAAGGAGTGGGAATATGTCTGGGATTCTTACAGAAGAATTGATTTACGAAATACTATCGGTAGTGGAAGAAATACCGGAAGGAAAGGTTGCTTCCTATGGGCAGATAGCAAAGCTGATTGGAAGGGATAAAAACGCAAGGCTTGTGGGCAGAGTCCTTAGCATGGCGGAATATTATGGAGAATATCCCTGCCATCGTGTTGTGAATCATGCAGGAAGGCTGGCGCCCCATTTTTATGAGCAAAAGGCTTTGCTGCTTGAGGAGGGTGTGGCATGGAAGGATGATACCCATGTGGATATGAAAAAATGCAGGTGGGAATGTTAGAGAATGCATGCGGATTGCGGCATGACTATGTAGAAGGCACAGACAGCAGTCCGGTAGGCTACCTGGAGGGTATCTTTGTAATGGAAAAATATAGAAAAAGGGGGATTGCAAAAGAATTGTTAAAGAACTGTCAGAAATGGGCACAGGAACAAGGGTGTGGAGAATTTGCAAGTGATTGTGAGATAATGAATGAAGATAGTTTGAGATTTCATTTACATGTGGGATTTGAAGAGGTAAATAGGATTATTTGCTTTACGAAGAAGCTGTAGGTGATTTCTTGAAGCAGTGGATATAAGGGAAAATGATCTTGTTAAGTCGAGCAGAGTTGATAATAACAATGTGAATAAAAAATGAAAAACGAATTGCGGGGGTTATTATGATTAGAGAAGCGGATAAAAATGATTTGAAAGAAATTTTACAGCTATATTTGTGTCTTCATGAAACAAGTGTACCAGAAGAGTCGGAGCGATTAAATAAGACTTGGAATTATATTATTGGAGACGAAAACCATCATCTTATCGTTTGCGAAGCGGAGGGCAAAATCGTGGCCTCCTGTGTCTGCGTGATAATACCGAATTTAACAAGGAATGTGAGGCCATATGCATTTATCGAGAATGTGGTGACCCATAAGGACTATCGTAAGAAAGGTTATGCTACTGCGTGCTTAAATTATGCGAGGCAGATTGCAGAGAGCAATAACTGCTATAAAATGATGCTGCTCACCGGATCGAAAGAAGAGGAAACTTTAAATTTTTATAGGAATGCCGGGTATAATAGTTCTGATAAGACGGCATTTGTACAGTGGATGGAGATGTAAATGAATATAGAATCTTATAATTTGGACTCCCTTAGGAAAATAGTCAGAGAGTTACAAAGAGAAAACAAAGAACTCAGGGAACTTCTTAAAAAAGAAAATATACCATATGCTGCCAGTGAAGTATTTCAAGATACTCCTTTCAGGGCAGAGGAATATGAATTAGACCAGGGTGCCAGAATTGTTCAGCAGTATATTGACAAAAATGTGGCGACCCGATTTTTTTCTATGTTCTGGGGAAGGGAGGATGTATTTGCAAGGAGAGCTAAAAACGGCAATTATTATCCACAATGCAATAACCGCTGGAATCATGCGCTGTGCCCGAAGCAAAAGGGTGAAAAGAGGTATTGTGAAGATTGTGAATCTAAAAGCTGGATGAAGCTGACACCAGATATTCTTGTGAACCATCTGGTTGGTTACCGAGAGGATAGGACGGATGTGATAGGCGTATATCCGCTGCTTTTGGATGGAACCTGCAGGTTTCTGGTATTCGATTTTGATAATCATGAAAAGGATGCGGAAAAGAAGGATTTCGCAAATGAGGATGGGGCCTGGCATGATGAGGTGGATGCGCTCCGCTTAATATGCAGTCAGAATGGGATTGATGCCCTTGTAGAGCGTTCCCGTTCAGGGAGAGGCGCACATATATGGATTTTCTTCCGGAAAGCGATTTCGGCTGAAACAGCGAGAAATTTTGGCTTTTTGCTTCTTGATAAAGGGGCAACTACCATTAATCTAAAATCCTTTCGTTATTATGACCGCATGTATCCATCCCAGGATGAAATCAATTCTATCGGAAACCTGATTGCCTTACCTCTTCAGGGACAGGCTCTCAAAAATGGAAACAGTGCTTTTGTAGATGAAAATTGGAATGCGTATCCAAACCAGTGGGAACGACTGCTTCAAACAAGAAAATTGTCCCAGGATGAAGTGGAACAATATATTACAAAATGGCAAGGGGAACTATTTATCCGGCATGGAACTTCCCACTATTTAAATACTGCAAAGCGTCTCAAACCGTGGAAAAAACAGGATGATTTTGCAGCATCTGATGTGACGGGGAAATTACATATCGTTCTTGCAGATGGGATCTATATCGATGCATTAAATCTGAAACCCCCGTTTGCAAAATCAGATACGCTGTATGGCCACGTTTGATAATCCTGTTTTTTATAAGAACAAGCGTCTGGGATATTCCAATTATTATAATTTCAGTATGATTTATTTAGGGATGGATATAGAGGGCTATATTAAGATTCCAAGAGGATTGCTGGAAGCAGTAATCCATAAATGCGAGAAGTCGGAAATTGATTATGATATAGAAGACCGAAGAGAAAAAGGCCGGCCGGTTCGTGTCTTGTTTCAGGGAGAATTAAAAATGCAGAAGGACCTGGCAGCCCAGCGCCTGCTGAAGTTTGATTGTGGAATTCTCAGTGCGGCAACTGCTTTCGGCAAGACGGTAGTATGCAGTTATTTAATTGCAAAGAGAAAAGTAAATACTCTGATTTTGCTGGAGAGTACGGATCTCATATCACAGTGGGAGGATGAATTAAACCGCTTCTTAAGAGTGGATGAAGAACCGCCAGCATATGAAACAAAGACGGGCCGGGTAAAGAAACGTACAAGCGTTATTGGAACACTAAAAGGTGGAAAAGATACGATGACAGGCATTGTTGATATTGCTATGATTGGCTCCTTATACAAAAAAGGCGCTTTTCATGAGAGACTGAATTCCTATGGAATGGTTATTATGGATGAATGTCATCATGCAGCTTCCGCTACAGCGCAGGAAATCTTGAAAAAGGTAAATGCAAAGTATGTTTATGGAGTCTCTGCCACACCTATGAGAAGCGATCAGCTTGAAAAAATCAATTATATGCTGTTAGGACCGGTGCGGCACCAATATACAGCATTAGAAAGAACAGTGGAGCAAGGTATAGACCATTTAGTGATCCCTCGATATACCCGGGTGATCAGTACTGCTGCCAATAAAAATGATATCAATGAGGCGTATGTTCTTGTGAGCAATAGCGATGTGAGAAATGCGCAGATTCTGGATGATATAAGGGAATGCATAAAAAAGGGCAGAACACCCGTAGTACTCACGAAATATAAGGAGCATGCGAAATTTATTTATGATAATGTCCAGGGGACTGCCGATTATGCTTTTATTTTGTATGGAGATAATTCCAATAAAGAAAATGAAACCATAAGAAGACAACTGAAAGATGTGCCTCGTGATAAATCGTTGATACTTGTTGCTACAGGGCAGAAGATAGGGGAAGGATTTGATTATCCCAGACTGGATACGCTTATATTGGCATCACCTGTTTCATTTACCGGACGTTTGGAGCAATATGTAGGAAGATTGAATCGGGACTATGAAGGAAAGAGGGACGTTATTGTATATGATTATATTGATTCGCATGTTCCCGTTTTTGACAATATGTATTTGAAGCGGCTTCGGACATACAAAAAGATTGGATTCCGCATGATGTCTGATTCGATTGAAAATAAACAGGACGTGAATGCCATTTACGATTCCGGAAATTATATGGATATCTTTGAGCAAGACCTGGTTGAGGCGGAACAGGAAATTGTGATTTCCAGTCCGGGAATCACAAGGGAAAAAATCGCACGCTTTCTTTATCTTATAAAGCCCAGACAGGAGGCAGGTGTCAAAGTAACGGTGATGACAAAAAATCCGGAAAGTGCAGCTTATGGAAATGCAGCATTTTTGTATACGCTTATGGAGCAGATGAAGGAGGTGGGGATTAACGTTAAGACTGCAGAGGAGGATATGGAGCATTTTGCGGTGATTGATGGTTCTTTAGTATGGCATGGAGGAATGAATCTGCTGGGAAAGGAAGATGCGTGGGATAATCTGATAAGAGTAAAGGATAGGAAAGTGGCTTCGGAATTGTTGGAGATGGCTTTTGTAGATTGAGAAGGTGGAAATAGTAAGGAGTATGGAAACGAGGCATGACATATTCATTTGAAAAGCAGATATTTTTTGCAATAAAGGATGATTTATTATTAAAAATCCAAAGAGATAAATCCATAGAGAAAATCTTGCATACACCATTGATTTATTTAATATTAGATTGTGGCATATTCCATCCAACCTGTTTTGTCACGAAACCAGCCTAAATAATTATGTGGGATGACAAATTTGTTGTTGTATATGACTCGGACTTAATTGTAATTGATTCGTGCAATAATGAAGTAATATTCTGTTACAATGCCAAGAAGGGGGATTTGATTCAATCATGTGAGATTTTGAATGAAAATCATTTTGCCTTTTCAAGTGGGTTGAGCGCTTATGTTGTAGAGATGCGTAGATGATAAGCTGACGGTCAGATACTTTGCATTGAATAAGTTTTCATTGTGCAAAAACAGTACAATTGTATTGAATTAGCAATGAGATGGCATTATAATAAAAGAGGAATGGAGGTGCTATTCATGGCTAGTACAATTCAAGTAAGAGTAGAGGATGATTTAAAGAAAAAATCAGATTCGTTGTTTAGAGATTTGGGAACTGATACAACAACTGCTATAAGAATGTTTTTGATACAGGCGGTTGCGGCGAATGGATTTCCTTTTGAGATAAAAAGGCAGACAGCAGAGGCTAATCCATATGCGCCGATGGCAGAAGAAGAGATGCTTGAAAAACTGAAGAAATCCAGGGAACATGGAAAGTATCAAGATACAGACGTATAAACTTTTTATCCCATAGATATTTTATGCTCTATCGAATCGTAGGAAATACTGTTTTTGTGGAAATATTTTTCATGAATTACAGGATTATGAGAACATAATGAATTAATTTTTATAGCTGAAGGGCGGGTTAGAGATTGTATGGCAGAAGTGAGACAAAACAGTAGGGATAAATCAGCCGGAGCAACAACTAAGGTAGCAAAAGAAAGAGCAGAAGCTGTAGGAGATGAAGAAAAATGAGTATGAGTTTTGAAGTATTTCCAACAAAGATAAAGAAGCCTGAATGTGATGAGATAATTAAATACTCTGTTCAGCTATTTAAAGAATTTATGAAAAAGGAAAAGATATCGCAGGGTATTGATATTACTACCAGAGAAGTATCTGCTGATAATAGCGTACATGCGAATCCTCTTTCTTTGGTGGCGAAGGAGAATTGTTATACAGTGTTCAATTTGAATGAGGAAGGTGAAGTATATGTATTCTATCATGAGTTAACAGAGCTGGATAAAGAGTTTTGGAATGAAGAGGCGCAGGTAAATAAGAATGTTCAATTTATGAAAGAAAAGATAGAGGCTAATCTAGAAATAGGATATTCTTGGAGTGTGAAAAGAACAATGGGGCAACCAGCCATAGTAAGTTTGTATTATGGTTATTTAGCCATTGCTATAGCTGTTATAACGGATGGAATGATATATTCAGGTGATGGTGCCTGGGATTATTCATGTTTTCCTATTGCAGGTAGTGCTTTTGAAGAAGAATATTTAAATATTGATAAAGTAAGAGATATTACTGTAAAACAAAATATTGAAAAATGGTTAGATGCGTTAAAGGTCTTATTTGCTGACGAATCGGATCATAGTATAAAGTAAGGAAGCAAAGATAAAACAGTATAGGAGAAGCAGCAGGATCCAAAACCACTTATAGACCCTAGAATAGAACAAAAAATGCAGCCCCATACCCGCTTTAAAAAGAAGCTTTAAAAAGTATCTTTACAAAGAGAAAAAGATAAGCTAAAATAAATACAAAGCAACAGGAAAAAGAAAAAACAAAAAATCAGAAAGCGAAAAACAAACAACAAAAACAAGCACAAAATAGCAGAAAGCGCCTGGAAACAGGAAAGGAGGCCAAAGGGTGAAAAACAGGAAAGCAGACACCCTGCTAATGAAAGAAATCAACAAAAACAACGTAAGAAAACAACTAAAGCTTATGGGAAAGGCCACCAAGCCAGAGCTTGCAGCCAAAACAGAACTCAGCGTGGTCACAGTAAATTCCCTGCTTGAAGAGCTGGTAAAAAACGGAGAAATCAAAAAAGGCGAGAACATTCCCTCCAATGGAGGTCGTCCCTCGCTGCAATATATCTTTAATGAGGACTACCGGTACGCAGTAATCATATACGGACATCAGAAGAAAGACCAGAACCTGATCCAGCTTTTGGTCATCAATCTGCTGGGACAGTGTGTGGAGCGGAAAGAGAAGTATTTTGCCAAAGTGGAAGTGAACAGCTTTGATTCCTGGTTTTCTGAGATATTTGAGAAATATGGGAAAAAAGCAGGGCTGATTGCTTTCGGACTGCCGGGAGAAGAAGTGGACGGCATGATTACCATCAATGATTATCCGGATATAGTAGGAAGGGAATTCATGGAGCATTACCGAAACACATATGGAGTGCCCGTAATTTTTGAAAATGATATCAATGCGGCGGTAATCGGATATTATTCCTATGGGATTTCCAGAGAGGCGGACCATATGGTGGGTATCTATTTTCCGAGGATTTATGACCCCGGAGCAGGAATCATCATTAACGGAGAAATCTATAGAGGAGTCCATAACTTTGCGGGAGAGCTTTCCCGGATACCCGTTGCTTACTCCTGGAAGGAGTTAGATTATGCTAACGTATATCAGGTAATAAAGTCTATGGGACAGCTCCTTGTAATCTGCATTTGTGTGCTGGCGCCGGATTTTTTTGTACTATATGGGGATTTCTGGACGGAGGAAATCAAAAGAGGGCTGAAGGAAGCAGTGGAAAATTCATTACAAGGACAGTATGAGGCAAAGCTGGTTTTCTCGGATGATCTGGAAAAGGACTTTGAGCAGGGAATGATAAAGCTTGCTTTGGACGAGTTGGAAAAACAAATCAGGAAAGAAGGGGAAGAAAGATGTTTTTAACGGTTTTACTTATTATTATTTATCTGGCATTTATCAGTCTGGGGCTGCCGGACTCCCTTTTGGGCTCGGCATGGCCTTCTATTTATCAGGAAATGAATGTTCCCATTTCCTATGGAGGAATTATTTCCATGATTATTTCAGGGGGGACGATTGTTTCCAGCCTGTTTAGCAGTAAGATCATAAAAAAGCTGGGAACGGGATGGACTACCGGAATCAGTGTGCTTATGACGGCAGTTGCCCTTTTGGGATTTTCCGTAAGTAAGGAATATTGGATGCTGTGTTTTTTGGCAATTCCTTTAGGATTAGGTGGTGGTAGCGTGGATACAGCATTAAATAACTTTGTGGCCCTTCATTATAAAGCAAGGCATATGAGCTGGCTCCATTGCTTTTGGGGAGTCGGCGCAACTACAGGTCCCGTGATAATTTCCTTCTGTCTTAGGGATGGGGGAAACTGGCAGTCTGGTTACGGAGTGATCAGCCTGATTCAATTTTGCCTGGTGGTATGTTTGTTCTGTTCCATTTCCCTGTGGAAAAAAGTGGAAGGAACAGAAGAGAAAAAAGAACAGGAAAAAGAGAGTGAAACGGGAAAAAATCAAACGGAAGAAAAGGTAAATCCGGGCATTTTGGGAATGTTGAAGTTAAAGGGAGCGAAGCAGGCATTAGTGGGATTTTTCTGTTATTGTGCCCTGGAAGCCTCCGCAGGGCTGTGGGGCAGCAGCTATCTGGTCATGGAAAAAGGAGTTTTCCCTGAGCAGGCGGCAAAGTGGATTGCTTTGTTTTATTTTGGAATTACCTTTGGAAGATTCTTGTCCGGATTTTTAACCATAAAGCTTTCCAACAGACAGATGGTGCGTCTGGGGCAGGGAGTTGCCGGCATGGGGGTAGTATTCTTATTGCTTCCCTTTGGACTTACGGTACAGCTTTTGGGGCTTTTTTTCATAGGGCTGGGCTGTGCGCCTATTTATCCCTCCATGCTCCATGCCACACCGGACAATTTCGGAAGTAAGTATTCTCAGGGAATCATGGGGATTCAAATGGCATGTGCCTATGTGGGCACCACTTTTATGCCGCCCCTGTTGGGATTTCTGGCAAAGCATGTGAGCTATAAGCTGTTTCCCTTTTATTTGGGACTGATCCTGTTGGTGATGATAGGTGCGGTGGAAGGTCTGAACAGAAAAGTGGAAAGGAGTTTCTTATGACAAAAAAATGGTGGCACGGAAAGGTAGCGTATCAAATTTATCCAAAGAGCTTTTATGACACAAATGGAGACGGAATTGGAGACATTCGGGGAATCATGGAAAAGCTGGATTATTTAAAGGACTTGGGAATTGATATTATCTGGATTTCTCCTATTTATCAATCTCCCTTTGTGGATCAGGGCTATGACATTTCGGATTATTATAAAATCGATCCAAAATTCGGCACCATGGAGGAGTTTGATGAGCTGCTTTTGGAAGCAAAGAAACGGGATATGGGGATTGTTATGGACCTGGTAATCAATCATTGCTCCGATCAGCATGAATGGTTTCAAAAGGCATTGGCAGACCCGGAAGGAGAGTATGGGGATTATTTCTATTTCCGGAAAGGAAAGGACGGAAATCCCCCCAGCAATTACCGCTCTTACTTTGGAGGAAGCGCATGGGAGAAGGTAGAGGGAACGGAGCTCTATTATCTGCACTTTTTCGCCAAGGAACAGCCGGACTTGAACTGGAACAATCCAAAGATGAAAAAAGAATTGTTTCAAATGGTCAACTGGTGGCTGGAGAAAGGACTGGCAGGCTTCCGGATTGATGCCATCATCAATATAAAGAAGGATCTGGATTTTCCTTCCTATGAGCCGGACGGTCCGGATGGGCTGGTGAGGGCTACTAAAATGGTGGAAGAAGTGGATGGAGTAGGGGAGCTGTTAGAGGAATTAAAGGAAGCTACCTTTGAAAAATATCAGGCTTTTACCGTAGCGGAAGTATTTAATATGAAAGAAGAGGAGCTGGAGGAATTTGTAGGAGAAAACGGCCATTTTTCCACCATGTTTGATTTCTCGGCCCATATGCTGACCTTTGGAGAGCATGGCTGGTATGATGCTAAGGAAGTAGAGTTTGATGCTTGGAGGGAGATTACTTTTGAGTCTCAAAAAAGATGTGAGGGAATCGGGTTTTTAGCGAACATTATTGAAAATCATGATGAACCGAGGGGGATCAATACGTATCTGCCTTCTTATGCTCAAAATACAGATGGGTTTAAAATGCTGGCTACTGTCAATATACTGTTAAGGGGAATTCCTTTTATCTATCAGGGACAGGAAATCGGAATGCAGAACTGCAGGATGGAAAGCATTGAGGAATATGATGATATTGATACGAAAAATCAATATAAGACTGCTTTAGAAGCAGGATGTTCCAAAGAGGAAGCGCTGGAAGTATGTTACAAGCATAGCAGGGATAATGCAAGGACGCCTATGCAATGGAGCAGCAAAGAGCAGGCAGGCTTTACCACAGGGAAACCATGGCTGAAGATAAATCCCAATTACAGACAGGTGAATGTGGAGGATGAGCTTGCGGATCAGGAATCTGTGCTGAATTACTATAAAAGGCTGATTGCCCTTAGAAAGTCAGAGGAATATAAGGAGTTGTTTACCTATGGCAACTTTGAACCGGCTTATGGGAATAAGGAGAAGATATATGCTTATTACCGGAGCCTGAATGAAAAAAGGGTATTGGCAGCGGCTAACTTTGGTAAGGATGCCATGGAGTTAGAGTTAGCAAGTGATAACTACAAGGTGCTTCTTTCCAATATGGATGGAGCCGAGGCTTTTGGCGGAAGGCTTGTTTTGCAGCCTTGTCAGGCGGTTGTTTTGGAAGAAATTTCAAGGTAATGGTTATGGAACGTGAATTGCAGAGGGGAAACAGAACCGGATTTCTCCGGATATGGAAAAATCATCGGGCATGGGAAGAATATCTGCTGGGGAAAGGATAAGAAAATGGAAGAGGGCATTTGTTATATTATAGGGGCAGGAGAATTTGACTATCCCAAGTTAAAGCCGAAGGAAACCGATTATATAATCGGAGTGGACGGGGGTTTTGAATATTTAAAGAATATGAAGCTGACGCCAAACCTGGTGCTGGGGGATTTTGATTCTGTAAAGCAAAGTCCCCTGCACTCCAACTTGATACGGCTTGCACCGGAAAAGGATGACACAGATATGCTGGCGGCCTTGCGGCAGGGAATGGAGCTTGGCTACAGGACCTTTCATATTTATGGAGGTCTGGGTGGAAGGATTTCCCATACCATTGCCAATTTCCAATGCCTTGTGTGGCTTTTGAAAAGAGGGGCAAAGGGGTTTTTGTTTCATAAAAACGTGATGATTACGGCAGTGAGAAATGGAAGTATTACATTTGGAGAAGAGAAAAAAGGGTATCTTTCCGTGTTTGCTTTTGACGGAGAGGCAAAGGGAGTTACTTTGAAGAATCTGAAATATCCTCTTACGGATGCTGTGCTTGGGATGGATTATCCGGTAGGAGTCAGCAATGAGTTTTTGGGAGTGGAAAGTGAAGTTTGTGTGAAAGAAGGGGTGTTGTTACTTGTGGTGGAGGAAGTGGATGGAGATTAGGATAGTGGGGCATTGAGATATGCCGGCTTATACTGGACATCGAAATGCTGTTTGGTTTTGGGATGATTGAGAACAGTTTAGGATTTTATGCTGTGAACATGTTTCATGAAGTGAATTGTTGGTAAATTGGGTTTTGCCCAAAATAAGTAGAGTGAGAAGTGGCAAAAGGTACTCCGATATTGGAGAAAGGCTATAAAGGTATGTTTGGGAGCCTGACAGAAGAAAAACAATCGGAATTTGTGGAGAGATGACTACAACTCTCTTTCAGGCGGTACAGTTGGAAGTGTTCATTTTCGATTGTGGAGTGTTCTTTGCTACTATGTCATCCTTCATACAGACAATAAGAGAATAAATTATTCCTGCCGGAAAGTTTGTTGCACAGATCAGTAGCGGAATCCCTAATATGGTCATTGGAGGAATCGTGTACTGGCTGATTATGATATTGATTGTTGGAGGATGTATGGCAGGTATCGGAATATTGAGGGTGTTTGCGGGAGTAAAGGTTACAGAACTATATAAGAAAAAATGTTGCAATATGATTGCTGATGTGGTAACGTTGGCAAGCGTCGCATTTATTAATTACTTTGGAAAATTGATAAAAGTGATATTGCCAGTAAATATCCTGCTCCTGTTGCTACTTGTGCAGGTGCCATATATTGGAATACGAAAATATGTGAAAGTCTGGCGAGAAGCACGGGATATTTCTAAAACTATAAATCTTCATGAAATCTTTATTATTTCTTGTTATGCTTCTTTTATTAAAAAAGAAAGAAGGAATAAATATGGAAATGATGCTTCAAACTACAGAACTCTGCAAGTCTTTTAAAAAACAGAAAGCGGTGAATAAAGTTTCACTAAATATAGTAAAGGGAAAAGTTTATGGATTGCTTGGACCTAATGGAGCCGGAAAATCCACTACTTTAAAAATGCTTACTGGTGTTTTAAAGCCGACTGCAGGCGAGATTTATTTTGATGGGAAACCGTGGAAAAGAGAAAGCCTGTCGGAGATAGGAGCACTAATTGAAAATCCGTCAATTTATGAAAATTTGTCTGCAAGGGAAAACCTGAAAGTCAGATCGTTACTGCTAGGTGTGGATGAAAAAAGGATTGATGAGGTATTGCAAATAGTCTCGCTTGCAAATACAGGAAAAAAGAAGGCAGGACAGTTTTCTTTGGGAATGAAACAAAGGCTTGGCATTGCTATGGCATTATTAGGAGAACCAAAGCTTCTGATTTTAGATGAACCTACGAATGGGTTAGATCCAATCGGAATAGAGGAACTTCGTGAACTGATATGTTCCTTTCCTGCACGTGGAATTACAGTCATTCTTTCCAGTCATATTCTCTCAGAAGTACAGTTAATTGCAGATTATGTGGGAATTATTTCAAATGGCATTTTAGGATACGAAGGTCCATTGGAACAGGGGCAGAATTTGGAAGAACTTTTTATGGATGTTGTAAGAGAAACTAGA
>JAAVAC010000020.1 GCA_014804265.1 Lachnospiraceae bacterium | reverse complement strand
CAGAGGGATGAGGGCGGATTCCGTGCATTGTTTTTGATGGCGCCTTTCCTTAACAACCTGTCCACTACCTAGGGGAAAATTGCCATGGACGGCAATTTTAGGCATATTGCGGCACGGACGCCGCTATATGCCGACCCGTTCGGTTCCAGCATCCTTCCTCAGGCTGTTTAGGAAAAGCGCCATCAAAAACACAGCACGGAATCCGCCCTCATCCCTCTGCCGCGTCCCTCTATTCAGCGATTCCCTTATATCACATAAAAGTCCGCCTTCTCCTGCTGCCATTCCACCAGATCCGCCAGTGTTATCGTGTCCACTACGCCGGAGATAGCATCATTCAGCTTCTGCCACAAAAACAGGGTGGCGCATTGCTCCTGTCTTGGGCATTCATTTGGCTCATCTTCTAAGCAGCTTACCGGCGCAAGGCTTCCTTCCGTAAGGCGCAGGATGGAACCTACCGTATATTGTTCCGGCGCCCTGGCAAGCCGGTATCCTCCCTGAGGACCTCTTATGCTTTTTACCATTCCTGCCTTATTGAGCACAGATACGATTTGTTCCAGATACTTATCCGATATATTCTGCCTTATGGAGATTTCTTTGATCCGTACCGGTTCTCCCGTATCATGTAAAGCTAAATCCAGCATCAATCTTAGCGCATATCTTCCTTTTGTTGAAATTTTCATGACCGTTCCCCACTTTTCATATTTCCTTCATTCCAACTGCAGCCCCTGCTAAAAATAGCTGCAAGTTTTATATATAAGTAATCATACACTTTTAGTAGGGATTCGTCAATTACATTCTCTCCGGCGCTTCAAAGCCAAGCACCTGAATGCAGGTCTCCAATACAGCCAGCGTCAATTTAAGTAACGCAATAAAGCCTGCCTTTACCTGTTCATCCTCCTGGGTCAGTATCTTTGTCTCATGGTAAAAACGATTAAAAGCGTTTGCAAGCTCATAAATATAGGCGCACACCTTATGAGGAGCAAGCTCTTCATAGGCAGACTCCATCATGCTTGTGAATTTCGTCAGGGCAAGCATCAAATCCTTCTGGGAAGGGCTTAAGCTGTTTTGCAATGCCACTGTCTCAGGATTTCCTCCCTGCTCCTTATACTTGGCAAGGATGGATTTGATCCGAACCATCGTATAAAGAATATATGGGCCGGTATCCCCTTCAAAGGAAGTAAACCTGTCCACATCAAAAATATAGTCCTTGCTTGCCTGATTGGATAAATCTCCATATTTTACGGCAGAAAGGGCAACTATTTTTGCTGTTTTTCTTGCTTCCTCTTCTTCTACTTCATGGTTATCGGTTATCTTACAAAACATCTGCTCATTGATATCGGAAATCAGGCTCTCCAAACGCATGACACCGCCGTCCCTTGTCTTAAAGGGCTTTCCGTCCTTGCCGTTCATGGTGCCGAATCCTAAGAATCTTAAATCGGTATTCCCTTCTACCAGCTTTGTTTTTTTCGCACATCGGAATACTTGTTCAAAGTACAATTCCTGTCTTTTATCCACCACATAGATCAACTGGTCCGGATGTATTTCTTCCATTCGCTCCATAATGGTTGCAAGATCCGTAGTATTGTATAAAGAAGCGCCGTCTGACTTTAAAATCATACAGGGCGGAATTTCCTTGGTATCCGTTTCTTCCTTTACATCTACTACCAGGGCTCCTTCCGACTCATGGGCATAACCCTCTTTCTTCATATATTCCACCATGCCTGGAATTCTATCATGAACATCGGATTCCCCTTTCCAGAGATCAAAATCCACATTCAGATTGGCATAGTTCTTCTTCAAATCCGACACCGATACCTGAATGATGTGCTTCCAAAGAGCCCTATGCCCTCTGACACCGTTTTGCAGCTTATAGGTGTCCTCCATGGCACGTTCCTTATAAGCCTTATCCTCCTTGGATTTTCCGCTGGCTGTGGGATAGATTTCTTCCAGCTCAGCAATGGTAAAAGGCGGCTCCTTTGGATATTCTCCCGTGTAATCCTCATCGAAATAAACAAGCTCCGGCTGTCTTTCCTTTAATTCGGTAATGATAAGCCCCATTTGAAGCCCCCAGTCTCCCAAATGAATATCACCGATGACTTCATGGCCCACGTAACGGGCAATGCGTTTAATGCTCTCCCCGATAATGGCAGAACGCAGGTGTCCTACGTGAAGAGGCTTTGCCACATTTGGTCCGCCGTAATCAATGATGATTTTCTTCACCTTTTCCGGCTTCTTAAGACCGAATTTGTCACTTGCTTCCATTTCCTTTAAGTAAGCTGTCACAAACCCTTCTTTTACCTTCAAATTCAAAAAGCCCGGCATGACAGCAGTTACTTCTGAAAATATCTCACTGACTGTCAGCTTTTCAGCCACTTCATTTGCTATCATAATGGGAGCCTTTTTATAGGTTTTGGCTCCTGCCATGGCCCCGTTGCACTGATATTCGCAAAGATCGGGACGATTGGACAGGGATACCTTTCCAAGCTCTCTGTCATAGCCTGCTTCTTCAAATGCTTTTTTCATTTCTTCCGAAATCAGATCCAGTATTTTTTTCATGAATTTTATTCTTCCTTTCCTTTATTCCTTTGTCTGTCTCTTTTCGAAAATACACAGCCGCAGTAATCCTGCCTGTATAAATCATATTCACCAGACAGTAAAACGGACTTCTTATACCCGTCCTTTTTCTTAAAATCGGAGGGGAGGTATGAAATCCCATATTCCTCTCCCATCCTTTCTCCAATCTCATTGAGCCACACGGCATTTTTCATGGGACTTATGGACAATGTGGTGGTAAAATAGTCAAAGCCCTGCTCTTTTCCGTAAAGGGCCGCTTCCCTTAAGCGCATTTCATAGCACAGATAGCAGCGCTCTCCCCCTTCCCGGTCAGCCTCATGTCCTTTTACAAGCCCGAAAAAGCTTTCCGGTCTGTAATCCCCTTCCTGAAAAGAAATCGGAAAGACACTTCCCTTCTCTAGACTGCCATCCTCGCCTGCTTCCTCATTGAGCCTTAAAATAAACCTCTTCTGCTCCTCTACCCGTTTTTTATATTCCCCATCCTCTGTAATATTGGGATTGTAGTAAAAAACAGTGATTTTAAAAAAGTTCCGCAGACAGGTAAGAACATAGCTGCTGCATGGTGCGCAGCAGCTATGTAAGAAAAGACGTTTTCCCCGTTCGCTATTCTGTTGTAGTATCTTCTCCATCCTCATCTGATAATTCAATATGATCACCAAAATATCTTTCTAAAAATACACCCATGGAAAGCGGCTTGGAATAATAATAGCCCTGTACATATTTACAGCCAAGCTTTCCCAGCAATTCTACCTGTTCCTTCGTTTCCACACCTTCACAAAGCACCCGGATATTCAGTCCTTCTGCCATCTCAATGATTTTCTGTAAGATCCATGTGCTGGATTGGGACGTTACGGACTCGTTGAAAAATTCCTTGTCAATTTTCAGTACGTCAAAGGGAACATCCTTTAACAGATTCAGGGAGGAATAACCGGATCCAAAATCATCCATGGAAAGGAGCACTTCCTTTCCTTTCAGCTCGTGGATAATGGTAAGCATCTTATCACGCTCTTCAAAAAATACCGTCTCTGTCACTTCCAGCTCTATCATATTGCTAGGAACCTGATAGCGCTTCAATATCTCTTCCACATGCTCCACATATCCTGGATTATCCCAAAGCCTTCTGGACTGATTTACGGAAACCGGAAAAACAGGCATACCTGCCCTTTGCAGGTTATGAAGCATACGGCAGACATTGGTAAGCATATAAAAATCCAGCTTTTCAATAAACCCGTTTCTTTCAAATACCGGTATGAACTGGTCCGGATAAACAACGGTTCCATCCGCTTTGATCCAGCGAACCAGCGCTTCCGCTCCATAGAGCTCATCTTTTTCAATATTCCACTTGGGCTGGAGATACAGCTTGAATTCTCCATCCATAAGAGCCTTATCCATATCCGATTCAATTTTATCCGCCATGCGCATATCATTGATGATTTTATCACTGTAGAATGATAGCAGCTCTTTTTCATTTCCTATCAACGACTTTCTTGCCACATTTGCCCGGTCAAGAATCTGGTCGATATCCCTGTCATCACTGCGGATCTGGTAGATTCCGCATCTCAATCTAATGGGATAACTGATTCCGGTTTCAATCGCACGGATATTGATGTTATCCGTAAATACCTGTATTTTTGTTTTATAATCATCCTTACTCTTTAAAAACACTACAAATTGATCAGCATTCATACGGACGCACAATTCTTTATCCTGAAACGCCTTCTTTCCTTCCATGGAAACGATAGTCAACAGATCATCGGCCTTTAAATGGCCATATGCTTCATTGATATAACGGAAATTCAATATATCAAATCTTACTACTGCAAAATTGGTCCTCTTGCTTTCAGCAAGGAGCCTGCCTGCCTTTTCCTTAAAATAATTCAGGTTCTTCCCTTTTGTAACCGGGTCCTCATAGGCCAGCTTCTCAATGGTATTGATATTCCTCCTAAGACAGAACCATACATAAATAAGCAGGCAGAGCATGGCAGTCACAATAATCAGAACCGCAGCAACACTTCGATAGAGCACCGGATAAACCCTCTCATTGAACACCGTTTCCCGATAGCAGTGGAACAAATAAAACTTCTCCGCCCCTTGTATTTGCTGGCTGGTGGCATACAGCTTTCCACTTTCGGTGGATAAGGTAATCCTGCTGGTAGTATAATTATTCAGATCCTTCTGCATGGAATCGATTGCTTCCACATTGCCTTTTCCTTTTAAATCGATTCCTCTTAACAGTTCGAATATATTTTCCTCTTCTTCCTGCTTTATATCAAATTCCCTGCTCTGGCCTACCAGTATTTCACCACTCATGCCTATGAGAAAGGTATCCCCGATTTCATTTAAATACTCAAANGCATATCCCTTGAGCANATCCGTCATGGGCTGNAGNCCTACNACTNCNCCCAGCTTTTCTCCNTCAAAAATAACCGGTACCATATACATNGCAGTGCCCACACCATCTCCTAAGTCATAGTCATTGAACACCATTATTCTTTTTTCCGTCACATACAGCATTTCTATAGGTTCTTCGCCCTTTTGCTTNCTACCTCNGNNTGCATAATAAGTGGTCCCATNGTTGTCAATNAATACAACNANTGAAAAATNATTGATATTCTGATATTCNCNAAGCACAAAGAAAATCAATTCCTNATCCGGCTTTTTCCCGCNTTTTGTCATAACNGAAACNGCCTGTTCCANTGTTTCCATGGAATNNTTCATATGNTCNGACATATTTTCCGTGGA
Source organism: Lachnospiraceae bacterium (assembly GCA_014804265.1). GTDB lineage: Bacteria > Bacillota > Clostridia > Lachnospirales > Lachnospiraceae > RGIG3040. The sequence goes on along the minus strand of JAAVAC010000020.1, from coordinate 48,712 downwards.
AACCNTNAAATGCTNCTCTATGTTNTGTGTTCTTTCNTCTTCAAAATTTTTCTTTACATCGACAACGTGTAAGATACATATTATGGTACAGATAANAAGAGCAACAAATCCTATNGTAATNACNCGGCCAAGAAACTGNTTCTTGNCCNGNTCTTTCCTAANACGAAACATATACTCTTTTCCTTATCATCCAAACCTNTTTATATGGCTGCTATATCAATTAACGAAAGATTCTGTACATCTGTATTTTCAAGGCTGGTCAACAGTGCATTGGCAGTGTCCAGACTTGTCANNCAGTTCACACCTGTCTCTATGGCGGTTCTCCGAATCAGGAAGCCGTCTCTGGATTTNTCCCGNCCCTGNGTAGGCGTATCNATGACCAGNTCNATCTTNTGCCCTAAAATAAGGTCCATGACNGTAGGCGANTCCTGCTGAATCTTATTCACCTTTCTGGCATTNACTCCNGCNTCCTTTAACGCATTGGCAGTNGAACGNGTTGCATAAATCTTATAACCCAGCTTTTCAAATCTTCTTCCGATTTCGATTGCTTCCCCTTTATCCGCATCCTTTACGGTAATAATCAGCTGCTTATGCTTTGGCAGGTCGATTCCTGCTCCGATAAACGCCTTGTATAAGGCTTCNTTAAAGGTCTTTGCAATTCCTAAGCACTCTCCTGTAGATTTCATTTCCGGCCCTAAGCTGATTTCCGCTCCCCTGATTTTTTCAAAGGAGAATACNGGCATCTTGATTGCCACATAATCNGCTTCCTTTTGAAGNCCCGGTTCATAACCAAGTCCTCTTATGGTATTGCCGATAATGACTTTTGTTGCAAGAGGCACGATTGGAATTCCNGTTACCTTGCTGATATAGGGCACTGTACGGGANGAACGGGGATTTACCTCGATNACATATACNTCTTCGCCGCANACGATAAACTGAATGTTGATCANNCCCACTACATGAAGGGCCCTTGCCAGTCTTCTTGTGTATTCNGCNATNGTTTCCTTTACTTTCTGGCTGATGCTCCTTGCAGGGTATACGGAAATACTGTCACCGGAATGGACNCCGGCACGTTCGATATGCTCCATNATGCCCGGAATCAGTATATCTTCTCCGTCGCAGACCGCATCCACCTCGATTTCCTTTCCAACCAGATACTTATCTACCAGAATGGGATGATCCTGGGCAATCCGGTTGATGATTTCCATGAACTCTTCCACTTCTTCATCNGAAATGGCAATCTGCATNCCCTGTCCTCCCAGTACATAGGAAGGTCNTACAAGCACCGGATANCCTAATTCATTTGCCACCTTCTTTGCCTCTTCTGCGGTAAATACNGTNCCGCCGGAGGGTCTTGGAATTTGGCATTCCTCCAGAATCTTATCAAACAGCTCCCTGTCTTCCGCCGCATCCACATTTTCTGCNCTGGTNCCTAAAATGGGCACTCCCATCTTCATCANGCTTTCCGTCAGCTTGATGGCCGTCTGTCCTCCAAACTGTACTACCGCACCATCAGGNTTTTCCAGATTNACNATGCTTTCCACATCCTCCGGAGTAAGAGGCTCAAAGTAAAGCTTGTCNGCAATGTCAAAGTCNGTGCTGACCGTNTCNGGATTGTTATTGACGATAATGGTNTCGTAGCCTTCCTTGGNAAAAGCCCANGTAGCATGTACGGAACAGTAATCAAATTCNATTCCCTGACCNATACGGATNGGACCGGAGCCGAGAACAAGCACCTTCTTTTCNGGCTTTGTCTCNACCGCTTCGTTTTCTCCGCCGTATACNGAATAATAATACGGNGTNGAAGCTTCAAACTCTGCCGCNCAGGTATCCACCATTTTATAAACGGCTACGATTCCNTTCTCATANCGCATCTTCTTGATTTCNTCTTCTTTGATTCCTGTCAGNCGGGAAATCACATTATCCGGAAACTCTATGNGTTTTGCNTCTTTTAGCAGNTCTACCGTAAGAGGTCCTTCCTTTAAGGCATTTTCCATTTCCACAAGGATTGCCAGCTTATCNATGAACCATAGGTCGATTTTGGTAATNTCATGGATGGTNTCATAATCCATGCCCTTTCGCAATGCCTCTGCAATCACATAAATCCTCTGGTCATCTACGATTTTCAGTCTTTCCTTCAATTCCTCTAAAGAAAGGTTTGAAAAATCATAGCTTAAGAGGCAGTCCACATGCTGCTCTAAGGAACGGATTGCCTTCATAAGCGCTCCTTCAAAATTATGACAGATGCTCATAACCTCTCCGGTAGCCTTCATCTGGGTAGTAAGGGTACGTTTTGCGGTAATGAACTTATCAAAAGGAAGCCTTGGAAGCTTTATCACACAATAATCCAGCGTAGGCTCAAAACTTGCATAAGTCTTTCCTGTAATGGCATTCTTTATTTCATCCAGCGTATAGCCAAGGGCAATCTTTGCCGCCACCTTGGCAATGGGATAGCCGGTTGCCTTGGAAGCCAGTGCAGAAGAACGGCTTACACGGGGATTTACTTCAATGACACAGTATTCAAAGCTGGTGGGATGGAGGGCAAACTGTACGTTACAGCCTCCGGTAATCTCCAGCTCACTGATGATGTTCAAAGCGGAGCTTCTAAGCATCTGGTATTCCTTATCCCCCAATGTCTGGGAAGGGGCTACTACGATGCTGTCTCCTGTATGTACTCCAACCGGGTCGATATTTTCCATATTACATACGGTAATGCAGTTGCCTGCACTATCCCGCATGACTTCGTATTCGATTTCCTTCCAGCCCGCTATGCAGCGCTCTACTAAAACCTGCCCTACACGGGAAAGCCTTAAGCCGTTTTCCAGAATTTCTTCCAGCTCGGTCTGATTGTGGGCAATGCCGCCGCCGGAACCTCCCAATGTATAAGCGGGACGAAGCACTACCGGATAGCCGATGGAATTGGTAAATGCCACGCCGTCTTCTACTGTTTCCACTACAAGAGAAGCAGCACAGGGCTCACCGATCTTTTCCATGGTGTCCTTAAATTCCTGACGGTCTTCTGCTTTTTTGATAGTAGCTGCAGTAGTTCCCAGTAACTTTACATGATGTTTTGCAAGAAACCCTGACTCTTCCAGCTCCATGCCCAGATTCAGCCCTGCCTGCCCTCCAAGGGTAGGCAGCACGCTGTCCGGTTTTTCCTTTTCAATCAGCTGTTCTAATACTTTTACAGTCAAAGGCTCGATATATACTTTATCCGCAATATCCTTATCAGTCATAATGGTTGCAGGATTGGAATTTACTAAAATGACCTCCACGCCTTCCTCTTTTAAGGAACGGCATGCCTGGGTCCCTGCATAATCAAATTCTGCTGCCTGTCCGATTACGATTGGACCGGAGCCGATTACTAATACTTTTTTTACATTTGGATTTTTAGGCATTGTTGGTTTCCTCCATCATCGTAATAAATCTGTCAAATAAGTCTCCGGAATCCTGTGGCCCCGGACATGCCTCCGGGTGGAACTGCACCGTAAAGATATTCTTGCCCGTATAGGAAAGTCCTTCATTGGTGCCATCGTTTACATTGATGAATGCCGGAACTGCCACCTTTTCATCCAGCTTTTCCATATCCACTACATAGCCATGATTCTGTGAGGAAATATAAACCCTTCCGGTAGCTAAATCCTTTACCGGATGATTGCCTCCTCTGTGTCCGTATTTCATTTTGAAGGTATCCGCTCCCGTTGCAAGAGCCATCAGCTGGTGTCCTAGGCAGATGGCGAAAATCGGTATGTCCCCTTCGTAAAGCTTTCGAATCTCTTCAATAATGGAAGCGCATTCCTTTGGGTCTCCCGGCCCATTGGAGAGCATGATGCCGTCGGGCTTTGCGGCAAAGATTTCTTCCGCCTTTGTATCCGCCGGATAAACAGTTACATCACAGCCTCTGGCTGCCAGGCTCTTTGCAATATTGTCTTTTGCTCCCAGGTCTAAAAGCGCCACCTTTTTGCCCACTCCTTTTAATTCCCTTACTAGAGAGGGCTTTCTTTCCTTCTCTCCTGTATATCTGGCACTGCCGGAAATCGGTCCGTTATCCTCTAAGGACTTTGAGCCTTTTAATTCGTATTTATGTTCACAGGTAACGATTTCCACAACCTTTCCGGTTGTGTATTGTTTTAATTTTGGAATTATTTCATCTAAATTATATGATTCGTCTGTTGTAATCATGCCATTCATGGTGCCTTTTTCCCTTAAAATCTTTGTAAGGGCCCTTGTATCGATCCCGGCGATTCCCGGCACATCATAGCTTTCCAACATTTCCTGTATGGTCATATCACATCGGAAATTGCTTGGAATACGGGACAGTTCTCTGACAATGAATCCGTCCGGCCAAAGCTTTCTTGACTCCATGTCCTCTTTGCAGATGCCGTAATTGCCTATGAGGGGATAGGTCATGCACACTGCCTGTCCCGCATAGGAGGGGTCTGTGAGCACCTCCAGATATCCTGCCATAGATGTGTTAAAAACAATTTCACTGATGATTTCTTTTTTGGCGCCGATATGTATTCCTTCAAATACGGTGCCGTCTTCCAAAATTAAAAATGCTTTCATTTTCTTCACCTGTCTATCCTTTCGCATAATCGTTTTATTATATCATACAAAAAGGGGTGGGGCAACCTGCCGAAAGAATTTTTTTTATGTGGAGGGGGGAGAATTTGGATATGAGGACGTAGGAGCTGTCAGGGCATATGGTAGTCTTCCGCGCACGCTTTCGCTCTGCAAAGACGCAGCGGTACTAATGCCCCAAAGTACGGGGCATTAGTGCCGGCGACTTTACTTTTCCCCGATCTTGTATCGGGGACTTTCCTTATAGGCCCGGAAGACTGCTATATGCACTGACATCTCCTGCTGGGTATCGAAACGACCTCTGGTACAGAAATACATCCTGTAATCCCGATACAAAAGCATCGGCATCATAATAGCTGATATAGTGACTGCTTCCAAGATAATTCTCAGCGACGTCATCAACCTGAGCAATGTAACGCTCCACATCTTCTTCCGTCAACTGTTCTTTTACAATGCTGCGAAAGCGGAGCAATAGCTTTTCGTTTTCTGCCAGAATGGAAGTCAGATAGGACCGCACAACAGACATATCCGCATTTTCACAATAGTAATCATATCCTCTTTCCAAAATATGAGTATTAAATAAATGCTTCCAGTTCATGTATTTTCTCCGCTTTTCTAATTTCTGTTTCAAAGGGTGCTTGAAAAAATCAGGCACCCAGTGTATAATCCAAGATAAGAAAGGTACTCAGATACAAAATCTGATGCCCTCAGTCAAAAATGTATATAAGAAATAGCATCCTAAACTTTGGACGGGTCAGGATGCTATTTCTTATTATGTCGGTTATCTATGTATGTCAATGCCGTGAATATTACTAACAATAAAGTCAAAACTTCCATTGTGTTCATGGGCACCACCCTCCTTATGTACTAGAGGGCAACTGTCGAATTTACATCCTTTACCTTCTTATCTTGAAAAATACAGATATATTTTAACATGAGAACAAAACAGAATCAATTGGTTTTCGTTAATATTATATCAAAATCGTGCGTATTTTTTTAAAAAGGGTGCTTGAAAAAATCAAGCACCCAGTGTATAATTCAAAATAAGAAAGGTACTCAGATACAAAATCTGATGCCCTCGATTTAGAATTATTTCATTAAGAATAGCATCCTAAACTTCGGACGGTCCAGGATGCTATTTCTTATTATGCTCTTTTTCCGGTTTCACCAGCATAAAGATTGAGATAATGAGCATTACACCAACCATCACATAATATGCTGTATTCAAAGCATTAAATATTGCCGAGCTACTATATTCCACGTAATCAGTAACATTAGCAAAGATGTCATATATAAAATGAAGAAGCATGGGTATTACAACATTCCGGGTTTTGATGTAAACAACTGCAAACGAAAATCCAACGATTGCTGTGAATACAAAGATATAGGTATCCCACCCAGTTGTAATGTGAATACATCCAAATATAATCGCACTGGCAATTACATAAAATGATTTAGCACGAAGTGACTTACACTCCTGATGAAAGTATCCTTCAATTACCAATGCTCTCGTACATAATTCTTCGTAAAAACCTGTTGTCAACTGTTGCAAGAATAACCGAGAGATAATAAGCCCTAAACTTAACCCTATAACTGCTTTTGTCCCTATGATTACAAGTGCGATAAAGTACGTAGCATATATAATAAATCCGAAACCTAAGAACAATGCATTTTGCCAGTTCTGAAAGCTCATAATCTCACAGATTGATTTGCCAAAAAGCCTATTCATGATAAATAAAACAAGGAAGCCAAATATAAGTCGAAGAATGCTGCTGTACAAAAACCAGGGCGTTCCATCTAAAAAACGGTGTCCTCCCAGCGATAGAATTAAAAATACAGCACCTAATACGATTGACCATATCATTCCAGAATATCTTTTGTCATTCAATATCTTCATCCTAAGCATATCCGCCACCTTCCTATTTGTCTCTGACATAAAAACTGGAAGATTCATTTTTTTCGTTTTTGTTCATTCTGAATAAAACGCTCTATTGCTAAATCTTCCGACACTTCTTCATCTTGATTAGCTGTGAAACAATAAGTAACATCCATTGCATCTTCATACTGTTTTGATGCATGAGGAAAAACTTTTAATGCAAGCTGATATTTATTTGCATTTCTTTTTTAGGATGCGAAAGGCGCATGATAGATAACCGATAACAGTGTTCAGGATCGAGCTCCAATTTTCTGCACAAACTATGCCTTTCGCCCCTAACTAATTCTTCATTCTCGATAGGTTCTACATCCGGCGGACATTGTGTACTTAAAGCGCAACAAAATTATTGAGGACATTCAGACCTCTCTTCTCTCTTACTCGCAAACAGCTTAACGCTTTATCGTTTTAGCATTTTAACTAATCAAACGTAATTTCTTCCTCGGCTTTAACATAAACATCAACCTGCGCATGTACATCAAGTCTGGAAACAACCCAGCCTCGCATCATGCACATCTTTATAAAATCATCTATTCTGTTTTCGCCATTCATTTCTCGCAATGTTACTACAACTCCGAACCGCAAACCTCTACCTGCTTTCGGATCAAGTCTTTCCTTTGTTTTAATACTTAATCCCCACATGCCCGATTGATACGCCTTGCGAGGTCGACCATTTTCTTTCAATGCTTCACTAATATGCTTGACATTGTCCCACTTACGATACAACTTACGCGCGTCTTCTTCGTAGATTGTATTAAGTCCTTCTTCTGCTTGTCTGTTATAGTCTATTGCCTTAATAACTGCTTTGCCTTTCTGCTCCGCAATTCTTCCGAAATGAATATCCATCTCTGTTGATGTATAATCAACACCTTGATTACGGTCACTTTGCGGAAAATAAATAAGCGTTGCTTTTGCAAAGAACGGATGTGCATTCATATCTTGTGGAACCGGAATATTGTAAGTATATACCTCATACTCATCAATACTTCCCGACATAATAAATCTAATTTCATCATCCCGAGAATACAAAATATCCTCAATCCTTTTTGGCACAATACCATATCCTTTTTCATACTTAATGGTATCTTGTCGGTCCCACCCTGCTGCAGAATCAATTATTAAAGCCTTTGCCACTTCACGACTTAATCCCATAACATGTATAAGATACGCCATTTTACGTGCTATCCAAGGTGCTGCAAAAGATGTACCTGTTACAGTTGCTTTACCTAAAGGTTCACAGACCACTATTTTATCTGATCCATCTCCACCATAGTAACATACATCCGGTTTATAAAAGAAAGATAATACCGGCCCTCTTCGAGTATAGGATGCCGGTTTGCCACTAAAATCCACAGCATTCACAACCAATGAATTCAGTGAATCCGCCGGTGCACCAATTTTATTAACCTCTGAATTCTTCTTTTTGTTTGTACCCGCAACCACAAAAATAACATCATACTCATACTGAATTCTATCCAATTCAGCTGCTTCAGGAGATATAAAATTGGCATCAATTTCCATCGCAGAACCCAATGACAAATTCCACACTTTTATATCTTGATTCTTCCGAACAATATCACGAATTTGCTTCAATATTGCAAATGAACTAAATCTACCTGCCGTAGCCACTCCGAAATGGCGAACTCTAAAATTACCACAATTATCCTGCAATCTCGGATTAAACGCTGGGCCATCGACAATAATTGATGTTACCGCAGTCCCATGAAAGAAATCCTCGGCATGTAATTCAATATCATCACTTATACATTTTTGATAATCTACCCAATCACCGAAATATACTCTCTTATCAAATTGTGTATCTATAACACCTATAATCGGTTCATTCTTCGGCTTTTTAATCAAGACTTGTTCTTCATATTCCTCGCTATCAGTAATATCATAGACAATTTCAGCAAAATTCTTAACACTCATCGCAATCAAATAAGGCGCCTTATCACATAAAATATCTATCTCTTCTTTTTCCATCCTCAAAGTTGTTTCATCTATCATTTTAGCATTAATCATATTTATGCCTAATCTACTTAATAACTCTGTTGTGTCGACACCCGTTTTATATATAGTTACAATAGACTGTTCATTCGCAGTTTTTGGGGCACGGTCTATACGAAAATTCTCCACATAAAAACAGTCTACAAGTGTTTTTAGGAAAGAACTTTTACTCATTATACTGTCACTATATACACCAGAATTTATAAGCTCTGTATCATCACTTGAAATATTCCCGTTATAAAAATTCCCGATAGTAGCAGCACACTTATCCAAAAGCACTACTGATTTCTGCAAAGAGTCTGTAGCGAGAAAATAGGTGAATACATGCTTTTGAACCCATTCATTTTTATCATTATATCCCTCTGAGAACTTTGAGCCTCGTACGGATTGGTTTGGGTGTTTCCCGCCATCCGACAACAAAGATTGAATTCTGTCACTCTTTGCTACAACTTTTCTGTAATGTACACTAACCAGAGCTCCATTAATCGTTTTTTCTTGATTCCAAAACGCAATAATATCTTGTAACTGATTTTTCAATTTCAAAACATGCTCTGCACTAACAGTTTGCCCTTTCGGCAAATTAGAGGGACCAAAACCACTAGATGCTTTTCGCTTTTGAAATTGACCTTTTAATTGCAAAATATTATTCATCTTCCCTCAGCTCCTTTAATTCTCTGGCAACACTGCTCTTAGGTATTTTACTCAAAATTTCAATTTCTCTTATGGTGAAATTCTGTTCTTGCAGTTTTTTAATATCTTCTGGTTTTTCACCTGTAATAGTATAATACAATCTCCTAAAATAATCTAATTCATCATCTGGATTACTAAACGCAACTGCTGTTCTTATCAAATTTTTCAATTCTCCCGGATACGGTAATGGCGAAAGCAACATCATTATTTTTCTAAATAATCTTATATCCTTCTTTGCCAAGTTAAATTTAGTTAGGAACTTAGACAAATACTCTTCCGAAATATCCATCAAATCGCTTTGAGAATATCTATTGAAATCAATAACTGAATCAAAGCGCCTAATCAATGCTTTATCAAAATGTTCATACAGATTTGTAGTCGCCACCAACACTATTCTTTCATCCATACGATCCATACTCTTAAGCAATGAAGATGTTACTCTTCCCATCTCACGCAAATCATTGGCATTTGTCCTATCTAACGCAACGGCATCTATCTCATCAAACAATACTATTACTTTTTCTGGATGAACAAAACTATTTATTTCTTTAAATAGTTCCGACATATTCTTCTGTGTCTGACCCATTTTGCTATCAATAATGGCTGAGAAATCAACCATATATATTTCTCTTTCCAATATTCGCGCCAACTGCTTAACTGCCTCTGTCTTACCTGTTCCTGGTGCTCCCTGGAATAAAAATTTATTTATTCCTGCATTATGCGCTACTGCATGCACAATTCCTAATAAATCCTGGGTGATGTCATCTGGCAACCATAAAGGATCACTTATCTTTTCAACTTTCTCAAACATAGCAGATTCATTCTCACTCATTTGCGGAATAAATGTATTGGCATTTGACATCAAAGCCATAATATATTCGGCAAGCTGATAGTCTCCTGCTTGATCAAAATATCTTGCAATTTCATAAGCTTCACTTCGAAAACCAGCATCATTATTCTCCGCATGATATTTAATTAAATTAATAACGCTCTTCTTTTTCATATGATCCACTCCTAATTCTCTTTTATATATACACTTTAACACCTTGGGACAGTTTCGTCAATATTGGGACGAAAACCATTGAAATACCAATGTGATTCTTTCATTAATCTTTTCCGGTTTTCCAGTATCTCATTTTTTCATATAGTGAAGTAAAAGCCTCTACCTGCATTTTACCTGGTTCCATTTTGTTTCCCCATCATATCTTAATTACATTATTTTTTCACTCTCATCAAATAAGGAGTTTCATCTTCATCCACTATGTATGCACCATTATTACTAATAGCTTTAAAAGACGGAATGTTACTTTTTAGTACACGTAAGTATATCTCATCCTCCGGCACTATTTCTCTTGCTACATCTAAAACCATCCCTAATCCCTTAGTGCCATAGCCTTTACTACGAAACGCTTTTTTAATACTATATCCAATATGACCGGCACAAACCAATCCGGCATATTAATTGGATTTTTATGCATCATGAGCTCCGGCAACACCACACGCTCATATTCCTCATAAGATACTCCCTCATACGGATTGGTCAGCCCATTTTCATCTACCGGCAATGCAGTAACATATTCCAAGGCATCCACCTGATGACCTTCCTGCGCCAAAGCGATGCTATATCTTCCGGTTCCTGCTCCTACCTCTAGTATTTTCTTCTTTTCAGAACAACCTATAACATCATGGATATATTTCATTGTTGCTAAATACTCTACCTGTCCATGATTACTTGCTAAACGCCCCTCTTTTTGCATAATAGTTTTCTAAATAATTCATTCCTTACTTATCTCCAATTCTATACATTTCCATTTTTCTCCAAGTATCGTGGAAACCAATTCCTGCTCCATCGGAATTTCCCGGAACCCCGCTGCTTTGTAACAATAATACGCAGAAGGATTGTTATCAAACACACCCAATGTGATTTTTTCAGCTTTCAACATATCAAACGCATAACGGATTGCCATCTGTATCATTCTTTTCCCGTAACCTCTACCTCGTTTACTATCATCAACAATAATAAAGCCAAGGCGAATTGTTGTCTTCTCTGCATTTGTATAACGCAGTATCAAATGACCAACAGGACCATTTTCGTCTACTGCAGTCATGGGATAAAAATTATCCGCTTCCTCACAATCTCCATTACATTTCAAATATTTATAATTGATATCCTCTGCTGTAATTGGATACGCACCGTATCTGTCAGAACTCCATTTGCGAAGAGCCCTTTCATCTTTAATCCAGCTTACTATCGCTTCTCCGTCTTTTGGCTTATATGGTCTTAATTTTAGTTGCTCCATTGGTTTATTTACCAATTGCTTTTTCATAATTTCATAAACCTGTATTACATTGTTTTTACATTCCCAAATTCCATGGTCTACCGTTTGATACCCTAAATGTGCATATAGTCTGCACGCCGGCAAAGAAGCATCTATATCCGCATAATCATAATTTTTACCTATCAGCTCTTCCAGACGATTCATAATAAAAGTTCCATATCCTTTTTTCTGAAACTTCGGCAATACATATACTCTGGTAATGTGGTTTTCCTTTTTGCTCCCTGTTCCAATTAGCTCTCCATCGTCTAGCAAAATGTACACATTTCCCTCCATAATATCCTGCATAATATTGTCTCTACTATGAAACTCACAAAACATATCAACAATTTCTTGCAAATAGTACTTAGGATAAACCGACTTTATTGTCTCCTGTACCAGTTTATATACTTTTTCTGTGTCTTGCATGTTTACCAAAACAAATTCCATATCCATTCCTCCTTTTGAAAAAAACACCACCAAACAATATCTCTATCGTCTGATGGTGCAAAAATCCCTTGCTACATTCCTATTATGAAAAGTTTTCTCTATACCTGTTACTTATTCATCATATAGAGAACTCCAATTCTCACAATGCAATATTTTTCCATCAGCAATAAATCCCAACTGCCAGTAATAGACGGGATTGACATAATAATTATTTGGCTGTGGAAATCTATAACTATTCTGCATTGCTCTAATTCCTTTCATAAATCTCATAATAATTGTTATTGATATTACTCCCGAAAACGCTTATTGTCAACACAATTTTTTTACAAACAAGCATTTTCAAAAACCTAATTTTAATACAATTCTTTTCGTTCACCAAACCTCCAGACTATCAAGTGCATCCACCCATGTCTGCATTTCACCATCCAAGGCTTCTTTTGCACTCATGAAATTATCCCTGATTTTATCCACTACTTATCATATTGAGGATTCGTATTTCGAAATGACAGTACCATAATCCTGTTATTTGTGTCATTGGCTAATACGCAGGTATAATATTCATGTATACCTTCCATTCTTTCCGCGAAAATATAATAAAAATCTTCCATTTCTTCATTCTCAAGCAACAGACGATTCGTAAATGTTATACCATTCTTTACAAGAACCTCTTCTTCTGCATACTGAACATCATTCTCGTTATACAGATAAAAGTATTTTGACAATTCCTGGGAATCATTATGGGATTTTTCTATGTAACTTTCGATAAACTGTTTGTAATCATCATCTGATAGTGAAACACTAAATCCGGATAAATAATGAAACCATTCTACATGATAATAATATTTTATATTATCTTGGGATTTGGGTAATGATATTGAAAAAACAGCGCTTTTTGCCTTATCTCGAAATGCTTCAAAATTTTTAAACCTCACTCTGGTTTGAGGAACAATACATACCAGAAAAGCTTCCCATATCGCCCAAAAAAACAACAGCCCAATAAAAACAATCGTAAATAACAATAATCTTTTCTGTTTCATCATGTCTTTATCCTAATCCTCTTCAACAACTTCTATTTGTCTCTTGACATAAAACCGCAACATGATCTTATTGTAAACGATTTGCCTTAAAAGTTCAATTTTTTTGCAACTATAATTTTCAAACTGCAATATGATAACGATAAACTTTTCACTTCAGCTGTTACATCAACACAGAGGTAACTGACACAAACTGTTTAGTTCCAATAATAGACTTTACATCCTGAATGTGATATAATCTGTCTATATTATGAAAAAAAATGGAAAAATGGAGGCAATAACATGAAGGCATACAAGGATATGACGAAAGATGAGCTGCTGACATTGAAGGCAGCACTGGAGGAGGAGTATAAAACACTGGAAGGACAGGGGCTGAATCTCAATATGGCAAGAGGAAAGCCGGGATTTTCACAGCTTGCATTTTCTATGCCGATGCTGGATGTGATTACCAGTGAATCTGACATGACAACATTGCTCGGTAATGATACCCGTAATTATGGTGATCTGGACGGGATTGGGGAAAGCAGGAAGCTGATGGCGGATATGATGTCCGTTCAAAAGGACAATGTGATTGTGTGTGGCAATTCCAGTCTGAATATTATGTATGACATGGTTTCCCGTTCTATGACCCATGGAGTAAATGGGTCCACCCCATGGTGCAAGCTGGATAAGGTAACATTTTTGTGCCCTGTTCCGGGATATGACAGGCATTTTAAGATAACAGAGTTTTTCGGTATTGAGATGATCAATATTCCGTTATATGACGATGGTCCGGATATGGATTTAGTGGAGAAGTATGTCAACAACGATGCTTCTGTCAAAGGCATCTGGTGTGTGCCGAAGTATTCGAACCCAACCGGCATTTCCTACTCGGATGAGGTAGTAAGGCGTTTTGCTAATTTAAAACCTGCGGCAGAGGATTTCCGCATCTATTGGGACAATGCCTACTGCCTCCATCATCTGTATGAGGATGTGCAGGATGAGATATTGAATATACTGGAAGAATGTGAAAAGGCAGGAAACCCGGACATGGTTTACATATTTTCATCTACCTCAAAAATCAGCTTCCCGGGATCCGGTATATCAGCTATCGCTTCTTCCTTAAATAATATTGAACATATTATGAAGCAGATGANCGTCCAGACCATAGGCCATGACAANATCAATCAGCTNAGNCANTCAAGATTTTTTAANGATATNGANGGCCTGCGCGAACATATGAAGCTGCATGCAGGCTCAATCCGTCCTAAGTTTGAGGCAGTNCTTGATACATTGGAGACGGAGCTTNCNGGACTTGAAATNGGAAGCTGGATTAANCCAAGAGGAGGATATTTCATCTCCTTTAACTCCCTTCCGGGCTGTGCAAAGAATATTGTTGCNAAGTGCAAGGCNTTGGGCGTCGTGCTGACTGGCGCAGGTGCCACGTTCCCTTANGGCAAGGATCCGGAGGATTCCAATATCCGTATCGCACCCACCTTTCCAACNCCGGAAGANATGCGNCAGGCNGCAGCNGTNTTTGTGCTTTGCGTNAAGCTTGCAAGCGTGGAGAAATATTTGGAGCAAATGTAAGAATAAGTTTGGAACTGTTGAAAAAGGAAAAGTCAAATGCCCCGCAGNAAAGCTGCGGGGCANTTGACTTTTNATTGCAANATNCNTCAAAACCCCNAAATGCCACCCCATCCTATTACATCATCGTATCATCACGCAGCGCATCCACCAGACTGCTNCCAAGCACCTTTCTTCCCCCAAGATAATAAGCNAGNCCAATACATNCAAAGACAGCCAGAATAAATAAGAAAATCGNCNCNACCGGAGCCACTCTGANAAATTCCACAGGATCCAGATAGCTTGCCTTTATCATAATCGACACTGCTGCCACCGTCAAAACCAATGCCATAAACACCGGACGTCCGGCAATTACCAGCGCCTCAATGCAGAATATTTTCCGCATCCCTTCCNGTGCTATGCCAANGGACATATAGCGTGCAAATTCCCGTTTCCTTTGATGTAAGAAACCCAAAGTATTGGAAAACACATGGGCAATCCCGATTATGGCAAACAGNACACAAAATGCACCCANTATCAGTTCATAGCCCATAATCATTTCATCATTTGCAATCTTCTCCCCAATGCGGTTNTCGCTTTCGATTTCATAACCTTCTCCGATAAGCTCTGCCACATTTTCTTCCAATGCATTCAATTCCTCAAGGGCAATGCCCTCTTTGGCAAGAANCCGGATATAAGTATNCTGATCAGAAANACCAATCTTCCCTGCGATTTCTTNCCACAAAGACAGCGGAACAACATTCACTAACCCATANTCCGCATATTCTTCCCGTAAAANCGGACAATCCTGCGTATAGGAAAGCACCGGGATTNNAACCTGNNTTCCNTCCTGNNNNCTGCTTTGCAANGTAATCGNATTNCTGTTTTCNCTAAGATAAGGTATATATTCCCGATTNCGGAAATTGCTGTTTCTGCTGTCCCATATCCGGTTCACGAGAATNGNTNCGTCNAATTTAGGCATTANNCCAATCTGCNCACAATATTCNNCAAAGCTTTTATCATCCAAAATNACAATAGGCGCCTTTACCAAAAAGGTGTTTTCNGCTAGCAGAAACAGATGAACCTGCCACTGCTTCCANACCACCCAATGCAAGTAATTCTTCACTTATATTTTCTGNGGGAATGACACTTAGCGCCTCTGTCTTCTGATAGATGGTACTGTTTCGTATTCCATCTATTTTTTTCATTTTNCCCATTGGTTCAAACTCCGCTATCCCAGTGTCCTTTACCGTTACCATCACATCCCATACATNCTGATAAGCNTCAAAATAAGTATGGNTTGTACTGATACCAGAAAGCGTGAAAAAGCATTGCATCAACATNAANCCCAAAAAGGCAAACGTCAATGAAATCGTCGTAGTACGAAGNGCCTTTCTTTGNGCCTTACATGCATTTCCNGCCAGTTCCCCTTCTATTCCNAACAATGCGGATAACATACAAATCCCTTTTTTCTTTTTCAACTGCAGTTCACCNGTNCCCCGNATTGCTTCAAGGGGTGTCANCCTGCTTAANTTTCTTGCCGGAATCCATGCGGAAATAAGCACCGTAAAAGCTGATAACAGAAAGATAGCTGCCAAAACTACCGGATGACAGNGAAAGACTNCCTCCCGCCCTCCCGGCAGATTGGCNACAAAGGCACTCATAGCCCGCATGGTGCCAAAACTAAGGGCAATTCCCAACAANCTCCCAAGCAGAATCGGCACCATGGCAAGCATNAGAGCCTCCTGTACCAGACAGACCCGAATTTGCCCCGGCGAAGCCCCGATACTGGAAAGAATCCCAAACTGGTGGATTCTGCTGTTCATGGTCACGGCAAAGGAATTGTGAATCACCAGAACAAGCGAAAAGCACACAAGCAACACGACCGCCAGATAAACCGGCATCAGGAGCCTTGGCATCTCATCCCCAGGAATCCGGATGAAATACAGCGATAAAAGCTGATAATTATAGTCAGCCGCATATTCTGTAAGTCCCAGAGCATTTATAAGGCTGGACATGTCCTGATAGACCGTTTTTTTATTATAAAAATACACATCCACCACGATTCCCTGTTCTCCGGATAGCTCCTCATTGATAACTGCCTTTTCTACATTGGCATAATGATTGAGTTCTGCCAGATCATCCCCGTTTATTTCTCCGGTAATACGCCCATGCCAGTCCCCATCCTCCAGTTTCGTGCCTTCTATGCTGTCCAGCCAGAAATTATAAAAAAGGCTGCACAGAAAAGAAAGAAACAGTGCAGCGATGAAAGATGCTGCCATAATGGAAATGCCGCAGGCCCGGTTGTTTTTCATATAACCAGCTGAATAATCCTTCCACATATCCCTCACCTCCGTTTCTCATCGCTGATGATACGGCCGTCCTCGATGGTTACAATACGGTCTGCCTCCAGTGCCACCTTTTCATCATGGGTAATCAGCAAAATCGTCTGGTTCAGATTACGGTTGGACAGTTTCAGCATATCTATGATTTCTTTTGAATTTTTATGATCCAGATTTCCGGTAGGCTCGTCTGCTAAAAGCAGTGCCGGACGATAGACCAAGGACCGGGCGATGGCAGCCCGCTGCTGCTGCCCTCCGGACAGCTGGTTTGGAAGTGCTTCCAACTTGTCCTCAATTCCCAAAGAACTTACTATTTGCTCAAAATATTCTTTGTTTGGTTTTTTCTTATCCAGCAAAAGAGGCATCAAAATATTCTTCCGGATGGTCAGCGTGGGAATCAGATTGTAAAACTGATAAATCACCCCCACCTTTCTGCGCCTGAAAATTGCCGCCCTTGTCTGGTTCAAGGTAGAAAGATCCGTTCCCTCTATAATGACCTTTCCCTCAGAAGGCTTGTCGACGCTTCCAAGAATATGCAATAATGTAGATTTTCCAGAGCCGGAAGCTCCTACAATTGCTACAAATTCCCCTTTCTCTATGGAAAAGTCAATATGATCCAAGGCTGTCACCTGATTATTGCCGGTACCGTATACCTTCCTTACCCCCTGACATTTCAAAATCTCCATCTTTTCCTCCCTTTCCTTTCCTGAAATCGTATGTTTAACTACCATTTCATTGTAACAAAGAAAAGTGACAGCTCAGTGACTGTAAACCCTGACTTCAAAACAGGCTCCTCCATCCGGCAGATTTCTTGCGGTAATGGTTCCGTTTTGCAATTCAAAAATGGACTTGGCAAGAGCAAGTCCGATGCCGATACCGCCGTCCCCTGCATCCTTTCCCCGATAAAAACGTTTAAATAGATAGGGCAAGTCTTCTTTTGCAAAACCCGCTCCCTCATCCCATATTAAGATTTCCACATATAAAGGGTTTTGGGAATAATCGCAATAAATCCTCCCACCAGCAGCAGAATGCTCCATACAGTTTTTCAATAAATTCAGGAAAGCCTCCATAGTCCAGTCCATGTCCCCTGATATGGCAATACATCCATGTTCCGGAATTTCCACCGTCACCTGTTTTTCTTCTAACAGCTCCCACAGATTGTCCGCCGCAAGAGTTAAGACAGTATAAATATCCACCTGCTCCCGTTCCAGCTTTAAATTGCCGGAATCAATGCGTGAAAGCCGAAGAAGCCCTTCCTCCAGAACACTCAACCGTTCTAACTGCCCAAGAGCCTGCTCTACATACAGGGATGGTTCCTTTGCTTTGAAAAGCTGCAGGGAAACAGAGGCTGCCGTAATGGGAGTTTTCAGCTGGTGGGCGATGTTTGCCAGATTATCCGCATAATTTTCCTTTGCTTTTAAAGCATTCTCCCTTGTCTGGTACAAAGCGGTTACGGTTTTATAGATTTCATCCTGCAGCAATGAGAACTCATCCTCCCTCCCCGGGATCATGGTTCCCACCCCCTGCAAATTCACCTGCTCCAGATAAGCGGTCAATTCCTGGATCCGTCTTCGGTTCTTTCTTTCAAGAAGAAAAAACAGGAACAGAAAGAAAAGGCTTCCTGCAGCAAAAAAAGCCCCTGTCACTATCCAAAAACCTGATTGTCCATTCATCCAGAAATCCTTTGCCCGATATCCATGCTGTAATAAGAATCCGCTTTCCTCGCTTCTCCATCCTGCTCCTGACCGATATTGCTTCAGCATTGTCAACAGCTTCTGTTCTGCCTCGGGCCCCATTTCTGCCATCTGTCCGCATATCCGGGAAAGCAGGTCAAACTGCGCCTGACGATACCAATATGCCCAGAAAGAGGAAACCAATGCTATGTTCAGCAAAGAAACCGTCAAAATCAAAAGAATCGTAGTTTTCCTGTTTTTATGAAATATCATAAGGTGTCCTCCATACGATATCCAAAGCTTCGGACTGTTTTCATACATGCCGGATTTCCAAGCTTTTCCCTAAGCCGCTTCATGGTCACTGTCAATGTATTATCGTTTACAAAGTTTCCATTGGAATCCCATATTTCTTCCAACAGTTTCTTTCTGGTAACCGTCTTCCCTTTATTCTCCATAAGCCGGAGCAATACCTGATATTCCATACGGCTTAGCAGCACTTCCTGATCCTCATGACAGACCTTCATCTTTTCCCTGTCCAAATGAATCCTGTCACAAAATAACTTGTCCGCCTCATAATTTCCCGCTCTGCGCAATATTGCCATCATTCTGGAATACAGTATTTCCAGTTCAAAGGGCTTTACCACATAGTCATCCGCCCCGTTCTGAAATCCTTTTACAATATCTTCCGTTTCTCCCTTTACCGTCAAAAACAAAATCGGGATGCTGTCTCCGAAACGTCTTCGAATCCAGCCGCATAACAAATCGCCGCTTCCGTCCGGCAGATTCCAGTCAATGAGGATAATGGAAGGCTGCTTTTTTTGCAGAGCCTGTTTGGTGGCAGAAACTGTTTCTAAGACAGTCACGTAAAAGTCCTTTGCTTCCAGGTAGGCTTTTACGCCTTGTGCTATGTGCTTATCGTCCTCTGTGTAGTAGACTTCCAATTTGGTTTGCTCCTTTCGCTTTGGATTGGTTTTTCCTATTGTACTGCTTTCATGGAATGGGGGCAAGAGGGGATTGTTGCGGAGGGAGGGGGGATTTGGATGAGGGGGACGGAGGGGGCGGTATGTTGTGGCTAATTCGTAAAAGAAATTTCGACTTGAGGATATTCTGAAGATGCATTTTGGCGAACTAAGTCTTTATTCACTCTCATCTTGATTATAAAATATTTTTTTCGTCAGGCATCCCGCATCCATCTCATAAATCTCATCACAGATTTCCATATCCTCTGCATAATGGCTGGCGAGAAGAACGGTTTTTCCTTCCTGTTTCAGCCGAAGCAACAGTTCTTTTACAAGCACAATTCCCTGCTTATCCAATCCATTCATTGGCTCATCAAGAATAATCAAATCGGGATTCTCCATGATTGCCTGTGCAATTCCAAGTCTCTGGCGCATACCAAGGGAAAACTTTCCTACCTTTTTTGTGCTTTCGGCATCTAAGCCTACCAATGAGATTGCCTCCTTTATCTGTTGCTTCGTAACCTTATTCCGAATAGCTGCAAGATATTCCAGATTCTTGTATGCACTGTAACCTGACAGGAACCCGGGCGTCTCAATAATTACCCCAACATTTTCAGCAAAATCTATATCTTTTCCAATCTCTTTCTCTTTTACATATACCTTGCCAAAGCTGGGCCTTACATAACCGATAATCGTTTTAAAGAGCATCGTCTTTCCGGAACCGTTTTTTCCTACAATCCCATATATTTTTCCCTTTTCAAAGCAAACACTCACGTCCTTTAATACCTGTTCATTTTTGAAGTTTTTGCTAACATTTTCTACCTTTACTACATATTCCATTTAGTTTTCCTTCCTTTCCAGAATATCTTTCTTCCACAATACAGGCACCGCCAGAAAACAAATGACAGTTACCACGACTTCAGCCACCAAGGTTCCTATCCAAAATCCATTCGTCCTGGCAAAAACACTTCTGTTATACATTCCGCAGGCAAGCCATGGAATATCATAGTTCACAGACAATACATAACCAACTCCTTCTGCCACAATAAGAATGCCGGGAGCCAGCTTTACTGTACTGATATAATCAACCGTCAGCAGAATGCTGACCATACTGCTTAAGTGAAGGAAGAATGTTAATGCGGCTGCCAACTGCATATTCATTTCTCCTAAGCCCGCCCATATTAGATATGCTATCAGAAATACAATCCCGTTGGTAAAATGTATGTTAAAAAAATGCTCTCGCCACCATGCCATAAAGTTCTGATACCGATAAAGTTCAAATCTCCTTATTTTCAAGTCCGTCTGTATTTCCTTACAGACTATAAAGAGGAAAAATGCAAATAGGAACAGCCATTTCCCAAGGGGTACAAGTTCTATGTTTTTTCCCCCATAATCAGGAATTCCTCCAAGAATTTCCATTACCGGGTCCTGCTTCTGCCACGTCCAGTTATATACAAAAAAGGCAAAGCATATCGTCAACAACAAATTCCACTGATTCCATACTCTTCTTATTCGCTGTACAACCAACACTGTTTTATTCTCCTTTTGATATATCTCTGAAATCCACATACTTCACAAGCCTGCCGGAAAGTCCCAAAATCAACAAAATCAAAATCCCATATATCAGATAGGTTTCAAATACATTGGTTCCCGTATCACTTCCTACTTGTAAAACCAGAATAGAACGAGCCAAAAGGGAATATTTGATTATCATCATGAATCCCTCTTTCATAATCTCGTAGCCCAAAAAGTGGAACAGGAACACCACAATAACTCCTGCAATCTGATTGGAAAATAAGCTAAATGTGTACAGAAGCAGCCCCATAATCAGACCATATGTAAAAATCAGAAGCCATGTCTGTAAAAAACCAGCAAGTACCGTAGTTTCCTGCATAAATGAGGAATAAGGAAAGCTTACATTATACTGTTGGACATTTATTCCATTCCCTGCCAGCCTCATTAGTGGTTTGCTCCATATATTTGCAAAAAATCCATTCCTACAGCTAAATAGAATTGTGGAAACTGCCAAAATCCCATAGTATATTACAGCCTGAAGCAGAACATATAAGCCCATTGCTTTATTCCAGTTTTTTCTCTGTGTCCGGTAGATTACATAAGCAGAATTGTTATCTACAAAAGGAGCCTCCGAAATCACAAGAAGCCACCCCAGCACAAGGAACATCACCGTGTTATAATTGTTCCCGGCAATTATAAACGCATCCAATACATTCACGGCTTCTCCTGTACTATCCGCATATGCCAGATATTCTACTGATTGCTTTAGGATAATGACGATTCCCACCAGGTATCCCAGCCATACGCGTTTCGATGTAAACTGTATACGGAATTCATAAATACATAAGCTTAGAATTTCCCTTATCCTACTCATCATGCACCCTCTTTCGCAAACCCAGCCATACAATACATACCGTAATTACAATATATATAAGCTGTATAAATCCCGATAGGGGATAGGATTCCAGATTATCCCCCTTAAATAAAAATACCGGATTCAAAAACGGGATATTATATAGCATAATCCACATAATCTCGTATAAGATAAACGGAGCAAGCAATGCCACATACCGGTTGCAAAACCATATGGCAAATGCCATTCCCACAAGCGCCCATAAAACCCCAAACAAAAATCCCAGCAGAACTTTTCCAACTAATATATACCAGTCTCCATACTGCTCCAAATAATACCACATCCTTGTGCCGTAATATAAGCCCCCTTCGGTCAAGCCTTCTGTACCGTGTATACCAAGCACATAGCCAATAGTACAGACTACTGCAAAGGGAAGGGCAATGATGATTCCACCTGAAAGCCCCGTAGACAAAATCCGGATCCATCCATAACGCTTCCAGTCCGTTCTTGCGGTTATCATCCTGAGATAGCCGCTGCGATACTCCTCACAAAAGCTGACAGAATAGCTCAAAACTGGAAATACCGCCGCAAAGGGGGAAAAGCCAGAAAGGGACATTGCCACACTTATAATCTCGTATGTACTGGGATTTCCTTCAAAATTTGTATTAATTCTGATTGCATGGATAAAAATCGCATGAATCAACAATACTGCTACAAAAAATCCTTTGTTCATAACGGCTCTTTTTAAATCCTGTTTTAAAAAAGCACTCAATTCTTTTTACTCCTCCATTTCTATCTGCTTTATCTCTGATACACAATCTCTCCATTAATTGCATTGATACAAATATCCATGGTGATATTTTTGCTATAGACTTCGTCCATATTGATATTATCCCATTCTTCCATCGGAACATAAAATCTCCAGACGGGGGTTAAGGTTGCTGTTGTCCAATCTTCCGTTGTAGGCAAATACGCAAGCTCACATCTTGTATATGTAATGTTATCCGAGCAAATAATATCTCCTGCCAAAATATACTGTTCCAATATTTTTACAGCTTTGTCCAGACTGATACATGCACCCTCTTTCTGTTCAATCACTTTCCACAAACAATTAGATGCCTGCAAATCCGATATACCCTCTTTTCCAATTTGCACACTTCCTATAACATCCACAACACTGTCTGTATTTTGATCATAATCGTTAAATACAATCGGAATATCATTGATAATGGGAGTAAATTTCATGTCATAATATCCCGTTTCCTGATTGTGACAAGAAACACAAGATACCATTTGGATTCCTTGCATTCCAAGTTCCTCCAGCAATGCTGTCACTTGACCAACCGCCTCATCCTGCGTATATCCCGAAACATTATAATCATTCTCCTCCCGAAATTCTCCTGATAAGATTCCCTTATATTTTCCGATCAGCTTATCATCCATATAATTAAATGAGCTGTCATTGCTCCTTGCAAAATGCACAGTTCCATCAGCACTTTCCAGATACAAACGGCTTGTTGCAGGCATTTCAACTGTTACTACTTTTTCTGTTCCTTGCTCTTCCTGAATCTCTTTCCCTTCTCCATCAGCCTGTTCTGTTATATCTTTTACCGTCGCATCTTCATGAAATAACAGACGGATTACTGTCTCCTTATCAAACATATCCTCATACGGATCAACAATCAGAACATCTGCCTTTGACACATCTACATTTTTTACGATTGCATCAATATGAAATTGTGCGCCGGATTCCCCAACACTCTTTTGGTAGTGACATTCTCCCGTATCTGCCAAAATATTTTCTTCTTCCTCCGCACTTAATATACTATCAATATCCTGCTCTGCCATTCCTTTTGCATATTGAATTCCATTATCCTCTTTTATTTCGGGTACATCCGCACATCCTGTGAAAACACCAATCATACTTATTAACATGCATAATATTGTCAGAGATTTATTTATATTTTTCATTTTCTTTCCTCTTCCATTTGCTTTTTCATAAAATATGACTGTGCGCAGACATATTTAGACAACCAACTTTTTAAATATGCTGCGCACAATGCTATTCTACTGATCGCTTACCTTGTCCGCATTAAACCAGCCGCTTGCCTTAAACGTACTGTAATAATCATCATCCTGTCTTGCACCCACCTTATAGTTAGTCAATGCAACATCACTAGAAGCAAACGCAACTGTTCCATATCCTGCCGAACTCCGCCAAACTCCACTTTGAGTACAAATTTTCCCATTTTTTCCCGTACTTGAATTATACTGCACTGGAACAAATCTTACTCCATGGGAATTCACAGCATATGTAATGGAATTAACCTTTAACGTCCATGGATCCGAAGCATACACTTTCTTATTGTATGTACTTGAAATATACGTAAAATTTTGACCTGTATTTCCCAGCGTAAAAGAAAAGGTTGGATGTGATGCTGCGCAGACAGACCCTGCCACAAGCATCGTGCACATTGCCGTAGTTACTAAAAATTTGGATAATGACTTTTTAAACATATTATCTACCTCCACATCATTCAAACCTAAGTTTCTGTCAGTTTTATCCTTTAAACTTTTGAAAGTTCATTTTGTCAGTTATCAGATTGCTTTTTTCTGTATAAAATCCTTCCACACTTCCGTGAAGTGGAAATGCCGCCATTCACAAAACAATATTTTTCAAACGCCGTAAAACTGACACAATTAAAATACCAGTTGCACCTAACAAATTAATTCCTAGAAATTCCCTTTCTTCTATTCCCTCCTTTCCTAAAAAATTTTATCGCAATTTTATCTTTATAACCGTTTCCTGTCATAATTCGCCCATGTTATTGTTAAAATTGGACACACAAAAAAGCATGTTGTTCATTCCATGCTTTTTTGCCCGCTCCCATATTATATTTTCTAATCCTATAGTTCCTCCATCAAAGCCCTAAGCACCATAATATGATACTCTTCATCCTTTATAATCCTTGCCAATACAGCATTCACACCATCATCCTTTATCATTTTCATATGCGTTGCATATTGATTGATGGCTCCCTCTTCCGCCTCTATGTCTGCAAGCAGCATTTTTCTTGCATTTTCCGGAATGTCCAGATATTCTGGTGTCCACAGAATTTGTCTTCCGTTGCGGTATTTTGCTGCAAAATTTACAGTTCCACCTAATAAATAAATCAACTCTCCTAATTTCTGCAAATGAATCATTTCCGCCATGGCAATTCCCAATAATGTTTTTGCCAAAGGGCATTTTTCACAGGCTAAGCGGTTTTCGTTATTGATGTACTGGGTAACCGCAGACATTTCCGATACTGCACCGCAATAATCAACACTGAGCAAGTTAGCATAAGCTGTATTTCTTTCCCTTACCTGAATGGAGGGATAAGGCAACGCCATCATAATCGGATTTATCCCCATAAAGCTGCATGTATTGGTCAGGGGAATATTTTTTTCTTCCATTTTAATATTTTCTCCTAATATATCTTTATATGATAATATATTGGATTTTCAAAATACTGTGCATTTTCTTTTTTATTATAGCTCCGCTTATATCTTTCATAGACATTGCCTGCTTCTAAAACATATAGAACCCTTTAACACAATATCTGGCTTTTCGATACCCAGTGGGAGCCGGCATAGCATATGGTAGTCTTCTGGGCCTTGGCAAAGTCGCCGGCACTTACGCACCGTACTTTGGTGCGTTAGTACCGCTGCGTCTTTGCAGAGCGAAAGCGTGCCCAGAAGACTACCATATGCTATGCCGGCTCCCACGTCCGTTTATCCAAAATTCCCTTATTGCTTAATTCTGCATCCTGATCTGTTCTCCCTGAATCGGCGAATACCTGAAAAGCTGATTACCGTCCAAATCTTCTTTATGCATATCCACCCCACTAATCTGATGATTGTCATAAGAAGTATAATAATAAATACCTTTATCCGCATTGCAGCAGGATGTATAAATGGTAATTTCATATTCATCCTCTCCTACCAGGCAACATCCCCGCTGTTGGTCTACAGAACCAAGGATATGGAAAAACTGACTGACACTTTCTGCTTCCGAATCTCCAGAAATAGAATTCATTTTTACAAAAGCTACCCTGACAAAGCGGGATTGGGAGGATAAATCTCCCGGAAGACCCAGAGCTCCCATGCCACGACTGTATGCATGTAATGGCAGCTTCGGGGCAAAATGATTTTCCGGATTCCTGATGGACAGGTTCATATAGTTATTTAGCTGAAACATCTGTTGGTCAAATGGTGGATTGTTGGTCAACACTCCTGCCGGATTATCATATACCAAAATGCCTTCTTTCACCGATTCCACCGTAATGGCCTCCGTACTGTCTGCAATGATCCAGTGAAGGGATGCTACTGGCAGTTCTGCATTGAAAGTAGTATTATCAAGATTGATTTTTTCCAATAATACCCTTGCTTCTTTTACTGTGGCACATTGTGCTAAAATCCATGGTATGAATTCAAACACTGCCACGTTGTCCTTATCCGGTACTTGATCCTTATATTCGGCATTTCCTACAAAGTTTAACCCTGCCATTCCAAGCCCCTTTTCATTCACTGCATCATAATACAGCGGATAGTCCTCTACCACATGGGCCATGCCAATCATTGCATAATGGTTTTCCATTCTGCCAAGGCTTCGAAATTCAAAGCAATAATTGCGTGGGGTTACCGTAATCTCATCTCCATACGAGAACTCATAATCCAAAGTTCGCCCAAAATAAAAGTCCTTTGTTTTGTAAGTTGCTGCTGTACACATAATCATTCCTCCTCTTTTTGTATTTATTATATTTTTTTCCTAACCAAATCAATTCTCAAAATACTTTATCATATTTTCTAATTATAAAGAAGCTGATACTTTACTGGATCATATGACACTACCACATAACCTTCCTTCCAGTCTTCCTTTTTCAATACTCTTTACCGTGATTTATATAGCGGTGCTGCCTGTCCGACAACACCGCATACGATTTTTAATATTCATTTCTCTTTTGACATAAAATATTATTCTTCATTCCCTTTTACAAAAAACATCTCATTTTAGCCAAAGTTTTATCTTCCCTGCTAAAAGTGTTGTCCCAACAATAGAAAAACACATGGCTATCACCATAAGCAGTTCCTTCCAGTCGAAAACACAAGCCAGTATCAGCAGCATACTTTCCAAAAGCAGCACAATCCTTGTGCGTTCCCGGTATACTTTTTGTTCCATCTCATCCAAAAGCTTATTCTGATTGCCAACCGGAGCCATAAAGAATATGATTCCAAAAAAGATTGCTGCAATCAATATGTATACCGTTTTCGTCCATTCCATCCAGACAAGACAAATAAAAGATACGATGAGCATCCCCGCTGATACAAACATGCATCTTGCTTTTGTTTTTGCATGAAATCCACCTGCGTTTTTTCTAAGTGGAAAAATCAACAGCCATAAGAGGAAGCTGTCAAGCAAATGACGAAAACAGCCGCCAATTGCCAGAATTACAAGCAAGCCCAACAGGTTGCTTCCTATATTTTCAAGGCCATATTTTACAATTTCCGCCTCTTCTGATGATATCGCTCCATCTTCAAGAAGCTTCCCCGTCAGGCTTCCTGCCAATTTCAAAACTTCCGCAATTTTTTCACGTTCTGCGGCTCTTTTGGCTGGTAGTTCCAACATGGACATGCTGTGTTGGCTTCCACGCTGGCAGACATTTTTGCCATTTTCGCAATGGCTTTTTCCATTTTTCTAGCTACATTCCCTTTCACCTGCATTGCTTTCCCCTCCTTTCAAATGTCATTTTATCACGAATTTCTTCCTATACCGTTTCATGTCAAAATTTGGATATGAATTTGTAATAATTAACCTTACAGAAAAAAACAGGCACATGACTATTCCACAGTCATACTCCTGTTTCTCCAAACACTTTGTTAATTTTCAATTCTTGACATATACAAGATTAACTTGACACAAAATAAATTGTCATGTGGGCATATTTCCATAATCCCATTATACTTCTCTACGATTTTCCTCACATTACTCAACCCAATTCCATGCTGTTCCTTCTTTTCCTTTGTAGTCAACAGCCCGTGCTGTCCTTTCTTAAGGCCCCCGTGAAAGCTGTTTTCTATTTTAATCCACATAACACCCTGCTTTAGCTTTATGCTTACATCCAATTGCTTTTCTTCCGTCTGCATTGCCGCTTCTATTGCATTTTCCAACAGGTTTCCTAAAATAACATTTAAATCAAAAAAATGACTGACTGCTGCCGGTATCTGTATTTTTACGTTCACACTACGAAGTTCCTTTTTTGCCCGCTGCAGCAGATAATTTAACACACTGTCTATTTCCACATTTCCGGAAGCAACAATCTCATTTGGATTTTCCATAAATGCTTCCATATCATCTATGTATTTCTGTATTGCTTTATTTTCATGTTTCATTGCCATAAGTTTCAATTCGCTCATGTGATGCTTCATATCATGCCGCAAGGCTTTTACTTTTTCTTCTCCCTGCAACATAATCTCTATCTGATTGGAATAATTTTGAATTTTCTGACGCAACACGTCATTTTCATATTTCTGAGATAATGTGCTTGACAACATATTATATAAATAAAAAATCAGGAAATTTGCCATAAGGAGCCCTACGCTAATAATGATCAGCCCGGATACTGTACTGGCCTCTATATAGATTAGCAGGCAAAGCATAATGATACTACATAAAGGAACTAAAACCAAAGAAAAATTTTGAATATTTTCAACCTGTTTTCTTTCATTTACTATTTTCTCCGTGAGCAATTCACAGATAAATATGAGAAATACTGATATGACTGCATAAACCTGAGTAAAGCTTTCTCCATCCCGGTACTCTATAAATGGTAAAGTGGAAACGGTATCACAACCTATGTTAATCAAGTAAATGGAACAAGTTACGAACAGGTTCATTTTTATAGATTTGGTATATAAAAGTACAACCAGGCTGATTCCCGCCAGGTTACAAATAATATTGACCCATACAAGATGAAACATTAGATAGGTAACTGTATTGACTAAAAAGAATCCCCCATATGCCAATACTTGTTTTACTTTTCCCTCTTCCCTGCAGCCAAAAAAAATCTGCATGAATCTGCGAATCAGATAAACCCGGAACAGGTTCGTGGAGACGCAAATAATCATATCTATCATTCTTTCTATCCTTCCCGCAATATTTTTTCTCTTACCTGCTTTCGGTTTGCCTTGCTGATGGTCAATATGGTGCCATTTGTCAACTCTACCATTTCATAAGTATAACGGGCTACGTATTCCCTATTGATTACATAAGACTGATGAATCGTAATAAATTCTCCCGGCAGATTTTTTTCCAGTTCCCTCATTTTCCCATAGAATTCCTGTTCCCCATGTGGGGTAATGATTTTTATCTTTCTTCCTTCGCTGACAAAATACATGATTTCTCCATAGGAAACATAATAATATTCCTTGCCGTTTTTAAATTCAAAGGTCTCGGAGTTTTGTCCGATTATCTTGACAGCCAGGTCTAAGGCTTCATCAATCTGTGGCTGGGTAATAGGCTTTATGAGAAAATCCATGGGCTGTGTCTTAAACAGCTTCTGGGCATAGGAGGATTTCCCCGATATGTAAATAATCTGCATCTCCCTGTTTTCCAATTGATTGCGGATAAAATCCCCCACTTCTATTCCCGTCAGTTCAAACAATTCTATATCCAGAAATAAAATATCTACGTGATTGCCCTGTTCCAAATAGCGGCAAAGCCCCTCTCCCGTATACCAGACCTTTGTATCGACTTTTATTTCTCTCTCCTTTGTGTATAGCAGTATCATATTTTCAATGGAGGAGCAAATATTCCGTCCGTCGTCACATATGCCAATGTTATACATTTCACACCTCGTACTTTTTTCTATACATAATACATCAACGAGTCTTTTCATTCAACTCTTTTTTAAAATGTTTATGTCTGCTTTATCCTATATGTTTTTTCAGGTAACATCAGTTTTTCTTCTTTCGATTGGCATTCTAACACAATTTTTTTATTATGCTGCTGCATGTCAAAATTAGGCTATGTTTTTGTAATAAATATTATGTTATGCCTTTTTTTGATGATGAAAGCATAAAAAAAGATTATCTCAAACTGTTCTTAAAAAATGACAAGCCCGAGATAGTCCCTTTTCCTAAGCCATTATACTGTAATCAACATTACAAAAGAGTTTTTCGCCAATCCTCCTCCATGCTTTGGGAAATACCATAAGTTTCATATTCAGCCATAAATCCCTCGTGCCCTATATGGAACTTTGATCCACCAAACATCTTAAAAATCTGCTGTGCCCTTTTTATGGGAGGTGAATAGTACCTGAAATATATCGCAGCGGTTCTCCACCGCTTTACGCTAAGGATAGCTGGTTCCTCGAAAACAAATCGACTATACAGTTTATCCTCTTTTGTTTTCCATGACATCAAATCATCTTTTCCGCAAACCAATGTCCAGACTACGTCATTTCCCGCAATGCTCGGAAAATACCTCTCCTTGATGAGATCTTGAAAAATCCCACTAAATCTGGTAGATGAGTCAATGGTATATGTGATGGCATGGTCCTCTATATCATCGCCCATACAAACACTTTGGCGGTTGATTGTTATTTCCATTACACGTACCTCCAATTTTTTTCTTACAAAAACTTCATTGCTATAATCATCTTTTTAATTTCCTAATTTCTTCTTATACCCGACCCATGCAAAGCAAATCATAAAAAATATAATTCCATATACTGTGGTAATCGGTGTTGCAAGACCTACCAGCGCCAAAGATGCCCCTGGAAGCCTTGACACAAAAATGGAGACCGGAATACGAATACAAAATGCCGAAGTAATTCCCTGCACCATGACCGGAATGCTCTTTCCACACCCATTAAAATAACCAATACTGGAAAACAGAACACAGGTAAGAATACAATCCGCCGAAAATCCTCTCAGGTAATCCGCACTCTGTGCAATCACTTCCGCATCATTTGTAAATAATGATGATATCTGTGCTCCTCCAAAAAATCCAATAGAAAAAATAATAATTCCGACGCTGCACCCTGTAATCATAGCCACATAAAATCCCTGTTTTGCCCTGATTTTTTCTCCGGCGCCAATATTCTGTGCCACAAATGCAGACACACTCTGCATCACAGACGACGGCACAAGCATGATAAAAGTAACCAGTTTCTGTGCCACACCGTATCCTGCTGATGGCATCAATCCCATATTGTTAACAATAGAATTGATTACCAAAAAAGAGACCTGTACCATAGCCTCCTGCAAGGCAATCGGAATCCCTACATTCAGAATCATCCTAAGCTCTTTGCTATATATCTTGCACTGTTTTGCGGAGAATGCGACTGGAAGCCGCTGCCTGCGCAGTACCAGAAGCGAAGCAATCACGGACACAAACTGCGCTGCTACCGTAGCAATCGCTGCACCAGCCACATCCATCCGGAACACACCAACCAAAAGCAAATCACCAATAATATTGACCATGCAGGCAATCCCTACAAAAAGCAGAGGCAGATTTGCATTTCCCACCCCTCTTAAAATGCTACTGATTACGTTATAAGCAATAATAACCAGGATACCGCCGGAACAGATTCGGATATAGGATATCGTTTTTGTCACAGATGCTTCCGGCACCTGAAGAACTGCCACAATGTTACCTGCAAATACTTCCAGTAAGACTGTCAGCACAATTCCCATTACCACAAACAGCATAACTGTTGTTCCAACTGCATTACCCGCTTCCTCAGGTTTCTGTTCTCCGATATGCTGTCCAATTGTAACCGTTGCTCCCATGGCAAGACCGATGATTACATACGTTATCATCTGCATAAACGTACTACCCGTTCCTACCGCTGAAATACTGGAAGCATCTCCAAACTGTCCCACAACCAATAAATCCACTGCTCCATAGGCTGCCTGCAGTATCAAAGCTCCCAGCACCGGCACGGCAAACCGAATCAAAGAACCAAATACCGGGCCTTCTACAAGTGAATTTTGTTTTCTTTCTTCCATTTCCTTCATTCCTCTCTTAGCTGCTAATTCCTCCTATTTCGATTCAAATATACCATCATTTACAATAATGTCAATAATTAAGTTACATCATGTTTATCCCATCATGTTTATCTCATTTCTTCTTTGGTATCTTCTGTGAAATCATCTGAAAACCTGCCTTAGAATAAAAAAACAGTTTCTCCAGTATCTGCTTTCTGCCTTTGCTCCACTTAAATTTAAACATTTGACATATTGCTATCTATCTGATGCAGAATGCCTTCAAACGATTGATCAGTAGCATAATCTCGACTTCATCCTTGGCAATCAGAAGATTTTCATCTTTTAATTGGTAACCATGAGGAGCAAAACCGCTGTTCCACTTTCAAATATATATGTACACATAACCTGCATAGTGAACATCACTATTTTACTATCAGCATAAATTATCCCTTTCTTTCGATAATGGAAACATAAAAAAAGACTATCTCGAACTGTTCCTAAAAAGTAACAAGTTTAAGATAATCTCTTTCGCTCCTGCAAGTTTTACAGCAAGACTGTGCTTCTTCTACCTATAATCATTTTTCATCCCTGCGCTCATTTCTTATGCCACTGGTAAAACTCCTTCAACTCTGCTTTTAGATCATCCGGCAGCGCAGTCTTTTTCACACCCTGAATGGCACCTTCCAAAGTCAGCATCTTCATAATAAATCTGATATTACATGGAACATGAAACCAATTCCCATTTCGTTTCTATGCTTATGATTCAATTCCTAATGCAATTTTCAAGAATTTAATTAAACGCTTTCGGTATTCACCCAGCATAATGTTTTCTTCCGTTATATCATATATGTTATTCCCCTGATCCACAAAATATGTCATTGTATCCTTATTCAATGAAATGGAGTCCAAGGGCCATCCTTTGTGTCTTTTTTCTGATGGTGTATCCACCATATAAAAGGCATCGGCCTTGATTCCCTCTGTACTTTCCATAAAAGAATATATCTTCCCACGATTATTTACAGCAATGCCATCTAAATAATAAGCCAGCACTTTTCCACCTAATGAATGTATTAAATCAGAATAGTAATCTATCATTTCTTCATCATCTAAACGCTTACTTCCCTGCGGTGTCCGTATGTTTAACCCCGGCTGCCTGCTATCTTCCATTGGCAATTCATCAAAATAAAGACCAGAGTCATTGCAAATCACTACATCAAAAAAATGACCATAATACTTTGCCTTGATTATAGCATTCTCTTTCGGGTCCTTTCCGTTCTCTTTCGGTTCTGTAAAAATACCCAAATCTTTTAACGTATAAAATTCAATATTACAATCATTTAAAAATCCTTCAAAGCGTTTCACTTTCGATGGATTTGTTGTTCCTATCAGTACCTTCATTTTTTTATATCCTATCTTCCGTTCTAATCCATATATGCTATTTATTTCTTTACATCAACCTATTTATTCCGTTCAAGCATTGCAGGCTTACCGGTTGGTTCATAGGGTTAAATATCTTTTGTCACAAAGTGTTTTACTTCCCGGGACACGTTTGCCAACTCTTCCCGGAAAAACTCCGGGTAATATTTCTGATCCGTATTCCTATCTATCCAGACTAAATGTTCTTTCTGTTCATCTTCCGTAAAGCTATTGCATATGGGTTCAAAATCACTTGGCACCTTCATATAAAAGTAAAAGGAAATCTCATATATTTTCTTTCCGAGATTCGTCTTTGCATCCCCCACAAAGAAATTTTCATGAACGAATCCCAGACGATCCACTTCCATCCTGACACCGGTTTCCTCAAATACTTCTCTTATAACAGCTTCTTCGGCAGTTTCTCCAAATTTTACTCTGCCACCCACAGAATAGTAATAATCCGAACGTTCATTTCCTACCATGAGTATTTCATTATTTTTCATGATAATCGCACCGACACGGATATTCAGAATGCCGCTCTCCATTACTACTGTTAAATCTTCCATTTGCTTTGTTCCTTTCTCTTACATCCACTGCCTGCTTTATTTCCAGCAATGTTTTTTAATCATTATATCTGTGTTTTCTGGGAATTGCAATAATCCTGCTTGCATTCAAAATGGTTTGCAAATGGTTGCTATATCCGGTCACTCACTCTCTGACCTAAGTGCGACTATATTTCGTTTCAAAAAACAGGTTCAACATATTCCTTAATCAGCTTTATTCGATCCCCTGCTTTGGGTACAAAAAGAGCCGCAATAGAAACCACCAGCTTCTTCCTTGTATTTACATAAATTATATTGCCGCCATCTCCCATAGCTGCATAACCGTCCTCATTTAGCCACCACAAATACCCATAGGGCAGATTCTGTTTTTTCCATCGGCTGTGTTCCGTTGTACTCTCTTCAATCCATTTTCCGGAAATAATCTGCTTGTCAGCCCACATCCCACCATTCAGATATAACTGACCAATCTTTGCCATATCCATAGGTGTAAGCGTAAGCCCCCAGCCAGCCGCATGAGTCCCCATTGGATCTACTACCCATCCGCTAATATCCGTAGACCTGTTAAAGGCCATTTGCTCTTCTTTATTTTGAAAGGTCAAACTTTTTTCCACTGTAATGCCAAGGGGTGAAAACAAATTTTCTGCCGCAAAATCAAATACAGACTGCCCTGTTGCCTTCACCAAAATCCCTGATAAAATATCCGGTCCAATCAATGGGGCATACCGGAATGTCCCTATCTTTCCCCGACCGCCTAATAAATCAAGGGAAAATTCCACCCAATTACTGCTTGTAAAGTATTTTACATAGGGTGCAAAAAAACGGTATTTATAGGGTGCTGTCATCACCAACATATCCTTTAGCGTAATATTCTGTATCGTGGTTTCTCCCTTTTTTACTTTGTATTCCGGGAAAAAATCTAACACCTTCTCTTCCATGTCTTTTATACACCCTTTATCCAAGGCAATTCCAATCAGCGCTGAAATAATGCTTTTTGTCACAGAATAAACGTGAACACGGCTATCTGCTGTACACCCATTAAAATATTTTTCGTATGATACAGTCCCATCTTTTAATATAACCATACCTATGGTATTTCCATAATCATTATTTATTTTCTGTTCCAGTTCTCCTATTTTTTTCTGATCCATTCATTTTCTCCTTCATCCCACACAATTCATGATACTGGCTTGCTATCCTGACTCTTTTGAAGCTCTCTTTTTTACGGGATAATAAACTTCCGTAACAAGTTCACTTTCCCGTAAAACCTCAGCTGGATTTGTTACGTATACTTCATACAAAGCATTGCTGTTTTCATAACCTTCCTTTTTTGCCCACTCTATTTGTTTTGCATAAACCGAAGAAAGCTGTGAATAAGACCCCTGCACGACTGTTTTTAAACAAAGCCCGGGACAGAAATCCCTTGTTCCGGTTGCATACTCTTTTATTGGAATTGCAAATTCTGTGTCTAACCCGAACGGGCTATACTCATCGCTATGAAACAGCACCATTGGCGGAGCAGCCGCTGTCAGTTTCTTCTCTTCCATTTTCCGAAATAGATTTCCGAAGCAAATGCCATATTCTTCTGAAAACTCATTCTCCAAAACATTCTTTCGAATTGACAGAATGTGCATCTTTGGAATTTCCACGAGCTGTACATCGATGTTTTTCAAATATGACAGGATGGATTTGCCTTGCCTTAAATTTGATATATCACCATCTATCTGCTTCAAAGTGTCTTCAAATTTCTGTACCTGCACCGTAATCTCTTTTTTCTTTTTATGAAGTGCAGCAAAAAGAGCCTCTTCCATCAGTTCTTCTGATTCGATGATTGATTTGATTTCCTCTAAAGAAAAATGATATGCCTTCAGTCGATTGATCAGCAGCATTTTCTCCAACTGGTTGATGGAATAATACCGATAGCCGTTTTCCTGGTTAATCTCATCCGGCAGTATCAGACCTATTTCTGCATAGTATCTGAGTGTCTTTGTTGATACTTTGCATATGTTTGAGAATTCTCCGATTGTAAGCATATGCGAACCTCCTTTCCATTCCAGTATAAACTTTGCCCTAGGGGGAAAGTCAATGGGGCTTTTGGCACTTTGCTGAGTGTAAAAGCCTCCAAATCTTATTTCCATATATTTCAGCTAAAATAGTTGATTAAATCGTACGATTTGGATATAATAATAGTACAAAGAAAGGAGTGGTTTTATGTCAGTTACGGCAACGGAACTTAAAAATAATCTCGGAAAGTATCTGTTATTATCTGCAACGGAGGATGTCTTTATTACAAAAAATGGCAAGGTAGTGGCAAAGTTGACAAATCCATATCAGGACAGGGTACAGACTGCAAAATCCTTATTTGGGATCTTGCCTAAAGATGCATCTATAGAAGAAGCTAAAAGAGAGAGGCTTGGTGTAAAATAAATGAGGGTGCTGATTGATACAAATGTGATTATTGATGCACTGATATCCAGAGAACCGTGGAAAGAAAGTGCAGAAAAGATTTTTATTATGGCAGCGAACCATGTTATAGATATGCATATTACAGCAAGTTCTGCCACAGATATTTACTATTTAGCGAGAAAATACCTGCACAGTGCAGAACATGCAAAACAAGTCATGGGAAAACTGTATTCTTTTATAGGGATACTTGCAGTGTCAGGAGATGAATGCGTGGACGCCCTTGCATCGGCAGTCAGCGACTATGAGGATGCTGTAGTGGAAAGAGTCTCCGTAAAGGCAGATATTGATTATATCATTACAAGAAATGTGAAGGATTACCAACAAGGAATGATAAAAGCAGTGCTTCCAGATGATTTCATTGCCTTAATGAAGGAAGAATAACAGGCGGGAACAACAGATATTTATATTTCATGGCTCCTCTTTTGAGGATCCGTTAAGTAATACCCTCTATAGAGAAATACTATCTGATCACTCGATTATCACTTGTTTCCTTTTATCTATGATGTACTGTAACCCTCACATTATATGACTATGACTGTCTGGTGACTTGTGGGACAAGAGTATAATAGTCTCAACATGTGTTATAGCTACTATATAAATTTCTAATGCTTTCTAAATACTCTTCTTCAACTGAAGATAAATTCTGAGCCTGATATTTTCTATATTCTTCCATTGCTTTTTCGATTGCCTGTGCATGACTAATTGTTCCTGCACCTTACAATAATTTTTCTCCGGTAGTTTTCAACACATTATCAAGATGCTCGACATAATCAGACATATACATAGGATTATGACGCATAGCCTGAATTTCTGCGAAGTCAAAATATCCTGAAAAACTTTTAAGTCCCATAAACGGCTGCTCCACATCTGCTCGTTCATATATCACCTCTGCAGCCGTATGCCCATGTGCAGCGTAATGCAATTTATTTTAAACCATTTAAAAAAATGCAATAGATTCACTACTTTTAGGATTATAATCCACACTGGTAACATAAAGGTCAAGCACCTGCCGATACATCACCTTTTCAGATGAACGAATATCCCGTATGCGGTCTAGTAACTCTTTCCTGTAATTTTCACCAACTAAATTTTTTAATCGTTCATCATCCATCGTAAAGCCTTTTATCATATACTCTTTCAGACGTTCAGTTGCCCATCGACGAAATTGTGTAGCAATTAACGATTTAACACGATATCTAAGAGAGATAATCATATCAAGATTATAATGGATAATATTATAATAGTTCTAAATATCGCTTATATGCCTCAAAGAGTTTATAATAATGAAAATTAGAATTTGCTTCCCAAAGTTCTATGGCTTTCGCAAGATAATATATTGCGAATAGATTCCGTCCTCCACACAGATTAAGTTCACACCATAGTCCTGCATTGTCTGAAGGGAATTCAGCACATCCGCAGCATTTCTGCCAAATCTGGAAAGTTTGAACACAAGGACAAAACTCACATCATCCTCGCCCGATTCAATTTTCTCCATCATGAGCGTAAACTCAGGTCTGCCCTTAATGTTTTTTCCTGAAAATCCTTCGTCTGAAAACTCGGAAACAACTGTCATATCCTGATATTCCGCATACTTGCGAAGTTTATCTCTCTGTGCATCCAAACTGTACCCATCCACCTGCAACGCCGTAGATACACGGGTGTAGATGTAACAATTTTTCTTCTTAATCATTGATTCCACTCCCTATCATTTTCGTGACGTCACGAAAATGCTCAAATGACCAGCCTCTTGATTCTAAATGCCTCGAATTCGAGGCATTTAAACCTAGACAGATTCCACACCAAGTATCTCCTTTTGCGGTCGAAAATTTCGTCCGCAAATTTCCTATCAAAAATCAATTGATTTAACCGCCTCGAATTTCACACGATTAAAATTAATTTAACTTATCGAATTCGATATCTTTATAATTCTTATTTTCTA
Source organism: Lachnospiraceae bacterium (assembly GCA_014804265.1). Classification (GTDB taxonomy): domain Bacteria; phylum Bacillota; class Clostridia; order Lachnospirales; family Lachnospiraceae; genus RGIG3040. Next base: position 10,399 of record JAAVAC010000020.1, on the reverse strand, counting down.
AACTCGTCGATTTTGGCGGGTTTAATCCTTCTTATTGCTTTTAACCAACTTCTCATACTTCATCTGATACTCTATCAGCCGAGGAATATATTCCGGCGGAGTGCGGCGCCCCGCCTCCCAGTCCTCTAATGTTCGAACAGGTATCCCCGTATGATGCGAAAATTCTTTTCTGTTTTCGCCCGCTTCCTCACGAAGTTCCGTTATTCTTTTTGCTATATCCATATCGATTATCCTCTTTTATTTTCTCGCTTGAAAAAAAACAGTTGACAAAATGGTGCCATTTATGTTATGTTTCTGTCAAAGAGAAATGGGTTTTGTGTCTGGTAAGCTCATAATGAGCTGAGAGAGTTGCTCGTTTCTTTTTTTATGTCCAAAATATCATAAAGATACTTTTTTCCATTCGCAGAATGCCGAATCAACATTGTTGCCCTAAAACAATTATACCTCTCGATTTCTCCATCTTCATCATATACAGGTAGTTCAAAATATGCATCATATCTATACCATCCATATTGAGCATTTCTGATATGTCTCGGATCACGATTTTCTAAAAACCGCTTGTTGACAGCCATTTCCAACAATTCCGGAATTCCTTGTGCTGCATTAGCTTTGGCTTTTGCTAGTGTTCCCATCAACTTGTAGGTATATCTCGACCCGCTATATTCATCCGGCAGATCGGAACCGATGTATATTATATCCTTTGTCTCAGCTATTTCGTATGCCGCACCAACATAATCTTTCAGGTATTCTCGTACTTGCCTCCAGTCAATAGACCGCTTCCCCTGAAACCTGATATCATGGATTCTCACAATCTTCTTTTTATCACTGCCCGTAACAATTTCTACATTTCTCTCCAACGTAAGCCTTTCACTCCTTCGTATTTTGCTGTCAAAAATTGTGTATCTGAGTGTCGCTCCACGCATTGCGTTGTACGTATCATAGCACATTATCCGTTTCTTCGCAATGTGTATCCCGCATTTCTTTCCATTCTATCCTTTCCAACATACTTGGACCGTATTTAAGTATCAATCTGCTCATAACATCAATACAGCTTGCCGGATTAGGATATTCACAGCAGCGAATATACCACACGTGACCGGTACATTTAGACTGTATCGTTACATCTCGGTCATCCTGCAAGATGATATTAAAATAATTCGGACCCAAAGCTGATATCTGTTTTTCGTCAAACATAGCCGCCTCCTTCATTTTATTCTAAACTCTCTCATGCTCTGTACCCTGTTGCTCTCTCTGCTACATACTGAGCATGAATCTTCTCACGCTCCTTCTGGAATTTTTCCTGAAGCTTTTTGGTCTTTGCTTCCATAAATGCCTGCTCTGCTGCTTCCATCTCTGCACGTGCAGTATCAGGAGCAATTACCAGCTTTCCATTCTCGCAGGTCACTGTAATGTAATCTCCAATGTCAAATCCAATTTCTTTCAACCAGTCGCCCTTCAAGATGATGGTTGGTGTCGCCTTGTACTGGTAACCGCTCTGTGCTCTTACCTTCAATTCTCTTATGTTCTTTTTTGCCATGTGTTTGTCCTCTTTTTCCAATAGACATTTGATAAATTAAAAGAAGCTGCAGTTCTCGGATCATCTCCGCATCTGCAGCTTATCTATTCAAATTCCTATTCGATTGTGAGGCTTACTTACCAGTGGTCTTTCCTTCATTCTTTATGCGGTAATACTCATCCATCTCCACATCCAGAGTTATGTAGGAATCTTTCTTCTTATTGGTGTTGCTCAAGAGACACACCGTCTCAACGATATTACCTTTTTCCCACAAATAACATATCACAAATAAATTTATTACTACTTATTTTTACTTAACAAAATACTCTTGCAAAATATCTTGAGTCTTTATGTACAAAAGTTCTGTTTCCTTAACTCGATGGCTAACATCTTTCCTAAAAGTAATTGATGATTCATATTGCTCATTAAATGTATCTCTGTCTTCTTCTGTAAAGTAACAATAAATAATTTTAACATTTTCAGATGGCATATCACTAAATCGAAGCATTACATCCCTTATTATATGTTGGTCGTTATCAATATTCATTCCAAATATCACCACAACTTCTACTTTATCCTTCTCCATACAATTACCAACTATTTTTACAATGTTGGCTGTCCTCTTATTAATAGGATTCTTATTCATTACATTTACTATTCCTGCAAATGTTTTATTCGTGAAATAATCTCCGATTAATATATCCGAAAAACTTACATATGTTTCAAAATTCAATCCTACTCCTAAACTCTGATAATAGACATACTCCTTTTCATTAAGTACATACTGTCCATGAATATGTTGTACAGGTCGCATTGACATATTTTCTAAAATATGGTCATAATTTAAAGTGATTAACACTTTGTACTTATCCAGAAAATTTTTAATTTTATCCAATTTTAAATTGCTAAGATTACCAAGCTTTGAAAAGTTTACGGCCTTTCCATTGCACAAAATAGCTGTTGCAAAAAGCATTCGATAATATGTATTAAATCCATTGCTCAACGCAAATTGATGAATATCATCTGTTTCGGTAACAATCTTATTTTTGTTCATATATCCCACTTTAATCAAAATAATAAATTCATTATTTGGAGGGAAAGCATACTTTTCAGAATCCATTTCATTTATTGCAAAAAACATATATATTAATATGGACCAATATTCAATATTTACAAATTTATATCCTCTCTTTCTTCCAACTCTCGCAATACTTTCAACCAAATCTAATTCTGACTTTCCAAAAACTAATTTATGAATATATTCCATATCATTTAATTTTTTACATAAATCCTCATCCTTTATAATGCTTTCAGCAAAATCAATACCTGACAAAAATACTTGTTCTATATCTTTTTGCTTATATGTATATACATACTTACAGACATTTTTATAATTATCCTTAAAAACCTTCTTAAATAAATTATTGGCTTTCACATCATACTTACCACTATGAAGCAATAATTTATGCGCTTCATAAAGTCTGTCATAAATATTTGCAAAATCATTATCAAAATTAATACTAAATCCATTTCCACATAAAAATGCTGATGGCTGCTTTAAAACTATATTCTCTAGTTCTTTATTTGTTATTTCTCTCATCTTCAAAAATTACCATTGCTCCTTTTCATATTATATCTTTTTTACTATTACACTGATTGTTTCCCTCTTCAACATTTTAATTCTCCAACTGATTAGCTTCCAATTTCGGCAAATTATTTAAGCTTACCGTTTCCAAAGTCTGCAATTGCTGTACCGCTAACTGCCGAAGCAGTTCCATTCGCTCTTTCTGTTTCTTTCCCTGATTAATCAAAACTGCATTATAACTTTCCAGATTCGCAAGCACAAGTAACTGATTCAGTGTTGCCACATCTCGCATATTTCCTTTAACTGATGGATTTTCATCTTTCCATTGCTTAGCTGTTTTTCCAAATAAAACGACATTGAGCATATCTGCTTCATTAGCGTATGTATAAGATATCTGCGCAGGAGTTAATTCTGGCGGAATCAAATTGTCCTTAATTGCATCTGTATGTATCCTGTAATTTAACTTGGATATTTCCCTGTTTAGGTTCCAATTTAAAGATAGCCGACTATTCTCATCTGTTTTTAATCTTCTATAATCTTTCATAATGTATAACTGAAATTCAGGAGAAATCCAAGTTGCAAAAGACATAGCAATATCACTATGAGCATATGTTCCGCCATAACGTCCTGCTTTTGAAACAATACCAATAGCGTCTGTGGCCCCTATCCATTTCTTAGGGGACATTGTAAATGCATTGGCTCCTGCCTGCTTTTTAAACCCCTCGAATTCGAGGGGTTTAAAATCTGGATTATGAAGTCTTTCCCACAATCCCAGAAATTCTATCACATCCCGGTTTCTCATCCAGTTTTGAATAACTGCTGTTGGATCATCGCTTTTATATCGAGCTATATCTGTCAATGAAATAAATTCATTTTCAAAGTCCTGCGTGTAAATTCCAATATCTATTCCGTTCGCATGAATTGTATCTTTAATTATTTTCCCCATTGCTCCTCCTGTAATCACATCATAATCTTATTAAAACGCTTTATCCTCTTTCCCTTCAAGGAAGTTCTACTAAATAACTGTCTTCATCTTGCCACATATCTCGATACACTTCAATGTAAAACTTAATGCAACTCAGATATGTATATAAATATTTTCTATATACTTTTTTATATAATCCCAGGATTTTTTCATCATATGCAAAATCCAATAAATAATCAAACAAATGTGATAACTCATTCTCCGAAACTTCCCGTCCACAAGCATCTTCAACCAATGGGAAATAAATATCAAATGTTTTTTGATGTAGTTGGTTTATCTGTTTTGCAATTTAAAATATACTTTCTTCTATCAAATCACCTCAAAATATTTGAGTGCATCTTTTATCGCCTCAACTTTTTCTTTTGGCGAATGTTTTCTTAGCTGTTTTAATTCTTCCACTGCATTAGGTGCATCATACATTGTCAGCCCCAAAGACCTCTTTACCTCTGCAATATATGCAGTATGTACCTTAAATCCGTATTTCTTTTCAACATACTCCTGTATCATTTTATATGTGATTTTAGGTTTCGGCTGATATTTCTTTGCTCGCTCTGCAATCGCATCCAAAGGCACTTTTCCCTCACCTTCTCCAAACTCTACCTTCACATTGATATGGCTATCTGGTGATTTGTGGGACAAAAGTACAATAGATTCCACATGCCCAGTCCCCGGAAACATATCCACCCCACTCGCTCTGACCATCTCATACCCGCTCTCCAAAAACACCTCCAAATCCCTCACCAGGCTGGTAGGCTTACAGGAAATATAAACAATCCGTTCCACTCCATAAGCAATAATCTTCTGCAATGCCTTCGGATGAATCCCATCCCTTGGGGGATCCAAAACAATTAAATCCGGCTTATCTTCAATATCATCCAGCACTTTCAAAACATCCCCCGCAATAAACTCGCAGTTGCTAAGTTCATTTTGCTGTGCGTTTATTCTGGCGGCTTCTACTGCCTCTTCCACGATTTCCACTCCGATTACCTTCTTGGCAACAGGCGCCAGCATTTGTGCGATCGTTCCGGTTCCGCTGTATAAATCAAAGACCACCTTATCCCTTTTTCCCTTTTCCCCGTATTGCTTTTGCTCCCACAAGTCATCCTCATCTAACTTTCCGATATATTCCCTTGCAGTTTCATAAAGCACTTCTGCCCCCAGGCTGTTTGTCTGGAAAAAGGAAAATTGGGATATTTTGAACTTTAACCCTAAAAGCTCCTCATAAAAATAATCTTTTCCATATAAGATGATGGTTTCATCACTTTTTACCACATCCGCAAGCGAATCATTTTTCGTATGTAAAATGCCAGCAATCTTTCCCTTCAGCCTGCTATCCAGCAAAGCCTCCACAAATCCCTCCAACAGTCCTGCCAAGGCCTCTGCCTCCTGGGTCGTAGTTACCAGGACTATTAAAATCTCACCAGTCTTCACCGCTTTCCGTACAAGCAGATGACGCAGACATCCAGTATGTTTCATTCTGTGATAAAAGCTTATCTGCTTGTCCTGAAAATAATCCAAAACCGTTTTTAAAATCAACCGATAATCTTCATCTACAATCTGACACTGTTCAACGGAAACCACATCATAAAAGCTTCCTCTTTTATGCATTCCCAAGGAAAGCGGGCCATCCTTTCTCTCATCACCAAAAGAAAATTCCATTTTGTTACGGTACGCAAACTGGACAGGGCTTGCCTTAATTCCTTCAAACTGATAAACCGGCTGCTCCTCGCGCTTTCTGTAAACTGAGTCCAATAATTCCTTTACCTGGCTCTCTTTGATTTTTAACTGCTCCTCATATGGAAGATTCTGATAAGTACACCCTCCGCAGGTCCCAAAATGCGGACAGGGGCTGTCTATTTCCACAGGAGACTTTTCCAAAACTTCTACCAGTCTTCCCTGAGCCTTTCCTTTTCGTTTTTTCTGGACTATAAAAGAAATGGTCTGATTCGGAATTACATTTTTAATCAATACCTTTTCCTCTTCTAAAGATACGATCCCCTTATTGGGAAAATTCAGTTTTTCCACCTTTCCGGTATATTGGCCGCCTTTTTTCATGTCTCTTCTCCCTGCCTTGCAATGCGCAAATTATTTTTAATCTGTAAACTGATTTTCATACATGCAAAAAGCGGGATTCCTATGGAATCCCGTTTGCAATTCAATCATAAATTTTTTAGAAGTCTTATTTTTCTTCCTTATCTTCTTCCTTTTTGGCATCCTCTTCTGGCTCTTCCTCAAAGAAATCGTCATCAAAGTCCTCTTCAAAATCTTCTTCAAAATCTTCCAGATAATCCGGTGTAAAATACAAATATACTGCATAAGCGATACCTGCAATTGCCGCTATGACACCGATTACTGCAAATATCCACAGGATCGTGTTGGATTTCTTTTCTTCTTCGATTTCCTTTTCCCTTTTCAACAAATCATTTGCCTTAATCACCGCAACCAGCTCTTCTACCTTTGCTTTACTCATATACCTTTCCTTCCTTTCCCTCTATCTGATTTACTGCAAACCGACTCTTTTATTTTTAATATCATACCACTTATTTAGCATTTTTACTACAGATTTTTGGAAATTTAATAAATAATTTATTCAACTTTTTCCAATTTTGCAAATGCCGCCAACATGATTTTTTGTCCATAAGCATCAAATTCAATAGTGACCTGATAATCCTTTGGCCCCTTTGCTATGGCTCTTACAGTCCCCTCACCAAATTTAATATGCTTTACCCTGTCACCCTCACCATAAGAAAGCGCTCCATCCATGGAAGGAGCTCCTTTGCTAATGCCTGCCATATCGGAAAAATGATTCTGTTTTGCAATGAACGGTTTTACCACAGCACTTGTAGCAGGCTTTGCCAGCACCGCCTTAGGTTTTGTAATGGATTGGTAGGCATTGTTCTGCTTCCTGTCATTTAAGCTGCTGGCTCCTGCATAGGGCTTCTGCTTAAAAGCCACTCGTTCATAAGAAGTATCCTCATATTCCTCAACATTCCATCTCTTTGAAGCTGGCAGTTTATTGTCCAAAAGACCTTCCGGTATTTCCCGTACAAAACGGCTGACTGGATTATACTGGGTTTCTCCTCGGATCATTCTCTGCTTTGCACAGGATAAGGTCAGATCCTCCTTTGCCCTTGTGATTCCTACATATGCCAAACGTCTTTCCTCTTCCACCTCTGCCGGGTCTTCCGCCGTGACCGTCATATAGCTTGGAAAAATCCCGTCCTCCATGCCTGCCAGATACACATGGGGAAATTCCAGTCCCTTTGAACTGTGCAGCGTCATCAAAAGGACCTTGTTATTATCCTTATTTATCCCGTCAATATCTGCGACCAGGGCAACCTCCTCCAGAAATTCAGACAGGGATGCCTCTTCATGCTCTTCCTCATAGGATACGACCTTGGAAATCAATTCATCGATATTTTCAATTCTCGCCTTTGCCTCCTGGTCATCATCAGCCTCTAACTGTGCAACATAGCCTGTGGTTTCAATGATATCCTTTAACAGCTCTTCAAGACCATAAAACTCCAGTTTGCTACGAAAGACCTTTATCATGTCCACGAAAGGCTTTAACTTGGAAGCGCTCTTTCCAATGGTCATAATCTGATCCGCTTCCCTTAGGGCATCATAAAAGCTGATATTCCGGCTGTCTGCATATTCCTGCACCCGGACAATGGTAGTGGCGCCAATGCCCCTTTTGGGCACGTTGATGATACGCTTTACCGCCACATCATCTTTTCCGTTGTCTATGGTCTTTAAATAGGCAAGCAGATCTTTGATTTCCTTTCTGCTATAGAAGTTTACGCCTCCCACTACATCATAAGGTATGCCGGCTTTCACAAATTGTTCCTCTAATATACGTGCCTGAGCATTGGTCCTGAATAAAACCGCACACTCCTTATAATCACAAATCAGTTCCCTTTTTTTCTTTGCCACATCAAAGGCTATGTATTCCGCTTCCTCATAGGCATAGTCGAACTGTCTGAAATGAATCCTGCTGCCTTCTTCCTTATCAGTCCAAAGTGCTTTTTCTTTCCGCCCGATGTTATTTCTGATCACCGAGTTAGCAGCATCTAACACATTGGAGGTAGAACGATAATTCTGTTCCAGCTTTACCACAAAAGCATCTGCATATACCTTTTCAAAATCCAGAATATTGCGTATATTTGCACCTCTAAACTTATAGATAGACTGGTCGTCATCACCTACTACACAAAGGTTTCTATAAGCACCTGCCAACAGACGTATCAATTCAAACTGAGCCGTATTGGTATCCTGATATTCATCAACCATAATGTATTGAAACTTTTCCTGATACTGGGCCAGCACATCCGGACAGTTTTTGAAAAGCTCAATGGTCTTAACAATCAAGTCATCAAAATCCATGGCATTGTTTTTTCTCAGAACTGCCTGATACTCCATATATGCTTTACTAATTTTCTGCTTAGTAAAATCTCCTATACTGTTTAAGTCATATTCAACAGGAGACACCAATTCATCTTTTGCTGAGGAAATTGCTCCTAAGATGGTTCGCTCTTTCAGCATCTTTGTATCGATCTGAAGCTTTTTGCATACTTCCTTCATAATGGTCTTCTGATCATCGGTGTCATATATGGTAAAGTTATTATCAAATCCGATCCGATCCGCATATCTTCTTAAGATCCGCACGCAGGTAGAGTGAAAAGTTGCAACCCAGATGCTTTCCGAGCCGTATCCTACCAGGTCATCCACTCTTTCCCGCATTTCCCCTGCTGCCTTATTGGTAAAGGTAATCGCCATGATGTTCCAGGGATTTACCTGGCATTTCTCAATCAAATAGGCAATTCTGTGAGTAAGCACCCTGGTTTTCCCGGAGCCTGCTCCCGCCAGGATCAGCACCGGCCCATCCGTATGAAAGACTGCTTCCCTTTGTTCTTTATTTAAAGTGTCATAAATACTCATAAATTTACTCCAATCCCATCCGGATCATTATTCCATCCGTCATGTTTCCTGAAACTGCCCGACAGGCATATACAGGCACTAAAATATGATATCATACCTCTAAACTTTTGTCACATCTTTTTGGCTGCTCCATATATTATCTGTAACAAGCTGTAAGAAAATCCATGGGATTTTCATTTAGGAGGAATTATGAAAAAACAAGTTCTGCTTTTACTTACGATGTTAGGGGTATTCTCTACCCTATTACTTACGGGCTGCAGCAAGTCCAGCACCAGCAACAATCAAAAAGTCGTGCTGAATGAAGTCGCCCATTCTATTTTTTATGCACCTATGTATGTAGCAATTGAAGAAGGATACTTTGAAGCGGAAGGCATTGATTTAGAGCTGGTTACCGGATATGGCGCCGACAAGACCATGACTGCCGTACTGAGCGGGGAAGCGGATATCGGCTTTATGGGACCGGAATCCACTGTTTACACTTACCTTGGCGATACCAATGATTATGTTGTGAATTTTGCACAACTGACCCAGAGAGCCGGGAATTTCCTTGTAGCAAGAAGCGAAGTTCCCGACTTTGAGTGGAATGACCTGATAGGCACTACTGTGCTTGGAGGAAGAAAAGGCGGTATGCCGGAAATGGTATTTGAATATATCCTGAAGAAAAATAACATCAATCCTTCCGGAGACCTTACCATTGACCAGAGTATTGATTTTGGTTCTACTGCGGCTGCATTTGCGAATGGGCAGGGGGATTACACGGTTGTGTGATGATATTTTCTACACTAATCACCAACCCCCACTTCAAGTGGGGGTTTGAAAAACGCCCCCAAGGCCTCTGTTACTGCTCGCCTGAAAGGCGGGTGTCGCAAGCATATTTTACTTGCTGCCGCTAAAAAGCGGCTCCCTCACTTTCTTCTTTTCGGGACTCTTCGGACTGTTCCTGAATATATTTCTTTATGGCATCCTCTGTTACATTTCCTACCGTTGCCACATAATATCCTCTTGCCCAAAACGCTTTATTCCATTTACTTTGTTGTTCCGGATGCCTGTCATATATCATTAGCGTACTCTTTCCTTTTAGATATCCCATAAAATTTGAAACACTTATCTTCGGTGGAATACTTACGCATATATGTACACGGTCGGCACACACAGCGCCTTCTATCATTTCTACTCCTTTGTATTTGCATAATGTACTTAATATCTCCCGTACATCGAGCTTCAACTGTCCGAATAATCTCTTTTTTCGGTATTTGGGTATAAATACGATATGGTACTGGCATTTCCACCTCGTATGTGATAAACTTTTACTGTTCATTTGAACCGCCTCCTATTCTTGAGATTGGCTTGCGACACCTTTCTCATATTAACATAG
>JAAVAC010000019.1 GCA_014804265.1 Lachnospiraceae bacterium | reverse complement strand
ATGCGCCCGGAAAATTTCGCAAATGCAAGAGATGTGCGGAATATGCTGGAGCGGGCAATTTCCAATCAGGCCACCAGATTGATCGGCATGGAAAATCCTACGAAAGAGGATCTGCTTACCATTGAGTCAGCGGACTTTATTGAAGTGGAGGATGCGTAGCAGGTTTGAAAAAGAAAATTCCCCGATTTTAAATCGGGGAGGGAAAATCCTTTGTGTGATAAATGATGGTTAGATATCCTCAGCGGTCATTTCCACTTCGTCTTTGGATGTATTTATTACCTGAGATACAATGACAGTATTTGCGGCAGAGTCGTCAGATGCTGTCTTTGTTTTTTCCTGTGTTGTCTTGAAGTGGTTCAAGTCTTCCTGAGTACTTTCAATAATCATGTTGTGGGCATCGATGGAGCGGCAGAAATCCAAGGCCCTCTCATCCATGGCAGCGCCGTCTTTATATGCCTGATACATATATTCTCCCAGCTTTTTGTAATCGTCCTTGATTGCGTTCTTTTCAGAAAAGATTTTTGCATTTAATCTGGTGTATTCTACCGCTTCTCCGGTTTTGTCACATGCTGTTTTTGCAAACTCTCCTAATTTTTCACGAAATGCCATATTGGTTCCTCCTGATAATAAGTTGTAAGATATATGTTTGATGGATTCCTATATACCATTATAAGCCATAAGTAGGGAATCATGCAAAAAAATATTTATAAAAAGATTGTGAAAATGTAAATAAAGTTAATATTGGTAATGCTGAAGTTACGTGCATGAGTCAGCGGGAAATTGTTGATTTTGCAGTAAAATGGATTGAAAAAAATAGAAAATAAGAGGCAGAAATAATGGATAAAAAAGTTGCATTTCCAATTACCATACAAAGTCTTTTGCAGGCTGCATTCTAATTTTTCTGTCCACATTTTGGAAAGAGGCTATTGATTTTATAAGCAAATAAGACGATATAAATATAAATGCATGGACGTATTTAAAAATATACAAGGATGTGATCATATGAAAATCGGAGAAGCCCAGCAAATTTACAGACAACAGGTAAAGGAATACCAGGCACAGAAAGCTTCCATATCAAAGCAGCTAAAAAATATACAGAACCGGATGAAGGTTTCCACAGACAAGCAGGAACAGTACGAATCGGAAGCTGCCACACTGGAACTGACTTTAAATGCTTTAGATGAAAAGCAACAGGAATATTATGATTATTTAGACCGGTTAGCAGATCAGTACTGCGCATACTGGAATGCCACAGTAGCGGAACAACAGGCAGATGCCGCAGAGGAGTATGCCATTGACATGGGGAAAATTATGGAAGTGGCACGCCGTATTATGAAAGGTGCAATCGTACCGGCCTCAGATGAAAAGAAATTGATGGAATTCAGCTTTGAAATGTACCAGACTGCAAAAAACATAGGTGCAATGGCACAACAGCAAAAGAAAGAAAAATACGATTCCCTCTGGGGCGAGGAAGAAGAAAAAGAATACGATGATCCCCAGGAAGTTGCAGAAAATGCAGAAGCTGCATCAGGCGCTCCCGAAATCGTAGATGTTGCAGAAACAATGGAAACAGTTTCCCAGACGGACTAAAAATAAATCCCCTATTGACAAATCCCTAATTATGCGTTAAAGTAAGCACAGTTACAAAAAGTAACAAAAGCACATAAAATAAACCTTTGAGAAAGAGAAGTAGTCATTAGGAAGTTTCAAAGAGAGTCGCAGGCGGTGGAATTGCGGTAAATGGATTTTTGATGAATGGACTTTTGAGGCCGGTCTGAAGCGAAAGCCCCTTGATGTAAGAGCAGAAAAGGGAATGACAGTAGGCGCCGGCGGGAGGCACGCCCGTTATCCAGGTGACATGTATGTTAGTACATGATAAAGTGGACATTACGTCAATTTGAGTGGTACCGCGATAATAACAAGTTTATTACCGTCTCAAGCATATGCTTGGGGCGGTTTTTTGTATGCCAAAGTCCATAGGAGCAGATTTCTTGAAAGGAATGAAAAGGAGAGGAAAATTATGAAAAAGAAAGTAATCGCATTATTATTGAGTATGGTAGTAGCGGCTAATTTAATGGCCTGTGGAAACACAACGGAGGAAGCCTCCAATACCAGTCAGACAGCAGAAAATCCAGAGGAAGATGTGACAGAAGGAGAAACAGAAACAGAGACACCTGAAGATGGAGAAATGTTGGAGAACACAGAAGGAAACGAGGATGTTAAGCTGGTGGAAGGCAGCTATACCATTGGTATCTCCCAGTTTGCGGAGCATGGTTCCTTGGATAACTGTAAAGAAGGATTTCTTGCAGGTCTTGCAGAAGAAGGATTTGTGGAGGGGGAAAACCTGACCGTACTGTTTGATAATGCACAGGCAGATACCGGAACCACAAGTACTATTGCTGATAATTATGTATCCCAGAATGTGGATTTAATCTGCGGGATTGCCACCCCATCTGCCATGAGTGCTTATAACTCCACAATGAATACAGAAATTCCGGTTATTTATACAGCAGTATCCGACCCGGTAGCAGCAGGTCTGGCAGAGGAAGATGGAACGCCGGTAGGAAACATAACGGGCACTTCCGATTATCTGGCGGTTACAGAGCAGCTTCAGATGATACGTGATATATTGCCGGATGCAAAAACCATTGGAATTATTTATACTACAAGCGAAACAAATTCTGAAAGCACTATTGCAGAATACAAGAAACATGCACAGGAGTATGGATTTGAAATCGTGGATACGGGCATCAATACGATAGGAGACGTAGAATTAGCAGCAGCTAACTTGGCCGATAAGGTGGATTGCATTACGAACTTAACGGACAATACGGTAGTATCAGCCCTGCAGACGGAACTGGCAGCAGCAAACGCAAAGAATATCCCGGTATTTGGTTCGGAAATCGAACAGGTAAAAAGCGGTTGCGTAGCTTCCATGGGACTGGAATATTTCGAGCTTGGAAAGCAGACAGGACATATGGCTGCCAAGGTATTAAAGGGGGAAGCAAAAGCATCTGAAATGCAATTTGAAACCATTACCGAAGCAAGTCTTTATGTAAATACCGAAGCAGCAAATAAAATCGGACTTACACTGGCAGAAGAATTTGTAAACAGCGCTTATCAGGTATTTGATACAATCGTGGTAGAATAAGTGGAAAATGATATGGAGGAAAAGGTTTGATCTTACTATTAAGTGTATTTGAACAAGGGCTCATTTATGCCATAATGGCATTGGGAGTTTATATTACCTATAAGATATTGGATTTTCCTGACTTGACTGTAGATGGCAGCTTCCCTATGGGAGCCGCCATTACTGCAGTTTTAATCAGCAGGGATTGGAATCCATTGCTCACTCTGCCAGTCAGCTTTATTGCAGGGGCATTTATCGGAATGCTTACCGGCATCATTCATGTTAAGCTGAAGGTGCGGGATTTGTTATCCGGCATTATTATGATGACGGCTCTCTATACGGTAAATTTACGAATTGTGGGAAGAGCCAATCTGCCTATTTATAATAAACCTAATATTTTCGAAAATGAGCTGATAGATGCCATATTTCCCACAGCGCTGTCTTCCTTTCAGACAGTCATCCTGATTTTGATCATCACGATGCTGACCAAGTATTTGTTGGATTGGTATCTTCATACGAAATCCGGTTATATGCTTAGGGCAGTGGGAGACAATGAAGCCATAGTGACAAGTCTTGGAATTGATAAGGGATTTGTGAAAATCGTGGGATTATCCATTGCAAACGGTCTCGTGTCCTTAAGCGGATGCCTGTTTGCACAGCAGCAAAGGTATTATGATGCTTCCTTTGGTACAGGTACGGTAGTAATCGGCCTTGCCAGTGTCATCATTGGAACCAGTCTGTTTCAGAAGGTAACCATTTTAAGGATAACCTCCAGTGTGGTAATCGGTTCCATTTTGTATAAGGGATGTGTGGCCCTGGCAATCCGCATGGGCTTGCAATCCAGTGACTTGAAATTAGTAACGGCTGTATTATTCCTTTTGATTTTAGTAGCAGGAATGGACAGGAAGAGGAAGGTGAAGACAGATGCTAGAGCTTAAACATATCAACAAATATTATAATCCCGGCTCCGTCAACGAACTTTGCCTTTTTCAGGATTTCAACCTGACCATTGAGGACGGACAATTTGTGGCGGTTGTGGGAAGCAATGGTTCCGGAAAAACCTCACTGTTGAACATCATTTGTGGAAGCATTGATGTGGACGACGGAAAAATAATTGTGAATGATACGGATATTACAGGAAAAAAAGATTATTTGAGACACCGCAGGATCGGAAGGGTATATCAGGACCCATCCAAGGGAACCTGTCCCAGCATGACTATTTTGGAAAATATGTCGATTGCGGATAATAAAGGAAAGCCTTATGGACTTGCAAGAGGAGTCAGAAAAAGCCGGATTGCTTATTATAAAGAGCTGTTGGCACAGCTGAACTTGGGATTGGAGGATAAGCTGCATACACAGGTAGGCTCTTTGTCGGGAGGGCAGAGACAGGCAGTTTCCCTTTTAATGGCAACTATGACCCCCATTGATTTTCTGATTTTGGATGAGCATACGGCGGCCCTTGATCCTAAGACGGCAGAGATTATTATGGAGCTTACCGATAAAATCGTCCGGGAAAAAAAGGTGACCACCATTATGGTAACTCATAATCTTAGATACGCAGTGGAATATGGAAACCGGCTGATTATGATGCATGAGGGAAAAGCGATTCTGGATAAAGCCGGTGCAAAAAAGGAAAAGATGGACACGGAAGAAATCATGAAAATCTTTAATCAAATCAGCGTAGAGTGCGGTAATTAAAGAATAGGATAAAATAGAGGCATATCTATAATATGGCGGCAGGAGAAATTCCACCGCCAATTTTTTATTTTTCTAAATAGATACGCCTCTTTCTACAATCCTCAAATTTCTATCACATTCCTAATATAAAGTATAAAAGTAGAAAAATGTACATTTACAGAGAATATTAGTGGAGGAAAAAGGTGAAACGTTGTAAGAAATGTGGATTATGGGAAAATTATACGAATATCCGGTTCAATCAGGAGGATGTTTGCAATTATTGTGAGTTTTATGAAAAACATAAGGATATATTGGAAAATAAAGAGGAGCTTGAAAGGATTTTCCTGCAAAAAATGGAAGCAGGAAAGAAAAAGGCAAAGGAGGCAGGCTCCAAATATGACTGTCTGGTAGGGTTCAGCGGAGGAAAGGACAGCACCTATATTATTTATCAGTTAAAAGAAAAATATGGAATGAGGGTGCTGGCATTTACTTTTGACAACGGCTTTTCTACAGAATATGGAAAAAACAATATAGAAAATGCACTGGAAAAATTAAAGGTGGACCATATTACCTTTTCCATGAATGATGAAAAATTGCGGAAACAATATACTGCCTGTGTGAAGATGATGCATAATTTCTGTTCGGTCTGCTTTCACAATATGCACTATTACAGTTATCTGTTTGCAGCACAAAATAAGATACCCCTTATTATAAATGGAAGGACAAAGGGACAAATCTTACAATGCGCAGACAGCACAAAGGGGATTGAACCTTTTGAAAGCTCCCATCATTTAAAAGAATTTGAATACCAGATGTTTCGGGGGCTGGAAGAAAGAGCGGACAAAACAGGACGAATGGATTATTTAAAGGATGTTGAGGCGGAAGCTGTTTCTTATTTTGCATATCATGATATCAGTGAGGAAGACACCATGAAGTTTCTGGAGGAGAAAATCGGGTGGATGCGTCCTAAGGGAGTCAGCGGACATGCAGATTGCTTTGCCCATGCCATGGCAGAGAGCATGAGTCTGGAAAAAAGAGGATTTCCTATTAGGACAGGGGAATTGGCGGTTTCTGTTCGAAGAGGAGAGCTTTCTATAGAAGAAGCAGAACAAATAGCGCAAAAAGACCAGGAGAATTTCAAGGAAGTTCCTGAAGAAATCAAAAAGCAGTTTTACGACCGGATTTTTACAAAATGAATGTAACTAGAAAAACCAACAACAGAAAGGCGAATAAAAATGGTCTGTAATGTACTGGAATATCTGGAAAGAGCGGAAAAGCTCTATCCGGACAAGCTGGCATTTAGTGATGAACTGGAGCAGCTTACCTATAAGCAATTGGTAACGATGGCTAAAAAAATAGGGGAGAATCTGATAGAAAAAGGTGCTTATAAGGAACCGGTTGTGGTATTGATCGACAAGGATGTAAAAAGCATAGCCGCATTTATGGGAATCGTGTACAGTGGCTGCTTTTATGTTCCCGTGGATAAAAGCCTGCCGGCGGAAAGAATCAGGGTAATCTTGTCGGTGGTAAGGCCAAGATATCTGATATTAAAAAAAGAGGATGAGGGACTGAAAGAGAAGCTTGAAAAAGAAATAAAGACATTGTTTCTGGAAGAATTAATACAAGATTCTTTTTGCAAAACATCTCATTCAGAAGCCAAAAAGGAAGAGGAGAATTTAAAGCAGCTGAGCAGGATTAGAGAGCAGCACTTGGACACCGATCCTCTTTATATGATATTTACTTCCGGCTCTACCGGCATTCCTAAGGGAGTGTTGATTTCCCATAGGTCCGTTATTGATATGGCTGAGCAGTTTACAAAGATATTTCAATTTTCTTCCGGGGAAGTATTTGCGAATCAGGCGCCCTTTGATTTTGATGTATCGGTAAAGGATATCTATCTGACCTTAAAAAATGGGGCGTCCATGCACATTATGCCAAGAAGCATGTTTGTCCTGCCGAAAAAGCTTGCCGGGTATTTCAATGAAAAAAGAATTACCACAATCATATGGGCAGCATCTGCTTTAGGAGTTGCAGCATCCTTTCGGGTATTTGAAAAAGAAACCCCACAGTATTTAGAGAAAATCATGTTCTCTGGAGAGGTGCTTCCTATGAAAGTGCTGCACTATTGGCAGAGTCATAAGAAGGAGGCGCTTTATGTAAACCTATACGGGCCTACGGAAATTACCTGCAACTGCACTTATTACATAGTGGACCGGGACTTTCTGCCAGAGGAGGTACTGCCTATTGGAAAAGCATTTCCCAATACGGAAGTTCTGCTTTTAGATAAGGAAAATAAGCTGACAGAGCCGGGAAATACCGGAGAAATCTGTGTGAGGGGCTCTTCGCTTGCTTTGGGCTATTACAGGGACAAGGAGGCTACAGAGAAGGCATTTTGTCAGAATCCTCTTCATGATGCTTACCGGGACATGATATATCGGACCGGGGACATGGGTTATATAAATGACCGGGGAGAGCTTGTGTTTACGGCAAGAAAAGATCATCAGATAAAGCATATGGGCCACAGGATAGAGCTTTTGGAAGTAGAGGCTTTTGTCAATGCTGTGGGGGAAGTGGAAAAATGTTGCTGTATTTATGATGAGGTACAGGAGAAGATCGTATTATTTTATCAGGCAAAAAAAGAAATCGAAAAGGAAATCATCAGGGTGCTCCATAATATGCTTCCAAAATATATGTGTCCCAATGTATTTTGCCGGATGGATAAAATACCGGAAAACAGTCATGGAAAGATGGACCGTTATCGATTAAAACAGGAATATATGGAGAAAAAGAAGTGAATGGAAAAGTAGAAAAGGTCTGTGTAGCAGGTACGGGAAAGCTGGCAATTCAATGTGCCGCTTATGCAAAGAAGAAGGGAATGCCGGTTACCTTGTATGATATGGGGCTGAAAAAGTCAGTGATTCTTGAGAAGCAGGCGGCAGCAGCAGAAATCCCCTGTTTTTATCGCACTCCAGAGGAAGTGTTTGAAGCCTTGAAAAAAGAAGAGGCTCCCCTTTTACTGGTCAGTGCCATTAATGAAAGAATTCTGCCGGCAGAAGTGTTGGCAAAAGAAAACATCAGGGCAGTCAATCTCCATCAGGCGCTCTTACCGGCCCATCCCGGCAGAAATGCGGAAG
Organism: Lachnospiraceae bacterium; assembly: GCA_014804265.1. Lineage (GTDB taxonomy): Bacteria > Bacillota > Clostridia > Lachnospirales > Lachnospiraceae > RGIG3040. The sequence continues at coordinate 44,673 of JAAVAC010000019.1, read as the reverse complement.
CCTGGGCAATTTTTGAGCAAGATGAAAAGGCAGGAATTACCTGGCATTATATGGTGGAAAAGGTGGATGGAGGCGGGATTCTTCTGCAAAAGGAGATCGAGCTGGATGAAAGCATGACAGCTTATCAATTATTCAAAAAGCAGATAGAATGTGCCTATGAAGCGTATGTGGAAATTTTTGATTCCCTTATAGAAGGCACCATAAGGGAAATTACCTGGAATGACAGGGGAAATCATAAGTTTCATTACAAAAAGGACGTGCCGGGAGAAGGCATCCTGGATTTGAGCTGGAGTGGAAAAAAAATCAGTGCTTTTTTAAGAGCCATGGATTATGCCGGGCTATCTGTTTTTCAAAAGCCGAGGCTGCTTTATGAGGGAAAGGCCTTTGCATGGAGAAAGTATGAAATACAACCAAGAAGCAGGGATTCTTTTATGGAATCCAAAAAACAAATGCTCCAGGTGACAGACAGCGATATTATGATACAAAAAGAAACAACATGTATTATTTTAAAAAATTACGAAATAGTGGAGGAATAAAACGATGGAAAAATTAATGAAGATTTTAAAAGAATTAAGACCGGAGATTGATTTTGAGAAGGAAACGAACCTGATTGACGGAGGTATTTTAGACTCTTTTGATATGGTTTCCCTGATTGGAGAACTGAATGAAAGCTTTGGGATTGAAATTTCCTTTGACGATATGGAACCGGAAAATTTTAATTCAGCAGGCCAGATATATCAGATGATTTTAAGACTGCTGAACGAGGATTAAAAAATGACCATAAATTCCATGTCGTTTCTGGTATTTTTCCTTGGAATCGCAATTGTATATTACCTGCCCTTTCTGAAAAAATATCAATGGGCGGTTCTTTTGGTTGCAAGTTATTTGTTTTATTTCTTTGCCGGAACGGATAACTTTATTTACATTCTGGTTACTACGATGACTACACACTTTTCTGCACGGATGATTGGCAGGAAGAACAAACAGCAGGAAGAATGGCTGAGAGAGGGAAAGGGAAGAAGGACAAAGGAGGAGACGGCCGGGTATAAGGCCAGGATAAAATCGGAAAAGAACAGGATTGTATTTTTTGATATAGCAGTAAATATAGGGCTGCTCATATTCGTAAAATACAGCAATTTCTTTATTTTCAATATAAACCGTATAGTAACTTTGGAAAGCAACATAGAGCTGAAGGCATTGAATATATTGATTCCATTGGGAATTTCTTATTACACCCTACAGAGCATAGGATATGTTCTGGATGTGTGGAAGGGAAAAACGCAAGCAGAAGAAAATCTGTTAAAAACTGCTTTGTTTGTCAGTTACTTTCCCCAGATTACCCAGGGACCCATTGGAAGATTTGCAAAGCTGGCGCCCCAGCTATTTGGCGTGCATAGATTTTCATGGCAGAATCTGTCTTTCGGATGCCAGAGAATCCTGTGGGGATTTTTTAAAAAGGCAGTCATAGCGGACCGGATGAATTCCTTTGTGGATGAGATTTTTTTACATTACGAACAGCATAGTGGATTTACATTGTTTTTAGGCTGTATCTATTTTTCCATACAGGCCTATGCGGATTTTTCAGCTTATATGGATATAGCATCAGGATATTCCCAGATATTGGGAATTGGGCTGGAGGAAAATTTCAAACGCCCTTTCTTTTCCCAGTCTTTAGCAGAGTATTGGCGAAGATGGCATATTACCTTAAGCAGCTGGTTTCGGGATTACCTGTTTTATCCCCTGTCTCTTTCAGCGCCAGCAGTAAAGCTTTCCCGCATTGGACGAAAATACCTGCCGGCCAGAATTGCAAAGCTGGTGCCATCTGTTTATGCCATGTTCCTTGTCTGGTTTGCAACCGGGTTCTGGCATGATGCAAGCTGGCGCTATATTTTGTGGGGCATTGCAAATGGCGTTATTATGATAAGCTCCATGTGTCTTTCGGAACAGTTTCAGATATGGAAGGAAAAGCTGCATATCAGGGAGGAAAATAAATTCTGGCAGTTTTTCAGAAGGCTGCGCACATTTCTCCTGATTAGTTTATTGAAGGTGTTTCCGGCGGCATCTTCCACTGGAAATTCTTTAAGGATCTTAAAAAAAATCGTTACGGATTTCAGGATAGAGCTTTCCTATCAGGCATGGTTTCCGGGCTTAATAAAAAACTATCTTGCATACATTTTATTTGGTCTGATTCTGTTTCTGATGGTGGGCATAAAACAGGAAAAGGAACCTTTCCGGGAATATATGGAAAAAAAGCCTTTTGCATTCAGATGGTGTCTGTATGTTATCATTTTATGCGCCATTTTAAGCTTTGGCATGTTTGGGACAGGGCTTTCGGGAGGATTTGAATATGCGCAATATTAAGAAAATAGCAGTCAGGCTGATTCTTATTTTACTGGTCCTGTTCCTATTTGAAACAGTGGTGGAGTTTCTTTACAGGCCTTATAATCGTTACAGCTTATATGCCATCAGAGAATTAAAGGAATGTCAGGGAAAGATCGATACGCTTTTTCTTGGGACATCCACGGCTTACCGGGGATTTTCACCGGATGTTTTTGATGAATGTCTTGAAACCTTCAGCTTTAATGCTGCAACCGCTTCCCAGCCTGTGGATGGAACACTGGCATTGTTAAAGGATCAGGCAGAACGAAATCCCATAGAAAGAGTGGTTATTGGAGTTTCCCAGCGTTCTCTTGCGAAAGAAGAAGCATATGTTGAGCGGAAAGAAGAGGTATATGACAGGCTGCTTTCCTTAAAGGAAAAAATATCTTATCTGGCTGGTGGCTGCACAAGCGAGGAATGGCTGGACATGATTTTTTATTCCACAAGGGTTGATAAATATTTGGATGCAGGACAGATCAAGGGAAATGTGGCTTATAAACTGTCGGATGCCTATAAGGAAAATAAGGCTCCCATGAACACCTATCGTGGAAGGGGATTTCTTGCAGGAGAAGAAGTCTACCTGGGCAAAAGCTACGAAGCCATTACGAAAAGGAAAAGTACATGGCAGGCCGATCATGCAAACGAAAAGGCATTGATTGAGATTATGGAATACTGCAGGGAAAGGGAAATAGAACTGATTTTAGTATTTATTCCTGTTACCGGGGCACAGATTGACAGTTATAAAGATATCAGTGTGATTCATGACTATATTCAGGAGCTGGCAGACAAATATGAAACCGTATTTTGGGATTTTAACTATTATGTAAGGCTGAAAGAAGAATTTTCAAACGATATGTTTAATGACAAAAAACATTTAAATGGAGCGGGAGGAATGTATTTCAGCCAGCTGTTTGCGGAAGTATACAAAAAGTACCATAACGGTGAAGCAATAGATGAGTATTTTTTAGATATCTGCCCTTATTATGAAAATTCCTATTGACGAATGGGAGAAGACTTGTTTACTATGGTTAAAAGGAAAAGCGAAGTATGAAAAAATATAATGTGCTGATTGTAGAGGATGAGAAGAAGCTTCTGAAAACATTGACTGATTTTTTGGAATTAAACGACTATCAAGTGTTTACTGCAGAAAACGGAATGGAAGGCATGAAGCAGTTTGCCGGACATATTCAGGAAATCGATATCGTGCTTTTAGATATTATGCTTCCTTTTCTAAACGGATATGATCTGTTAAAAGAAATCAGGATGCGTTCTAACGTACCGGTCATCATGCTTACGTCCAAGTCATCTATTGAAGACCAGATAGAGGGATTTGAATATGGAGCGGATGATTATATTACAAAGCCCTATAGCCTATCCCTTATCAAAGCTCATATAGAGGCGGTCTTAAAGCGGGCGGGAAAGCAGAGAGACTTTCTTGTTTCCGGGGATGTACGTATTGATGTAAAGGGACAGAAGGTATATTTGAAAGAGGAATATATGGAAACCACCCCAAAGGAATTTGAGCTGCTTTTATTTTTCATGGAAAATGAGGGGATGGTGTTAAGCAGAAATCATATTCTGGATGCGGTATGGGGATATCATTATGCAGGAGATATTAGGACAGTGGATACACTGGTAAAGCAGCTTCGGAAAAAGATGAAGGATGGCAGCTATATCCGTTCTGTTTATGGTGTGGGGTATGTATTTGGAGGAACCGAATATGTTCAAAAAGATTAGTGTAAGATTTATTTTGTTAGAGTGGGTGTTTCTGGCAATCGTAATAGGCGGAAGCATTGTGCTTTATGGAATCTTTGCACCTATTTACTATAATAACTATAAGGGGGAAATTATACTACAGGCATTTGAAGACGTAAAAGAGACTGATTTTAAGAACATATCCGAAGAAGATATCGGGATGTTTCTGGAATATGAAAAAGAGAATTTAAGCTTTACCATTGCCGATGAAAACATGAATTCCGTTTATACGACCAAATCCAATGAAGAACATGTGATTCACAGAAATATTGAATTAAAGCTGGATCAGTATTCGGAAAATCCGGAGATTATAAACAAGAATAGTAAAAGAACCAAGACTCTGAAGCTCTTAGGTATTGTCAGGCAGGAAGGGATTCTTTATTATGTATGCATCAGGGACAAGATAGAAAATGTCTACAGCAGCTTTCGGCTTACAGAAAAGTTCATGGTTGCCATGTTTATCATTGCCCTTTCCATAGGAAGCATAATCATGTATTTTTTCTCCCGAAATCTTGTAAGGCCCATCCAGAATGTATCAAGAGTGGCAAAGAGGCTGGCGGAAAGGGAGTTTGGGGAGAAGGCGGATGAAAACGGCAGTTATGAGGAGGTAAACCATCTGGCAAAATGCATTAACTGCATGTCCGGGCAGCTGCAGGATTATGTAGAGCAGATTGAAGAAAGCCAGAAGCAGCTTTTGAATCAGAATATCCAAAAGGAACGGATGGAGAAGGCAAGGAAGGACTTTATCGCAAACGTTTCCCATGAGCTTAAGACTCCTCTTGCAGTCATATCCAGTCAGGTTGAAATGCTTCAATATGTGGAGGAAAAGGAGAAGGAATACTATTATGTATCCATTTTGGAAGAGGTAACAAAGATGTCGGAAATGGTAGGAAATCTTTTGAATATTTCCGTTATGGAGCATCATATGGAGAAGATGAAAGAAGAACCGGTGTCCATGAATGATGTAATCAGTTATATGCTGATGAAATATGATGCACTGATGCAAAAGAAAAAACTGACTATCCAGACAAAACTGGAAGAAGATTGTTATGTACTTGGTGACAGGGAATATATCGAACAGGCAATGAGCAATTTTATTATGAATGCCTTTGAGCGTACAGGGCGTCAGGGCAACATTGCGATTTCCTTAAGGAAGGTAGAAGAGAGTATTTACTTTAGCGTGTATAATGAGGGGGAACGGATTCCGGAGGAGGATATGGGGAAAATATGGAAAAGCTTTTATATGGAGGAGTCTACAGAGGAAGCTGTGGGACATGCAGGAATCGGTCTGTACATTGTTCAAAACGTCATTCATCTGCATGGAGGAAAATATGGAGCGGACAATAAAGAACAGGGAGTAGAATTCTGGTTCATGCTGCCTGCTTTCGGGTCATAATATGGAAAAGGCATATTCTATCGGAAAGCCAGATGAAAAGGCGAATGGGTCATTCCCATTCGCCATATTTTTCTTCGCAATATTTACAACGATAAATTTCTTTTTTAGAATCAGTCAGTACAAAAATGTGGGGCAGTTCCTGCTCAATGGAGGTGATGCACCTTGGATTTTTGCACTTGATGACATTTTTGATTTCCCTTGGGAGAACCAAATCCTTTTTTGCTACGATTTCCCCATCTTTGATTACGTTGACAGTAATGTTATGGTCGATGAAACCTAAAATATCCAGATTCAGTTTATCAATATCGCATTCCACCTTTAAAATATCCTTGGCGCCCATTTTTTTGCTTTTCGCATTTTTTATGATGGCTACCGTACAGTCTAATTTATCCAATTGTAAATGATGGTAGATGGAAAGGCTTTTGCCTGCTTTAATATGGTCTAATACAAAGCCTTCTTCAATTTTGCCTACGTTCAGCATACAGTTTCTCACCTCATATTTGATAGTAGTATTGATTTCTATCCCTCTCCAGGGATGATTATACCAGTCCGAGCAGTGTTAAGATCAGTGCCATGCGTACATAAACGCCATACTGCACCTGTTTGAAATATACGGCTCTTTCATCTTCGTCCACTTCAATAGAAATTTCGTTTACTCTTGGAAGAGGGTGGAGGACAAGCATATCCGGCTTTGCAAGCTCCATTTTTTCCTTATTCAGAATATAGAAATCCTTTAACCTGACATAGTCTTCCTCGTTAAAGAAACGCTCTCTTTGTACCCTTGTCATGTAGAGCAGATCCAGTTCTTCCATTACATCCTCAAGGCGGATGACTTCTTTATAAGGAATGCCTTTTTCCTGTAGCATTTCCGTCACATAATCGGGAATCTTCAACTCATCCGGTGAAATAAAGACGAATTGGATATTGTCATAGCGGACCAGGGCATGGATCAGGGAGTGAACCGTCCTGCCGAATTTTAAGTCGCCGCATAAGCCGATGGTAAAGCTGCTTAAGCGTCCTTTCAGAGAGCGGATCGTAAGCAGATCTGTCAGTGTCTGGGTCGGATGCTGGTGTCCGCCATCTCCGGCGTTGATGACCGGAATCCTGGATTTTGTGGAAGCCACCATTGGTGCTCCTTCCTTTGGATGACGCATGGCACATATATCCGCATAACAGGAAATCATGCGAATGGTATCCGATACGCTTTCTCCTTTAGAGGCAGAGGAGGAGTTTGCATCGGAAAAGCCGATGACATGACCGCCTAAATTGTACATGGCTGCCTCAAAGCTGAGCCTTGTTCTGGTACTTGGCTCATAAAAGCAGGTAGCCAGTTTTTTTCCTTCACATTTATTTGCATATTTTTCGGGGTTCTTTTCGATATCTCCCGCTAAGTCAAAAAGCTTGTCCAGTTCCTCCACTGTAAAATCCAGTGGACTCATTAAATGTCTCATAATCTTGTCTCCCTTTTACTTTAATACGACAATTTAAAATTGAAAATCTCTTTCGATATAAAAAGCATGTTCCAAATAAATTGCGGTTTTAAACTATCCCGTAAAAAATCGAAGAGAAATAAATCTCTTCGATTCACAACATGTCATTGGAAAGAAAGCAGGTTGTGGCCTGCCAAATCTGGTTTGAACTTACGGATGCTCCTGCGTCCTTTGATACAATCTGATGCAATCATGAAATTATCCTCCTTTTTCTGATACATAAGAAATGTATCTGCTAAGTAATCATAGCATAGAACGAGAAAGCTTTCAATGAGGACATGGAATATTTTGAGAAAATCGAGCTTATTTTTTGGACTCGTACTCAAGAAACAACTGGCATATTTCAACAAATGCCGTTGCTGTTCAAAGTTACAGGAATTAAATAGTGTGATGATTGGAGAATCCATGGTATTGCGTATGGAACCGGGAAGTTTATGATCAGTTGTGCGGCATAGTGGGCATCGCAAAAAATACAAAATATTTTCCAGCATATCGAAATTGATAGAAAATTCCGGTATGAGATATTCAAAACAATAAATAACAAAATACCGAAATATAAAATTTGAAATAATACATAAAAATCCTTGACAAATGACAGGTTCATTGATATGCTTACTAATAACATATCTGGGAAATTTCTATGTTGTTTCAACAAAACTCCCCAATATGAAAAATAAATACAGGGGGAGAAAGTAGCAGAGAAAACAGGCAGCGTGCAGATTTCTCCCGCAGGATGAAAGGAGAAATCTATGATACTGCAGAAGACGTACCTGTCCAGCATGCTTGACGGGCTGGATAGCAACAGGGCCCGGTATGATGATTGTGTGAAATGTCTGTTGGCCGATCCACAGGTCCTGGCAAGGATATTAAAATATACGGTGCCGGAATTTGCCCATGAAGAGATTGATGCTATTATGGAGTGCATTGGGGAACCTACGGTTTCCATAACGGCTCCAAAGGAGTCCTATCAGTCATGTGTGGAGAGTGTGGCAGCAGAGGATAACGACATACAGGATGGCAAAATCATTTATGATATAAGATTTCCGGCATATATCCCAAACGAAGGCATCAAAATGCTAATCAATATAGAGGCACAGAATTGCACTGGCAAGTCAAAACTGAAATACCATCTTGGAAACCGCATCGTATATTATATGTCAAGACTGGTGTCCTCCCAGAAAAATACGGAATTTACAGGTTCGGATTACGATAATATCAAAAAGGTTTACAGCATCTGGATATGCATGGATGCCAAGGATGGAGGCGACTCCATCATAAGCATCGGACTGGATGAAAAGGTATGCTATGGCATACCGGAGTGGAGACCGGATGTGGATTTGATGCAGGGCTTCATCATCAACATCAGAAAAAGGGGACCGGTCAGGAAATCGCAAAATAAACTGATAGGAATGTTAGAGGAGCTTTTGTCAAAGGATGACAGCTATACGAAGAAGCGCAGGCTTGAAGAAGATTATGGAATCAGGCTGTCAGTGGAAGGGGAAAGGAGTGAGCAGGATATGTGCAATCTGAGTGAACTGGTATGGGAAGAAGGTCTGGAACAGGGATTAGAACAGGGTAGGGCTAGAGCCGTATCGGATGCCATACAAAAGATAGTGGCAAAACTGGATGTGACAGCAGAACAGGCGATGGATATTCTGGAGGTGCCGAAGGAGGAGAGGAAGAAGCTTGTGCAACAGGTATAAGTTGTGCAATTAGAAATATAAGTGGGAAATGTGATAGAAAATTCCGGTGTAGGATAGGTAATTATCTTATGCCGGAATTTTTGTGGAGAAAAGGAGAAGTAGTAATGGATATTTTAATAATTGCCCATTTTACGCAAGCGCCAAATGAAAAGGGAAATGGTAGATTTCATTATCTTGCAGACCTGCTTTCTGAACAAAAACAAAACGAGCACAAAGTTGAAATATAATTTTACCTGAAGCATTTCCGTCACATAATCGGGAATCCTCAACTCATCTGGTGAAATAAATATAAATGGAATATTATCATAGCGGGATTCTTATTTTGTTGCTTGAATACTTTTAACTGATTGACATATCGAAATATAAAAAAAGTATTGACTTTTTATCGAATAAGGAATATCATATAGAAAACAAGTAATCAGGCAATCAAAAAGAGGTGCGATATGATGACATTAACAAATGAAGATTTAAAGGCAATTGCTACACTATTAGAACCTATTAACAATCATCTGGATGGCGTGGATAATCGTCTGGATGGTATGGACAACCGGTTAAACCAGATGAACAATCGTCTGGAAAAAGTAGAATCCCAAGTATCCGCTTTAAGAGCAGGGCAGATAGAATTAAGAAAAGAGATCAAGGAAGTAGACATTAAGGTTGGCCTTACATATCAGCTTGCTTTAGATGCATGGGGAACAAGCACGGAAAACAGAAAGTGGCTGGAAGAGGGGCAGGTTACGGGATAGAAGTAAAAAACAAAAGAAGGCGAGGCTGATTACCTCGTCTCTTTTTATAGAATCATTAATGAAAAGCTAACAGCGGCCAGTCTTATTCTGATACATTTTTTTATCGGAGGATTCATACATTTCCCATAGGGAACAATCCGGATTTTCCGCATTTGTGCAGTAGCCATAGGCTGTAGATATCTGGTACAGCCTGTTTTCCTTATGGTTCAGCTTTTCGATTTTTTCCATCAGGCGTGCAATGGTTTTTTCCACATAAGAATTATCATTATCTTTCAGCACTACAATAAATTCATCACCGCCCATTCGCCCCACGAAACCGTCTTTTTTATAATTCTCTCGTAATATTCCGGCAAATTCTACCAAAAGGGTATCTCCCGTACTATGGCCGAATTTATCATTGACCTCTTTAAAATGATTTAAATCGAAATTGATGATGGCGGCAGCCTTTTTTGCTTCCCATTCATGAAATATCTTTTCGCACATGGCACGATTGCCGATTTTCGTAAGCTGGTCGGTGTATGCAATTTGAATCAGGGTCTGCTTTTCGGCGCTCTCATAAAATACCTGTACAAGCCTGTAAATATAACTTGCTATCATGGAGATGACAAAAATCAATACACCTATTGGCAAAATGCTGCTTGACAGATCCAGATTTTTAGGATGGATGTATTTATCCACATTAAATCTCAGAGTATCGGTAAATAAGAAGATGACCATAATGCCAAATCCCTGTAGTATCAAGTGCTCTGATTTTTTGTTTTGTTGTTTCCACACTACAAGGACAGAGATGGTGGTCAGGGCTATGGTGCAAAAGCCCAGTCCGTGAAAAATAGTCAGCACCTTAGGAAAATGATATAAATTTAATTCATTTAACAGAATGGTGCATATATTAAATGCAGCCATAATACCAGTAAAAACGGCAATCGTTTTTTTGCTGCGCTTATTATCAAAGGCATCCAATGCAAATAAGAGCATTGGAATTGGAGCAAGATATAAGGATAGATATTCTATATAGGCAAGGCTGTTCAAATTGCTGCTGAACAGTTGTAAAATACAGGTGCTGCCTAACATCCAAAGGGCCACTGACACGGCAAATATGGCGATCCAAAATAAAATACGATATTCTCTGCCCGTCTTTCCTAAAAACAGAACCACACATGAGAGCAAAATGCCAAAAGAAAACAAAAATGTACCGATAATAATCTCTGTTATATTTTTTAAAATAAAATTCCTGGCAACATGCTTTTCTTCCATTAGGAACATGCTTTCAATGGAAGAAAAGGCATTATCTTCTGTTACATCAAAACAGATCTTTAATTCCCTTCCAGCATAATCTTCCGGCAGGGCTATCCAATGATATCCGCTTCCAACCATAAGCTTTTTTTCGTACAGGTCGGTGCCATACTGGTATAGTTTCACCTGATCTATGTATGCAGTCACTATGGAATGGTATATTCTAAGCTGCAAAGTTGGATGATGGATTGATGGGGCTGGCAGTATAGTGGTCAACTCAACATGGTCTCCAATATTGGTAACGGGAAAAAATGATTGGGACAGATGTGTTTCTTCCTGTTTTATTCCATTAATCGTAATATTCCAATTGCCGTCTAAGGGAATCTGTGCATTGTCTATCACATTGCTGATTTTAGTCTTTATGATAAGATAAAAACCTATCATAAATAGAATGAACATAAAATTTACAATGATTCTGCTGATATTTTTCTTCATGCTGCAAAAAGCCTTTCGATTAATAATATTATAGCTGGAAAAATAAAATATACATGATTGAATTAGCATATGTAGATTATAACGGAAAAGAGGATGTTTATAAAGTGTTTTGTAAAAAATCAGATTACTTTACTTGAATATAAAATATCCATGTAGTAATTTAACAGAAAAAATGCTATACTAACCGATAATAGAACGTGAAAACAAGAGAAAAAGGAGAAAACTCATGGAATTTATAGAAAGAAAAAGAATCTTATTTTTGGGTCTGCCCTGGACATTTACCAAATATACCGTAAGGGAGGATATGGTAAACATAAAAGCAGGGCTTCTGAAAACAATTGAAGACGATTGTTATATGTATAAGATTCAGGACGTACAATTGGTAACTACCTTAATTGAGCGAATATTCGGGCTTGGTACGGTAGTCTGCTTTACCGGGGACACCACTCATCAGAAATTATGTCTGGTACATATCAAAAACGCAAAGGCTGTGAAGGATTTTATCTTAGAAGCTTCCGAAGCTGCAAGGATGAAAAGGAGAACCTTGAATACTCTGGATATTGGAAGTGCCGTTGTAGATGATTTGGATTAAGCTATGGAACTGGATATGACGAAAGGAATCCGGCACAACCCTCTAAAAGGCGGCTGTTCAAAAAACAGCCGCCTTTTTAGGGAGGATATTAGGAATTACGATTTAGGATGTATTCGTATAAAAGACCGGTTCCAAACCAATAGGGGGCATAGTCTAAACGAATGACACCGTCGATATTATAAGGAGAGTGTTCGTAATTCCAAGGGCACAAATCGTTCTTTTTCAAGAACTTGCCCGTGATGAATTCGGTTAAAAAAATACAAAAGGTATAAATACTGCCACGCAGTAAGAAGGGCTTTCCCTTCAGAAGTCTGGAAATAGGCATTAGAAATACCGCCATTCCATATATGGGGAACATCCAAAGAGAGGTGTTCCCTTTTAATCGTTTATCGGAACCTTTCATATTTGATGTGGCTGTAAATATAATTTCCAGGCACCAGCCCACTGTGCCGCATTCAATGAATTTTTTTATCATATGGATAGTATTGGGCTGTTTTTAAAAAATATACCTGTTTTTATAAAAAATTTTAGTTGAACAAATAAGAAAATGCAGCACGGCTTTCTGAAAGACAGCCTAGCTTATTTCTGTAATTTCCACTTTTTGAATATTGTAAGTGTCCCAGAAGTCTTCTAAGAATATGTCCATATTCGTAATTTTGAAAATACCGAAATTAGGATCAAAGAAATAGTAATTCCCAGCATTACGGAACATAGCGGTTTCATGTCCGAAGTAATCAGTTCCCTCACCTCCGCATAGACCGATAAGGAGTTTTGAATTGGTATGGCTGATAAAATAGTTATTCATGCTGTTCTTTAAGGAAGTCAATTTTTTTTGCGGATCCATTGCCTTTCGGAATGTTGCATTTACGTTCCCAAAGCAAATAGGAACAAGTTTCCGGTCAATTTCAAAGTAAGAGCAGTTATCCAGATTTTTTCCCAAAATAGCGGCCTGTAAAGTTGTTTTTGTGCTGTTATCAAATAGATTTGAATAAGTGTAAAAATTATTGGCTATTTGTGTATAATAGGAAAGTTCGGAAGGAGTTAGGATAATTTTGCCCTCGTTATCTCTTGGATGGAGACAGAATTTGTCCCAGCCATTCTGATTCGTATAAATGAGGCGCAGCCATTCTGCACTGAGCATATAGCAAATGCCACCATCGATTGCCAGCATTCTATCCGCAACCTTTTTGCTTTTGGGATTGTCATCCAGCATATTTCTTATGACCGCATCAATTAGTTCACCTTGCTCAAATAAGGCAACTGCTTCCGTACCGTTAAATAGTTTCATTTCTTTTTGCATATTGCTTCTCCTTTTCTTAAAATATAGTTTCGTAGCCGGCTGGTTTCGTGAAAATTTTCATAAAGCAGTATGCCACAAGAAATGATTCGAAATATTTTGTTGGCATAAGCAACAAGTCTTTTAGCATAAACATTGAAATTTCCTAAATTGCTATGGCAAGGCCAGAAAAAATAGTATATGATAGGAAAGGACAAAACAGGTAACAGTTCAGCCCGCCTTGAGAGCGTGAGTGGATTTGTATGGGAGCCGGCAGGGCATATGGTAGTCTTCCGTGCACGCTTCCGCTCTACAAAGACGCAGCGGTACTAATGCACCAAAGAACGGTGCATAAGGACCGGCGTCTTTGCCAAGGCACGGAAGACTACCATATGCCCTGCCGGCTCCCATCCAAATCCACTCGCACGCTCAAGGCGGGCTGAACTGTTACCAAAACAGAATGTTTTTTGGAAAGGAAGACTTGCTTTCATGAACTATAAAGAGGCAGTTGCTTACATAGAAGAAGTACAGGCATACGGCAGCGTGCTGGGGCTTGAAAATATTGCAGAGCTTTGTGAAAGGCTTGGCAATCCTCAAAAGGATTTAAAATTCATCCATATTGCAGGCACCAACGGGAAGGGATCCGTGCTGACATTTGTATCTACGGTGCTGCAAAAAGCAGGGTACAAAGTGGGCAGATATAGTTCTCCTACGATTTTTGATTATAGAGAACGCATTCAGATAAACGGGAACATGATTTCCAAGCAGGCACTTAGCGCCTGTCTGGGAAGGATCAAGGAGGCTTGTGATGCCATGGTGGAGGAAGGGCTTTCCCATCCAACTCTTTTTGAAATGGAAACTGCCATGGGTTTTTTGTATTTTCAGGAAAAAGGCTGTGACCTGGTAGTGCTGGAAACCGGACTGGGAGGCATTACCGATGCCACCAACGTCATAGAAAATACAATTGTGGCAGTTCTTACTTCTATCAGCAGGGACCATATGGGATTTCTTGGAAGCTCCCTGGAGGAAATTGCAGAAAAGAAGGCAGGAATCATAAAAAGAGGCTGTCTGGCAGTTACTTCCTGTCAGGAGCCTTCTGTTATGAACGTTCTGAAACAGGCATGCCAAAGCAGGGAGGCGGTTCTTTCCCTTGCAGATGTTTCACTGGCAAAGTCCGTAAAGCACAGCATAAAAAAACAAAGCTTTTCTTACAAAGAATATAAAAAAATCGAAATATCCATGGCGGGTACTTACCAGATTGAAAACGGGGTAACGGCTATCGAGGTGATAAGAGCCTTAAAGCAGGCGGGATATGCCATAGAAGATCAGGCGGTATATCAGGGCATGGCGGAAGCCGTCTGGATAGGCAGGTTTTCCATTATAAGCAGGAAACCGTTTTTTATTGTGGATGGCGCCCACAACGAGGATGGTGCAAAAAAACTGGCAGATTCCCTGTCCTTTTATTTTACAAATAAGAAAATTATCTATATAATGGGAGTGCTTAGAGATAAAGAATATGGGAAGATCATTGAAAACACCTGTTTTCTGGCTGACAGTATTTTAACCATAAAGCCTCCTCATAATGAACGGGCGCTGGAGGCTTATGAACTGGCAAAGGAAGCAGCTAAGTATCATAACAACGTGACTGCCCTGGACAGCCTGGAAGAGGCTGTGGAGTTAAGCCTTTTAATGGCAGAAAAGGACAAGGATACAGTCATTGCAGCTTTTGGATCCCTTTCTTTTTTAGGGGAACTGATAACCATACTGGAACATAAAAAAGAGCTCCAAAGGGATTTGCATGGAATGCTGCAGGAACCAGGGCAGAAAGTTCAGGATTCTTTCCAGAATCAAATGAAAAAGTAATCGAAAGCAGGAGTGAGTTTCATGATAGATAAAAACAAGATTGAAGAAGGAGTGCGTCTTCTGTTAGAGGGAATCGGCGAGGACGTAAACAGGGAAGGGCTTAAGGAAACCCCGGCACGCATTGCCAGAATGTATGAAGAAATCTTTGCGGGCATGGAGGAAACGCCAAAGGTCCATTTGTCAAAAACCTTTCATGTGAAGAATCATGAAATGGTATTGGAAAAGGATATTGTGTTTTATTCTATGTGTGAGCACCATTTTATGCCTTTTTACGGAAAGGCCCATGTGGCATATATTCCAGATGGGAAGGTAGTGGGCTTAAGCAAGTTAGCAAGAACCGTTGAGGTATTTGCCAAACGCCCCCAGCTTCAGGAGCAGATGACAGAGCAGATTGCAGAGGCGCTTATGGAGGATTTAGGAGCAAAGGGCGCTATGGTAGTTATAGAAGCCGAACATATGTGCATGACCATGCGGGGAGTGAAAAAGCCCGGCAGCAAGACGGTAACCGTTGTGACAAAAGGTGAGTTTAGGGACAATGAAAAACTGCAAAACAGCTTTTACCGGATGCTGAAGCTGTAGGATGAAAGAAACTGGAATGCAGTTCATAGAGGGCAGAGACATGGAGCGGATACAGAAGATTATAACACATCCTCTTTATAAAGAGTATGCAGGGAAAATCAAGGAATGGGAAAAGGACAGGCAGTTTTGCAAACATGATTATGTGCATTTTTTAAATGTGGCAAGGCTGGCAATGATTATAAAGCTAAAAGAACAGATAGACATATCGGAAGAGCTTATCTATGCAGCAGCCCTGCTTCATGACATTGGCAGACATATTCAGTATGAAACAGGAAACGACCATGCAGTCGCCAGCGGAAGGCTGGCTCCTGCCATATTGAAGGAAGCAGGATATTCTGAAAGAGAAACGGATATAATCGTGGAGGCAATCATAAATCACAGAAATGAAAAAGTGAAAGAGGAAAAAAATTTAAAAGGGCTTCTTTACAGGGCGGACAAGCTTAGCAGGGAATGTTATTTTTGTGAAGTAAGCGAACTGTGTGACTGGAAGGAAAGAAAGAAAAATAACAAACTGATTTTATGACGTATATTTCCCAGTATGAAATAAATGTGCAGGAAAAGGAGAATAAGAGCCTGTGAAAATCGGAAACAGAGAATTTGATTTGAAAAATCAGACGTATATCATGGGAATTTTAAATGTGACCCCGGATTCTTTTTCGGACGGAGGAAAGTTCCATGAAATGGATAAAGCACTGTTCCATGCGGAAGAAATGATGAGGGATGGGGCAGCAATCATTGATGTGGGAGGGGAATCCACCAGACCGGGCTATACAGTGGTGCCGGATGAAGAAGAAATAGAAAGGGTCGTGCCGATTATTGAAGGAATCAAATCCAGATTGGATATTCCGGTATCGCTGGATACTTATAAAAGTAACGTGGCCCGGGCGGGAATCCGGGCAGGAGCGGATCTGATCAATGATATCTGGGGACTTAAGTACGATGAAAAGCTGGCAGGCGTCATTGCAGAAAGCGGTCTGCCCTGTTGCCTGATGCACAATCGGAAGGAGCCGGATTATACGGACTATTTACAGGACGTGCTGATGGATTTATCAGAAACTGTACGGCTGGCAGAGGAAGCGGGAATTGAGGATACGAAAATCATATTGGACCCGGGAGTGGGATTTGGGAAAACATATGAGAATAATCTGGAAATCATACGGTATCTGGAAGAGCTTCATGCCTTTGGATATCCCATTCTTCTTGGCACATCCAGAAAGTCGGTGATCGGGCTTACTTTGAACCTGCCTGCTAAGGAGCGGGTGGAAGGTACGTTGGTCACTACCGTATTCGGAGTGATAAAGGGCTGTTCCATTATAAGAGTGCATGATGTGAAGGAAAATGTCCGTGCCGTCAGGATGGCAAGGGCGATTCTGGGAAAAGGTGTGGAGTAAGACATGGATTTTATTACAATTACGAATTTGGAAGTATTTGCCCATCATGGCGTATTTCCAGAAGAAAATGAAAAGGGACAAAATTTTTATATCAATGCAAAGCTGTATTTATCCACTAAAAATGCAGGTCTGACAGATGAGCTTTCTGAGTCTGTCCATTACGGAGAAGTCTGTGAACTCATATACAGGCATATGCGGGAGCATACCTATAAGCTGTTGGAAACGGTGGCGGAACAACTGGCAGCAGAGATTTTTGCAAGCTATCCTTTGGTGGAAAGGCTCTGTCTGGAAATCTGCAAGCCCCATGCGCCCATAACCCTGCCCTTTGAAAATGTATCAGTGACCATTGAGCGGGGCTGGCAGAGGGCTTTTGTAGCTTTTGGTTCCAATATGGGGGAGAAACGGGATTATATTGAAAAAGCCCTTACAGCAATGAAGGAGCATAAGCAGGTCAGAGTGAAAAAGATTTCCTCTGTTTACGAAACGAAGCCCTACGGAGGGGTGGAGCAGGAGGACTTCTTAAACGGAGCAGTCATGATTGATACATTGCTGTATCCGGAAGAACTGCTTGCATTCCTGCAGGATTTGGAAAAAAGGGCGGGAAGAGAGAGAACCATTCACTGGGGGCCCAGAACGCTGGATCTGGATATTCTGTTTTATGGTGATGAGAGAATATGGGAGGAGGATTTGACCGTACCCCATCCGGACATGAAGAACCGGGACTTTGTATTAAAGCCTATGGCAGAAATCGCACCGTATTTTATCCATCCGGTTTATGGGAAAAGCATGAAGGAAATGTTGGAGGAACTGAATCGAAAAGAAAACTGAATCAGCTTTCTTTTTTTGAAAATACATTCCTTGGAATGATAGCTGAAAGCAGGTCTTTGAATTCCCTGGTTCTGCCAAAGATGAGAAGAAGCAGTATATTGGGAAGGAGCAGGCAGATTACTACTTTGTATACAAATGCACAAAGGAGCGTTCCCTGATACAAAGTGCCGGTCAGATAGGTAATGGACACAAGGAACAGGGATAAGGGAAAATACCCGGCATTAGTAAGCCAGAATTCCTTCCAGGATATTTTCAGTCCATGCTTAAAAAGGATATAAGGTTCCACCCAGAGAGAGGTTGTTACCATGCTGATAAAGGTTCCCGCAAATACGCCAGCAGTACCGAAATAGTAAACAGCAGCAACGGAAATGGCCAGATTGATGGCTGCTTCTGCCAGGGGCTTAAAACGGTCCTGCCAGAGAAGGCCCATGGATTCTTTGAAAACAAGAGGAATCTTGCGGATTCCTATTATGTAGAAATTGGCGCATATAATGGCTGCCACAGGAAGAGGAAATATATAATGGCTGCCCCAGATAAGTTCAATAAAAGGATTCATCAGTACGAACAGGCAGGCGGTACAGAAGGAATAAAACCAGAAGCAGGCAAAATGCAGCTGCTTGAATACCTGATAAGAGGTTTCTGTGGATTCCGTGGCGTTGAGGCTGCCAACACCAGCCGTCAGGGCAGAAAACAGCTGATTGACTATCATATTTATCATATTCACGATTAAAACGTAGTTATCGTTGATGGCAACCACAGTAATTCCAATAAAGCGGCTGATGATTAAGTTGTCCGTGGAATTCAAAATAGTAGCGCCTACTCTATGGTTGAACATGGCAAAGGTATTTTTTAGAATCTCTTTTTTTTCTTCCCCGGATAGTTGGGGCTTTTCTTTTGCTGTTATGAAAGGATACATCTTATCGGCTCTTTTGGAGATGAAAAGGTTATTGAACAGCGTAAAAGGAATCTGAATGAGCAGGTAAATGAAAAAGTTCCCCGTCAGGTACAGAGCGGCAATCTGTACGATATTTTTGGCGGCAGAAATCAGGCAGCTAAAGAGAGTGATTACATACAGCTTTTGATCTGCCTGAAGGATGGAAAGCTTATAGGCAAATAAATAGGAACATACGCAATTGCATAAATAGAGCAGGTAAATCAGGTGCAATCCCCTGATATCGGGGCAATCTTTTATGAGATAGGATAAAAATGGCGTAAGCATCAGGCCGATTCCGCCCACTAAACAGGCAATCAAAGTATAAGCTTTTTTGTAAAAGCCCAAAAGAGCCAATAGCCTTTGTTCCTCTTTCTGAGCGATAGGCTTATACATACTATAGATCAGTACCGTTCCCACTCCCAGTTCTGTCAGGGCAAGAATGGATAGAATGTTGGAAAACAGTCCTTTTATGCCTACGAATTCCATGGAAAGCGTATGAATAAAAACAGTCCGGCATAAAAAGTCCATCAGATAGGTGAACATCTGGGCGGTCAGAATGATGATTCCGTTTTTTAGAAAAAGTTTGGCTCTCAAGATAACAGCCTCCAATCTGCAGTATTATGTGTCAAGTGAGAATATATTTATATTATTATAGCAAAGAAAAAACGGAAACAGAAGATGAAAATCCATTCTGTGGTAATAACAGGAATGAAAGTAACATTCTGTAAAAAGCGAATACTAGTACTAAAGACACAGAAAAGACACAATTTTTTGCGAAAATATATTTATAATTATGAGTGGAATGTCGATAAATATGACATATGATGTTATAATAGAAAAGAGAGCCGGAAAAGTTGATGGAAAGTCTCCGATACAGAATTCGAAAAATGCAATTGAGGAGTGTTAAAAAGTGAATAATTTGTATGATCAGCTTTTACGCAGGGAGAAGAAGTTATGTGTGATCGGCATGGGATATGTGGGCCTTCCCATAGCGGTTAGTTTTTCCAGACATGTGGATGTGATCGGTTTTGACATCAATCAGGATAAGATCAGTCATTTAAAAGCCGGTGTGGATGTGACCGGGGAAGTCGAAGAAGGTGCATTAAAAGATTGCAGGGTTTGTTTTACGGCAGATGAGGAAAAGTTGTCCGAAGCAGATTTTTTCATTATAGCGGTTCCTACTCCGGTGGATGAGGATAAGAATCCGGACTTAGCTCCGTTGACAAGTGCCAGTACCATACTTGCAAGGCATTTAAAACAGAAAAATATAGTTGTATATGAGTCTACGGTTTATCCAGGGCTTACCGAAGAAGTTTGCGTTCCGATTTTAGAGAAACGGTCGGGGCTTGTTTATAAAAAAGATTTTAAAGTGGGCTATTCACCGGAAAGAATCAATCCCGGAGATAAGGTGCATAGGCTGGAAAATATTGTGAAGATCGTAAGCGGCTGTGATGAGGAGACAAAAGAGCTGGTGGCCAGCGTATATGAGCTGGTGGTAGAGGCGGGAGTGTTCCGGGCGGAAAGCATCCGGGTGGCAGAGGCGGCAAAGGTCATTGAAAATTCCCAGAGAGATATCAATATCGCCTTTATGAACGAATTATCCATTATTTTCCACAAGATGGGCATAGATACGAAGGCTGTTTTGGAAGCTGCTTCTACGAAATGGAACTTTCTGGATTTTAAGCCGGGACTGGTGGGAGGGCACTGTATCGGCATCGATCCGTATTATCTGACATATCAGGCACAGAAACTGGGCTATCATTCCGAAGTGATCCTTTCGGGACGCAGGATCAATGATAATATGGGACAGTACATTGCAAGGTGTATCGTGAAAAAGCTGATAGAGGCAGACGTTCTTATAAAAGGTGCAGTAATAGGCATTTTCGGCTTTACCTTCAAAGAAAATTGTCCGGATATCCGTAACACCAAGGTCATTGATATTGTAAGAGAACTGGAAGAATACCAGGTGCGGACGGTTCTGGTGGATCCTAAGGCGGACGTTCCTATGGCAAAGTCTCTTTACGGCGTAGAAGTCATAAAAATGGAACAGGTAAAAGAGCATAGCCTGGACGGAATCGTGTTAGCGGTTTCCCATCAGGAATTTCTTGATTATAAACCCGAAGACTGGAATAAATATTATAAAGAAGAATTATCCCGCAAACTGCTTGCGGATATTAAAGGAATTTATAACAAAACGGAGTATGAAGAAAAGGGATACTCCTATTGGAGATTGTAGGTGGTCTGGCAATGAAGCGGGAAAAATTAGGCTTTGTGATTGGAAATATGAGCCATTGTGGAGGGACGGAACGAGTGCTATCCATTCTTGCTAATGGGTTGGCGAAAAGAAACCATCAAATTGTCGTTATCAGTATGTGGGGAGAGCGGGAACCGGTGTTTCCGTTAGACCATTCCATAAGAAAATACCGGCTTTCGGAAGAATACCCAAAAGGAATCAAAGGAAACCTGAAAAATATGATTTCCTTATACCAGATTGTGAAAAAAGAAAAAATCACCCTGTTGATCGATGTGGATCTGATTCTTACCTTTTACAGTCTGCCGTTAAAAGGAATGATGCCGGGACTGAAACGAATTTCCTGGGAACATTTTAATTACTATTACCAGTTTCGGAAACATAATCGAATCCGCAGGGTTGCCATGAGGCTGGCAGCAGCCTTTTCCGATGTGGTGCTGGTACTGTCTAAGGAAGATTGGAATTATTACCAAAACAACTTAAACATCCGTGGCAGGCTCTGTCAGATTTATAATCCAAATACTTACGAGGGGGTCGTCCTGCAAAAAAGCAAGGAAAAACTTGTATTTGCGGCAGGCAGGCTTACCCGGGCAAAAGGGTTTGATTATCTTTTAAAAAGCTGGCAGCTTTTGGAGAAAGATTTTCCAGAGTGGAAGCTTTGCATTGCAGGAAAGGGGGAAGAAGAGGCAGAGCTTTGTTCCATGAAGAAGCGGATGAATTTAAGAAATGTTGAATTTACAGGAAATGTAGAGGAAATCGAAGCATATTATGAAAACGCAGCATTTTTCGTGTTACCTTCCAGAAATGAAGGGTTTGGCATGGTGCTTATTGAGGCCATGGCATATGAAAATCCGGTAGTAAGCTTTTCCTGTAAAGCGGGTCCAAAAGATATCGTCACAGATGGAAAAGACGGATTTTTAGTCACGACAGGCGATTATAAAGAATTTGCCGATAAAATGCGCTGTCTGATGGAGAATGAAAAGCTGCGGGAAGCAATGGGAAAAAAGGCAAAAGAGTCTACGAAAAGATTTGGGGTAGAAGGAATTTTAGACCAGTGGGAGAAGCTGCTTAAGTCCTTTCGATAGGGATGGAATTGAAATGTAGATGGCAAAATTGCGGAGTATGTATAAGGGATACAAAATTATAAATGGCAAAGGCGGATGCATATGCATATGAATATATTAGTTACCCTGGATGACAATTACATAAGACCTCTGTTCATCATGCTGGAGTCTTTGTTTTGTCACGAGAAAAGTCCGTTGGATATTTATCTGTTTTATTCCAATGTTTCAGAGGATAACAGAAAACGGCTCCATACATACATTCAGAAAAAAGGAGGACGGTTCATACCAGTTCTGGTAGAGGATGATGTGTTTCGGGATGCGCCTGTTTTCCGTTATTTTACAAAGGAAATGTATTATCGGCTCTTATGCAGCAGGCTGCTGCCGGAAACGGAAAAAAGGGTGTTGTATTTAGATCCGGATATTTTGATCCGGGGAGAACTTTTGCCCCTTTATGAAATGGATTTTCAGGGAAAGCAGCTGATTGGAATGGAAGATTATGCAATCAATCATATGCTGACTGAAAAAAAGGAAGTAATTGCTTTTACGGAAAAAGAATGTTATATTAATTCAGGAGTGCTTCTCTTTAATCTGGAGAAGATGAGGGAACTTTTTGTACTAAAAGATTTCATTGGTATTTTAGAAAGCTACAAAGATGTTGTTTCTTATCCAGACCAGGACCTTATCAATCTTTATTTTAAGGAAGACAGACTGGTGGGGGAGCGGATTTATAATTACAATACGGGCTATGGGAGCATAGGCGGCATGCTTGCCTGGACTCTCGGACTCCATAGGGAAGAAAGGCAGCCTGTCATTATCCATTATATGGGAAAGTCAAAGCCCTGGCAGGTGGATTACTATGGAAAGTATTATTTTGAATATTATCATTATTTAAAAAAGCATTTAAGCTGGAAAGGTAAAGTACTATTTTTCTTTAAACCATGTTATGTTGCTGCAAAGCTTGCAAAAGTGCTGATAAGGAAATGCTGCACTTTTTTGGAAAATGGGGAAAGGGGAGATAAGGAATGGAACAGATGAAAAGGCTAAGCGTAGTGATTCCGGCCTACAATGAAAGTGCAGGAATAGGAGATACGTTAAGGGAGCTGATTACATATGTTGATATGCAGGAAATGGAAGTAATCGTAGTGGATGACGGTTCTACAGATAATACGGCAGATATCGTAAAAGAGTTTCCAAAAGTGCGGTTAATCTGCCATGGTGTGAATAAGGGCTATGGCACGGCCATAAAAACCGGGACACGGGCAGCGACGGGAGAAATCGTAGCCTGGTATGATTCCGATGGACAGCATCGTCCAGAGGATTTGATGCGGGTGGTGGATGAAATAACCGCTAAGGACCTGGATTATTGTATTGGAGTCAGAGGAAAGGATTCCTATGTGGACAGGACAAGGGTGGCAGGCAAGGCGATTTTGCGCTTGTTTTTGAGACTTGTGACCTTTCAAAAGGTTACGGATTTCAATTCAGGACTCAGGGCATTTAAAAGGGAGGTATTGTTAAGGTATTTACCCCTTCTGCCAAAACGCTTTGGAGCATCCACTGTTACGACTCTGCTAATGCAAGAGGAAGATTATAATGGCAGCGAGGTGCCTATAACCGTAAGAAAACGAATTGGGAAGAGCTCGGTAAAGCAGATAAGAGATGGATTTCGAACTATTATGTTAATTGTGAATGTGATTTTATTGTTCCATCCCATGCGGGTTCTTGGAACCGGTGGAGCGGTCATGATTTTGGCGGGGTTGCTTTACGGTGGTATCTGTGCATTGAAATGGCACGGCGGACTTCCGGTATTTGCAGCTGTTTTAATTATTTTTGGATTCCAGCTTTTTTGTTTTGGATTACTATCCCACCAAATCAGCCGTGTGCGTAAGGAGAAATTCGAAGATCCCGGCATTTATGCAAGGATGAATATGCAGGAAATGACAAGAAATCAGTAAGCCGTCAATTGATAATAGGCATTTGCGGAGGTATGGAATGTTATGAGTTATCAGGAAGTAACCTTTCCAGAGGACAGTATATTTACCGTAACGGGAGGAGCAGGCTTCATTGGATCCAATCTGTGTGAAGCTTTATTGAAAAAAGGTCATAAGGTCCGGTGTCTGGACAATTTGTCCACGGGCAGGGAAGAAAATCTGAAGTCCCTGTTACCATACAAAGACTTCCTTTTTGTGAAAGGAGACATATGTGACCTGGACACTTGCCAAAGGGTCTGTGAAGGTGCGGATTATGTGCTTCATCAGGCGGCCTGGGGCAGCGTGCCAAGGAGTATTGAAATGCCTTTGTATTATGAAGAGGTAAATATCAGGGGAACTTTAAATATGATGGAAGCGGCAAGGCAGACAGGAGTAAAACGGTTTGTCTATGCGTCCTCATCCTCCGTTTACGGAGATTCAAAAGAACTTCCGAAGGTGGAAGGAAAGGAAGGAAACTTATTATCGCCCTATGCTTTTACGAAACGGGCAGATGAAGAATATGGAAAGTTGTATGCCAGTCTGTATGATTTGGAAACGGTAGGTCTGCGTTATTTTAATGTATTTGGAAGAAGACAGAATCCGGACGGCGCTTATGCAGCAGTCATTCCCAGATTCATCCGGCTTCTGCTAAAAGGGGAAGCGCCTACGATTCATGGAGACGGGCTGCAGTCCAGAGACTTTACCTATATTGAAAATGTCATCGAAGCAAATCTAAAGGCATGTGCTTCCAGGGAAGCAGTGGCAGGAGAAGCCTTTAATGTTGCATTTGGCGGACAGGAAACCATACTGTCTATGTATGAGACGATCTGCAAGGAGCTGGGTGTTTCTATAGAGCCCATATTTGCAGAGCCAAGAATTGGAGACATCAGGCATTCTAATGCCAATATTGACAAGGCAAGAAGGCTTCTTGACTATCAGCCGGAATACGATTTTAGGAAAGGGCTTCATTTAACCATCGACTGGTACAGGGAACAGTTGAAAGAAAAGTAAAGGTGAGATTATGCTGAAAATATCAGATTATGTAGCCATGATGCTATCCTTTATTGCAATGCTTATATTTTATTTGATATTTTCCGGAAGTCTTTCGGTAAATCTGGGCATTTCTACTCCCCTTGAGCCCGTGGAACTGCCGGAGGATTTTTCGGTAATAAGGGAAAGCAATATGGAAGCCCCTGTATATGCCGTTTTATGCGGAAGTCAGGGGGAAAGTGAAAGAACAAAGAGCATCATCCGGATGCTGTCAGACTTAAAAAAAGAATATGCGGTGTTTTCTACTGTGGATGAAATAAACAGCAGTCAGGCAGAATCCTTAGAAACTATTGTGATAACTGCCGACAGATGGGACGAAATGGGCAATCCAGAGCGTTTGTTCCAATATGCCCATGAAGCGGGAAAAAACCTGATCTTCACCCGTATGCCGAAGGGAGAAGCAAATGAGGAATATGATAAGACCATTGGAATCCTGAAGAAGAAAGGAACTGTACAGATTGAAGGAGTCATGCTCTTTGAAGGAATGTTCGTTCAGAAGGATATGGTATATTTTGATGAACTGGAAATGAGTGTGGAGGATATCGCAGTGGATGCCAGATGCAAAAAGCTGATGGTGGAAAAGAGCGAAGAACCTGTAGAACAAAAAGAACTGATTCCACTGATCTGGAAAAAACGGTATGGAGAAGGCTGCTTTTATGTGGTAAACGGTGATTTTTTCGGGGTGGAAGAAGGAATGGGAATTTTTACAGGAATGCTTTGCCAGATAGAGGAGGATTTTGTATATCCGGTAGTCAATGCAAAGGCAATCCTGTTGGATTCCTTTCTGGATCTTGATAATCCATATGAGAATCAGATGCAGGGCATGTACAACAGGGATACGTATATGTTCCTTCGGGATATCGTATGGCCGGCCATCGTAAAGCTTGGGGAATCCAATACGCTGATTTTTAGTGCAAGGCTGAATAAACCGGTAAAAAAAGAGGATGAAAAGAATTACAATTATCTTGCAGATCTGTTTGAGAAGCGGGGCTATGAAATAGACGACAGCTTTACCAGACAGAAACTGGAACTTCCTTATATAAGCTTTGGCCATGAAAGGAAAGAGGAAGAAATCTTCTATATGCAAAGCAGCATTTCCGGCAGGGGGCTTGCAACCCATTATCTGGATGTCTCGCAGGTGCTGGGCAGGAATGCAGGAAAGCCGGAATATGAATGGTCAAGCTATTCTTTAGAGCTGTCTAAACTTTCATGTGATTTGTATAAGGAAACAGATTGGATGGATGCCATGGTAGTTTCCCAGGCGTTTGAAAGGTATAAGCGGTATTTGCTGATGGATCCGGTCATTGAAAAGGAAAAAGGTCAAATCACCATTGAGACAGGAAATTTTAATGAGTTATGTTTTTATATGATACGGACGGAAAAGACCGTGCTTCCGGGGGAAGGCTATGAAGTGCGGAAAATAGGTGAAGGGGCTTATTTGGTAAAAGTGCTTCAGGAAAGAATCGTGATCGGACTGGAAGAAAAGCCGGAATAAGCTGAAAAAGAGGTGTAAAAGTGAAGATAGCGATGTTTGTGGAGGGATGTTACCCTTATGTGGTGGGCGGTGTGTCCAGCTGGGTGCAGATGCTCTTAGAAGCCAGAAAGGAAACGAATTTTATTATCCATTCCCTGCTGCCTGACAGGCAGCAGAGCGGGCAGTTTAAATATACCATGCCGGAAAATGTACTTGAAATCAGAGAAGCTTATTTGAATGATCATGATGTGGTAAAGTCTTTTCGAAAGAAAACCAGACTGAGCCAGGAAGAAAAAAAATGTTTTAAGAAGCTGATTTTCGGCGAAAACATAGACTGGCTGGGGATTTTTCAATTTTTTGAAAAAGAAAATATATCCGTAAATGATATATTGATGGGGGAGGAATTTTTTGAAATCGTTCAGGATTTATATATTGAGAAGTATCCCCAGTGCGTATTTACGGATTTTTTATGGAGTGTCAGGTCCTTGTACCTGCCCTTGTTCACTATATTAAAAGTGCCGGTGGCCGAGGCGGACTGCTATCATGCCATATCTACTGGATATGCAGGGATTTTGGCATGTAAAGGCCACTATCTGTATCAGAAGCCGCTTCTGCTTACCGAGCATGGTATTTATACAAGAGAAAGAGAAGAAGAAATCATCAAGGTAGATTGGACCCAGGGAATCTATAAGGATTTATGGATTCGTTATTTTTATACATTATCCTCCTGTATCTATGAATGTGCCTCACAGGTGATTTCCCTGTTCCAGCAGGCGCAGAAAATACAGTTGGAGCTGGGCTGCCCTAAGAAAAAGACAAGGGTGATTTCCAATGGCGTCTACGTAAAGCAGTTTGAGAATATTCCGGAAAAGGATCCGGAGGATGGATTCATCAATGTGGGAGCAGTGCTGAGGGTGGTGCCCATTAAGGATGTAAAGACTATGATAAATGCCTTTGCGCTGGCCAAAGCGAGGGTGCCGAATTTAAAGCTTTATATTATGGGCCCTACGGATGAAAATCCGGAATATTATGAGGAATGTCTGGAATTTATAAAAGGATTTCAGGTGGGCGATATCGAATTTACGGGAAGGGTAGATGTAAAGGAGTATCTGGGGAAAATGGATATGACCATTCTTACCAGTATTTCAGAAGGACAGCCTTTGTCTATCTTAGAGTCCATGGCCGCTTCAAAGCCCTGCATCGCAACGGATGTGGGAGGCTGTAAGGAACTGCTTTATGGTGGAGAAACGGATAGTCTTGGAAGATGCGGTATCATTGTTCCGGTTATGAATGTGGATAAGATTGCGGAGGCCATGGTGGCCTTGGCAACGGATGAGGCATTAAGAGAGGAGATGGGGTATAGCGGCAAGCTCCGGGTAAAGGCCTTTTACCGGAATGAACAGGTGACGGAAACCTATGGGGAATTATATGAGCAATATAAAGATGGGAAGTAGGGAAGTATATGGCAGGAATTGGCTTTGAGTTAAAGCGGTTATTTAAAAAAGAAGGAGTATTCAACACTATATTTGCAGGTATTTATGCAACGGCAGTCACAATCGGCCCCACCATTATTGTAATCATTGCATTGAATATCATGTATATGCTGCCTCCTTATATTGAAATTGCATACAGGGATAAGGAATTGCTTTCCGCTACGATTTTATATGTATTTGTGTTTGCGCTGATTTTGGCCTCTCCTATCAATATCATAGTATCCAGATATGTGGCGGATAAAATATATGAGGAGGATTATGACAGCATTTATTCCGCGGTGGAAACGGGCAGTATGCTGATTGCTGTCTGCGTAGGACTTATGGGAATTCCTTTTGGGTGTGCCATGTATTTTATAGGGCATATTCCTCTATATTATATATTTGGCTCTTATATGTTTTTTGCAGGGCTTTCCTTTACCTTCTATTATATGACATTCATTACGGTATTAAAGGAATACCGGAAGATTACCTTCAGCTTTTTAGGAAGTTTGCTTGTGGGATTTTTGTTTGTGGTGGTCAGTGGATTTTGGTTTCATGTTGCCATCGTGGATGCCATCCTTTTCGGATTGATGTTAAGTTTTATGCTGATTGCCATGATATTGCTGTTCTTTATTAAAAGGAGCTTTGTACACCATAACAGGAATGCGGGCGAGTTGTTTTCCTATATGAAAAAAGGATGGTGGCTGATTCTGGCAAATGCCCTGTATATCTGGGGGCTTTACGTGCACAATTTTGTATTCTGGTTCCTTTCCGATTACAAGATTCGCGTGGCAGAAGTATTTCAGTCAGCGCCGACGTATGACATGGCAACCTATCTTGCCATGATCAGCAATATTTCCGTGCTTGTTATTTTTGTGGTGAATGTGGAAACCAAATTCCATACGGCTTATAAGGCATATTGTGAATCCATTATCGGTGCGGCGGGTAAAGATATCCGCAGGACAAAGCAGAAGATGATCGAAACCCTCAGAAGGGAAACGATTTACATTGTTCAGATTCAGACAATCGTAAATATCATCATTTATGTGGCTGCTCTTGTCATCTTTCCGAAAATCGGAATTGAAGGGGTGGTATTGTCCATGTATCCAGTATTGTCCATAGGATATATGATCTTATATCTGGTGCAATGTTTTATGATTTACTTATTCTACTTAGATGACCAGAAAGGAGCGCCTTTGGTGGGCTTTGCATTTTTTGCGGGAACTCTTTTGGGAAGTCTGGTAACGGTAAAACTGCCTCCGGCACTGGGAGGCCTGGGCCTGGTCTTTGGTGCAGCCTGTGGCTTTACCACTGCCTTTTTCCGGCTCCGTTATATGCTCATCCATTTAGACAGGCATATTTATGGAAGGGGAAAGATTACAAAACAGGTAAGAGCGGCCAAAGAACAAAATCCGGTTACGATTTATTCGTTTCATACTATGAAAAAAGGAGGGGATTCCAATTAAAATATTGATTGTTGGTGAATACGGCTTTATGATGAATCATCTCATCGAACGTCTGTATAGAGAAAAATGCGATATTTATACGATTGCGGGAAAGAGGGCAAAGGAAAAGGCAGCAAAGCTGCCGCCCCATAATATTTTTGAGTTTTCCACAAATGGACTGGATGTGAAATATATCATTCAATGTGTGCAGCCGGAAACGGTGATCTTTATGGGAGCCCAGGATGATGCCTTTGACTGGAAAAACGATATGACGGCTTCCCATTACAGCTCCCAGCTGACCAATGTGCTGCTTTGGTCTAAGACTAACCAAGTAAAACATTTTATCTATCTTTCTACCATGAACGTATTTGGAGGAAGCTACGAAGAGGCTCTGACGGAAGAGTCTGAGCCTGGAACGGACCAGGTAAAGGATATGATTATTTATAACGGGGAATGTCTCTGCAGGCTTTACAACGATGCGGCAATGAAGGTGACCATCCTAAGGTTTCCTCTTGTATACGGGCCCTCCCATTTCCTGCATGAAAGATTGAATCCAATTGAAGCAATGTGTTTTGACGCAAAAAAACGAGGAGTAATAAAGCCTATGGAATATGGCTCCTTTATGGTAATCTATGTGTCGGATGCGGTGGATGCTGTCTTTAAGGTAGCCATGAAGGAAACCAGCAGTCAGCACATCTACCATATAGAAGGGAAGAGAGTCACCACCAGTGAGGAACTCTCCGGCATGCTTACCAAAGACTCGGAAAATCCGGTAAAGGTGGAGGAAAAGGAGGGAAAAGGAAGAAATATTTCCCTAAACGGAACGGAATTTTCCGAAGAATTTCATTACTCTCCTTTGATTGAACTGGAAACAGGCATCATGCGTACCAATCAGTTCGTCGAGACCCATTTTGAGGCTTTGAATGAAAAAGAGCTTACTGCGGAAGAAAGAGAAAAGAAAGAAGCAAAAGAACAGTTTAAAAGGAATATGCGCACCATATTGCATAAGGCAGGAAGGATAGTGGAAAATATTGTCTTATTTGCCTTTGTAATGTTCATTACCTGTCAATTTGGCCATATGGATATGTTTTCCGGTCTGGATTTCCTGCTTCTTTATGTGCTGGCTGCTTCGGTGGCTTTTGGGATTGGGCACAGCATATTGGCAGTGGTATTGGCAACCGGAGGGAATCTGTACCTAAGGATGCTGGAAACGGGACAGGGGATTTCGGCAGTGCTTTCCCAGTATTCCGTGATTTTTCAGTTTTTATTTTATTTCATTGTAGCCATTATGATTTCCTATACGATTTTAAGATATAAGCTTTCTATGAAAGAGCAGGATGAGCAGATGGAAGATCTGCAGGAAGAATATGAACTGATTTATGATGTGAACAAGACAAATGTGGAAATTAAAAGAGTGTTTGAAGACAGGCTGCTCAATTATGGAGACAGCATCGGCAAGATTTACAATATCGTATCGGAGTTAGATGTGCTGGATCCGGAAAAGATTGCCGTTGCTTCTTTAGGAGTGGTATGCAAAATCATGAATGTACAGGATGTCTGTATTTATAAAACCGGGCAGGGGGAGTATTTTCACTTTATTGAAGCCACCACCGGCGAGGCAAGGAATATGAAGAGGGCAATCAAATTAAGTGATTACCCAAGGATGCAGCAGGCATTGGAGACAAGGGATATTTTTGTAAATCATCAGATAGGTTCCGAGCTTCCCAGAATGGCGGCTCCCATTTATTCTGAAAATAAATTGATTTATATTATCATGCTTTGGAATATGGAGTTTGAACAGCTAAATACCTATCAGAAAAATCTGTTCCTTGTTCTGGCAAAGATCATTACCTCCAGTCTGGAAAAAGGATATCAGTATGAAGAAGTGGGAAGACAGCAGAAATATTATGAAAATACAAATGTGATGTTCCCGGAAGTATTCAGACAGCAGATAGAAGAAAAGCTCAAGGACGTATCTTACGAGCAGGCGGAATACAGCGTGATCAAAATCGATATGGGAGAAGAAAGCTTAGAGGAAATCAGCAAAAAGCTTGGGGAGCTTGTGCGTGATGAGGATAAAATCGGCAAGCTGGAGGATGAAGACTCCCATGTATATATTCTGGCCCACGCAGGTTACACAGATGTGCCCTTTGTGGTCAACAAGTTGAACAAAAACGGATTGAAAAGTAAGGCGGTTATCATAGATGGATTTTAACAGTGAGACATTTGTTTTCTGGGTCATAATCATAAATACGATCATTGCAATGCTATATATGGCTGTTATGTGGATAAAGACAAGGCTTCCTTATGTGTTACAGCGGGGAGTGATTATGATACTTTGTCCGGTTACCAGTGTATGTTGCTATTTTTTCAGCTATCTTTTGGGACTGATATGTAAAAACAATGATGTGGATTATGAAAATCTGAGCATGGATAAGACAAAGAAGGAATTTTTAGAAAACGTGGACAGGGAAAGGGAAATGGAAGTGCTTCCCTTAGAAGAGGTCCTGACGGTTTCTGTTGCAAAGGACAGAAGGCGGGCTATGCTGAACATGCTGAAAATGGATATCAGTGAAAAGCTGAATCTGGTCCGCAAGGCCGTGGAAAATGAGGATTCCGAAACCTCCCATTATGCGGCGTCGGCATTGACGGATATCTTTAATAAGTTCACTCTGCAGTTAAATGAGCTCCAGGTAAAATATGATGACGATCGTAGCAATCAGCAGGCGAATGTAGAATTTCTGGATGCGGTCCTGCGTATTTTAAACAGCGGAGGACTGATAGGAGTAGAAGAAACAAAG
The DNA here is from genome assembly GCA_014804265.1 of Lachnospiraceae bacterium. Lineage (GTDB taxonomy): Bacteria > Bacillota > Clostridia > Lachnospirales > Lachnospiraceae > RGIG3040. The sequence continues at coordinate 12,489 of JAAVAC010000019.1, read as the reverse complement.
TATGACTATATCTACATTAACTTAATGGAAAATTTGGAAAAGTTTCATCCGGACTCCATTACGGAAAGCTATTATGCCATGATGGTAAAGGTGCTGGAAAAGGTAGGAAAGGCGAAGGAGGCCGAGGAATGGGCAGAACTGTCCTTGAAAAGACAGCCGAATTCTGAGCAATCCTACTTAAATGTAATGTATATCAAGTATGTTCTTGGAAAAGAAGAGGAATTTGAGGAAGCATTAAAAAAATTGACAAAATCCAGTGTTTCTTTGTCCCAGAAGGGGCTTGATATTGTAAGGTTCTGGCTTGCGAAATAAATGGGAGGTATAAAAGTGAAGGACAGTATACTCTATTTTATACAATTTACATGTTTTTATTTCTTATATATTATTTTTATACCTGCAAAAGTGATGAAGCTGAAGTTAAGTGGTAAAAGGGCAGGAGAAAATGTCATAAAGGCGATGATTGTAAGTCATGTGGTCCTGATCAGCTGCGTGTACCTGCTTGGACTGTTACACATATACAATACTGCCACTTTGGTAATCATCCTGTTAGCGGTGATTCTAATATACAAAAAAGAAAAGGGAGCCCGCTTTAAGGAAAAGTTCCTGCAGGCTTTTTATTGGACGGTGCTGATCAGCGGCGGCCAGTATAAGCTTAGTATCTATGTAAAGAATGAGGCCAAAAAGGCATTGCAAAAAACAGGGCGCTCTTTGAAAAGCTATGGCAAGGCCTTCTTTTCAAAACATATACCAGAATACCTGCTTCTGATAGTTTCCCTTGCTATCCTGATAGCCAGGAAATGGACATTGGTCTTTGACAATTATGCTTATTTGTCCTCCGATATGTATGTGCATAATGAATGGATCAATTTTATGGAGCAGGGGGATATGTTCTATGACGGAGTATACCCTTTTGGAATGCATAATATGCTTTCTGCTTTCCATAAGCTTTCCGGATTGAACTTAAATATTGTATTTCGCTATTGGGGAGCATTCAACTGTGTCCTTATGGTAGCAATGCTTTCCTTTTTTGCCTGCTGTATATTTCGTTCCCAAATAGCTGCCATATTTCCAGTAATCATTTACTGCGTAACAGATTTTGCAAGTGGCTTCTATGGATTTCGTACGATTTATACGCTGCCTCAGGAGATGGGCATGTTGTTTTTGTTTCCTTGTCTCTATTATTTTGGAAGGTTTTTAAAGAGGGAAAAATGGAAGGACGGTATTTATTTTGCCATGAGCGCTGCCATCGTGTTATCCATGCACTTTTATACGGTCATTTTTGCGGTGCTTTTATGCGCAAGTCTTTGTATTCCTTTTATCAAGCGGGTACGCCGTTTCTCCATGATAAAGAAGGGGATTGCCAGTGTAGGTCTGATTGCCCTGATTAGCATCACTCCATTTGTAGTGGGCCTTGCATCCGGCAAATACTGGCAGGGTTCCATGAACTGGGCAATGGAAGTGATCGGTATCGGCAGCCAGCAGACAGATACTGGTATCCAGAACGGTGATGATGGCCGGCAGGAAAGCAAAAAGCAGGATGCTTCGGCAAAGAAGCCTTCTGTAATTGGAAAGATAAAAAATAAAACAGTTGCCGTATTTAAGCTTCAGGTAGAAGCGATGAATTCCTATTGGGGTTATGTATTCCTAATCTGCATGGGATTGTTCGTGCTTTATTATGCAACGCTTGTTTACTTAAAAAAGGTGACCTGGAAGGAGCGCATGTATGCTGGCATATGGGTGTTTCTGGTGCTTTGTGTGATTATGCACAGTTATTGGATCTTAGGCATTCCCAAACTGATGAAGGAAGAAAGAATGGATATGTTTATTGGGTACATTGCTCCCCTTATGCTGGCATTGCCTGTTGAAATATTGTGTAGGATACTGCCCAATAAGGTAAGGATTCTTGGTACCCTCGGAAGCTATGCAACTGCGGCCCTGCTGTTTTTTGTCACATATTATCTGGGATATCTGCCTGTCCAGTCATATTTTTATCTGGAGCCCTCCCTGGCTGCAAAAGCATGCGTAAAAGCGAATGAAGAACTTCCAAGAGGAACCTGGACTGTGGTATCTCCGGTAGAGGAGCTGGCTCTTGTAAGAAACAGGGGATATCATTATGAGCTTTGGGAGTTTATATCCAATATGGAGATATACAAAGAGGATATGTATTTGGAAATCCCCACCCAATATGTATTTTTTGTTTTGGAAAAGCAGCCACTTATATACAATGAAGTCCGATACAGTAATTTAGAGTATGAAAATGCCGCCATAAATAAAGAGGATGCCAATGCCATCTATACAAGAGAAATGCTTGGAATATCCGAAACCGGTATGATGAAGTTTTATAATATTCTTGAAAACAGACGGATTTTAGAAGCAAAACTGGCATGCTGGATGGAAGAGTACAGCAAGGCATTTCCGGATCAGGTGGAAGTTTATATGGAGGACGAGGAGTGCGTGGTTTATAAATTTGAACAGAATCCTTATATGATGAATAATTTTGCTATTGATTATGGATGCAATGCAAGCTCGGATCTGGAATATTATAAGAGGCTCCGTATCCACATGCTTGAGCGGAAAGAAGATGTTACGGAAATAGAAAAGAAGATCAAGGAAATGGAAGAAGCAGAGCAGAACAATTAAGTGGGCGGGAAGTGATGCAATGAAGAAAAAAATTCTGTTTGTGATCAATACTATGGGAAGGGCAGGCGCTGAAAAGTGCCTGCTTTCCATGCTAAAATACATGGACATGGAGAAATATGAGATCTCGCTTTTTTCTATTATCAACAGAGGTGAAATGTTCCAATATGTGCCAGAGGGAGTAAAAGTGCTGAATGAAGATCCCTGTACGGAATCCGTGCTGAATAAAAAAGCCAAAAAAGAGCTGGCCAGGCTCATTTTAAAGAATGGATGTAAAAACGGATATTTTTTGAAAGAAGCAGGCTATTTGTGGGAAATGGCAGCTTATCAGAGAAAACATACGGGTCTGGATTTTAAAAAGCTTTTTTGGAAGCTGCTGTCGGATCATGCCCCAAAGCAGGAAGAAACCTATGATCTGGCAGTTGCTTACATTCAGGGAGCTGCTACTTATTATGTAATGGATCATGTGAATGCCAAAAAGAAAATCGCTTTTTTGCACAATGAATTCATAGACAGCGGATATTGCCCAAAGCTGGAAGAAATGTATTATGAAAAGGCAGATGCCATTTACTGCGTTTCAAGAAGCATATGCAGTCATTTTGCAGAGGTCTATCCCAAAATGGCGGGAAAGATGGATGTTTTTTATAATCTGCTGGATATTGGGGAAATTCAGGAAAAGGCCTTAATGACACAGGAGTTGTCGCCTTTGTTCTTACGGGGGATTAAGGAACGGAAGGAAAAAAATCAAATTCTATTATTGACAGCAGCAAGAATTGCTCCGGTAAAAGCCTATGATCTGGCTGTCCCTGCTCTTTCCCTCGTAAGAAAACAGGGCTATGACGTAATATGGTATGTGCTGGGGGAAGGGCCGGAAAAAGAAAATGTGGAAAGGCTGATAAGGGAAAACGAATTGGAGGATAGCTTTATTCTGCTGGGAGCTGCGGACAATCCTTATCCGTACATTGCCGCATGTGATATCTATGTGCAGGCAACCAGATACGAAGGTTGTTGTACTTCCATTTCGGAAGCAGTCATTTTGAAAAGGCCTGTGATTGCATCTGACTGTGCCGGAAATAAAGAGCAGCTAAACCGTTATGAAACCGGAATTTTAGTAGAGCTGACCCCGGAAAAAATTGCGGAGGGAATCATAAAAGCGGCAGCTGACGAGGGGCTTAGAAAAGAATTGGCAGATAAAGCAAATATGAGCGGTTTTGAACCCCAAAAAGCATTGGAACGGATTTACAGATTTGTAGAAGATTGAATAGATGTGATGTGGAGTATGAAGGAAATGAAGAAAAAGATAGTGGGGAATATAAGTTTTTGTTTTTTCCTGATGTTCGGATTGTTGTTTTTCCTGGATATGTGCGTACAGGCGGAGCCCTCCGGGAGCGTGACTCTGGATATTCACTATATCCGTTATAATGAGGACTATGAGGATTGGAGCCTTTGGCTCTGGAAAGAGGGAGCAGAGGGCAGGGAATATGTTTTTTCCAAAAATGCAGCAGAGAGCGGGGTAAGCGCCCGGATCACCCTTGAGGGTGTAGATGAAAATACCCGTATAGGAACTTTGATCAAGTACAAGGACTGGGAAAAAAAGGATGTGGGTGAGGATCGGTATCTGGACTTGTCCAAGGCGGAAAACGGAGTGCTTTCCGTTTATTTCCTTCAGGAAGAGAAACAGATTTTTTATTCTGGCAAGGAGACAGAGGGCAAAAAGCGTATTTTAAGGGTCAGATATGATGACAGGAACCTGATTTCATTTACCTTGTATTATCCCGGGATTTCCAAGGAGCAGGCAGAGAAGCTTTCGATTTTTATGGAGGAAGAAGGAGGGAAATCCTGCCCTCTTAAGGAACTTCAAATTATTCAGGAGGGAAATCTGATAAAGGGAAAAGGAATGCTGGAAGAAGCGGCAGAGCTGTCAGCATGTAATTACCTGTCTATAGAGGGGATGGAAAAAAGGGCAATAGAAGCAGGAGAAGTATTTTCCACAAAAGCCTTTGAAGAGGATTATACTTATGAGGGTGATGATCTGGGAGCGGTCTATACAAAGGAAGCTACCGCTTTCAGAGTATGGGCGCCTACTGCGGGGAAGGTGGAAGTCAATCTGTATAAAACCGGAAGCGGAGAAGACCTTATAAAATCTTATCCAATGGAACCGGATGAAAAAGGAACCTGGTATCTGAAGGTGCCCGGAGATCAGTCGGGAGTGTATTATACATATTCGGTAACGGTTTTAGGGGAAACAAAGGAAGCGGTAGACCCTTATGCCAGAGCCTGTGGAATCAATGGCAGGAGAGGGATGGTCATAGATTTGGAACAGACAAACCCACCCGGATTTTTGGAAGAGAGAAAGCCGCCGCTTACTTCTTTTAGCGATATCATCCTGTATGAAATGAGTGTACGGGATTATACGATAGATGAAAATTCCGGAGTCAAGGCAAAGGGAAAATATCCAGGGCTTACGGAAAAAGGAACGGTAAATTCCAAGGGAGAAGCAACGGCTCTGGATTATCTGGGCAATCTGGGAGTGACCCATGTGCATCTTCTGCCAACACAGGATTTTGGAGAAGTGGATGAGGAACATCCAGAGGATTCTTACAACTGGGGGTATATGACACAGAATTTCAATGTGCCGGAGGGCTCTTATTCCACGGATCCGTATCATGGTGAAGTAAGGGTAAATGAGTACAAGCAAATGGTGCAAAGCCTGCATGAAAAAGGAATCCGGGTAGTGATGGATGTGGTATATAACCACACATCCGATGCGGGAGAATCTAATTTCAATAAAATCGTGCCGGGTTATTATTACCGGATGAATGAGGAGGGAACGTATTCCAATGGCTCGGCTTGCGGGAATGAAGTGGCAACAGAGCGGTCAATGGCAAGAAAGTTTATTGTGGATTCGGTTGTCTACTGGGCAGAGGAATATCATGTGGACGGTTTCCGGTTTGATTTAATGGGATTGATCGATCTAGAGACCATGATGCTCATCCGGGAAAAACTGGACAATATAGATGAAAGCATTTATATATACGGAGAAGGCTGGACAGGTGGCGATACGGTAAGCGCTTCCCTTATGGCAGAGTCGGAAAATGCCGGTAAGATGCCTGGAATTGCAGTATTTTCCAATGTGTTTCGAAGAGGAATACAGAAATACGTGAGCGGCATTTTTGAGGAAGGTACTGTGAAAAACTCCGTGCTGTTTGGAGTGGTGGCGGCCACAGCACAGGAAATCACCAAAGAGTCTATGGGAAGCTGGACAAAAGAACCGGTCCAATGCATCAATTATGCATCCTGTCATGACGGATATACTCTGTGGGATTTGATCCGGCAGAATTGTAACAGCGAATCGGAAGAAATGTGGATAAAGCGGAATAAGCTGTCAGCAGCTGTTGTAATGACTGTGCAGGGAGTGCCGTTCATACAGTCCGGGGAAGAAATGCTCAGAAGCAAGGTGGCAGAGGATGATCCCACAAGGATTTATGGCAATTCCTACAGTGCCAGTGATTTTGTGAACAGCATCAAATGGGAGGATATCTCCCAATATCCCCAGATGGTAGAGTATTATAAAGGACTGATGGAATTTCGGAAAAAACATAAGGGCCTTTCCTATGAGACTGCCGGGGAAATACAAAGCAATATGGGATTTCTGGATGGTTTAGAGGAAAATGTAATTGGCTATACGGTAGTTGAGGAAGAAAATCTGATTTTGGAAAATGAAATCTGCCTGATTTACAATCCGAACACGCAAGGAACTTTTGTTACTCTTAAAAAGGGCAAATGGAAAGTTTATGTAAATGGAGAGCAGGCAGGCCTGGAAAAGCTTGCTGTCCTTGATGGAGGAACAAAAATCCAGGTGCCGGGCATAGAGCCGCTTGTACTGGTACGGACCTATGTAAAGCCAGAAGCGCTATATGCAGGAATGGGCCTGGTGGCAGCCGGTGTGGCCATTCTTGGAATTATAATCGGAAAGAACAGGAGAAAGAAGCATGAACATAGCGGTAACCATTAATGATACTTATTTTTATCCTCTTTACATTATGTTAAATACTCTGTTCTCCCGGCATAAGGGAAAAGAAATACAGATTTTTCTCATTCATTCCAGAGTCAGTAAAAGAAATAGGAAAAGGCTGGAGAGGCTGTGTACTGAGCATGGAGGCAGGTTTATTGAAATATTCGTATCCGAAGAGGAATTCTTAGATGCGCCCAGTTTCTCCTATTTTACGAAAGAAATGTATTATCGGATTCTGGTGGCAAAGCTTTTGCCGGAAACAGTAGACCGGGTGCTTTATCTGGATCCGGATTTGATCGTGCTGGATAATTTGGAGGAATTTTATCACATGTCCCTTAAGGATTGCTTCTTTGCAGGAATACGGGATAGATTACAGGACAAAGAAGACAGTCCATACTGGAAGGAATTAGGTTTTTTGGGAAAAAACAGATACATCAATTCCGGCGTGCTTTTATGTAACTTAGAACTTCTTAGGAAAGAGCAGAAGATACAGGATGTTTTTGATATGTTAAAGGAACGGGGCGAAAGGTTGAAATTTCCGGACCAGGATTTGATCAATGTATTATATGAAGGAAAGATTGCAGTGGCGGAGGATCGGTACAATTTCAATCCCAATATAATACGGTGGTGGGAATATTTAGGTTATAATTTTGCGCCCTTTTTGCTGAAAAAGCCTGCAATCATCCACTATATGGGTTCTGGAAAGCCCTGGAGGAACAGCTATGCAGGAGGCATGTATCAATATTACTGGAATGAGGAAAGAAAGTATACATATCGGAAGAAGATGGATATGTTCTTTCGATGCTTCAAGATTCCTTTTTTGATCATAAAGGCTGGAATTCGTTTCTTCCTTCCCTAAAAGGAAGAAACGGTTTGCCTGGATAGATTTTTGTGTTGACAGCTGGAAAAGAGAAAGGTGATTTGGGAAAGAATTAATTCCCGTCATTGATATTTTCCAAAGCTGCTGTTTTTGCGCCTTCAAATTCACTTACCTGAACAGGACCAAAAGCAGGGGTATGGTAAATGGGTACCGATTCGCCAAACTGGTTGAAATATACATAATTGGCTGCGCCGTTTAAGTTTTCATAATTGCCCTCTGCCACCAGTTCATGATTGCTTCCGTCAAGTCCCATGCGCATTAAGGCAGGAGCATCCTTATCGTTTTTCTGATAATAGATCATACTGCCAAATACCAGAAAGGTGTCTACCCGGTCCGTAGTAAGTATCTCCACGGTAGATTCAGCGTCCGATAAGAGAAAACGGCATAAACAATAATCGTTTGAAGCATCCATATAATAAACATAAGAATCCAGAATCTGCGGAAACCAGATATTTCCGGCAGTATGCAGGCTGGAAGTTTTTGTAACCGGATCAAATACATAGAGCCCTCGTGCATCTGCAGTATCTGTATAGTAGATCTGATTATTCCATACGCAGGAAGGATTTATGAACCCGGGGATTACGGAAATATTGGATTTCCCATCCAGGGAGTAGGAATAAAGGGAGTTATCTTCGGATTTTTTATAGTATTGGTAATATACTTCATTATTGACAAGCTGTACCATGCCGTTTCCTTCCCTGGCAAGTGCTTTTACCGCTTTTCGTTTCAAATCCATCCGGTACAGGCCGGAAGCGCTTCTGACGTAGCCAAGACCGGAGCCGCCTTTGCTGGAGCTTTGGTGGTAGTAGAGATAATTTCCGCCAGAGCAGAGATACTCTACAGAAACGTTGGCAAGCTTTTTGATTTCAGTCTCATCTTTATTCATGGAATAGAGCCTGTCGTTATCATAGGCATTTGCAAAATAGATTTTATCCTCTGTTTCACAGAACAATCCTCTGTTGTTCAAATTTCCTGCCAGATTGCCTACGGTTCCTTCCGGATTTTCCGGCACCCGCTGTAAATATTTGGAGAGTATGGGTCCCCCGATGAAAAGAATCAGGAGAATGGTAATAATCAAAATTCCTTTTAGTTTGCCGGACATAGGATGCCCTCCTTGTTTGTTTTTTTTTATTTTATCACAAATTTTCCTTTAGGGAAACTTTTCCCTTCCACTTTTATAAAAATCGTGATAGAATTATATTTTGAAGGAGAAGCTGTGTTCATGGAACAATGTGCATGAAAACGACCAGGTGTCAGAAGTGGCAGGAGTATTGACATTTGCTATCAGGAGGGTGACAGGAATGGCAGCATTAACATTTGCGAATGTAAAAGTGCATAACGAAATAGAGTTCTGTAAAGTTTCCAACATGGAGATCAAGCAGAAAATAGAAAGAGCCTTTTTAAGCGACCGGATATCCTATTATGAGAGATGGGAAGATGTTTCTCTTTTCAAGAGGCTGTTTGGAGATGGAGAAAAGCAGAATTGCATTATTTGCATCAATTCCATGCAGAAGGATAAGGCAGAAGCCATTATAGAGGAAATGCCGGAGGTGCGTGGAGAAGTGGAATTGTTGTGCAGGAGAGTGGATAAAACCTTTTTTTAATTGTTACGATTAGGAATACGACCCATATACAGAAGAGGAGTTTTGTATATGGGTCTTTTTATTTGGAAAGACTGCTGGTAGTCTGTTTTGCGGGAACCGCTCTGCCATATGTGTGAAGGGATAAAAACGGCTTACCCCTTCTTGAAACATCCTCCTAACCTTCTTGTCCTGTATGGGAATTTATGTTAAAATAAAATGGCTATCAGGAAAGGAATTTGCCATGAAAAAAATTGTAATTATCGGCGCAGGTCCAGCAGGGATAACCGCCGGATATGAGCTTTTAAAAAGCAAAAAGGAATATGAAGTAGTTATTTTGGAGGAAACCTCTAAGCTGGGTGGGATTTCCCGTACGGTACGGTATCATGGGAACCGCATGGATCTTGGAGGGCACAGATTCTTTTCCAAAGACGATAAAGTTATGGAATGGTGGGAACAGATCATGCCAAAGCAGGGCAGCCCATCCTATGATGATAAGAAGCTGAAACGTCCTGTGCGCCTTAGTGAAAATGGTCCTGATCCGGAAAAGACGGACAGAGTGCTCTTATCCAGAAACCGGGTATCCAGGATTTACTATAAGAAGAAATTTTTCGATTATCCCATCAGCATGAACCTTGCTACCATAAAAAGCATGGGATTCTTCACTACGCTGCAGGCGGGATTCAGCTATCTGTATTCCCTGGTAGTGAAGCTGCCGGAAACCTCTTTGGAGAATTTTTATCGAAACCGGTTTGGAAAAAAGCTGTACTCCATGTTTTTTGAAGGTTATACAGAAAAGCTTTGGGGAAGACATCCAAGGGAGATTTCTGCGGATTGGGGAGCGCAAAGGGTAAAAGGCTTATCCATATCAGCCATTCTCAAAGATACCTTTTCCAAAATATTTCCAGGGAAGCGGGACGAGAAAAAGGTGGAGACTTCCTTGATTGAAGAGTTCTGGTATCCCAAATATGGACCGGGGCAGCTTTGGGAAGCAGCAGGCGCTGATTTTGAAGCTATGGGCGGTAACATAAAAAAAGGCTGTAAAGTAACCGGCATCCATACAGAGAATGGAAAAGTCAAAAGCGTCACTTATGTGGAGAACGGAAATGAAGTTTCCATGGAAGCGGACTATGTGATTTCTTCCATGCCCATGAAAGACCTGGTGGCAGGCATGAATCAGGTGCCAAAACAGGTGGCGGAAATTGCCAATGGACTCCCATACCGTGACTTTGTTACAATCGGGCTTTTATTAAAAGATCTTTCTCTGGAAAATAAGACAAAATTAAAAACTTTAAGCAATATAGTGCCGGACTGCTGGATTTATGTACAGGACCCGGGCATCCGGCTTGGAAGGATCCAGATTTTTAACAACTGGTCCCCTTACCTGGTGGAAAAGCCGGAAGAAACGGTCTGGGTGGGACTGGAGTATTTCTGCATGGAGGGTGACAAGTTTTGGAATGCCAGTGAACAGAAGTGTGTCAGGTTTGCCATAAAAGAGTTGGTAAGAATGGGAGTCATTTCCGGTGAGGAACAGGTGTTAGATGCTCATAGAGAGCACGTGAAAAAGGCATATCCAGCTTATTTTGATACGTATGAGCATATCCAGACCCTGATTGATTATCTGGACACTTTTGAAAATCTGTATTGTGTAGGCAGAAACGGCCAGCACCGCTACAATAACATGGATCATTCCATGGTGACTTCCATGGAGGCGGTGAACAATATTATAACTGGCAGAACAGACAAGAAAAATGTCTGGAATGTAAATACGGAAAAGGAATATCATGAAAGTAAGTAGAGGCTGAAAGAGATGGATTTAGGAGAAATCAGAAAAGAACTGGATGCAATTGATGAACAGATCGTTGCTTTGTATGAAGAACGAATGGAAGTCTGCAGAAAGGTTGCAGAATATAAAATACAGACAGGAAAGCAGGTGCTTGATAAAGAGAGAGAGGAAGCCAAGGTGAAACAGGTAACCTCTCTTGCTTCCAGTCATTTTAATAAACAGGGCGTGGAGGAGCTTTTTTTGCAGATTATGTCCATGAGCAGGAAGCTGCAGTATCAGCTTTTAAATAGTCATGGCATAGGTGAAAAGCTCCCTTTTGTGCCTTTAGAGGCCTTGGACACAAAGGATGCTTCCATTGTTTTTCCGGGAGCGGAAGGAGCTTATTCCCAGGCAGCCATGGCAGAATATTTTGGCAACCATACAAATAACTTTCATGTGGATACGTTTCGGGAAGCCATGATTGCCATTTCTGAAAAAAGGGCGGATTATGCAGTGCTTCCGATTGAAAACTCCACGGCAGGAATCGTAAGTGAGATTTATGATCTGTTAGTAGAGTTTAAAAACTATATTGTAGGAGAGCAGATCATCAAAATTGAACATTGTCTTTTAGGAGTGAAGGGCAGTAAGATAGAGGATATTGAAACGGTGTATTCTCATCCCCAGTCCTTAATGCAAAGCGCACGTTTTTTAAACGAGCATAAGGAATGGAAGCAGATCAGCATGAAAAACAATGCTTTTGCAGCCATGAAGGTTGCAGAAGAACAGGATAAGACAAAGGCAGCCATTGCCAGCGCTTATGCAGGAACCGTAAACGGGCTTACTGTATTAAAGCAGGGAGTGAATCAAAGCAGTACCAATTCCACCCGATTCATTATTGTAACCAATAAAAATATATTTACAAAGGATGCCGGCAAGATCAGTGTCTGCTTTGAAATTCCTCATGAAAGCGGTTCCCTGTATCGCGCCCTTTCCCATTTCATATATAATCATTTAAATTTAACCAAGATTGAAAGCCGTCCCATTGAGGGGCGCAATTGGGAATACCGGTTCTTTTTGGATTTTGAAGGAAATCTTTTAGACAGCGGAGTGCAAAATGCCTTAATGGGTCTGGCAGCAGAAACCATTGATTTAAAGGTATTAGGGAATTATTAAATGCAGATTTAACTGTTCCAAATCATGAGCATATAATAACTATTGTTTTTTTATTTCCGAAGAAGCAAAAGAGGGATAAGGCAGGTGCAGGAGTATGGCAATGAAAACATTTGCGGCAATTGATGTAGGTTCCTATGAGCTGGCAATGAAAATATTTGAAATTTCAAAAAGGAACGGAATACGGGAAATTGATTTGATTCGTCATAGTATTGAACTGGGAACGGATACTTATAATACTGGAAAGATCAGCTATGAAAGAGTGGATGAGCTTTGCGGAGTGCTAAAGGAATTTTCGGCAATCATGGATTCTTATGGTGTGGATGCTTATAAGGCATATGGGACAAGTGCCATAAGGGAAACGGAAAACACCATTATTGTTTTAGATCAGATCAGAAACCGCACTGGCATTCAAATCGAGGTACTCAGCAATTCGGAACAA
>JAAVAC010000018.1 GCA_014804265.1 Lachnospiraceae bacterium | reverse complement strand
AGCGAGGTATTTTCGAGCTTAGCACTGTTGCGTTTTTATAGAGCGAAAGCGTGGCGACGTAGAAACATTTTCTGTCCGGAGCCCATCCCGGTGCCTGTGGAGAAATCTGCGGGCTGAACGGGTACGTTTCTATAAAAAAGACAGCGAAAAGATGAAAATACTTCTTTTCCGCTGTCTTTTCCTGCTTTCAAACAAGTCATGCCAGATTTTTCCGGCCTCCCAGATTCATCCATGTGCGCACATCAGGCACCTGGGATAAGATGGGGAGCAAAAGCGCTCCAAGGATAATTCCGGCAGTGCCCTGTATGCAGTCTGAAAAAATACCGCCCGCCGCATTTGCAAGGCCCGCTGCAAAAGTCTCTCCGTTGTAGGCGCCTGCAAGAAACATGGTCTGTATGATTTTATTGAGGAAATAGCCGAATACCATGTTGATTTCTGCAAGGATTCCGGCAGCAACAAAAAGAAAAGTCTGTTTCGTCTTCCATACCTGTTTCAACTTCCGGAATACAAGGGCCGCAATCAATGCCGTAACGCCTTTGATTACAAGGGTAGGAATGGCATAAATGACATATCCGGATAAGATATCGGCAAACATGGAACCGATTCCGGCAGACAGGGAACCCACTACAGGACCTAGAATAATCCCGCAAAGCAGCACAAGGCAGTCGCCGGGATGTATGTAGCCAAGAGTGGGTGTGGGAATCTGAATGCTCATAGTAGCAACGCAGGTAAAAGCGGCCATCAGGGCGGCAACCACTAAAGCTTTTGTGTCTTTTAACAGTTTCATGATTATCTCTCCATTTCTTCATACAAATTGATTTTAAAATTTTTTTATTGCATGAATCTTATTATACGGGAAAATGGCATGATAAAAACTGCCAATTTGAGTTTTTTTAAGCAGTCCAGTTTGCGAAGGACTTAGCAGGAGTATATTATTTGTGATATCGTGCAGAATACAACTAAGCACAGGTGCAACATTCTCTTTCAAAATGTTGCACCTGTGCTTAGTTGTATTATATTTCGGACGATTTCAAAAATACTTTATACCTTTTTCAAAAAAATTTTATTTTAAAGCCTTATTTTGGAAAATACTTCATCCTTATCATCCTGATCGATACAAAGATAGCGTCTGGTAATCTGATAGGAAGAATGATTGAAAATACTCATCAACAATGCGGGAGGAGTTCCCTGTTTCCAGGCATGATATCCAAAAGTTTTGCGAAGGGAGTGGCAGCTGATGAAATCCTCCATGCCTATGTTTTGTGCCGCCTTTCGGATAATGCGGTATGCCTGATAGCGGGATAAAGGCACGTGGCTATCCGGCATGCTTGAAAACAGGTAAGGGTTATGATAGCCGTCGTTTCCCGCCTTTTCTTTATATTCCTGTAAAACCCCACGCACTTCATTATTTAGGAAAATGCGGTTTTCTTTTCCTGTCTTTTGTTCTGTCACCACGATATGTCTTTTGACTTTTCCTTTTTCATATACCATGTCCCAGGTAAGGTGCAGGATGTCATTGATGCGCAGCGCCGTATTCAGTCCTACAAGGATCAGAGTATAATTCCGGGGATGAAATTCCTGTTCCATATAGTAGTTTTTAAACTGTTTCAATAGATGTTTGTTTCTGATAGGCTGTGTTGTGCTCATAGTGTAAGCTCCTTTCTTTTACAATTAAAGTAATACGTACAATCAAATCATGCAACATTTTGAAAGAAAATGTTGCATGATGCAGGGTGGCAGAGAAATTCAGGGAGGTGGAAATATGCTTAGAATGTCAGTCAGTACCGAAGAATATTTGCTCATAGGCGATCATGTGAAACTTGTTTTTTTAGGCGGAAGCGGCAATCATATGCGGATTATGATAGAGGCGCCAAAGGAAGTGAACATTATCCGAAGCAAGGTATTGGAAAAAAAGATTACGGATCCGGAAGAAAAAGCAAGGCTTCCTAAATACTACAGGGAGGAAGAAAAGCCGGAGAAGTACAAAAAGAAACGCATTTCAATCGTAAGGAATGAAAAAACAAGGTAATAACTCGACGCTAACCTAGGGGCGCCGATTATTATAAATTCAATGAACAAACCGGGCAAAAGGACGTGTCCGGACACACACAAGGAGGTAATAGTATGGTAGTACAACACAATTTAAGAGCAATGAATTCTAACAGGATGTTAGGATTAACGGCAACGAGTCAGTCTAAGTCAACAGAAAAGTTATCAAGCGGTTACAAGATCAACCGTGCAGCGGATGATGCAGCAGGTCTTGCTATTTCAGAAAAAATGAGACGTCAGATCAGAGGTCTTACACAGGCCGCTGCAAATGCCCAGGATGGTATTTCCTGCGTACAGACAGCAGAAGGTGCGTTGACTGAAGTACACGATATGCTTCAAAGAATGAATGAACTGGCTGTTAAGGCAGCAAATGGTACGGAACAGGAAGAAGACCGTGATTACATTCAAAAAGAAGTAGATAATCTGATTAGTGAAATCGATCGGGTTGCAAAGACGACCACATTTAATGAGAGAATGCTGTTGGATGGCACTCTGGATGTGGAATTACAGGTTGGCTCTGAAGCAGATACTGGTAATCAGATACAACTGACAATTGCGGGCATGGATGCCGGTACATTAGGTGTAGATGGCGTAGATGTTGCAGGAGATGATGGTTCGGGCGGAAAAGATGCCATATCAACCATTAAAGATGCTATTAAAGCAGTAAATGAGCAGCGTGCAGATTTGGGTGCTATCCAAAACAGATTAGAGCATACTGTTAATAACCTAAATAATGTTGTGGAAAACACAACAGCAGCCGAATCACAGATTCGTGATACCGACATGGCAACTGAAATGGTGAAATATGCCAACAATCAGATTCTTGCTCAGGCAGGTCAGGCTATGCTTGCTCAGTCTAATCAGGCTAATCAGGGTGTATTATCTTTATTACAGTAGTATGACAGCAACCTTACCCGCTTGAGAAGATGTGATTCTTAAGCGGGTAAGGCAATGCCGGGAAAAGAATGG
Organism: Lachnospiraceae bacterium; assembly: GCA_014804265.1. GTDB lineage: Bacteria > Bacillota > Clostridia > Lachnospirales > Lachnospiraceae > RGIG3040. Next base: position 21,591 of record JAAVAC010000018.1, on the reverse strand, counting down.
AGATAAAAATATGCCAGAATCCGGAAAAGAGCAAAAAAATACGAAAGTTCTACTTTGTATGGCGGTTCTGATGTTTTTGTGCGTTGCGATAGTGCTTGTATGCATTCTGCTGTTTTCAGGGAAGGAAAGTGACAGGGAAGAAACGGGAAACGGACTGGAATACGAATCCAATGCTGTCTTAGACGATGAGGATGAATTGCAGAAAGCTGTAGATGCCCTTTATGAAAAGGCGGCTGAAGGACAGATGGCGTTGGAAATGCAGACACAGGCCAGCAGCAAAGATGGCAGTCAGTTTACCTGTTATCTTGCCAATGCAAAAAAGAATACATACGACATGTACATGGTACTTTATTTGGACGATACCCAGGAAGAAATATATCGTTCCGGATTGATTCCGGTGGGAGGAAGGCTGGAGGAATTTACCATAAGCAAAACATTAGATTCGGGTAACCATGAGGCTACCTTAGTATATAATCAGGTAGAAGAAGACAGGCAGACGGTTCATGCACAGGTAAATGTAGGACTTACTCTGATTGTAGAATAAGAAAAGATAAAAAATGGAAACCAAAGGAGAAGAAATAATGATGAAGAAAAGACTTTTAGCATTAACACTGGCAACAACTTTGGCATTAGGTTCAACCATGATGGTAAGCGCAGCGGATACAACAATTGATGATGCTGCAGCTGCAGCAGCAGGACAGGAGGTTGAGGGAAGTTCCACGGTAACAGTGCCCACTATCAAAGTAACCGTTCCTACAACCGCAGACTTTGTCATCAATCCATATCAGACTGAATATACGGGTGAAGATGGTTTGAAAGGAAACAGCCAGATTATTTCAGCAGAGCAGACTATTACGAATGAAAGCTCAGTTGCGGTGGCTGTGAACGTATCAGAGCTTACAGCAAAAGGTGTTTCAGAGGGAATCACAATTGTAACAACAGCGCCTACTGCAAAGACTACGGAGAAAGCAGCTTTCCTTTATTTAGAGGTAACAGACAAAGAAGCTTTTGAAACCGGCTATAAAAAGGCAGAAAATCAGGTTGTAATCCCATTGGCAGGCGAGAAGGTCAAAGCAGCTTCTAAGGATGCAATCGTAACATTGGCAGAGGGTAGTGTGGCTGCTACAACCGCAAAATATAAAATCGGAGGAAGTGTAGTAGCAAATCCTACAGCGGCAGAGACCACTCCGTGGGCTGCAACCGATGCAATCGGTGTTTCCTTTAAATTTACTTTTACACCGCAGGTAGTTGCTGGTAACTAATGTGAGGATTCAAAAAAGAGATAATAAAAGGGCTTTTGACAGACATCTCAGTCTGTCAGAAGCCTTTCCTTTTTATGAAAATAAATTACTTTGGTTTGAATTTTCAAATATACTATGATAATTTCCATATGATAATTATGAAAGTAATATTTACTTGACAAGATATCCTGACAATTATAACATAGTTTTAATATAAATTACTAAAGAAAGGATGTGCATCAATGACACCTCAAGACCTAGTGATAACAGTGGTAGTGGTTTTAGTGGTACTTGCATTTTTGTATGACAAAAAAAAGGCTGATAAAATCAGGTCAGAAGTAGACCAAAAATTTGAAGGAAGGCACGTATGTGATTTTAAAGATATGTATTATTCCGGATATATAGCGGATAATACACTGCTATTGAAAGAACGTGTAAGAGGATATCTGCAGGTTGACTTGAAAAAAGTAAAAGGCGCTTACTCTAACAGGGTAAGGCTGCAAGGCGTTCTCGTGGCAAGTGTTTGGTTTTATGATGAAAATGGCAAAGCGGTGGGAGACTGTAGCAAAATCAAGCAGATGAGCCCACGGGCGGCAGACAAATTGATTAATTTAGTAATAGAGCATGCCAATTGGATTGAGAGGCATTAGACCATTGCCTGTACATATTTTTTCTTTCCAAAGAGCGCAAATTTTGCAGTTCTGCACTTGAAAGCTTTTATTGAAAGGGACATATAGCTTTCCGATACACAGTGGGAGCTGGCAGAGCATAAGATGGTCTTAGAGGCCTATAAGACTATCCTATGCTCTGCCAGCTCCCACGTCCTCTTATCCAAATCTTCCCCCTTAACAAAAAACAGACTGAACTGTTCCGCTCATGCAGCATTGTAAAAATAATGTGCCTATGCTACAATGATATCCAAATTACGGACATAGATTTGATGTTTCAATACTATGGAGACAGGAGGTACTTATATGTACCACATTTTAATTGTAGAAGATGACCAGACACTGGCAAAAGGATTATGCCGTGCCCTGACCTCTGATACCATTTCCGCAGATTGCTGCAGTACAATCAAAAGAGCCAGAGAACTGCTTTTAGAAGATTATGCATTGGTGATTCTGGATGTAAACCTTCCGGATGGAAACGGTTTTGATTTTTTAAAAGAGTTGAAGGCAAAATCCCAAATTGCGGTTATTTTGTTGACTGCAAACGATATGGAAACCGATATTGTGACCGGTCTGGAGTCAGGGGCGGAGGATTATATAACAAAGCCCTTTTCCCTTGCTGTGCTGCGGGCCCGTGTGAATACCCAGTTACGCAGACTGGGGCAAAGCCAGGTCAGCCAGAAGGAAAAACTGGATGACTGGCTTTTTGATTTTGAACGGATGGAATTTTATTACCGTGGGGAGAAGGTAGAGCTTAGCAAAACAGAGCAGAAGCTTTTGAAGATTTTTATGGAAAATAAGGGGATCACCCTCTCAAGGGAAACGCTGATTGACTATATATGGGGGTATACGGAGTATGTGGATGAAAATGCATTGTCAGTCTGTGTAAAACGGCTGAGGGACAAGCTTCATGCCGGTGACTGGATCAAAACCGTGTACGGAATCGGATATGCATGGAGGAAGCCGGATGAATAGGGGAATAGTATGTTTGGCAATGGGCTGTATTTTGTTTTCTATCTGCTTCGTATTATTGGAACGCCGCCGTATCAGGAAAATGATGCAGCGGATGGAAGCAATGATAAGGGCAGCGATGAAAGGAAGCTTGCATGAGTCATCCTTTGATGAGACACGGCTTTCCAGACTGGAAAGCACCTTGGCACATTATCTTGCCGCAAATGAAGTGTCGGTGAAAAATCTGGCGGCAGAGAAGGATAAAATCAATACATTGATTTCCGATATCTCACATCAGACAAAAACTCCAATTTCAAATTTATTACTGTATTCTGAGCTGCTTAAGGAGGAGCCGCTGTCAGAAAGTGCAATGGAGAGCACAGCGAAAATTCATGGCCAGGCCCAAAAGCTTCGCTTTCTCATTGATTCACTCCTAAAGCTGTCCCGTCTGGAAACGGGAATCATTGCAGTCAATCCCTTCGCCCATTCGGTGACAGAGTTACTTTTGGCGCTCAGCGAACAATATAAGCCTCAGGCAGAAGCAAAAGGCTTAGAGCTTATCGTTCACCAGGAGAAGGCATGGGCGGTATTTGACGAAAAGTGGACCCTTGAGGCTGTGGGAAATATTGTAGATAATGCCATAAAATATACAGAAAACGGCACTGTCACCATTTCCGTAAACTCCTATGAATTATTTACATGCATCCGGGTGAGGGATACGGGCAAGGGAATCCGGGAAGCGGAACAGGCGGCTGTTTTTGGAAGGTTTTACCGTTCCCAGGATGTGAAGGATGAAAAGGGAGTTGGCATAGGCTTATTTCTTGCAAGACAGATTATCCAAAGTCAGGGCGGTTATATGAAGCTAAGCTCTGTGGTGGGGAAAGGCTCTGAATTTTCAATTTATTTACCGGCAGCCCCGTAAAATCTTTCAAAATTGAAAGAATTTATTTGTCGGTGGAAAGATTCTGGAAAGATTTCCATGATAGCATTGGATTATCAAAGGAGGTAAACCAGATGCAATTAACAACGGTGGATTTAAAAAAAGTTTATGGAAGCGGAGAGAATGAAGTGCGGGCGTTAGACGGTGTCAATCTCTCTGTGGAAAAAGGAGAATTTGTTGCGGTAGTGGGAACCAGCGGCAGCGGGAAAAGCACGCTTTTACACATGCTGGGCGGATTGGACCGTCCTACTTCCGGTACAGTTACTGTAGATGGCAAAGAGATTTTCTCTTTGAAGGATGAGGCGCTGACCATTTTCCGGCGCAGGAAAATCGGCTTTGTGTTCCAAAATTATAATCTTGTTCCGGTATTAAATGTTTATGAAAATATTATACTTCCGGTACAGCTTGACGGGATCAATCCCGATAAGGACTATATTGACAGCATTATTGAAACGTTGGGAATTGAAAGCAAGTTGAACAATCTGCCGAACAATCTATCCGGCGGTCAGCAGCAGCGTGTGGCAATCGCCAGGGCGCTTGCATCCAAGCCCGCCATTATCCTTGCGGATGAGCCCACGGGAAACCTGGATTCCAAAACAAGTCAGGATGTACTGGGGCTTTTGAAGGTAACCGGACAGAAGTTTGCCCAAACCATCGTCATGATTACCCACAATGAGGAAATCGCCCAGCTTGCAGACCGCATCATTCGTATTGAAGACGGCAAAATTGTAGAGCGGATGTAGGAGGTGCGGCTATGAAAGTAAAAAATAAAAGCTGTATCCGCAACCTGAGCTTCCGGCAGTTAAGGGCTTCAAAAATGCGGAATGTGATTGCAATCTGTGCCATTGTGCTGACAACTCTGCTCTTTGCATCACTTTTTACCATTTCCATGTCCATCAATTCCAGCTTCGAGGAATACCAGTTCCGTCAGGCAGGCGGGTATTGCCACGGAACCTTTAAGGATGTGGATGACCAAAAAATCCAGGCGCTTTCCAATCATAAGAAGGTGAAGGCATATGGTCTGCGTGCGACGTGCGGCATAATCATAGAGCCGCCCTTTGCAAAAGTGCCGGCAGAGATAAGCTGGATGGATGACAACTGTGCAAAATATTCCTACGTTTCCCTAAAGGAAGGACATCTGCCAAAGGAAAAAAATGAAATCGCCATGGATACGCTGGCGCTTGAAAAACTGGGGATACCGGCAGAGCTTGGTGCCCAAGTACAGTTGACCTATATGATGAACAGCACAGAAGGCGGGCAGGAAAAGGAGCGCACGGACAGTTTTACTTTAGTCGGTTTTTGGGAATACGATAAACTGTCTCCGGTGCACTACATCAATGTGTCACAGGAATATGTAAAAGAGGTGGAGGCAGATTATGTGGCAGCGGGCGGGGTGCCTTTCCGTTCTGACATGTATGTTATGCTTGCTTCCAGTATTAATATCCGTGGCGTCATGGAGAGTATAGATACGGATCTGGGTTATCAATGGGAGGACAGGGAAGCAGATGATTGTGTCCGCATTGGTGTAAACTGGGGATATTCCGCATCCGAACTGGATTCTTCCATAGACCCGATGATTATTTTTGCAATTGTGGTTTTCCTATTGCTTGTGATTTTTACCGGCTATCTGATTATTTACAATATATTCAGGATTTCAGTTGTAAACGATGTGCGCTTTTACGGGCTTTTAAAGACAATCGGTACCACACCGGGACAATTAAAACAAATGATACGCTATCAGGCTTTGTGCCTTTCCGTTGTGGGGATTCCCATTGGCTTTTTGGGCGGTTATGGAGTCGGCAGTATTTTGACGCCGGTTGTCATGTCCACCACAACCATGGGAGAAGTTGTAAAGATTAGTGCATCTCCGGCCATTTTCCTGTTTACAGGTATATTTTCCGTGTTTACGGTACTTCTCTCCTGTAAACGCCCGGGACGGATGGCGGCAAAAATATCGCCAGTGGAAGCAGTCCGTTATACGGAATCAAAAGCCGGAAAGAAAAAGAGCCGAAAGACCAGGAGAGCATCCCTGCAGGGGATGGCATTTGCCAATCTGGGACGCAGCCGGACAAAGACGGCCCTTGTGCTGCTTTCCTTATCCTTGGCAGTCATTCTTTTAAACAGTGTGTTTGCCATTACAAAGGGCTTTGATATGGAGAAATATGTGAGCCATAATATGGTGTCTGATTTCATTGTGGGGAAAACGGATTATTTCCGGTTCCAGGCTCATACTTCGGAGGCGGGATTGCCGGAGGATGTAATAGAGCAAATTGAACATAATACAGAGAATTCACTGGCAGGCTGCGGCTATGGAATGTTTGACGTAGCGAACTGCTATGTGACGGAGGAGCAATGGCTGGACAGTCAATGGGACCTTCCGGAAGATGTGGCGAAGGGATATCTGGCTAATCGTGAGAGACGCGGTTCACTGGTGTCATGCGGTCTGATGTTGGATGGCTTTGATGAAGCGCTGCTTGAAAAGCTTAAGGTTGTGGAGGGGGATATTGCCCCGCTTTTAGAGAAAGACAGCCATAACATTGCTATTGCAGTCCATGTAGATGACTATGGGAATGCGCATGGGAACTATCCCAAGGTGGGAACGAAGTTTCCCATAAGCTATGTGGAAGAAGGGGCTTTTTATGACAGCCGGACAGGAGAGCTTTGTGATGCGGATACTCCGGAGGAATACCTGGAGTGGCGGGTTGCCAAAAGCTGTGATGTGGAATATAATGTCTGTGCTCTTGTGGCGGTTCCTTATTGTATGAGCCACCGTTTTCGCAGGGATGGCTTTGAGGCAGTACTGCCAAAAGAAATTCTGGAGAGGGACAGCCATGCAGAGATTTATCCTATGTATTACCTGTTTGACACGCCGGATGAGGCGTCAGAGGCAGAAGCAGAAGCGTTTTTGGCAGATTATACGGCAGGGGAAAGCTCGGGTCTCATGTACGAGAGCAAAAAGACGGTGCGCGAGGACTTTGAAAGCTTTCGGAATATGTTCCTGTTACTTGGCGGCGTGTTGAGCTTTATAGTCGGTATGGTTGGAATCCTCAATTTCTTTAATGCCATCCTCACCGGAATCCTAAGCCGCCTGAGGGAATTTGCAATGCTTCAGTCCGTGGGCATGACAGGAAAACAGTTAAAGCAGATGCTTGTTTATGAAGGCATATTTTATGCTCTGGGAGCCATCATGCTTTCCCTTGCCCTAACAGTAGCCCTGGAGCCATTGGCAGGCCATTTGATGGAAAATATGTGGTGGTTCTTCTCCTTCCATTTCACCCTTTTGCCAATGGCATTTATCGTACCGGTATTCGTGCTGCTTGGCATTCTTCTGCCGCTTGTGGTACATCGCTTTACAGCAAAGAAGTCCATTGTAGAAAGACTTCGGGAGAGTGAGTGATAAGACTGGCTNTCCNANACACAGTGGGAGCTGGCAGGGCATAGGATAGTCTTAGAGGCCTTGGCAAAGTCGCCGGNNCTTACGCACCGTATTTTGGTGCGTTAGTACCGCTGCGTCTTTGCAGAGCGAAAGCGTGCCCCTAAGACTATCCTATGCCCTGCCAGCTCCCACGTCCTCTTGTACNCTCTTGTACCCTCTTGTACGCCCNCCCTAAAGCAACGCCGCCTCCATTCCAATGNCCCCGCAAGGCNCAGGCNNATCCTCCTCCCATAANACCTCGTAAAGTCTGCTNCCATATNGGATTGCCCGCATTTTATCTAACGCAGCACANAGGGGATTGTTCTCAAANCCGCCCCAGATCAGAANGGNAAAATCCGTGTCNGCNGCAACTGAGCGTAGAAATTTTNTNCAAAGCTTTGAATCGCAGTCCTTGACATAGAGATAGGAAACAACACCGTGATTGATNATAGCGGAGGNTTTCGGAAATGCCGGATACTGAAACAGCTTTGTGGGAAATTTTGATAAAACCTTGTAGATTCCACCGTATGCGCACATTTTGTATTGTTTATATGCCTGCTGGTTTCCTACAAAACAACAGGNTATGATTTCATCGTTTTTCCGCACACAGTAAAAAGTCTTTTCCCCAAATCCGGCATAGTCAGACTCTGCCGGNNCAAGATTCATGGCACAAAAGTGTGTTTTCATCAGTTCATCAAATCCGGCNGGATTGTTTTTTTCAATATCAATNAACTTCTTTCCACCATGAAAGCAGTAAGTTGTGTAATGCCCGAGATATCTGTATTCGGGCATATTTTTATGCTTCTTTTCAAACATGGAAATTGCCGCCTTGTTGTCGTCAAGAATCGTGGTATAGCAAATCCGGCAGTCTGCAATTGCCTCACGCAGAAAGCCATAAGCCTTTGCAATAAAAGANATTTTTCTCTGGTAATCAGGGTGAACNTTAAGCCCTGTCAGGTATGCGCATTTTTCCACGTTTCCATTCACATATTCCATGCGGATGACCGCACCGCCCACCGCACANATCCTGCCNGCTTCATTGTCAATGATAACAAGAATTTTTGCGTCTGTTCCATCAGCCAGAAAGGATTCATAAGGCTTGGGATTCCTAAGATACTGCACACTAAGTCCGCCNCTGAAGCTGCTGCTTTCAAAAACATCACGGATNCCGTCATTATCCATGCTGTCTGCAAATTTAAGNGTATAGCGGTCATTTTGGAAGTTCATCAAGATTTTCTCCTATCGGNACATTCATTTTTTCATCAATTTCNTCGCCAAGACGCAGATTCATNGCCCAGAACAGNCCCCACATCAAAGGGCTTGTGCGNCCNAACGAGGCAAAGCCNCTGGAGAGCACTGTCTTTGGCGAGGAAAANTCTTTTCTGGCATNGCGGCAGAGCAGGCTGAGCTTTTCGGGTGAGATGCTTTTGGGGTAAAAGGCAAGCTCACCGTAGTTGTACCCCTCCTCCAGCCACCANTTATCATAAATCAGACGGTTATCCGACTTTAATCTTTCATACANTGCTGTATTCGGAAAAGGCAGCAGATGATTAAAGGCAGCAGTATAAAATTTGTGTTTTTTTGCAAATTCCACGGCTTCATNTATCGTGCGCTCATCATCATTGTCATAGCCAAATACAAAGGTTGCATAAATNCCGATGCCTGCGTCATGGATGCGCTTTACCAGCTCATCGCGTTCGCCAAGTGCATANTTAAAGGACTTATTCATTTGNTTNAGGTTATCNTTATTCAGGCTTTCAAAGCCNATCAGGATAATTTCGCAGCCGCTTTTTTTCATCGCCCTTAGAAGCGCTTCATCCTTTGCCATGGAAAGCGTACCCTGACCTGCCCACTTGATTTTTAACGGTGTGATTTCTTCAAATAACTTAAGGGCATTCTTCCTGTCGGCAACAAGATTGTCGTCAACAAGAAACGTATATTTATGCTCGGAATGCTTTAAGTCGTCTAAAATTAAATTGTGACTNCGGCTNTAATAGTGACTGCAATAATATTTTGAGATAGCGCAGAANTCACAGCTGTGGCAGCATCCCCTGCCTGTTTCCACAAGGGAAACGGGCAGATATTTTTTTCCCTTGAAAATGCTTTTGTCAGGGCGGATGTCATATTCCCCGATTCCGCCGCGGTAAAGCTTCTCCAATCTGCCATTTTGAAAATCGGACAGCATNCGGCTCCAAACAGTTTCCGCATTTCCAAAAATCACGCTGTCACAGTACTGCATGGTTTCCTCAGGGCAAAGGGTGGCATGATACCCGCCCATAATGACAGGAATCCCACGCTCNNGGAACTTAGCCGCAATTTTATAGCTGCGTCTTGCAGTGTACGTTTCNACAGTGATGCAGACAAGGTCTGTTTTGGTNTGATAATCAATCAGNTCAATGCGGTCGTCAAACAGCTCCGTTTCCACATCCGGCGGAGTCAGCGCCTTTAGCATNGCTATGGTAAGCGGCTCCATTTTCCATGTTCCGATATATTTCTGCNCCGGTTTTTTTCCGATGGCAGGAAGAATAAAAGTAATTTTCATTTTATGAACGGCTCCTTAATTGCTTCATATTTGTGCCATTACAGCACAGGAATGTCGGAATTGTCGCACATTACTTCGCGGGTGAATTTGTGCCATTTATCGGCATAGCCCTTGTAGCCCAGATTAAGTGGAAGGGAAAGCCAGGGACTGTGACGAAATGGTGCGAGCCGCTTTAGGATATTGGAGGTTTCATACGTGGCACGCCATGCCCGGTCAGTGCCTTCCTCAAGCTGCTCCTTTGTCATNTTTTTCGGCTCAAACACACAGTGCTGCACATCATACATTGCCCAGTTCCGTTCCGTGATGCGTCCTTCCTTTTCCAATTGGAAATAATANGGTGTCTGTGGAAACGGTGTGAGAATGGAATATCTNGGAAGGTCGATTTTCGCNTTGATAATCATTTCCACCGTGCGGTCAAAGACGCTTTCGTCCTCCTCATCACCGCCAAAAGCAAANCAGCCCTGCACAAGAATCCCATTGTCATGCAGCTTTTTCATTAAAGTNACATAGCTGTCAACCTGGTTGACACCCTTGTGGATATATTTCTGTGATTCCTGTGTGATGGATTCAAAGCCAATCAANAGACCACGGCAGCCGCTTTTGNGAAAAAGTGTGATCAGCGCATCGTCCATTCCCACAGCCGAGGTAACAAGACCAAGCCACATGATTTTTAACGGAATCAGTGCGGTAAAAAGTTCGATGGCNTATTTTTGGTCGGTAATCAGATTGACATCNGGAAAAAGCACATGCTTTGTATCAAGCGCCTCTATCTCGGCAACGACCTCNTTCACGGGGCGTTTGTAAACTGTTTTTCCAAATGCGGCAGGATAAGCGCAAAAGCTGCAGGTGTGGCAGCATCCCCTGATTGCTTCCACGGTNTTTGTTGTGATATAACGTTTTTTGTTCAAAAGCTCTCTTTTNGGGAACGGTTTTCCGGCAATGGTGTAATCGNTGTTCTGACNGTAACGNTTTTTGTAGTGGCCATTTACGTAGTCGTGGATAAACTGCGGAAAGGTTTGTTCCGAAAAACCTGTAAACACAACGTCTGCGTGCTGTGCTGCTTCGTTTGGAAGCATCGAAGGATGGACGCCGCCCAAAAAGACGGTCTTTCCCTTTTTGCGGAAATAGTCTGCGTATGCATAACAGCGNGGNGCAGTTCCGGTGATACAGGTNATCCCGATAAGCTGTGCATCCAGATCAAGAGGAATTTTTCCGGCAGTTTCATCATAAATTTCAACCTGTGCATCCACATCCTCCGGCACAAGTGCAGCAAGTGTAGTGAGTGTAAGCGGTGCATAGTGAAGTGATTTTCCAAAGCTCCCTGAATAACGGTGCATGGCTCCGGCAGGTGCAAGCAAAGCAATTTTTAGCATTTTATAGTAGTCCTTTCAAAATATTTTTCCCAGCCGTCTTTTTTGGATAAATATGCCGGTTTNATATCACCGATGCGCATCCCCTCNGAGGAAAGCCGTTCCATGTANGCTTTCTGCGGACTTCCGGTGACTGGAATAACCTGGGCTTTATCTAACTGNCCCAGCTGGCGGCAGTAGTTNTAATGNTAGCTCATGCACAGNGCAGCATCCACNATTTCGGATGTGACATTTGTGTCAGTTGTGTATAAGCAGTAATGCTTTNTTTCCGGTGCAAGCAGGCAGAAGCTTTGGGCAATGCCCAGCCNNTCGCANACACCTTTGACAAATTCNTCTGTTANNTTTTCCCCAAACAAATCAGANCAGATTCCATTCCTTCTNAGAAAGCGGATTCTCGGCGGNGCATCCGGATATACNTTTTGTACTTCCACAATATCACCAATGCANTATCGGTAAANGCCGCCCCCTGTGGTGACAATCAGCTCATATTCTCCCTNGCAGAGCAGGTCTGCGGTCACGATTTTACCGTCTGTNAGCCGCCTGAACTCAAAAAAGTGNGAATAAATGCTAAGGCGCGCNCCCTCCTCGCCAACCAGCGGAAAAGAAGCGAAGCATTCTGTTGCAAGCAGCCCNTTTGGCTGGATATACACATTTGGAAAATATGNGTGCACGGTATCAATATAGGAAGCTGCGCTGCCGTCAGCCCAACAGCTGATTATTTTCAGGTCAGGAAAAATTTTATCAAATCTGTTTTCNTCTACAGCTTCAAGAAATACCGTTTTCTTTGTTCCCGACAGTTTCATGGAAAGGCTGTCCTTATGCTCNCGCATAAAATCACAAAGCAGCGTGAGNAAGGTCGGNTTCCACACGGATATTAACGTAAGGCAGCTGCAGGAGAGAAGCTGCAGGGAGGTTTTGGTGTAAAAATCCTGCATATCCGATACAAACTTTACACTTCCGTCAACAGCAAAAAGCCGCCNCATAATNCCTTGTTCAANGAAACCAAAATANTCTGCATCTTCTTCAAATCCCACCGGAATTTTGCAGGGCGTATAACTTTTTTTGGAAGTCACCGGTGTGATTGACCAGTAGCTTTTCCCTGCACCCACACCGCTTACATTCGTATAAATATCATACAGCCACGGTTTAATGCCGCGCCCNAATTCCTGCTTTAAAGACTTCGTATAAGGGATTAGTTTTTTGCCGCCAGAGGAGCCGCTTGTCAGTTCAAACAGTTTAATTTTTTCCTTTGTCAGCACNGCTTTTTNGCCGTTCTCCATAGCATGAATGTACGGTTCATAATCCTCATAGGTAGTAAGCGGTACTTTCCCTGCAAAATCCTCATAGCTTTTTATGCCTTGAAAATCGTATTTTCTGCCATAAACAGTTTTGGCATTTCTTTTTAACAGCTTTAAAAGATATTGCATCTGTACTTTTTTAATGCTGCATGGCGCTATAAATTTTCTGTATTCGCCNTAGTAGAGAAGGCGGCATATTCCGTTTAATAATTTCANTTCCAGACTCATTCAAATAACATCTTTCCGACACGTTTTTTCAGCATTGTCTTATCAAGCCTTGCAAGGCATACAAGGTCGTTTCCGTTTATGTATCCGGGATTCATTTGCGTGAAAAAGGCAATNTNCTTATTTTTCATTTCNCGGCTGCCGATATCCGCAACGCCTGTTTTCAGCTTGTCCTTAACAGCATGGTATTCTATGACACCCGTGTGGGCATTGTACTCCTTTCCATATAAGGCNGATGCATAGGCATCCATAATGCGNTTTTCATACGGCGGNGTCGGAATGCGGTAATTGGGNTAAAATTCNGTAAAAAACAGTGGGAGCATACAATATGTTTTGTAGCCCTTNCANATAAGAAACCAATAAAATTCCTCGTATTGTGCGGCAAAATCAAACCAGAATTTTGCCCATGTTTTGAAAAGCTCCATATCGCCCCAATGCTTCTTATGGATAATCGTATCGCCGGAAAAAATGCCGTGTATTTCCTTTCCGTCTATATTTAGTTCCATGACCTTCTGGGTAGTAAATCCCACGAGCCCGTCTGCTTCATGATANAGGGTAAGGCAGTAATCCTTTTTTAGAAAATCGTTCCGGAATGTGCTTTCTTTNGTATCATCATAAAACTCAGCCATCAGTCTGTACATTGCGCATAATTCTTCTTCCCCATATTCGGCAGCCGGCTTAATCTGTCCTTTTAACATAAAATTTTGTTAGTCCTTTCCTGTTTTNAGTCCAAACCGCATCCCCTGTTTTTTAAACACCTCTTTGCGAAACAGCGGATTGTAGATCAGNTAGGTGATAAATCGGTAGGGCGTGCGCAGATTNGTATGCGGCTCAAAAGCCCTTTTTATGATAGAGCGAAGGCTGTTGAAGCGTCTTCTGCACTCAAATGACACTTCNGTCAATTTTTCNGCCGTCATATTCTGGGGCACGATGCTTGCATAATTAAAGCGGTAATCCTCGTGAAGCCACCATTTCCCATTATAGAGAAGGCGTCCTTCCTGTTTCATCTTCTCATAAAGNGGCGTATTTGGATACGGCATCAAAATGTTAAATGCNGCAAAGGTAAACTTNTTTTTGATCGCAAAATCGCAGGTCGCCCGGATGGATTCCACGGTATCGCCGTCATGTCCTACGGTAAATGCCGCCCATGTCTGAAGCCCCCATTTGCGAAGCTGCCTGATTTCCTCCTGATACATTTCACCGGAGCCTTTTTTGTTGGTGTACTTGTTCATCTGGGNGATGCATTCGGGTGAAATGGATTCAAATCCAATNACAAGNCCNAGNCAGCCGCTTTTCACCATAAGCTCCATCAGCTCTTTGTCGTTAAGCATATCCATGCTTCCCTGGCTTACCCAGTGAATTTTCAGCGGAATCAGGGCGCGGAAAAGTTCTTTTGCCTTCTCGTGATTGCACACAATATTATCATCCACAAAAAATAAAAGTTTTCTTTTCTGCTCTTTGATTTCCCTGATAACATCCTCCACAGGGCGGCAGTAGTGGTGCGCCCCAAAATAGACNGAGGAGGCACAAAAACTGCAACGGTGGCTGCACCCTCTTGAAAATTGCAGCAGTGTGATAGGCAGATAGCCTTTTCCTTCAAAAATATCGCGCCGTGTTATTACGTTTNTCTGCGGGCATTNGGGCTGCANAGCATCATAACGTTTTTTCAGCCTGCCATGCTTAAAGTCACAAAGCATCGTTTCCCAAACAGGCTCGGCATCGCCTACGATAACGCAGTCGCAATGTTCGGCAACNTCTTCNGGAATCAGCATCGCNTGCATACCGCCCATAACAGTCTGAACNCCCCGTTTGCGAAATTCCTCNCGGATTTCATAAGCGCGCCTTGCGGTAAATGTTTCCACCGTGATTGCAACAAGGTCTGTCGGTTCATCNTAGGGAATCTGCTCCATGCGGTCNTCATACATCACAACNTCAATGTCAGGNGGGGTGAGTGCGGCAAGAATGCCAAGCTGCAGCNGNNCCANTCTGCCCTCGTCCACGTAAAGGCTGTGTTCGCGCCTGCCGATATTTGGCTTAATCAGCGTCAGTTTCATTTAGAATCCCTCCTAGCAGTTGNCCNTGTTTTTTNAAAATCTCTTTGTGTGAAATCAGATTTGCCGTCACGAACACAAAGAAATTGANTGGAATAAAATTGATTGGACTGGCAAACAAACGCTTNAAAATGCACCCNGCCGAATAGAAGCTTGTACGCATTTTCAGACAGCCGTCGCGCAGCTGTTCTGGCGACATATTTTTNGGCATAAATGCAGTTTCGCCATAGCGGTATGAATCCGAAAGCCACCACTTTTTATAAAGCAGCCTGCCTTCTTTTTCCATGCGCTCATAAACTCTGGTGCCGGGCATNGGTATCAGNGGATTAAAATTGGTGACGGCAATGNTNTTTTTTACTGCAAATTGAAGTGTCCGGTCAAAGACGTCNGCATTGTCACTGTCGCAGCCAAGTACAAAGGTCGCATAGACCATCAGGCGGTGACGGCGGAGGCGTTTCAGGATTTCCTCGTAATCCAATGCGGNATTGGCTTTTTTATTCATTTCTTCAAGACTTTTTGCATTCAGGCTTTCAAAGCCGATCANGACAAGAAAGCAGCCGGNNTTTTTCATTTCTGTTAAAAGCGCATCGTCGCGGGCGGCATCAATGCTAATCTGACAAGCCCANCGTTTTTTNAGCGGTGCNATTTTTTTGAAAAGAGACATTGCAGAGGATTTGTCATAAAACAGATTGTCNTCAACGAAAAAAATGATTTTTTCTTTGGCGGCTTTTAACTCCTCGAAAACANTGTCNTCATTTTTTCGCCGGACACAGTGGTACATGGTTTTTATGGANCAAAAGTCACAGTTAAATTTGCAGCCGCGCGAGAGCTGGTAAACACCGATTCCGTAATAGCTGTGTCTGTATATTTGNGGCGTATCTGCAATTTTTTCAAGCGGCAGTTTTTCATCGGAAATATATTTTTCCTTCGGTCTGCCNGTTTTGCAATCGGATAAAAATTCGCACCANGTATCTTCGGCATCACCGATAAGCACTGTGTCAGCATATTGAAGTATTTCCTCCGGCATGACACAGGCGTGGAATCCGCCCATCACGATAATGTTTTTTTNNGTTCGGTATTTTTNNGNAAGGATNTAAGCNCTTTTGGCGGTGTANGTNTCCACGGAAAANGCAATGATATCCGNNTNNATTTTTTCCGGNAGTTTTTCCACACGCTCNTCAAGAAAAGANATNTCATGCTCTGGGGGNGTGAGGTTTTTGATAATGCCGAANANAAGNGGNTTCATGGCATCCGAGCTGATATGCTCNAACATATTTAAACGAATAAATGTAATTTTCACTTTGATATAGTATCCTTTGTTGATTTTTGTGTCAANTNNTTTTGTCAATTCCTAAAAATTTGAAACCGATATTTGCACCCAGNAATATGAAAATATAGGGTTTTTTGCGCCATGNCGAGGAGAATGTGCGCCGAAGCACCCGTTTCCACGTATAGGATTCCTTCCATACCTGCCGGTAGATTTCATTCAGCCTTTCGGGGGTCATATTTGTTGGGCGGAATACGGCATTGTTCTGGTTNTAGCGGCTCCAGTCCTTTGTAAGGATTCTGCCGGNNCGTTCATATTCCTCGTACTGCTTNGTGCCGGGATATGGNGTNAGGACTGCAAAGCGGCACATATCAAGGCCAAGCTTGTCCACGCGCTCNGGCAGCGCCAGAAGCTCCTCCTCCGTATCATNATCAAAGCCTAGGACAAAGCANCCGTTTACCGATATGTTGTGGCTATGGATGTTCTTGATGATTTCNTCATATTTATCCGGGGTNCGNAACCGTTTTGCGGCGCCGGTAAGGGACTGCGAGTTCAGCGATTCCAGTCCGATCAGGACNCCGCGGCAGCCGCTTTCATAGGCAGCCTGCATCAGCTCATGGTCATAGCCGAAATCGGCAGTNGCATTGGATGCCCAAAGGATTTTGAGCGGCTTTAATGCCTGCATCAATTCCAGGGCNTATTCNCGTTTGCCGAAGAAATTCGGNTCATAGAAAATGACTTGTTTGGTTTTTAAGGCTTTTATTTCTGCCACAACGCTTTCCACNGGGCGNGGATTGCTNTTCCACATGGTGCGCATGGAGCAGTATTTACAGCAGTTGTTACAGCCGCGGTCAGCAACGACTGCGGGNATTGNCAGTTTTTTGCGTNTGGTGATTTTATCCCTTGCGGGNATNGTNAAGTCNGTNGCNCAGATGTCATAATTNTTATAAAATTNTTGNGGCGTGCCCTTTACAAAATCTTTTACAAAAGAAGGAATGGAAATTTCCGCAGGCCCGATAATGACAGTNTCACAGTGGGCGGCAGCCTCGTNNGGAAGNGCGGTTGCATGATAGCCGCCGCAGACGGTGTAGGCGCCTCTCTTTTTAAATTCAGCNCAATGCCTGTATGCCGTNGCGCTTGACGAGGTTTCAAAGGAGAGCATNACGAGNTCATANTTTTCNTTGTCGTAGTTTACTTTTTGGGAATTTTCGTCTATCACATCAATCTTTGAAAATACGCCTTGTGGAATCAGNGAGTATATGNCNGCAAGNGTCAGGGAGGGATANGAGAGAAGGCTTGAAAATCTGCCTCTGTATGCACGTTCTTTTTCGTTCCATACATGAATCATAAGTAGCTTCATTGTTTTTCTCCTTTGTNNGNGGNGNGTTACAGATNATGNGGTATANNTTCTTAATCTTGATTCATATTTTAGCATGGNGNNAAGGNAAAGNCAATAATAATNCAAAACTAAGANCGCCTANANAGAAGATTTGCTGGCAGATNNTTGAAACAGCGTTGGTTTCATTTCTGCAATTTTNNNGTTGCCATTGCNGTTTCTTTCACTTATACTNTAAAAAGAGTTTTNGCNAAAAGAATAANNAAACTGTTTGNAAAGTANAGGAGGAATCAANGTGGCAGCACNCGAATTTGCAGCAGTTGTTTTTGANATGGACGGGATTATATTTGACTCTGAAAGGCGTNTTATCGANTGCTGGAAAGANGTTGCAAAGAAATATNACATTCCNGATATNGANCAGNCATGTATTGNGTGNACCGGNATTAATGCAAAGCTTACCNNGACAAAAATGCTTGAGCGCTATGGACAGGATTTTCCCTATGANACATANAGAAAGGAAGCNTCNGCNCTCTTTCAGAGCCGTTACAGCGANGGCAGACTTCCGGTGAAACCCGGTGTGACAGAGCTTTTGCAGGCGCTTAAGGAGCGGGGAGTCAAGATTGGGCTTGCCTCATCCACAAGGGAGTATATGGTGCGAAAGGAACTGACCGAGGCGGGACTGATNGGGTATTTTGACGAGCTGGTCTGTGGNGATATGGTGGAAAACAGTAAGCCNGCACCGGANATTTTCCTAAAGGCCTGTGAAAGGCTGAAGGTAGAGCCNAAAGAGGCTTATGGNATCGAGGATTCCCACAACGGCATCCGNGCNTCNGTNGCGGCGGGACTCCATACAATCATGGTGCCGGACGTGCNNGAGGCAACAGNGGAAATGTATGAAATTACNGAAGCTGTNCTGCCTTCCCTGNTAGAAGTAAAGGCATACTTGTGCGGNGNGTGACAGGAAATNCAAATTTGGGTATTACATGAAATGNAAAAATGTGATACACTNTATAAATCGAGTAGCGAAAGAAGCGCGTAAGTCCAGATTANAATGGANAAACGCGTTTCTTTTTTTGCNAAAATGACCAATAAAATAGTAGGAGGAGTTTATATGAAAAAAAATAAGATGGCAACAGTTCCTATGAATAAACTATTCTGGAAAATGGGGCTGCCAATGATTATTTCAATGGTCTTACAGGCNTTGTATAATGTNGTNGANAGTATTTTTGTTACNAATATGGGAGAAACAGGGGTNNTGGCCAATCAGGCGTTAACGCTGGCNTTTCCCATTCAAATTATGATTATTGCCATTGGAGTNGGAACGGGAGTTGGTTTAAATGCATTATTATCAAAGAGCTTAGGAGAAAACAATCAGGAGAAAGTAAATAAAGTTGCAGGAAATGGAATATTCCTAAGCNTATGTATCTTTTTNGNATTCNTTTTGTTTGGAATTGTTGGNGCTAAATGGTTTATAACATTATTTGAAAGTGNAAATATTGAAGTGATTGAAATGGGAACAACATACCTTAGAATTTGCTGCTGCTTTTCNCTAGGTGCNATTGGGTATACCGTATATGAAAGATTTCTACAATCAACAGGTAAAACAATGCTTTCAACAATTTCTCAAATTTCAGGAGCANTTGTAAATATTGTGTTAGATTATATNTTTATTTATCCCATGGACATGGGAGTGTCNGGAGCAGCATGGGCAACTGTAATTGGTCAATTTGTNTCATTAGCGTTTGCCATGTTCTTCCATTANAAAAAAAATAAAGAAATAGAAGGAAACATAAAATATATAAAGCCNGAATTANATTTGATAAAAGGAATNTATACGATTGGCATTTCNGCAGCTNTTATGCAGGCTNTATTGGCGGTTATGATGGCAGGTATGAATGNAATTTTAAGTCTGGCTGATGCTGATANNACAATATTNATAGGNTCCTTTGGNATTTATTANAAGATACAACAGATTGCACTATTTTCCGCATTNGGATTATCGAATACCATTATCTCTATTTTATCCTTNAATTANGGAATGAAAGACAANCAAAGAGTNGATGATTGTATCAAATATGGAATCATTGATATTTTTATAGTAACATNTATTTTGACAATTGTTTTTGAAATTCTGGCGAAACCACTGNCGNGNTTATTTGGCCTTGCAGGGGGAACNTCTACAGAAATNATAGAAGTATGTGCTGTNGCTTTAAGAATTGCCAGTNTNGGATACATTTTTATGGGAATTTCAATTGCTATTCAAGGNGTATTGCAATCCGTGAGATATGCNATGAGGCCGCTTATTATCTCTTTGTTNCGNTTAGTTGTATTTGTATTTCCAGTTGCTTATTTATTTACAAAATCAAGCAATGTGACAAATCTTGTNTGGTGGACATTCCCTATAGCAGAATTTTTAACAGCNATCATTTCTTTNTTTATATTAAAAAATTCTTACAATAAAAANATAAAACCATTAGAATTATCTACAGTATCTNNTNGANCGGAAAATCATTTGATNATTAGTATTTCCCGTGAACATGGAACCAATGGGAAAAAGATTGCAAAAGAAGTTGCTAAAAGACTGAATCTATCTTTTTATGANAAAGAAGAAATCAAAAATTTTGCTATTGAAAATAATTTNGCTGGTAGTTTAAGNGAGAGNGATTTGTATAATAATTTTCTATCCNTGGATGTNGATAAGAATGCAATGATTTATCAATCAAAAGTGATAAAAGAAATTGCAAAAAAAGAAAGTTGTGTCATTGTAGGCAGNGCAGCCGATTATATTTTAAAAGATAATTCCAAACTTATTAAAATATTCTTATATGCACCAATGGATTATAAGATTNACAACATTAAAAGAAATTACAAGGATACAGAAAAAGNAGCAAAGAAANATGTTGACAAGTCTACGGGGTCAAGAGCNATGTATTATGAAGTTATCTCTAATCANGNNTGGGGCGCTAAAGAAAACTATGATGTATGTTTTAATTGTGAATGTGGTAATGANACGACANTTNATACAATATGCGAATATGTNAAAAATAGAAAGTTATAATGTCTGNTTTAATAGTNGAATTATAATTTTACGGTNNTNCANNTATATTAGACATATTAGGCAAAACAAATTATAATATAGGATTAGAAGACGAAAGCATATATAAATGTATGCAAAAGAAACGTGAAGCACCAATCACAAGAAAGGATGGGAAAGAATATGGAAAAAGCAAAAGTCTATTTCACAAAAGAGATTACACCGGAAGCGGTCATTAAAATGTACAGGGCGCTTGGGAAACAACTGCCCGGAAAGGTAGCGGTAAAGGTGCATTCCGGTGAGAAAGGGAATCAAAACTATTTGAGGCCGGAATTTATGCGCCCTATGGTGGAAGAGGTAAACGGAACGGTTGTTGAGTGCAATACTGCTTATGATGGAGAAAGGAATTCTACCAAGAAGCATAAGCAGCTGATAGCAGAACACGGATGGACGAAATACTTTCAAGTGGATCTGATGGATGCCGAAGGACCGGATATGGTACTGCCGATTTCCAACGGAAAAGTACTGAAAGAGAATTATGTAGGGAAAAATATTGCAGACTATGATTCCATGCTGGTATTGTCACATTTTAAGGGACATCCGGCAGGAGGCTACGGCGGAGCATTAAAGCAGCTTTCCATTGGCTGTGCTTCCAGTGAAGGAAAGTCTCTGATACATTCCGGAGGATTTACAAATGACCAGACCATCGTATGGGATCATATGGCAGAGCAGGACGTATTTTGCGAGTCTATGGCGGATGCAGCCGGCAGCATTATGGAATACTTTAAGGGAAATATTGCTTTTGTAAATATGATGTGTAATCTGTCCGTGGATTGTGACTGCTGCGCAGTAGCGGAAGACCCATGCATGAAAGATATCGGAATCCTGTCTTCACTTGATCCGGTAGCATTGGACCAGGCTTGTATGGATTTGATCTATCAGTCAAAAGATCCTGGGCGTGACCATTTCCTTCAAAGGGTGGAATCCCTGCATGGCACTCATACCATTGATGCGGCTGCGGAATTGGGGTATGGTACGAAAGAATACGAATTCATTTGTCTGGATTAGGAAAATGCTTAAAAAAGTATGATGTAGGCTGAGCGGACGCAGCAGAGAGATGAGAGCGGATTCCATGCGGTGTTTTTGATGGCTTTTTTCCTAAACAGCCTGGGGAGGTTATGGCAGCCGTCCGGGTCGTCATGCAGCCCCCTCCATGGCGCGGCATGACTAAAATTGCCGTCCATGGCAATTTT
>JAAVAC010000017.1:127955-158703 GCA_014804265.1 Lachnospiraceae bacterium | reverse complement strand
CTCCCCGTACTCCGAATACTCCCAGCGGGTATCATTTCCATTCCTGTCCCGATAGTATGTTTTGTTCTGCCACTGGTCATACCCATAGGCTTCATAAGTATCATCCTGGTATTCGATCCGGGTCACCAGATGTTCCGGGTTATGGTATACCTTCTGCCTTCCCCCTGTTTCCGGGTAGTAGAATACCGCACTTTTTTCCCTGTCATCATAGCTGATCTGGCAGCTGCTCCCGTCCGGATAGTGCTGCCCAATTACCCTTCCCCTGTCGTCAAAGGTATTGACGGTATAGCGCTTGTTGTTCTGGTCGGTGATTTCCGTGATGTTCCCCTTTTTGTCATAGACATACCGGGTCAGGCCCCTGCCGTTCTGGTTGATACATGTCAGGCGGCCATCTTCGTCATAGGTGTAGGTGACAGTCCTTCCCAGCACGTCGGTAAGCCCTGTCAGCCTGCCATTCTCCATCCGGATTTCAACCCTGCCCCCTGCAAAGGTTGCGACAGCCTTAAGGATATGAGCTTTAGTCCTGCCGCTGCTTTCTCCGATACTGTTGTGGGCTCCGTCTTTTCCGACAGTAATATGGCTGTCCCCGATGTTTTCCACAACATCATACTCATAAACAGACCTGTTCCCCTGTCCGTCCTCTGCATACAGGATCCTTCCGTCATCCCTGGCATACACATAGGACATATGGGCAGGCACGTCCAAAAGGCGGAAGCCGTCCTCTTCTTCCCGAAGCTCCATGCGGCGGGAGCCCCCCTTATCATTATGCCAGAGTCCTTCCCTTAGGTGGAAACTTTCCACATGTCCGTCAGGGCACAGGATATGGCACAGATCCCCCTTGTACTGCAGGAAGCTTTCTAGGCTACAGGTCCAGCCGGGGCCTAAAATTCCCTTCCTTGGATTGATAGATTCATATTTCCGGCTGATGGCAAAGTCTTCCCGGATGTCCGGAAGCTTCATGTCCACTGCCGGGATATACAGGCTTCCTGTGGCTCCATCCACCGGATCGGCAAGGGTTAGCTTGTTGGCAATATAATTCTGCAGAAATATCTTTACCAGATCCACTTCCCCCGTAGTGGCAAAGCTTACAAGTGAATCCAGTGTCACGTCTACACCCAGCCTGATTTTACCTAACTGGGAGCAGTTTAACTTCCCCGCCGCTTCCAGCTCTTTAAACTTGTTCATAACTCCCATGCTTAAGCCTGCGGTACAACCAGTGGTGCACATAGATTTAAAATAGGACTCCCATCCATTATTGATGCTTCCGTCATCTATGTAATCCATAAACAGATTCATCGCTCCATCCAGTCCCATTTCTGTTCCAACCCGCATTAACGTTGTCTTTAATGCTTCCAGACCTGCCCCGCCTGTAGCAACGCCTACCACGATTCCGCAAATCAGTACGGAACCATAGGTAAGGATATCATACAACATCTGGTTTCCTCCCAGTACGCTATCCCTCATAAAATTGTAGGATTGAGAGAAATCCCCGGTTTCCACGGCTTTTTTATAATCCTGTACTCCTTCTGCCATCATGCTGGCACCGCAGGTAATGGCTACAGTACCAGCTACTGCTCCTACTACTGCCAATCCCACACCACAGGTACACACGCACACTGCCGCTATGGCAACCGCCCCTGCCACCATGGCAAACAAGCCCATGCCCGTCTTCTGCTTTGCTTCCTGTATCTTCTGCTTTTCCATTTCCTTGGCAGCATCATTTATGGCAGTAATGGCATCTTCAATCCCATCATTGCGGGACAGGATTTCTGCAGGAATCTCCACCGCATCATGAATAGCTGCTGTATTGGTAATAATGCTTCCTTTCAAAAATGCCTGTTCCCCAAGATATGCATATGCACCTTTTTCCGTAATCACGGAAATATCAAGCCCGGAGCTTACAGACACATCCTTTGCAGGGGTACCGGAACCGCTGTCAGAATGCTCGCTTTTTCCGATTTTAATATTTCCAGCACTGTAAATGGTGATTTTCTTTGCCTTCAGCCCGAGTGTTCCGTCACTGCCCAGACTTGCTTCCGTATTCCCGCTTCCATCTGCCGTCAGCAGAAGCTGGTTTCCATCTAACTGCATGGCTCCGCCGCCGGGATGGGTATAGCTTTTTACCTGCGGGTCGGAAGTGGCCTGGGCATGTTTTCCCCCGCCTTCCGTATTGCGCATGCTATGGACTCCATAGGCCCTTGTCTCGTCATTTTCCGGCAGATAAATATGTATGCTGCTGCCCTGCTCCGGCATACAGTACCATGCGCTGCTTTCCACCGCATACTCAAAGTATCTTTCCTCTCCTTTGGATATTTGCTCTATTTCAAAATCCACACGGACCTTCGTACCGGAAACCTCCTTTACCGTGGCAGGCAGGTGAAGGCCTGAAAAATCATTGTGAATTCCTGTGTGTCCTGTTACTCCCCCTTCAGGAACAATCTCATAGCACTTTTCCACAAGGCCTTGTTTTCCCTCTACTGTTATCCGCCGGATAATTCCCTCCTTGTCTTCATATTCCACTTTCTGTCCCAGTTCATACCACTTAGAGGAGCTTACCTGAAAGCAATAACAATCCTGCAGAAATGCAATTTCCATACATTCCGCTTCCCGTCTGGCATATTCCTCATAGTTTATGACAGTGCCCTTTATACCATGGATTTTTTCCATTTTTATGCTTTTGCCCTTTGCCAGGCCATAGCCAAAGCAGGGAGACGGCATAGTATTGTCCGGTATGAGCACACAGCCTTCCTTTCCTGCCAGTCTCTTTAAAAATTCCCAGTCCGTTTCCCCATATTGTAATATAAACCCCGGAATGCTTTCCCTGCCGACATTCTCCTTACAAAATGAGCCCTGGTATTTTCCAAGAATTGATTGAATGATATCCACATATTGCATGGACTCCCCTGTATATGCCCGGCTCTTTTTGGCTATATCCAGCTTTGCCGTATAGCTGTGCCATGTGGTTTTAAGGTAAGCACAAAACCTGTCGCTTTCTAATTCCATTTGAGAAAGCATTCCCTGAAAAACGCACTTTTTTCCTTCATACAGGCAAATATTGTCATCACTGCTGCTTCTTTCTATTATTTCCTCTGCTTTCTTTTTTTCACACCGGAATGTGATTTCCAACAGACCATGTTCATTTATAGTTTCCGTAAGCCTTAATTTCGCAATATCAATTAACTCATAACCCACTTCTATGGTCAGACTATCATAATATAATTTCATCTATACACTCATACCCTTTCTCTTTCACGTGTCCCTGTCCGGTTTTCGACATACTATACAAGCTGTCCGCTGGACTGTATCGTAATATTGCCTCCATATTTGCAGCACAATGTACATCTGCCAAGCAATGCAGGCGAACCGTCTATCAGCACATCCTCTTTTCCGTCTATCCATTTTTGATAAAATTCCGGTATACAAGGGCCTGCACAATATGCTGCCAGACTTTCTTGACTATCGCACACATCATCCACGCTGTCGTCTACAAATATGCCCAGCAGCTTATCGGTCCAGGACTTGCTTTCTTCCTTCACTTCATCCAGTATTTTTCTTGCTGCTTCCTGCACCTTTGGATTTTTTGGACTCCGGCAGATACCAAAATTTAATACGTTCTTATCGCCTATGTAATCGTCCACATTTAGCTGTGGAAGCCCGTGTATACTTTCTCCATGGCTATACGGAAGCACAATATAGCTTGGATGAATTTCTTCATTGGTATATGCCTTATCACAGACAAGCAAAGCCGTATGCAAAATATAGGATTTATCCAATGCCTCCCGCATAGCGGCAGCCTGCTCCTCCGCAGCTTTCTTTTCTGCCTCCTCTTTGGCTTTTTTTGCTTCCTCCTCCGCTTTCTTGGCAGCTTTCTCTTCATCGGATGCAAAAAAATCACCAACGGCATTTTTTAAATTATTCCAATCCTCTTTTACATAGCCCTTTACCTCTTCTGCTTTCTTTTCAATATCTTTTATCCCCTGTTTTACATCATTTATTTTATTTTCCACACCATTTTTGACTGCCCCCAATAATCCGTCCTTCTGGATTGCCTCGTAAGCGCCGTCTACTCCAAATTCCACAGCCAGAGATTCCAATGCTGAAGATACAATATTTTTTTCACTCATGATTCCACCCCTTTAAATCAACCTGCTCATAACAGATTCCTACATGCTCCCTTGCAAGAATGCTTTCCAATACATTACCGGTTACTATCAAATGATGTTCTATTCCTTGCTTTATATAGAAAATACGCTGCTCCTTCTGGACCTTTACAGGAAGTTCAAAAACCTGGGGAAGCATCAGCCTGTATACCTCCTGCCNGTTTCTTTTCATATCCGTAAGCACAACTATTTTGTAAATAACACTTGTATCATAATACTTCAATATTTGGTACATTTTTTCCGAAATCATCAANACCGGNGACTGAATCAAATCGGGATACTGGCTTTCCGGATTTCCTGTTACATACATGCTTGTACATCTTTTAAANGTATCTGCCTTATTACGGTCCATAACGATGTTNGGGCAGCCCTTGAAGCCTTCAAACAATATAGTGTTATACAGCTTTTTGTCCTGNTTTATTTCATAGTATTTCACGCACTTCCTCCTCTAACACATAAACCTGTTCCATCTGCTCCGGGGTCAGNTTCATTTCATCCACATTTTTCACATGGACATATACATCTTTCAATTGTGCACCTGTAAAATCCACGTTTTCCAGGCNTTCTGTCCTCAGGTCCACTCTGCACAATTTTGCATTCCGAAAGCTGCAATCCGAAAGGCTTCCTTCTGTAAATGCCACATCCGTTAATACGGCTTCCTCAAATTTCCCCTTGCGAAGCTTACTTTCCTCAAAAGAGCAGTTTTCTATCTGTGCACCCGAAAAATCTAATTGATATGCCTGCAGCTGGCTGAAATTGCAGCCATTNAATATGCTTTTTTCAAAGGAGCACCATTCCATANNAGACTTTTGGAACATGGCTCTTNCAAACATGCATTCACNAAAAACCACTTGGCTTAACCTNCTGCTTTTCATATTCAAATGTGCAAAATTNTCCTGCTTNAANGTAAGGTCAGCCACNTGGCTTTCCACCCAGGAACAGAATAAATGTGCTTCTTTTTCCTTTGNTTCCTCTAACTCCTTTTGAATTTCCTCTTTGCTCTTTCCAATCTTTCCCTGNTAAAATATAGTTTTGGTTCTNCCTCTGTATTCCCCCCACAGGATGCGGTAAGGGATTTCAAAAGAGAGCCCCTCCTCCTTTGCCCATTCATCAAACAGATAAAATTTTTCCAGTATCCTGTCTGCCATGTCAGTAAAGCATTCTAAAAAGTACTCGCATATGAGATTCTTAATATCATATATAGTGACGCCGCCCATATACACGGATATTTCTTTTTTCATCTTCTCTTCCAGCTCCCCAAAGGGCTCATACAGATAATCCGCAGCTATCTGATATTCCGTCCTCTCCTCGTCCAGATACCAGTCTGCATCATATCCNCATACGGTAATGGGGCTATGCGCCTGATAAATATCNCCGCGCATCATTTGNAACTGCAGCACCCGTACAGGATAATCGTTGTTCAGGCTTTTGATTCCTTTATAAAGCTCTGTTACCAGTTCCTGTTCCCGTTCTGATATATTTTTAAAAAACCTTTGCTTAAGCAGTGGCTTTTCTTCTTCAAATCGTTCTTTTATCTGTTCCAATGCAATCTTTCTGTCCATATCATTCCTCACTGTTAATATTTACCTGACCGCCTAATTGCGTAACTTCTCCATTTTCATCCAAAATGATTTCTCCTGTAGTGTCTGCTTTCACATCTATGTTTTTTTCTGCTTCTATTTCTATTGCTTTGTCTGATGTGATTTCAATNGTTTCGCTGGCAGTTATTTGCAAAAGNTCTTTTCCTGCCAACAGAATATTTCCCTGGGTATCCATTTGAAGCAGCGATGCCTTCCCNCCTCCGTCTGCCTTTATACTNTCCGGCTCCAGATTGATCTGTTTTCCGGAAGGATTGCGCATATATTTCACGTTGGTATCTGACATTCTGTCCTCTTCACCGGCATTTCCCTGATACGTGCTGACTGCGCTGACCGCAAAAGCTCCCTGCTCTTCCCAGCCGGGAATGCANACCTTTACCGAATCTCCCAATTCCGGCATNTAATACCAGCCGCTGCCGTCTGCGGCGCTCTGCATGGTGGAAAAGGGAAACCANTATGCTTTTTCTTTNTCCTGCTTNTCATCCACCGTCAGNTGAACCTTTACCTTTTCTCCTTCTACGGCAATTATTTTTCCTTCCAATGCCGCTCCCGGCATGTGATACAGGCTGACNGGCACACATTCCAGGGNTGCTTTTGTTTTTGCACGATAAACTCCATGAAATCCTGCCTGTCCCATATGGCATTCCAGCTCATCAATATATAATTTCTTACCGTTATATAAAACTGCATCCCCTACTTTACAAAAAGCATCGCTNTCNAAATAGTAGCAGCAGGCATCCTGTAAGGTTCGATTTCCGGAGCCGTTTGCTTTTGCAATATCATTTTTTTCCAGTTCTTTTTTTATTGTCACATTNAAAACCGGNATTTCCTTTGGGCTGTGCTTNTCATCCACTCCGCATTGTATTTTTACNCCNNAAGCAGTCATATCCGGATANACAGAAAGATANAATTTAGAAGACAGCCTTTTTATGAATTCCCAGTCTGTTTCCTGATATTGGACTACCAGATTTTCAATTGGCTTTGCCTTTTCGTAAAAGGTAAAGTCCGCCTTTTTGGCCAGAATGCTTTGATANCTTTCTGTTATATCCTGATAAGACCGGGTCTTTTTTTCCTGGTCGATTTTACAACTGCCACTTGTGCCATAAATGGTCATCTGGGCATATTTTTGCTTTACCTGACATTCTGCACCTTTTATATACCCGCAAAACAATATNCTGTCGGATTCNTTTAGTATGATTTCCTTCTTTGAGGCTGCTCTGTCCATATATTCTAAAACCTTGGATTTATCAACAATGCATTTTAGCTCCAGNCTTGCGTGTTCATTTATGCCTGCTTTTATTTTCATATCCAGAATGGTAAGCGCTTCAATTCCCGATAATGTTAATTTTCCTATTTCCATATTTCCTTTTCCTCTTCNCCTCTGCTAATGAAAGTCCAGATAGGTAATGGTNGCTTTCATAATGTTTTCCCATTTCTCGATATCCTTATAAAAGCAATTATAGTCACCTATNATCATAGCTCCATCCACTTTNTTAATTGCATAAAATACTACGTGATACATGACTCCCTGTGCCATAGGCATNCGATATGTAANAAAATANNTGGGAGCNATNTCATCCTCCACCTTTCCTTCTTCCAGCAGCTCGATATAAATTCCTGCCGCTTTCAACTGACCTATCATTCCGGTCTTTACCTCCTGAAAAGTAACATTTTTCTTCTGAGAGGTGGTAAACTGTATNGTCAGGCTGATTCCCATGNCATCATTTACCAGAACCACNCATTCCTTTTCTGTAGTATGGCGGTTTAAATAGTCTACNGGCAGNGGTATGGAAAGCCTGCGGTCAAAAAAGTACACCAGNCGGATGCGGATAGGACCATCCGGATATTGAATCATTCCTTTCCCCATCTGTTCTGTTACTTCTTCCAATGATAAAACNGGNTGTTCTTTTACTTTTNTATCTTTTTCCTCTGCTTCCTTTAATGCCTTGGTAATCANTTCTTCTTCATATTTTGCTTTTACCAGCATCTCTTCTATTTTTTGATTCAATCCACTTTTCCTCCTAACAGTTATTTTTGATTCTATTTGCATTGATATCTATATGATCTGTTATCTCAAGGCTTCCTCCGGCTTCATTTTGCATTTTNATTTTATCCTTTGCTTTGATGATGATTCCNTGTTCCGCCCGAAAGCTTACAAGCTTATCCGATGTTNTTNCTATATCCTCTGTGGCTGTAATNTTGATTTCCCCATCCTTTGTAAGNCTCATGCTGGTAACATTTCCTGCACAATTCAAGGTAACGCCGTCCGATGTAAAATTTACCTCCTGNCCCTGTACATTGGAAAGNGATTTATTGGAAGGCTCCCTGGCGCCTNCCCCATTGCTTGCATAGCCGCCGCTGTCGGAACGTATGGCTGAAATCACATAAGCATCCCTTTCNTTATCCGTAGGCAGAAACAGCCTGATTTCTTCCCCCACCTCCGGCATACAGTACCACCCGCTGCCATCATTTGAGGANGCCACGGAGGAATAGGAGAACCATCTGCGGTCTTTTTCTCCTGCCTCCGGCGTCATGTCCAGCTCAATTTTTACTTTATCTCTTTTTCTGTCTTTAATNGTTCCATCCAGGGATATTCCTGTTATTTGTGGATTGTATATGGNATCTGTAGTAAAATCCTGTTCCCTGCACAATCGGTAATGGTTTTCTGATTTTCCCTTTTTCAATGAATGGCAGGCCTTTTCAACAATCAGGCTGCCCATTGGGGTATCGATTCTGTCGCCNANCTGGAAAAATTGCTGGCTTTCTATCCCNTACTGCAGATGCTTGTCAAAACAAATCNGATAATCTGTCATGGCAAGCTTGGCTGTAACAGCCTTTTGGGGACTTCCAAAATGAATCCTCCCCTGTTTTCCCTCCATAGCCGTATATATNTTTTCTCCGTCTGCNGAAAGAATTCTTCGTATAAATTCATAATCGCTTTCTTCATACTGCAGCAAAAACTCCGGAATATTCTTGTCCTTACAGCAATCTTCATATGAAATATTTTTGTAAGACAGCATCGTATTTTGAATCAATCCGCTTTTTTTCTTATCCTCTGCCTGNTAATCTATCCACTTTTTTGTCCGATCCAATGCTTTTGTAAGNCCNGACAGCTTAAATCTGACTCTTTTTTGGAAGCCTTCCTCGNAAACTTTTATTTCATCCAGAAACCCGCTGAAAAGAAGCTGCTTTTTCNCTTCCTGCCAAAAGGTCAATGTGATGCAGTCGCTGCTTCCTATCATNGATTCNTACATAAAAAGCATTNCTTCACTTATAATTCCCTTTATNACCGCACTATCGTGTGAATNAGNGCCTTTTATTATTTCAAACTCCTGAAGAATCGTCATTGCATAGGGCGCTATTTCCACCCGGTCATAAATTCCGTATACTGTATTCATCCTTTGTCATTCCTCCCTATTTCCTCATATCATGCAATTGCCCCATGCTTCCATTTCATTTAAGTCNGTTAAAACGAAAGGCCGGTCCCAGGTGAAATACACTGTGACATTTTCCGGCAGAAACATATCCTTTATGGCTTCNTACTGCCGCAAAGCATATTCTCGTTTTTCTATGCCAAGACAAACATACAGCTTGTTCCTTTCCTTATATTCCCTGAAAATCATACTATTTGGNAAAATNAACTGTANTTCATAAATAAAGCTGTATATTTCTTCTTTANTNCGAAANAGCATAAGCAGATAATCTAATGTGGCATTCTGTTGCGATATNCTCAATTCNTTTAAGAATCTGACAATATGCTCCCCATAGCAGCCTTCCAGCAGCTTTTTTCTCAAAAGNTCTTTTTTTATGGCATTTTTGTCTATTCCCTCGTANCGTTCTANCNNAAANGCTNNTTTTACTATCTCNTGAAATAAAAGTGCCCCCTCCGGTGTATCCGGAAAATCTTCTGTTTCCAATAATGGCTCCAGCATCTTATAATAATGACNGTATGGATTTACAAAAACAGNNTGCCCCGGTTGTATCTTTTGCTCTTCTATTTCCGTATACGGAGAGCCAAAGGTTCTTAATCTATATTCACAGTCATTGAGTTCCTTTTCTGCCAAATCACTTTGTAATAATACTTNNNATAATTNATTTTTCATCTTCCACCAAGCTTCCCACAAGTCTACAGCCTNCATAANCAGCAGACATATCCTTTATAATGAACTCAACCACATCNAAATTCAGATAATCCTCTGGTTNTTTTGGATAAAAAAGAAGCTTTCCCTTGTCCTGTACTTCTATTTTTTGAAANACAGCCGCCATTTCATAAGACATTGCCATTCGATATAATTCACATTTTGTATGCAANNCCCTGGCATTTTTTAAACCTGTAAAAATATCCCTTTTCACCCCGTTAGTCATAATCCGGCATTTTTCCCTATCCAGATATTTTTCCTGTACAGCCATAATTTCATATGCCTCCCAGTTTTGATATCCCTTAAGAGGGCTTCGTATGACAATNGAGTCATCTCTACCCATCACCTGACATGNTTCTCCTTNNGGTACATCTATCAGATAAGCNCTTTCCTTATGAGGCAGGGCTA
The DNA here is from genome assembly GCA_014804265.1 of Lachnospiraceae bacterium. Taxonomy (GTDB): domain Bacteria; phylum Bacillota; class Clostridia; order Lachnospirales; family Lachnospiraceae; genus RGIG3040. The sequence goes on along the minus strand of JAAVAC010000017.1, from coordinate 148,398 downwards.
TTTCATGATCATATTTTATTTCATTTACCAGAGGCACTGCCCTTGGAAAAGCACTTTCCTTAAGCTTTACCTTTTTTACGTTCCAAAGCAGTGAAACATCCTCTTGTATNTATGGCTCTAATTTCCCCCAGTCTACCTGAATATTTTCTATTGTTTCATCCTGTCTCANCCTGTCATTTNCCTCNAGAAAACAGATGTCGTAAAACTTCCGGATACAAACATCATTTACCTCCGGCAAATCCACATCATTGAAAAACAATAGTTTATTCACGGTTCTTACCTGTTTCAGTCCTTCTGATGCTTGCTTCANGACGACCCGTATTCCATATGTTTCATAATTTGTTTGTATCNTGGCCGGATAAACATTATTTTCTTTAAGNGCCTTATCCAAAAAGGCCTGGCCTGCACGTATATAAATCCGCTTTATGGCACCCTTNCCCCAACGTGCCTTTANCATTCCTGTAGACAATAATGGTNCGAATCCATCCAGAAACCGATATTCCTCATNTNTTTTACAAAGTATGGTTGCAACTGCACAATNCTTAGCGGTTTTCGATAATTCTTTTTCCACTTTCTCATATATATTTTTAAGCTGCTGCTCCTGATACTCCGCCAGTCTGGAAAAAACCTGCCTGTATACTTGTGCGGCNTCTTTTCTGGCAGTAATGTCCGTAATTTTTTCTAACAATTCTTCCTGTATCTTTTCTTCCACGTTTTTTCTCTTCTCCCATCCTGTACTTTTCTATTTTCCTATTCTTTTGCATTAATCCACGATNACTCTTCTGCCGGGTTTTGGGGATTGTTTTTTTACCTGCCTGCTTCCGGATTCACATTCACGGAGAATTTCCAGAAATTTTTTACATATTTCTTCATTGGTCAGGTTTTCCGCCCGGCTGCCGGTTCGCTTAGAAAGATAGCTATAAATCATTTCTCTCTCCACAGNCCTTTTGTTCAGGCACTGCATAGCAAACGCAATATCATAATAATTTTCTGTGTTTTTTTCCAACAACTGCTTTCCAAAGGATAANGTAAGCTTTGGTGATAAAGTGCTTTCCCCTATTCCGGCATAAGGNACGTTTCGGNTNTCAAACTGGTTGTATTTTACAGACATGCCTTCTAAATCCATCTCATCCATAAACAGGGTTGCCCCTTTTTCNGCCACAAATCTTCCCAGCTCCNTTTCATAAGGAAATGTGGNTTCTGTATCTGTCAATACAAATTCAGAAGTATATTGTGTATTGTCCTCATATTGGTTTGCTTCCAGAAAACGTATCCGAAGGAACATNTTTCTTTCCGANTGTTCGTAGGGGATTTGTTCCTCATNATCCATGTGGTACAAAATTCCTCTATACTTGATTATTCCNGGATGCACTGTCAAATNCCNGTCATTTACAGTTATGTCCACTCCTTCCAAAATGCCATCAGAATAATTTCCATAAATATGCCCTAGCATTTCTTCTGTATAATCCGTNGCTTCCTGTAAAAATTCCGCTTTTAACACNNTNTTACTATGAAAGTCTATTTTATTATGAGCNAACAATAGCTTTTTCCCCCTATTCAATTTTTTAGTATATCCTTTACTTCCTTATATCTTCCCTGCCAGAAAGCAAGGGTCCTTGCCGAAAACAATGTCATATNCCCAGTGGCAGTCCGTCTTTTTTCCCCTGTTTCCGAAACAAGGCAGCATCCAAATTTTTCCCCTTTCAATTCTTCCCTGACGATACCCGTATATGGATAAAGTTCNTTTGGCAATAACGTCTGCTCTCCTTCCCTGCTGCCGGAAGCCAGCATTCCCCCAGCTACAAATGCGGCTCCGATATACATATTCNTTTCAGGAGNGCTTAGGTTGGGATANCANCANCANANATATTCAGAATATTTNNTTCCCTCATATNNCNCACNTTCCTGCCTATAGTANTTCTGNCCTGTTTTGGCAAATGCNTCTGCNGANGTTTTCTCTTTTGTTTCATATTGATAACATANNANNATTTCATGNGCGGCTAANAGTTCTGTNATTTTCATTATATCCACCTGCTCCCCATTTCCTTCTTTCTCCTTTGTACCGGAAAATCTCTTCCTNACCGATTTTCTTTCATNNGNCATTTCCACTTCGGGCAATATGGCAAGCTGTATTCTTTTTGACTGGTCTTTCTTATGATTTACCGTACTTAAATACAATTCAACCTTATCTCTATTTTTACCTTCCAATAATTCTTCCGGAGACATATTAAGAAATAGAAGCCCATTCGCTTCGTTCATGCTGTGCTTCAGAAATGTATCCACACCCATAAATAACTCTATTTTTTTACGTTGATCACTTGTATAGCTCTTTTCCTGATCTGCTGCAACTTTTTCTTTGTGATACCAGACTTCAAATTGTCCTCCGGACTGTACTTCTAATCTTTTTGCAAAGTCATTTTGAATTTCTATTTCTTCCTGTTCCTTTAGCTGAGTGCCAAGGTTATATAAATGAAAAAATTTTTCCTTTAAATCATCTATGTTGCAAATCAATAACTGTTCATCAACCTCTGAAAGCTGTTCATCAGATAATGCAATTTGTCCTTCTGTTCCGGCTAATATTGTTGCCAGACTTTTCTTTTGCTCATCTATTTTTGCCAACACTAATGTTCGACCAAACATTTATCCTTCTCCTTATTTCTTATATTTTGTATTATATTTCAATATACTTACTTTGTAAATATACTTTATATTATTTTTTACATTTTTATTATTGATTAGCAATTTCGATATAAAATTTGAGTAAGAGAAAAAAATAGGCATATAGCCTATAGATTTTGTAATAGAAAATATTATAATTATTTTAAGGATAATTTATGAGATTTATGATTTAATTTGATATTATGAAAAGTAAAGAATATATTTTTTAAAGAATCTAATAAAATAAGATAATATATGATATGATATTATTTTTATACCGTTTACCTGTATATCTGTAATTCCCAACAAGTCGCTAATAACAGGATATCCCTTATCCCTTTTTCATATTCTTTTCCACTTCCCCTATCTTCTTCTTACGAAGCAGCACAAGCAATACAATTATGTATGGAATCATCCCGATTAACTTTAAAAGCCCATAATCTGAAATTATATCCTTTACTGTCTCGCAGCCATATATACCACTCAAAGCCAATGCCGCCACATCATTATAACTATGAATCAGGATCGTAGTCCAGATACTTCCCGAACGATAATAAATAGCCGTAAATACCATTCCGCTCACACTGGCTCCTATTACTTGCACAAGTACCCCTATCGGTTCCCCAAAGGAAAGATTGTTTAAATGGACAATGCCAAAGAAGGCTCCGGATAGGATGACAGCTTTCCAGATTCCCGCTCTGTCCACACCAAACCGCTCAAACAAAATTTCCGCAATGACTCCCCGAAAAAATAATTCTTCTGCAATTCCTACACAAATCATGCATAAGAAAAATGTAAGAATCATATACCAGGGCTGTAATGTTCTTTCCACCTCTTCTAAAAACAGATTTATAATCAAGGTAACCGAACTCATTGAAAACTGATAAAAACCAATCCATATACCTTTTCCAATACCTGAACCTCTCCTATGAAAAATATGTGCCTGTCCGCTCTTAAAAACAAGAAATACGCAAAAACATGCAAGTAATACTTCCTTCAACAAAACAATGGAATAATTATTCAAATCTAAATCGGTTACTAATAGCGAAATCAACAAACCTGTTCCTTTTAAGAACAGAAAGAAAATAAGAAAAAGAAATATACAGTATAAAAGTGATTTTCGATTAATTTTCAATTTTTATAATCTCCTTCTCTGGCTCAACCTGAAACAATAGGAGCTTTCCGGTTTTCGGGTGAAAAAATTCTAACTGATAGGCACAAAGCGCCACCTGCTTTACCTGAAGCCTTTTGGATTTCTCTAAGGAAGCTTCATCTCCATACTTTAAATCCCCAAGCAATGGCATACCGGCATGTGCCATCTGTACCCTGATTTGATGGTGCCGGCCTGTTATCAGCTCGATTTCTGCTACAGCAATCCCATCCTGCTCCCTGACTGCTGCCAGCTTATAGAAAAGGGCTGCCTTTTTTGCTCCCTTTGTTTCTTTTGCTACCACCTTTGATGTGTTTGTCTTTCCATCCTTTAACAGATAATCCTCCAGTAACTGTCTGGTAACTTCATTAGAAATTGGGTTCCCATTTACTTCCCTGTCAATACTGACTGCCGCAAGATATCGTTTTTTCATCCGGTTATCCTGTACCTGCCTGCTTAACTCCTTTGCTGCAAAGGGAGTCTTTGCAAACACCAAAAGCCCTTCTACGGGTTGATCCAGCCGGTGCACCATAGCAAGATAAGGCAATTTCCCAGCCTGTCCCTTTTTTTTGGACGACTCCGAAATTTGCTTTTCATAAAGATACTTTTTTAAATATGATAGCAGATCCATTTCCATTACTTTTGCGGTTTCTACCGCCATTCCTGAAGGCTTGTATACTACCAATATATGTTGATCCTCAAAAATAATCTTTGGTGTCATTCTATTCTCCTCTTTTTACCGCACACCTTTTACAGTCTCATTATAATTTGACTTTCATTTGGCACAGCATATCTATTTGAATAAAACCTATGGCTTAAAATAATGCTGCTATGAACAAAAATAAGAATCAATATATCTATTAAGCCCTTCCACAGAATCTATTCCATACCTTCCGGATATCTCCTTAAAATATGACTTCATATCTTCTTCCCCTATCAGGACTCTGGACGGCTCCGTACAATCGTATCCTTTTCTGGCATCCTGCCAGGGTCTTTCATTATGGGTTATGGACTCAAGTACTTTTCCACTATACCTTCCAAATGTTTTTATTACCAAATCGATTACCATTTTTTCATTTTCCGCCAGTTTTTCCGACTTTCCGCTAAACAGGGCAAATCGGTTGTCATCAATGGGATTATACTTAAAATCCTTAAATAAAAAATATACCTTTTCATACACGGGACCATGCTGCCATGCATAACATTTTTCCGAAAATAAGGGCATATCAAACAAAACCATATAGATTCCCTGGACATAATAAAGCATTTTTTGTAAAACAAGAGGGGTTACTTCCTGCATCTGTTCAAATATATATGCTATACTGACCAGCATCTTATCTGATATTTCAAAAAGCTCCTTTAATTCTCCGATTGCTTTCATTGCCTTTTTGTATGCTGTATTTCCTACTCGCTCCCGGTTTTGCTTTAAGAGCTTTTCCATATATTCTGGAGAAGCTAAAGCATTCTTCATAATGTCGGAATAATTTTTTGAAGGCATTTGTCCATCCAAATATCGGGATATAGTCACCTCACCGAAGCCTAATGCCAGTGACAAAGGAGCCTTGCCCATATGATAAATATCCATGAGCTTTTCGATATCTTCTATGGAAATAATCTGCTCTGTCTCCCGATATTGCCTGTCCATTTCCGCAATATTGAGATCCGCCAGTCCGGGTATGTCCATTTCTTCCCCGCATTCCTTACATATGGCTGTAGTAAATGTAAATTCATATTTTCGATCCCGGATGATTTCCTGTTTTACCTGCTTCATGATTTCATACTCGGTATTCTTTCTGCATTCCGTACAAAAATCCTGTCTGACGTTTTTTGACATTGTGATTCCTCCCATTTTTACTATTTGCAAATTATTTAAAAGCATATGTAAGCGGATACGCCTGTTTATGAAATGAAATTACTATCACCAATTGATTTTCCAGTTTGTTGAATTTAATATACAATGATACGATTTCTTCTTCCGTTCCAAATCTTTGCAACAGCTTCACATCTTTTCCAAATACATATAGCCATTCATGGCGAAAGCCTTCGTGTTCATTTTGTAAGACCTGGGAAAAATCATATGCTGTCAGTTGTAACAAAATTTCCTTGCTTTTCCCTTCATCAATCACATAGTCTCTATATAAAGCCAGATTTGCCCGGCGCTTTTGATTTCTTTCTATCTTAAAGTTGCCGGCTCTTATGGCTGCTTTCACTTCTGTAAGGTACTTTTCTATTTCTTCAAAGCTTTTGTCCACTTCATTCCTCCCACGTGTATGGAATGATTGGATTTTTACCTTTTCCTATCATTATTATATGCTAGATGATAGGATTTCGTCAATATGTAATCATTCCATATACTGATTTTCATATGTTCTGCAAAAAGGATAAAAAAAGACAGAGGTAAGTTTTCCTATCTCTGTCTAAAAGCAAGGCAACTTTCTTAAACCTTAAACCGATATCCTACACCCCAGATCGTCTCGATATACTGAGGCTTTGCCGTATCAAATTCAATTTTTTCCCGAATCTTTTTAATGTGTACTGTAACGGTAGCAATATCGCCAATGGAATCCATATCCCATATTTCCCGAAACAGCTCCTCCTTTGTAAAAACATGGTTTGGATTTTCCGCAAGGAAGGTGAGCAGATCAAATTCTTTGGTTGTGAATGTTTTTTCTTCGCCGTCTATATATACCCTGCGGGCAGTTTTATCAATGCGGATTCCTCTGATCTCCACCAAATCATTTGACTTCTGGTTGGAGCCGATAAGCCTCTCATAACGGGAAAGATGGGCTTTTACCCTTGCCACCAGCTCGCTTGGGCTAAAGGGCTTTGTCATATAATCATCTGCTCCAAGTCCGAGCCCCCTTACCTTGTCAATATCATCCTTCTTGGCGGATACCATGAGAATCGGAATATTTTTTTCCTCCCGGATGCGTTTACAGATTTCATAACCATCCACGCCCGGAAGCATCAAATCCAAAATAATCAGGTCATAGTCATCTCCCAAAGCCGCTTCCAGACCTTTTGTTCCGTCGTTTTCAATGAAAACCTCATAATCGTTGATTTCCAGATAATCTCTTTCCAAATCTGCAATAGCCGTTTCATCTTCAATAATTAATATCTTACTCATCTTTTTCTACCTCTTCATATTTTCTTATGACAAAATGAATACAGGTTCCTTCATTTTCCTTGCTTGTGGCCCAGATATAGCCGCCATGGTCCTCTACGATTTTCTTTACGATGGACAGGCCGATGCCACTGCCGCCCTTTGTGGAGTTTCTGGATGCATCCGTCCGGTAAAATCTTTCAAATATCCGGGGCAGGTCTTTTTGGCTGATGCCTCTTCCGTTATCCTCGATTTCTATTCTTACAGAATCAATCTGATCCAGAATACGGATTTCTAAAATACCCTTTTCTTTATCCATATATTTCATGCTGTTGCCGATAATGTTATTGATTACCCGTCTAAGCTGCTCCGGATCCGCTATGATCTTTGTCTCTTCATCCACCAGATTGTCATAATTCAGCTCAATATTCTGGGATTCCAATTCCAGCCCTACCTCTTCTATGCAGTCATTAAAGTACTCTCTTACATTAATGCGGTGAAAATTATAAGGAATCCGATTAGAAGAAATACCGGAATAGATTGTCAGCTCATTAATGAGCCTGTCCATATCATTTGCTTTATTGTAGATGGTCTGGATATATTTATCCATTTTTTCCGGCGTATCTGCCACACCGTCCATAATTCCTTCTACATAGCCTTTGATTGCTGTAATGGGAGTCTTTAAATCATGTGAGATATTGCTGACCAGCTCTTTATTTTTCTTTTCATTATCAATGGTAATCTGGGTGGACTCCTTAAGCTTTAAACGCATATCCTCATAATTGTCGTACAGGGTTCCGATTTCGCCTTCATATTTGCTGGAAAGCTGATAGTCAAAGTTGCCTTCTGCAATGCATTCCATGCCCCGTTCCAATTCCTGAATCGGATTTATCATTCCTCTTAACACCCATCGGACAAGCATCATTGCGGTTAACAGCAGAATGAAAATGATGGCTATGAACATATCAATCATAAATGCCCTGGTTGCAACAGGATTCACACCTATAGGCACATCTCCCAAGCCGGAAACCTTTAGCAAATATACCCGTAGAGACAGGAATGTAATACTTATAAGCAGCAGGGGAAGTATCACCATGATGACTCCTACTACCATAAGTTTTCCATAGAGGGAGAGTCTTTTTCTTTGCTTTTTCATATCAATTACCTCTTTATGTGAGATTATAGCATATTTTATACAGAATAATTCTAAAAATAGGCGCAATTATTCTAAAAATTTTATGAATTTGAATCTATTTAATCAAATGAAAGAGGGAATACGTGAATAGAAGCATGAGAATTTTTACAATATTCCTTATTGACAAAAAATTATTATTTAGTATAATAACAATAATCATTACTAATTTCTATTTTTTGGAATTTTTTGATTTTGTTGTAAGTAATTTTTAATTTCTGATTTTTGGGAGAGTGTAATGGCGGCACTAAAATACAGCAGGCAGAGAGAAGCAATTAAAGAATTCTTAATGAAAAGAAAGGACCATCCCACTGCCGATACGGTTTATCTTGGACTTTTGGATAAATTTCCCAATTTAAGCCTTGGCACTGTATACAGAAATCTTACTTTATTATCTGATACTGGAGAAATCAACCGGCTGCGGCTGGGTGACGGAGTAGACCACTTTGACGGTAATACAATGCCTCATTATCATTTCATTTGTGAAAAATGCGGCAGGATAATGGATTTGGAGGCGAACGGCTTAGATACATTGGTTGCTTTGGCAGACTCCAATTTTCACGGAAGAATAAAAGGACATGTTACTTATTTTTATGGAGAATGCCCGGATTGTACAAAAGATTCTTGTTCTTAACTGCTTTCTGATTCATATAGGTAAAATTAGTACAAATCAATATGAATGCAACAGACCGATATATCGCCTGTTGAAATAAAACAAATTATTTATAAGAAAAGGAGAAAAAATTATGAAATTCGTATGTCAAGTATGTGGTTATGTTCATGAAGGAGATGCAGCACCTGAAAAATGTCCAGTATGTAACGCACCAGCAGAGAAATTTACAGCACAGGGTGACGAAATGACATGGGCTGCTGAACATGTAGTAGGTGTAGCTCAGGGTGCTTCCGAAGACATTATGGCTGATCTTAGAGCAAACTTCAATGGCGAATGTACAGAAGTTGGTATGTACCTTGCAATGGCAAGAGTCGCTCACAGAGAAGGATATCCGGAAATCGGTTTATACTGGGAAAAAGCTGCTTACGAAGAAGCAGAACATGCTGCTAAATTTGCAGAATTACTTGGCGAAGTAGTAACTGATTCCACCAAGAAGAATCTGGAAATGAGAGTAGAAGCTGAAAACGGCGCTACAGCAGGTAAGTTTGACCTGGCAAAACGTGCTAAGGCTGCTAATCTGGATGCAATTCATGATACCGTTCATGAGATGGCTCGCGACGAGGCTAGACATGGTAAGGCATTTGAAGGTCTGTTAAAGAGATACTTTGGTTAAGTAAAGGAGGCTAATTATTATGCAGAAATATTTTTGTAATCCCTGCGGATACACATATGATCCTGAAAAAGGAGATCCCGAACACGGAATCGCTCCTGGCACTAAATTCGAAGATATTCCCGATGATTGGTGCTGCCCTCTTTGCGGCGTAAGCAAGGATATGTTCCAGCCTTGTATTGAAAACTACAATTAAATAATACATCACAGGGAATAAATCAGAAATGGTTTGTTCCCTTTTTAATTGTCCTTTTCAAGTAACACAACCTTTAAGATGTTTTTTAAAAAAGTGAAGAGCCTTTCGACCCTCCACTTCTCACTATTATGAAAAAATCCCTACTGTTTCTACATATTTTGCCCTCTCCATATCCCTTTGGATATCTTCCAGCATTTCTTCATAAACCCCATCTGCTTTTGCTTCTTCTATCATTTCTTCCACTTCTTTTTCGGAAATACTTGTATAAATACTAATACCAAGATTTTCAAAGCTTTTGCCAGATTCATCATCATCTACAGGCGGCTCAAGATTTTTTGAGGCAAGCTGCTGTAATACTTCTTTCTTCTCTGTGCGGAATATGTCCAGTTCATCAAGGGTAACCAGCATATTTTGATTATCGCTTCTGCGAAGCTCCATGTAATCTATTAACTCATTCTCCATAAATATTGCAATATCGCCTTCTTCAAAATAACAGGTATCATCAAGCCTTTCACCCTGTCCCAGAATCTGTATTGCCTGTTCATAGAGAAAATCCTTTACAATCTCAATATATATCTCTTCCGTTACATATTGAAGACCGCTGTCAGACAGCAGATCTTCTGCATTTTCATAACCATTTTCCCTAATCCTTTTGTATATACTATCATATCATTAATTGCTGCATTGTCAATTGACTCCCGTTCCTTCCCCGTCCGGCGTCTACGATTTCCTATACCCTTCACCATTCCTCCGGTGTGACAATCACCTCATTGCAAGACTAAGCCATTACCGGAAGGAAGGGCACCCCACGATCTTTGAGCGTATGAAGTGCGAAAGATCTTGCCAGAGCAGGTATCAGAGGGCGGAATGCGAAAAATATCACCTCTGATATTCGAAAAATTTCCTGCAACCAAACCACGCTTCTGTTTATCTAATGGAGTAGAAAGGATACAATATACTGGAAGAGAGGAAGGTGCGATGGAAAAGATGGAACATTTGGTCCAAATGGCCCGAAAGGGAGACACAGATGCGTTTGTAAAACTGATAGAGAACAGTCAGGATACATTGAAAAGAGTTTCCTTTGCGTGGCTGAAGAATGAAAACGACGTGGCAGATGCGATACAGGATACGATACTGGACGCTTTTGCAAACATTAGACAGCTAAAGAAAGCGGAATATTTTAAAACATGGCTCGTAAAAATTCTTATCAATAATTGTACAAGAATCTACAGGAAAAACAGAAAGCTTCTGCAATTTGAGGTGAGTGCGGACAGATTCCAGAAGGAAAACCGGACAGATGCTGTTAGGGAAGAGGCGGTAGGAGCCGAACTGGAATTTTTTGATCTGCTGAAAATTCTTCCTGAGGACAGCAGGGTGATCTTTCAGATGTATTTTGGCGAGCAGTTTACGATAGCAGAAATCGCAGAAATTTTACATATGAAAGAAAATACGGTGAAAAGCAGGATACATAGAGGAAAGACACAGCTGCGCAAGCAGATAGAGAAAGAAAACCGCCGGGCAAAATAGGAAACTTGGAAAGGAGCAAGAACATGAAAAAAACATATTCGAACGATGATTTAAGAGAGATTTTAACCGTTTCCATACAAAATGAAACGGTAGACGGCAGAATTGCCAAAACTTTGGCATGCATCAAACAGGATGCACCTAGCAACAGTAAAAAATATAGAAAAAAGGATAAAGAGAAAGATGCTGCTGAAGGAAAAAAAGGAAAAAGAAACAGGTGCACCGGATGGAAAAATGTGATTTACGGTGCGGGAACCATAGCGGCAGCTATTTTTATAGCGCTTTGTGTCTGTGTGGCAAACCCGTCTCTGGCTGCAAACATCCCGGTTTTGGAAAACATTTTTGTAAAGGTGCAGGACGTTATTCGCTTCGGAAGGCTTCCTGAGGAGGAGACCACGAAGCTGCATGATGAAAAAACAGCAGATATACAGAGCAGGAAGAATAAAACTGCGGAGAAAACGGTGGGTACTGCTGATTCGGAAAAAGAAAAGGCGGATTATATCTATCAGGATCAGAGTCAAGGGATTACGATTACTTTTACAGAGTATTATGCCTCGAATCAGGCGGTCTTTTTCGGTGTCTGCATAGAAAATGACGAGAAATTCCCGGCATTTGCCACTATGGGGGATGCGGATTATCAGCTTATACAGGTAAATACACAGGAAGATTATTCTTTCCGGGATACGGGAATAAGCGGTTTTCGGAATATTGAGGGCAGATTGGAAGATGCATACACATTTGTGGGTGTAATGCGTATAGACTATGATTCCATCAATGTGGACACAAGTAAATATGATGCGGCCTGCGATGAAGCGGAAAAAAATGGAGAAGAACCGCCCGCAATCGATTCAGAAAGTAGGGATTATTATCTGGATTATTATGAGGTGCCAGAGGAATTTGAGATGCAGATGCAGATAACGTGTTTGCGGGGATATTGTCCGGATATAATCGAGGAAGAAACAGGAAGTAAGCATACGGTAGTGAACGGAACAAAGTTTATGGTTCAAGGAGAATGGAATTATCCTGCTGTCCAAATACAGAAAAGCGACAGGGACGTTCGGATGATACAGCTTGATGAGGTAAACGAAGAGGGGATTGGTGTGGAAAAGATAGAAATATCTCCAGTGGAGCTGACACTTCACATCGTGGAGCCCGCTGATCGTTTGCTGTACGGGGTGGTGTTGGACAAAAACGGAGAACTGCTGATTAACGGTAGCAGCAATGTATACGAGCTGACAATCGCCGGACGGGATATTTCTACTGTAAGTATATACATCTGCGATTATATCGAATATATGGACGAGATTAAAGGTTATGAGTTGGAGGATGCTGAGAAATTCCGGGGCATGCTGGAGAAAAAGGCGCTTTTTAAGACGAAAGTTACGACCATAGACTGATTGCACGGTTTTTCAACTATTATCACTTCTCTAAAGCAAAATGGCTGAAGTTGTTCAGCTTCAGCCATTTTTCTTCTATCTGTGTGGATAAAACAATGTGCGGATGATGGTTTCCAGAATGTGACGTTCGTATAATCCCCCGGCACATAACATTCTTCACAAAAAGGATATCCCAAATCCAATCTCCGTCAGATTTAAGATATCCTTTCCTAAACATTCCTATCTCCTCTTTCCAAACAACCTCAAGAGCTTCAGGAACAGATTTATAAAATCCAGATACAATTCAAAAGCGCCCATCAAAGCTAAAGTCAATACATTTCCATCATTGGAATAGGCAACCATCTTTTTAATCTTCTGGGTATCATATGCGGTAAGTCCTACGAAAACCAATACGCCCACTGCAGAAATAATCGTATCAAACATACTGTTTCTTAAGAAAAACATATTTACTACCGTAGCCAAAATAATACCAATCAGACCCATAAAACATATACTGCCTATGCTTGTCAAATCCTTTTTGGTGGCCAGCCCATATATTGCCATAATTCCAAATAATGCTGCTGTCAGCAGGAATATGCTGGTAATAGATGTAGTGGTAAATGCCATAAACAAAATAGAAAAAGTAACACCCGTCAAATAAGAATACACTGCAAACAACACGCCTGCAAGAATAGCATTATTCTTTTTTACCGCCCAGTTGGAAACCATGACAATCAATAATTCTGCTACTAACAGGATACAGAAATTGTAGCCGGTAAGCATACGGATTGCAACTCTAGGCGATGTGGTAAGAGATGCATAAGCCGTAATCAAAAGCGCCACAACCATAAACAGGAAAGACTTTGCAACAACCTCTTCCACTAAGATAGCCTTTACATCAGAAAACGTCTTAACAACCGGGTTGCCGCTTTCAAAGCCCGAATTCATGTAATCTGAGCCACTATAATTCGTGCCGTAGTCACTATTATAACCATTGTTATAATTGTTTTGATAATTGTTAAAATTATCGTTTGGATTATAATTATCCATACATAACCTCCTTAAAAATCTATTTTCCAATATTTACTGTTTCTCAAAGAATAGCACATTTTTGAAAATCCTGCAATCACTTAGCCAAATAAATATTTTTCCTGTTCCGGCGTGAGTACGTCAATTTTCTTTCCGAGAAAAGCAAGCTTTCTGGCTGCAACATCCTCATCTACCTCTTTTGGCACATCAATCAGCTTTTCGGCAAGCTGATCTCCATTCTCTACCAGATATTTGGCTGACAGCGCCTGAATGGCAAAGGACATATCCATGATTTCAGCAGGATGCCCGTCTCCGCATGCCAGATTTACCAGTCTGCCTTCACCTAATACACAAAGTGTATTGCCATTTGCTAACTGATAGCCCATAATATTCTTGCGCATTTCCTTTGAAGAAACTGCTATTTCACGAAGTCTTGCCATATCGATTTCACAATCGAAATGTCCTGCATTACAAAGGATAGCCCCATCCTTCATAACATGAAAGGCTTCTTCTGTAATTACCTTATCACAACCGGTTACTGTTACAAAGAAATCACCGTATTTAGCCGCTTCATTCATTGGCATCACATCAAAACCGTCCATAACCGCCTCAATGGCACGAACCGGGTTCACTTCTGTTACGATGACTCTGGCTCCAAGACCTTTTGCCCGCATGGCAACACCCTTGCCACACCAGCCATAGCCTGCTACTACTACGATTTTCCCTGCTACGATCAAGTTCGTGGTCCGGTTGATTCCGTCCCATACGGATTGTCCCGTGCCGTAACGATTATCGAACAAATGCTTGCAGTCCGCATTATTTACCCTAACCATGGGGAACTTTAATTCCCCTGCCTTATTCATGGCTTCTAAACGCAAAATTCCAGTAGTGGTTTCCTCACAGCCGCCGATCACATTGGGAATAAGATCCACAAATTCCGTATGCATCATATGAACCAGGTCTCCTCCGTCATCAATAATGATATTCGGTCCAACCTCAAGCACCTTGCGGATATGGCTGTTATATTCTTCTTCCGTGGCATCATACCATGCATGTACCTCCAACCCGGCCTTTACCAAAGCTGCTGCCACATCATCCTGTGTGGAAAGGGGATTGGAGCCGGTCACATACATATGGGCGCCTCCTGCTGCCAATACCTTGCAAAGATATGCGGTTTTTGCCTCCAAATGTACGGATAATGCGATCTTTTTTCCTGCAAAGGGTTTCGTTTTCGTAAATTCCTCTTCCAAGGTACGAAGAAGGTCACAATTTCTTTTTACCCATTCGATTTTCAGTTCGCCGGATTCGGCTAAATTCAAATCCCTGATTTCACTGCTCATGTTTTTCCTCCTAAATTCTCGGGACAACGTCCGTTGTCCTGTCATCGCTTGACAAATATTTTACTAAAAATAAGAGGGATTTGCAAGATATCTTAGATACCTATCATTATCTTACTTCTATTTGTTTCTTACAGATTTTGTATACTTCCCATAAACAGAATCATATCATTTTCCACATCCCGAATTACAAAAATGAATGGTTGATCCACTATAAATTCCTTCCTTTCCTCATCTACATATAGCTCTATGCCATTCGTTTGTATAACCGTGGTTACTGCAGTTGCTTTGGTTCCTTTTTCGTCTACCTGGATTTTTGCCTTATGAAGCACTTTTTCTACTTTTATATCAGGAGAAATTTTAGAAAACCCGGAAGTAGAAAACGGAGCTTCCATTCCTATTGTCTGCAATGCCTCAGAAATGTCCTTCACACCATATTCTGATTCAAACTTAGGCAATTCTAATATGCTGATTGTCTGCTCATCTGCTTCCGATAATGCCGTAAATAACTCTGCTTTTTCCACTATAGACAGACTGGAAAATAATTCGCTTATATTTTTTGACTTCTCATTTTTTTCTCCATCAGATATAGGAATAAAAATATCCATAGCGGTTTTTCCGTTTTCATATGGAAGTTCAATGGCTTTTATGCTGTCTTTTTCTATGTATTTATACGTTGTATTTGTTTGAAACATCATATCCGTCTGGGATGTTTTATCTTTTCCGTAAAATTGTTCTTTTCTTGTATTTCCTTCTTCAAATTGTTCCTTCCATTCTCCCTTAAAATACACTGCATTTAACAATGCCATTTTCGTATTCTTCTCCAACGGTTCATCCAGAATGGAATCGATCATCCCTTTTGTATTGTCGGATACCCACCGGTTTATCTGTTTCATGGCATCCTCACTGGCCAGATCCATCTGTTTTTTTTCTGCATGATAATACTGTTTCACCGGATTGAAAAAATCATTTTCCACATTATCGGAAAGTGCTATGTCCTCTGACAGCCATAGCGAATTTGCTGTCAACAGTTTTGATGAATCCTCTTTATGGAAAGACATATAATATGATACACATGCATTCCAGTTTTCTAAATCTTCAATGCCAAGCATTTGTTCTATTTCTTCCTTTGATTTACCTTCAGCTCCATTATCCAGCATAGAAATAGCAATTGCCATGCTGTATGGAGAAATAAAAATATTTTCGTCGTTTTCTAACTGTTCGAATATGTGGAAAGAAAAGTTGTTGATACCTGTTTTGAATTGTTCCGAAATCTCTGTAACTTCCTTTATTTCCTGTGATGTGGTTATTGGGGGTGTTGCTGTGGATGCATCAGTCTGCTTCTTTCTTGTGCAACTGGTAAAGCAAATCATCATGATAATTATCATACATATCGACTTACAAAGTTTTTTCATGGCCATGTACCTCTCTTTTCTGTTTTCGCTGGAATTTATGTCTGCTATTACAATATAAATACGAATTATATATATGATTTTTATGGAAGACTTTTATTTTTTTTACCTTGACGGTATTTCGGCATACCAATAGAAACAGCCGGAAAGAACAAACCTCACTTTGTTCCCTCCGGCCATTAACAATTCCTTCTTACCAGATCCGATATGTACGCTTCCCATGTTTCTTCACATCATAAAGGGCTTCATCCGCATGCTTTAACGTTTCATTGATATCACAGCCATGCTCATAATCCGTACAGGCAATTCCGATAGAACAGGAAATATAATGTTCCTTAGGAATATCCAATACAACATCCTCTGGATGGGGAATGCCATCTATAAAATAATTTTGAAGCTCTATTTCTTTATAAATAGACTTAGCGGTAATCTCGGCCTGTTCTATGGGAGTATCAGGAAGCGCCAGCAAAAATTCATCCCCGCCATAACGAACAGCGTAACCACTATTCCCTGCAATCTTCTTTAGAATATTGGAAAATCTGACTAAAATGTAGTCTCCCACCGCATGACCGAACGTATCGTTATAATACTTGAAGCTGTCCAAATCAATATAAAGAATGGTCAGATTGTCCGGCCCAGCCTTTTTCTTATTCAAATCATTGGTATTCGTACCTACAATCTTCATAAATCCTTGGCGATTTAACAGATTTGTCAGAATATCGGTTACGGCGCTTTGTTGGAGCTTATTATTCATATCCTGCAGCTCATTGTTATATTCCAGTATTTTTTTATTAAAATCAATACGGTCGATGGAATCCACCAATTGCTTAAAAGAGAAACGCATAACTGTCAGCTCACCCTCTGTAAGAGGAGAAAAATTGGAAACAAAATTATCTTTTAATCTGGTATATCCAATCAACACATTTTGTATTGCATTGTCCATAATAATCGGAATGCAGATAAAATAAGTAATCTCATCAGTGCCGAATATATTAGTTATATCATGAAATTCCTCATAGCGCTTTTCCATTCTTGACACGATAAAGCCCCTTGGATAATAAGAAAGCTTATTGGCAATCAGCTGGATATGATCCTCAGTAAGCGGAAATTCCTCTGCAAAATAAAAAGGCTGTAGCTGTTCTCCGTCATTGGTAAACAAAATAATCTGATCCAGTAAAAAATGATTCTGAATATGCACTATAGTAGTCTGAATCAATGATTGTTTATTCTGTTCCTGGCTAATCATGTCCTGACATGTGGAAAGGAATTCGATATGCTTTTCTTTTCGTTCCAGCTCCTTTTGAGTCGCAAGGTGATTGGTCAGTTCATCTATCATTTCTATTGTTACTTCACCCATAGAAAGATCCGACGATACGTGTTCCGGAGTTTTCTTTTCCAATGCACAGCTTACCAGATAAGATTGTCTTTTTAACGTATGCTGTCGTTCATATTCCAGACATTCTTCCAGAACATGGATCCCTTCTTCCTCTTTTCCAAGTGCAAAATATAAGTCAGCCTGTTCAATAGCAAATTGATGGTAACTGAAAAATAGATTACCTTCCGAACGCATCATAAAATAGTAAGCACGCTCAAAATCACTTTGGGCATAGGAATATTCATTAGCTTTTTTATTTAACAATCCAGTTACATAATAGTAAAGGAATAAATCATCATCCCATAAGTAAAATTTAGCCTCGTCCTTACAATCCAGCAAATGGCTTATATAGCGTTTGGCTGATGCAAGGCACAAGGAAGAATTATATTCCGAATCCAGTTGACAATATGCCAAAGCAGCCAAACCATATAGCTTGGACGTATTGCAGACTTTCAGCTTAAATTCTTTCATTTTTTCAAGAATTTCAAGGCACTTTGTAGCATATAAGGTAGAATGCTCATAATCCTCCGCTAATATGGCATTTATTGTTTTGTTATAGAGCATTTCACAAATAGAATTTAAAGCGGAATGACGATAATAAATCGTTATAGCTTTATTGTAATAGTCATTTGCCTTTTCGTAATCACCGGATACAGCACTATTATAGCCCAAACCAGCATATGTATTGGCTACCTCAATTGGATTATTACAATGAGATAACAAGTCAATACATTTTTCATAATACTTCTCGGCTACATCAAATTGAGCGTATGCAGACACTACTAATATATTTTTTTTGTATATTTCGATTGCAAAATTCAAGTTATCAAGCCAAAGCGCCAGATCTACACCCTGTTGCAACAGTACCAGCTCGGATTCCAGACTGTTACCAAATGCAAATGTATATATGTGGGCAAGGTGATTAAGATAATTGTATTTCCTTGTCTCCTCGCAAAATAAATCTATATGCTCTAAATGAAAATCCCGAAGAAAAATAGTGGTCCAGCCTCTAAAAACAGCAATATACTCTAATAAATGTGCCTTAAATGAGTAATAATCCTTATTTTCTTCCGGCAAATGAGCAAGGCACTCTTTTGATTTCTTCATACCCAGGTCATATAGACCGTTGTGAGTATGCGCAATGCCGGAAAAGTAAATACATTCAAAATACATAACCGGCTCTGCATCCGGATTGATGATTTCTTTTAATTTATCAAGCAACAATAAAGCCTTAGAATAATCTCCCAAATATATAGTTGTTATGGAATACAGATAAAGAATCTGTTCTTTTAATTCTTTTGCCACAAAAGAATGCTCTACTTCCAGCTTATGATATAAAATATCTAAATAATAATTTGCCTGTTCAATCGCCAGAGTATGTACCATGTTATGAAGCATTGGAATATAACTTGGAAAGGAAAGGGTATGTGGACTGAATTGAATCGTAGGCGCAATTACCTGCTGCCGCTTTGTAATTCCAAAATCAATCAATCGACGTCTATCGTCAACCTGTTTCACCAAAACCTTCCATTCTTCTGCAGCATAGGAGGTAGCCTGACTTACCTCATTGTAGCTTACAATAATTCCTAAATTCTTAACGGGTGAAGAATCCACCAGCACATTTAACAAATCAATTGTGGATTTCGGTGCACAATGACCGCTGTTTAAAACTAAGATAAGAGGATGTCTGATTGCTAAATAGCCTAAAATGGATAAGATGGATTGATTCATGCGAGTACGCTCATAGTCCATTTCAGATATGATGATATCTTCATCACGGCGGCACCTTTCCTCGTGCAAATAGGAAATAAATAATGATTTATGCAATGGATAGACGTTGCAGGCTTCCACAAAATCCTCTGGTGTCATATCCTGATAATAAGTAAAGTATAAACTTCGAATCCAGTTTAAAAATGGCTCATAGGCGCTTTGCATCTGGGCGCTGGTATACTCATGACACAACAGCAGGATATTAGAATCCGCAGGCATGGAAGAAGATAAAAGCTCCTCTGTAAGCATAACGGCATCATAGTGCTTTACAAAAAGATAATGGCTGGCTTCTTCTGTAGATAAATCCTGTATTAATTGGTTGATAAATTTATATACATATGAATTACGATACATGATAACCTCCCTGAAGTAATGTATGCTTTCTTTATATATTTCACAATACAAATTTCATATAGATGCATTATAACAAAAAAATGCTAATCGGTCATTCTTTTTTTTCGTATTCCTTTACAAATTTACCACATTTCTATCCTTTCCATCCAAAAATGCCTGTATATTTTTGTAAACTTCCCTTACTACCCTTTCTCTGGACTCGGTACTTGCCCATGCCATATGAGGAGTAATGAGCAATTTTTTGCTATCCTGAATCCTCCCTAAGGGATTATCTTTGGCAATAGGCTCCTTTCCAAGTACATCAAGTCCTGCCCCTGCAATAACGCCTTCTGTAAGAGCTGTATAAAGGTCATTGTCATTTACTACCGGTCCTCTTGCCACGTTGATCAGGATAGCGGATTTTTTCATCTTTTTTAAGGCATTTAAGTCAATTAGATTCCTTGTCTTTTCAGAAAGGGGGCAGTGAATGGAAAGAAAATCGCTTTCCCTGCATAGCGTATCAAAATCCACTCTTTCATATTCGGTACATGTACTATTGCCGGAAGCGGAATAAAAAATCACCTTACAGCCAAAGGCTTCTGCAATNTTTGCCACCTTCCGCCCNATATTTCCCATTCCCACAATGCCCCAGGTCTTTCCCTCCANCTCNGTATANGCNTCGTCAAANTTGGAAAANCGATCCTG
>JAAVAC010000017.1:0-127950 GCA_014804265.1 Lachnospiraceae bacterium | reverse complement strand
CNTANGNGCCGGANTTNACATANTGGTCNTAAAANCTCAGCTTTTCCAATACATANAAAGCCAGGGCAAAGGTNTGCTGTGCCACTGCTGCCGTAGAATAATCCACCACNTTTGTTACTTTGATATTTCTGNTTNTGCAATATTCTAAATCCACGTTGTCAAAGCCTGTGGCAAATTCACAAATTAACTTTACATTAGGGCAGTTTTTTAAAGTGCTNTCATTCATAGGNGCNTTATTNGCTATGACNATGTCNGCATCCCCTATATGCTGTGCTGCATCTGCTTCCACGGTATTNCCAAAATATANTACCTCACCAAAATCCTCATAGCAGGTAACATCAATATCCGTTCCTACNCTNTTTCGTTCTAATACTGCAATTTTCATCTGCCNNCCTCCGTATTTATATTTACTTTCCTNNANTCTNATATAAATATACTGTTCTTTCTNAAAATTGGCAAGAAAAAGGTTACAACAAAGAAAAGAAATCCTCCTTACCTTTTTGAAAGGCCTCTATCCAAAAGTCAATATCCGATAAACGGTTGGGCAATTTNTCAGGGGTAATATCAAATATAAATACAATGCCNCCGGCTAAAAANAGNACCGNAACNAANANCATGCCCTTGAANAATACTTTTTTCTTNCTGGATAAAAACAGGAAACATGCCATGAGNCACATAGGAAAAAGAAAAAGAGCCGCTCTGGTAAAAATATAGTACCAATACTTGGGAGACTCCTTCAGGCTCAGGCTGTATTCNTTTTCCAACTGTTCNTTNATCTTTTCTTTTTCCAGATAATTGTCCCCATAAAAGGTTATGTNATNGAATAATAAATCACTGCCTTTGGAAGCCTGACATACAAAAATATNTCTTTTTGCCAGCACACCCTGTATGGAATAAGTCTTCTTTCCATATATAAGGGTTTTTCCAATCACATTCNTATCGCCAAATAACTGCCATGCCGTNTCTT
This sequence comes from Lachnospiraceae bacterium, assembly GCA_014804265.1. GTDB lineage: Bacteria > Bacillota > Clostridia > Lachnospirales > Lachnospiraceae > RGIG3040. Next base: position 126,983 of record JAAVAC010000017.1, on the reverse strand, counting down.
CGCCAATCAGNCAGCCTTCCGTGTCTTCTTTTTTCAGNGGAAATTCACCGGGAAANAGCAGAGANGAATTNCCGCAGATTTCCANCACCGGAAATGTTCCGCTACGGAAAAGCTCTTTATTTTCAACNNTNTGGTCTTTCTTTTCTCTCCAAAATGTAAAGGATAANGGCATATCCTTTTTTTCTTCCTTTTCCAGATAAGAAAGGGCATCCCTTGGATAAATGCCCCATTCTTCCTTTTCNCNTNANTGNATATTTTCAATANAACATTCNGTATATTTTTTCTTNTGGGAAATTTCATCTAATATANGTTTTCCAATCAGCAGATAAGCCATTATACCCATCCATAAAAGGAATATCAAAACCCATCTGCCTNATTTCTTCATTCTTCNNAAAGGCGAACNGTATCGCCTTTCTCAATTTGTTTNGTNGAGCTTACAATAATCTTATCTTCCTCCGAGATGCTTCCCTGATCAATTGCCGCATAGGTTTCATTTTTATCNAGTATNGTTACATTATGTCTCACCACTTTTAATTCTTCTCCTAAAATCGTTTTGCTGNCAGATGCCGATAATACATAATTTTGTTTCCCGTCGCTNTGAATGGCTGATAAAGGCACACAAAGCTTTTTNTCCTCTCCGGTTACTGTTATCCTCATAATGCCCGTATCCCCCAGGTTTCCCATTTCTTTTGTTACNGGAAAGNAAAGGATGTACGTATCTTTCTGCTCCTTGCTTTCCTCNATTGTTTCTACGGGAATATCCGAAAAAGTTTCCTGATTGGAGCCAAGCTCCACTTCTGCCGGATCCCCTAATTGTACATATTTTTTNTCTCCTTTTGAAATTTCCGCCTGGAAGCGGTATCCTTCCTCCCTGNCAGTCATATGAAGAAGTGCGCCGTCACCAGTTCTNTCTCCCTCCACANCATGAATTTCCACAATATCTCCTTCCACAGGNGCAAGNATTTTTCCACCTTCTTCTTTGATNTTCCGATAGGTGTNCAATTGTTTTTCCAATTCTCTTTTTTCCAGCCTTGCCAGTTCCAAAGAACTGTCCGCTGCCGTTTCCCTGTTTGCATCCTCCACTGCTCTGCCTGCCANNCGCATATCATCATCCTTNTGNATGGAAGCTTGTCTGCTTTCNTTNTCATANTTGCTGATATCCTGGTCTAACTGGGCTTTTTTTGTTTCCCATTCCTGTTTGAAANCTGCTGTCTGTTTTTCTTTATAACTAGATAATGNNGCTCTCGCCNNTTCAATTTCTATTCGCAGATTTTCAANAGCCTTCTTTTTTTCTTCNTTTTCTTCTTCTGATNCGGCTTCCTTAGACTTTAAATCTTCAAGCTGCTTCTTCTTTTCTTCTAAATCATTCAATAAAGTCTGGTATTCTNCATCCTGCTTTCTTGCAGCCGCTACATATTCCTTTTGTGAAGGAAGCTTATCTCTCTCCGCCTTTGCTTCATTGATNTTGTCCTGGACTTCTNCNAGGCTGATATCCCCTTTTTNTCTGGCNTTTTCATAATCCTCATTGGCTCTTTTTTGATTCACTGCCTTTTCATTTGCTGCCAATGCCTCATTTTTTTCCATGGTCCTGATTTGTATTTCGTTCTTCTCAATTTCGATTTCTTTATTTTCTATTAAATCCTCCAAATCCTTNAGNTCNAACTGCACTAAAGGCTCATCTTTCTTTACACTTTGTCCTTCCTTTACCAAAACANCCTCTATCCGTATGCCCGTTTCTGCCAATACAGCCGTTTTCTTATTTTCCACAACTTTTCCTTCCGCTTCCANCTTATGATTCAAATACATCCTGCTNGGACTTTCCACNNTTACCCTTGGCAGCATNGCCCCNTACATCCCCCGNGATATCAACCCACAAATAAAAAAGACAAGAAAAAACCAAAANGCCGCCTTCAACACCTTTCCCTGAAAACTATCCGCNTTTTTTCCAATCTCTTTTTCTATATTTATTTTTCCGCNTGCTGTATCACCAGACTTACAATAAAACAAAAATTTTCTTANTTTCTCANTCATAATCTCTGTTCCAATTCCTTCCAAAAGCTAACTCTTTCAAATTGCATTAGTTTCACATCTCCATAACCTGCCCCTAATTCAATTTCAAAATTCACTCCTTCATAGCAGAAGCAACAATTCCCTTCTCNAAATAATCCTGTCCCAACAAAAACACAAATACTGCCGGTANCAACGCTACNACAGAAGCAGCAAAAGCATATCCCGCNTCTTCCANACCGATTTCCGGCAGATATAAAGACAANGGCCATANATCCTTATCCTTTAAAAANGCTAACGGCTGTTCAATCAGGCTGAAATATTCCAAAAATCCCAGCACAAATGCCGATAAGATTCCNGTGGAGCCNANAGGCAGGCCAATCCGGATAAAAAGCTGCCATTCNCCTGCTCCATCNATTCTGGCTGCTTCNAACAGCCCTTTNGGAATACCGGAAAANGACCGGTAAATCAAAAACACCGGAAATGTGGAAAAAATACCGGGTAAAATNATAGACCAATTCGTATTGATCAGCCCCATNTTNTTTAATACCAGATAATTGGAAAGCATAGTGACCTGAAAGGGCATCATCATTAAAATAATATAGAAAGTAAACAATACNTGTTTTCCNNAAAAACGGAATCTTGCAAAAGCCCAGGCNGCCGGNACTCCTGCNAAAAGCTGTCCTGCCAGAGTTATNAANACTATTTTCATGGAATTAAAAAAAACCACGTAAAAATCCGGCTTATCAAAAAATAATTCCAGATAATTTAAAAAAGTAGGATATTGGGGNAACAGGCCGAATTCTGCCATTCCNCCNGCTTCCGTCANAATCGGCATTAGGTTTTCTTTTAATTCNGCCAGCCCTTTAAAGGAACCGATAAATAACAAATATACCGGAAGGCAGATAATAAGCTCCTATNCTGCCAAGNAATATTCCNCTGGCTATGTTGTTGTACTTCTTTTTTGAAAAATGAAATGNAAACATTNTGACCTCTTANCCTTTTTTCTTATTTTTNCCGGCTTTTCATCCCTTTCTCTTTCATCCCACAAAAATTGCANCAATAAAATAAANCCGGTTAAGACAATTGCNAGAAATACCGCTGCTGCNGCCATTTTATCCAGTTCCAGATTTAGAAACCAGTTATTAAATAAATGCTGNAGCAAATACATACTTTCNTGAGGATAGGAGCCTGCTACCAGATAAGCCTCCCGGAATACTTTAAAGGAATTTAAAAAAGATAATACNGTAATGGTATATAAGGTNGGCTTTAAGTTAGGCAGGATGATTTTCCAAAAACAGACCCTTTCACTGGCTCCATCCACNCTTGCCGCTTCTAATATGGATTCCGAAATACTGAGGATTCCTGCCAGCCATAAAATAACCGTATATCCTAGNTTTTTCCAGATATAACTNATGACAAGCACCCAGAAAGCCATATTGCTTCCCATAAAATCAATNGGTGTCCCTCCAAATTTTATTAGAAGGGCATTNAGGATTCCCTGCTTGTGAAAAAGCATTTTCCATATGAGNACNACNGTAGCCGCCGGAACCGCCATTGGAAATAAATAAGCGGATTTTAAAAACTGTACTTGTTTCATNCTGCTTAGAAGCACTGCTATAAACAGGGAAATAATAATTAAAAGGGGAAGNCAGACTGCCGCAAAAGAAACCGTATTTTTTGCCGCCAATAAAAATGCCTGATTGTGAAATATNATTTTGTAATTTTCGATTCCCGTAAANCTCCCCGTAACCGCCGTCAAAAAAGAACGGCGGATAACATCTAAAAAAGGAACCATAATAAAAATACTGACTCCTAAAAGACTTGGAAGCAGGAATAAAAATGCTGTCACAGCCTCTTTTCTTTTTCTATGTGATATATTCTTGTAAGCTTTCATAATAATGACTTTCTTTTTGATGGAACGGCCGCCGGTATCAGCCGGCGACCGTTTGTGTTATCTCTCATTTATTCAGAAAGGTANATCTGNACTTTGTTNATGATTTCNNNTGCCACNTCTTCTACNGANTTTTCNCCATTCAGGGCNGCCGGTCCTAANTCAAGCACTACATNTTTTATGGTNGCATCTGTAAGTGCAGNTGTATCTAAAGAAGCCGCCATTTCTTCCAGCTTCNGCTGTCTCTCTTCATTNATCCATAAAACCTNTAAACTGCCCATGCTTTCTTTACCGGTTTCTTCATCTACAGACATCCANGNCATGCTNAATCCTGTTTCCTTTTCAACCTCCTGGCTTTCGTATGGGCTTATGAGAGAATCGGAAAATGCCTTCTTGTTTACNGCATAACCTGAATCAACAGACATGGTCTGTAAATCNTCNGACAATAGATAAGAAACNAAATCTGTAGCNAGTTCCTTGGAAGANCTNTTTTCNCAAACCCCTATTACGGAAACGGGAATGAATACCTTTCCTTTCTGNCCCGGCAGNANTTTGACTTCCTGTTCGCTTTCCTTTTNGTCTAAAACAGAGGTAATCATGGAATAATCCATATAAGCGGAAGAAACNCAGCTGCTTCTGCCAAAGCCCATCTGTTGTTTNTTTNCNAGATAATCCAATACATCATTTGCAGCATNCAGGTAATAATCCTTTCCTACATANTTTTCGGAANNAGCTGCNCTTTNCTCATGCTCNTTNTTTTCTTCNCCNGTAATACCTTTTTGTTCTGCTTCATAAATNCTTTTTGCCTGNGTCAGGAAGGTGGTTAGTTCCTCCTTCTTNATNGTGCCGTCTTCCGCCATCCATGCAGGAGCATTTACATCAAAAAGCTTNTTTAACGTTTCNGTTTCATTGAAGGCACCNGTAATGATGCCGGTTCCTTTTTCATTCCGAAAGGTTTCTACCGCATCTGCTAGAGTGGTCAAATCTGTAATTCCATCTGCTACAGATTTTTCCGTGTATAAAACCGGAATTCGGAACCTGACAGGAAGTGCATAAATGTTATCATCTTTTTTATAGGCATTGATTATATTTTCAAAAAACGCATCCTGCCCAAAATCCTTTGCAAGCATTTCGCTTAAGTCCGCCAGAATTCCTTTTTCCATGTATGACTGAACCGGCATACCGTCTAATAAGAGAATATCAGGACCTTCCCCGCTCAATATTTGTGTATTCAGGTTCCGGATGGCATCCTCTTTCGTCATGCCGCTTCCTTCACTGATTCCTACTTCATAGTCCATATAAACTTCCGAATTGTTCTTTTGAAATTCTGAGACTGCCTGCCGAATCGTACTGTTTTCCTCTAAGCTGTAGATCTTTAGAAGCTTTTCTGGAACGGCTGCTGCCTCGCTGTCATAAACATAGTTTTTTATCAGGATTTCACTGGTGGAATCAAATTTAAGATAAGCAATCAGGAACTCTCCGTTTTCTTTTCTTACCATATCCAAAAGAGAATAGGACGGATCTCCCAGAGAAGAAAGGCTTCCTTTCATAACCTCTTCCATTACATTTCCACCTACCACATGACGATAAAGACCGTCAGAGCATCCAATAAATATAGAATTTTCTTCGTCTCCTTCACAAAGGAGAATTGGTTTTGACGCACCTGCGTCAGAATAAATCGTATCTCCAAGAACAGAAAGTTTTTCCGTAGAAAAATCATCTAATACTGGATCCTCTATAAAGGTTTTTGCCTCCAAATCATACTGCTCGATTTTTAAACCTACGAAATATAAGATATTTCCTATTTGCCGCATATACTTAATTCTTCCATCCGCCTGACAGAAATCCGTAAGGTTCCCGGAAGCTTTATCCACTGTATATACTTTATCCTCTATAGAAGCCAAAAGGGTTCCATCGGATAACATGCCAATGCTGTCCACATACTCCGCTGTATTTATGGAAGTCTCATTTCCATCTTTGTCAATATACATAAGATGAAATGAAGAATTGATATCTTCCATACTTACAACATCATCAGCCGAATCCATTCCTGCTTCTCCATCTGCAGCATCATCTGTCGGGTTCACTTCAGCTTCTTTCTCTGCAGCGTCATCCTCTGGGCTTAAATCATTTTCATCTATAATGACATTACTTCCTTCGATAACGAAGCTGTCATTTCCCATACCTGCATCTTTATAATATTTTACGAAATAACTTCCATCCTTACCCATAACAGCCTCATAAACATAAGTGCCCTCTTCCAGATTATCCAGCAGGTAAGTATCTTTTTGTTCCCATGTCTCCCCTCCGTCTTTAGAAACAAGGGCTCCTTTTTCACCATCTAAAATGCAAATGGAGCCATCTTCTAATTTAACCATATCCAAAAACATAAAAACCCCATCCGGTAAAGTCAGATCCGACTCCAAATACCTTCCTTTTGCATTGCTTTCATTTTCTTTCTTGCTTTCTTTATTTTCGCTGTCGGCTCCCCCATCTGACACTGAATCCTGATTGCCGCACCCGGCAAGAGCCAGCATCATCACCGCCAGCAACAGAGCCGTTCCTCTTTTTAACAGTTTTTTAATCTTTTTCATGTTTCCTCCTTTTGCCTGACTTTTTTATGAAGTCACATTGTTTTTGTTTCTCCCTCATTTCTTTCATAGGATAGCATAGGAGTCTCTAAGTTTTCTCTAAATGTAAAAAATATTGTATTGGATTAGCTTGTTTTGGGAAGTGGAAATGGGTTTGGATTGTGTATTAGAAAAAATTTGAGAAATTTTATATATGAAATTAAGAAATTTTATTGTCGAATTATAGAATATATGATATGCTATTTGCATGGAAGTAATCGTGTACTACAAGGTGTTGACCTCCCAATACATAGAATGGGAGGTGGTGCAGATGAAATTTGACTTTAAAGACCTTATGGCTTTTGGCATGTTCATTCTTGCATTGCTGACCTTAATCAATTTGATTAGTCGGTAATTTTTCTATCTACAAAACTGACAGAAAAACCACCCTTGTATACTTTGAGCGGTATCAGGTGGCAATTCTGTCATCCTTTTCTGGTCAACCCCTTGTGGGCGGTTGCTTCCTTTTATGTATATACTATATCATATCCGATATTATGTTTCAAGTGTCGTTAAGATTTTTTTTATTTTTCGTTATTTATATATTCTTCTACACCTTTTTAAATATTACTAAAAAAAGAAACAACTTTTTGTACTTTTGTGATTTTTTCCCATATTTATGTTAATATTGCATAATAAGTATTATTTTTTTTATACAGTACAAATCTATTGTACGGTTGATTTTAATCGTCATACAGTTATTGCTTTTTTTAATAATTATAAAAAGATAGCTATAATAGTATCAGGGGGCAGAAAATGAATATTTTAAAAAAATACTGGGATTCTGTGCATATTTATATATTGCTTTTAATACCATGTACCTGCATTTGCGCCGGTATCTTCTGGACATTTTTCAAATTATTGGGATATTATCCCCATTTATCCTGGATGAATATGTGGATATTTGATTTCAGTCAGATTATCTATCTTGGAATTTCAATTTATTTCATAATTCGAAACAGGAAAGACTCTTCTTATATTTCAAACCATATGATTCATATTAAATGCTATATCAGCATTGCACTATTCATACAGTATATTTTTATCTTAACTTTATTTCCTTCTACCTATGTTTGGGAATGTACCTTTCTTTTTTTTGCTGCCTCAGTTTTTTTCTTTGACAGCAAAATGATGATCCTTCATGTTTTCTGTTATACTGCTTTTCTTTTAGTATCTCAAATTCTGAATCCTGATGCATTTTTTCCTTTAGATGAGCCTAATTACATAGAAATTATTGCATTTCGTCTGCTGGTTTTATCTTTCACTGCTCTCTTTCTTCTATTGATCGTCTATTTTGCTGAACATTTTATTATACAGGCTCTGGCAAACGAAAAAGAAAATATACATTTGTTAGAAAAACAGGTAGAATATTATAGAAATACGGAATTGATGGATATAGAACTGCGAAAGTTCCGGCATGATATTAAAAATCATTTTATCTGTTTGGAACAACTTCTTAAAGATGGAAATGTGGAAGAATTGAATATCTATTTCAGGGATTTGGAAGAATCTTTTTCCTCACAGGAAAAAATATATTTTTCCGGAAATCACATTATTGACGCAATTTTGAACTATGACCTTTCCCGCTATTGCTCCGAATTTGTAAAAATTACAGTATTTGGTACTTTGGCTGAAATCCAGACGGTTTCCTCTATGGATTTATGCACCTTGTTCTCCAATATTCTTTCCAATGCAATTGCCGCCACAAATGAATGCAATACTGATAGTAAGCCGGAGCTAACTATCCAGTTTCAATCCGGGACACGATATTTTTCCATTGAAATCTCAAACAGCATTTCTAAAAATGAACAGATAAAATTTTATAAGAAAATGAAATATAATAAGGATAAAAACCATAGGCTCGGCCTAAATAAAATAAAAGAGGTGACCCAGAAATACAATGGTTCTTTTGAGCAATATATTAAGGGGCAAACCTTAACTACCGGCATTTATCTGCCACTTTAAAATCAAAAGACAAAGGAGATATTTTATGCGTATCGCATTTTGTGATGACCAGAAAGGCATTATAGAAAAATTAGAAGAACTAGTACGAAAATTCAATAATCAAAACCAATTTCAAGATGATTTGTTTTCTTTTTCCTCTCCTTTAAAGCTATATTCTTATATGCAGACGGAAAAAATTGATTTGATTTTTATGGATTTGGAATTTACGGATATTTCTGAGGACGGAATTGAATGGTCAAAGAAAATCCTAAAGCAGTTTCCCCATACCATCATCATTATCTTGACTGCACATGAATCCCGTTACAAGGATGGCTACGTTGCCAGGGCCTTTCGTTTTATGACAAAGCCCATTGAAGAAAAAGAATTATTTGAAAATTTATATGCCTGCCGGCAGGAACTGCAGCTTACCCAGACAATTTCCCTGTCCAGACGGGGCATTGTCCATGAAATACCTCTTGAAGATATTTTATATTTCTCAGCCCAGTCCGGCGGAACGGAATTATGGACATGTTCGGATATGTTTTGCTGTGAAGAGAGCCTGCTTCAATGGGAAATGCAGCTTCCGGAAAATATTTTTTTCCGGTGCCATAAAAAATATTTGATCAACCTGACCCATGTAGAAGAATTTAACAACAACTTCTGCACTTTAAGGAATGGGGAAAAGATTCCTGTTTCCAGAAGAAAATGGAAGGCGTTTCAGATTGCTTGTATGAAATGTGATGTTTGTGGGTATTAAGTTTGGGAGTGGATTTGGATAGACGGACGTAGGAGAGGGGATAGCATAGGGAAGTCTTCTGGACACGCTCTCGCTCTGCAAAGACGCAGCAGTACTAACGCACCCAAATACGGTGCGTAAGTGCTGGCGACTTTGCCAAGATCCGGAAGACTTCCCTATGCTATCCCCTCTCCCACTGTGTATCAAAAAGCCATCTGTTGCTTTGAGAAGAATTCGATATATTTTAGATACTCTCATCCAAAACAAGAGGGATACCAATTTCTATTGTGAACCTCTTTTCCTCCAAATCGGCTTTTATGGTTCCTCCCATCTGAATTGTAAAACGCTTTACAATGGCAAGCCCCAATCCCGTTGTCTTTCTGCTTCGGGATTGGTCTGTGGTGTAAAAGCGGTCAAATATTTTATCCATGTCTTTCTTTTCAATGCTGTCCGTCAGATTGGAAACGCGGATTTTAGCCATATTTTCTTCTTGTGTCAAGGATAATTGGTACCCCCCTGTACCATGGACCAGAGCATTTTTAATGAGGTTTTCTATGATTCTTACAAATGCATGTTTGTCTGCCCTGATTTTACAGGACTGTTGGGTGATAGTTACTTCCGGCTGGCAGTTTTTCTTTAGAAAATCTTCGTAAAACAAGGAAATGGTTTCCGCAAACAGATTCCCCACCTGAAATATTTCCGGTTCCAACTCCATTTCTCCCGCTTCAATTCGTGCATATTCAAATAATTGATTCAGCATATCCGTTACATGATCCAGACGCTGCTCCACGATTTTTACATATTCCAACTTCTTTTTCTCTTCCATGCTTCCTTTTTGCAGCATTTGAAGATAACCTTTGGCGGAGGTAAGCGGTGTCCGAATGTCATGGGAAATACTGGTAATGCTTTCCCTGTAAATTTTATTTTCCCTTTTCAGCCTGTTTTCCTCTTCCTTATAACGCAAAATCAATTTGTTAACTATAGTAATGACTTCTTCCGTTTCTCCCCCAGGGCAGAAAGAGGATAGCTGATAATTCGTATCCTCTTTTTCCATAAGGGCAAGCTCTTCCTTCATATGGTGGATTTGTTTTCTATAACACCACAAGCGAAAGGATAAAATAATCCCAACCAAAATTAATATGATAATTGCTGCTGCCAATTGTACCTGCATAAAGTCTCCTATTTTATATCTGCTTTCTGAAAGTGTAATGCTCCGATTCCAAAGGTAAATACTATCCAAAGGACTGCCGTAACAATTGTCCGGACTGCAAAATTTTCGTCCATATTCGTCTTAGGGCAGTTGGCCATCAACGACAAAAGGCAGTAATCGGATACCTTAAAATCAAAATGGAAGTATTTTAAAACAAGGTCAAAACCCATGGTAATCAAGTCAGAAAAACAAATAATGCAAATGCTGATTGCAATTCCCGCACCTAAACTTCTGCAAAATTCATTTATAGTAATAACCAATCCCACAAATGCCGCCCCAAGTAAAAGCTCTATTGCCGTATAGCTGCAAAGATTTCTACAAAATTCTCCATTTAATTCTTCTGTACCTTTAAAAACAACCCCAAACAACAGAGTAGTTATTATCATAACAATCATTATCAAAATAGAAGCTATTATTGTCATTAAATATTTGGAACTAAAAATCTTCCATCTTCCATAACCTTTTCCAGTAACATTTTTTATAGCCCCGTTTCCATATTCTCCATATACAAAAATTGCTGCAAAAATAGCAGTAAATATACCCGAAAAAGCTCCAAACATCTGTTGCAGTGCATCTAAAATGCCAATCTGCTCAAATATAGAAGTAGCACTTTCCTCAGTTTCTTCCATTGCTTCTCCTGATACTACCACTCCCATAGAATCGTTTTCCACTTCTCCCTGCTGGATTTTATCCACTAGTACCAAAGACCCATAGAAAAATAATACAAAGGCTATCATTACTATAGAACATACATATATACTTTTACTTTTCTGTAATTTATAAAATTCTCCGCTTAATAAATTAATCATTTGCCTCGCCTCCCAATAATTCCATAAAATAACCTTCCAGGTCCTGTCCTGCCAAATAGCTTTCTGATATATTCACACCGTTTACGATCAGCTCCCTGTTAATCTGCTCTAACTTTTCAAGCTGCTCGAAAATACGCAAAACTCCCTGTTTTGGAATATCAAAATTACTGATATGAAGCTTTTCTTCCAGAATATTTGCTGCCAGACCTTCATTATCCACGATGATTTTCTGACACCGCCTGCATCGGTCATTCAACTCTTCTGCATCAAATTCTTCAATCAGCGCTCCGCCTCTGATTATGCCGTAATGAGTGGCTATTTTGGAAAGCTCGCCTAAAATATGGCTTGAAATCAATATAGTAATTCCTTTTTCCTGATTCAGCTTTAAAAGCAGTTCACGAATTTCTTTGATTCCTTCCGGATCAAGGCCGTTGATGGGCTCATCCAAAATCAGAAAATCCGGATTACGGAACAAAGAAATTGCAATTCCCAGCCTTTGCTTCATACCCATGGAAAAATTTTTTACCTTTTTCTTTTCCGTTTCTGCCAGTCCTACAAATTCCAGCATATCATCTACTGCCTGTTTTTCTGCAATGCCGAAATTTCTTCTGATTACCTCCAGATTTTCCTTTGCCGTCATATTTCCGTACACGCCGGGATTTTCAATTAAGGTTCCTATTCTAAGACGCTGTTTCTCCAGCTCCTTAGAACCAAATAATTCAATAGCCCCTTCTGCAGGGGCTGCCAGCCCTGCCACCATTCTCATAAATGTAGTTTTTCCGGCACCGTTTTTACCGATAAAACCATAAATTGCGCCTTTTTTTACATGCATGCATACATGGTCCACTACTTTATGAGTTCCATACACTTTTGTGATATTTTCTGTTTTTAATACATAATCCATACTGTATCACCCGTTTCCTTTCTGTTTTTTCGCATTTTCATGATCCCTGTATTTGGGATTACTCTGCTGTGCTTATGTATATAGCATAACAGACAGCAATTTAGAAACTTTAGGAAAAGTATAAAGAAATCATAAAGTTTTTAAATCTATCCTATTTCATTTTAAAGCCGATTCCCCATACTGTTTCAATATAGGTTTCCTCTTCATTAGCTTTTGCTAACTTTTGTCTTATGTTGCTGATATGGACATTTACCGCATTGTCCTCTCCTAAAAACTCTTCATTCCACACCGATTCATAAATATTGCTTTTTGTAAATACCTTGCCCGGATTCCCCATAAGCAGCTCCAAGATCAAATATTCCCTTCTGGTCATACGGATTTCGGTTCCTGCAACGGTAACCCGAAATTCCTCCGGCTCTAAAATAATATCTTTATACCGCAGCTTTTTTCCACTATCTTCCTTTAGAAATTTCTCATTCTTTCCACTGCGGCGCAATACGGCTTCCAATCGTGCCAGCAGCTCCTCCGTATCAAAAGGCTTTGTAATATAATCATCTGCACCTGCACGAAGCATATCTACTCTTGTTTTTGTTCCATCCTTTGCAGAGGAGATGATAACTGCAATTTGAGGATTTTCTTTTTTTATCTTTTTAAGCAGATCCTCTCCGTTCATCCCCGGTAACATTAGATCCAGAATCACTGCTGCCGGACATTCCTTTTCTATATACAGGAGCGCTTCCGTTCCTGAAAATGCCTGAGCGGTTTCATATCCGTTCTGACAAAGTAATTCCTTTACCATATGATTGATATCATTGTCATCCTCCACAATTAGTATGTAATCCTTCATTTTTTCTCCTTCTATATTTGAGCTATTAAAAGCAGCCCATACAGGCTGCTTTTATCATATATATAATATACTAATTTAAATACTTCTGCAATGTATGCATACATTCCTTTATATCAAGAGGCTTTGCCAAATGAGCATCCATTCCGCATTCAAAACAACGCTTGTCATCATAACCATTCATTTTAATATTCTCTTTTCTTTATGGTATCCTCAACAGCCTCAAATGCTTTAAGAATCTTAGGATTAAATACGCCGCACTCATTATTCTTTATCATTTCTACTGCAGTATCATGGCTAAATGCCTTCTTATATACTCTTTCAGAGGTAAGAGCATCATATACATCCACAACGGATACGACCTGTGCCCAAATTAAAATATCATCACCGCTCAATCCGTCCGGATAACCTCTTCCGTCCCAACGTTCGTGATGATGCCTGCAAATATCATAGCTGTAATTATAAATTCCTTCATCCATGATATTAGGAATATTCTGAAGAATTTCACAGCCTTTCACTGTATGCTGCTTCATGATTTCAAATTCTTCCGAAGTAAGTCTTCCCGGTTTATTTAGAATACTGTCCGGTGTGGAAATCTTACCTACATCATGAAGTATAGAAGATGTAACGATTTTATCAATCTCACTCTTGGATAAATGATATTCAGGATACATATCACTTACTTTTTTCATTAAAATTTTTGTAAGTCCGCATATACGTTTTACATGCTCTCCCGACTCACAATCCCGAAACTCAATCAGTGTTGCAAGAGTCTCTACCATTGATTTATTAAACCTGTTAAGACGCTCTATCTGTTTTTCCACGATATGCTCTAATTCATTTCTATGGCTGTATAATTCAATGATATTACTGATTCTGCATTTCAAAAAATGTGCCATAAAGGGCTTTGTAATCACATCAACAGCGCCAAGATCATATCCTTCAGACAACATTTCTTTGCTATTTTCCGCAGTTATGAGAAATACGGGTATGTTTTCGATTTTTTTACTTCTGTTCATTTCCTTAAGAACACCCAGTCCATTTATTCCTGGCATGAGCAAGTCAAGAAGTACTGCAGAAATATCTTCATTACTATTTATGATTTCAATGGCTTCAGCCCCATCACAGGCTTTGATTATATTATAATCCTCTTTAAAGATTTCTTCTAGAATATCACGATTAATCTCGATATCATCAACAATCAGTATGGTTTTTTCTTTCTTCATGAAAACCTCCTTATCTAATTTATCATTTTTGTGTTTTCAATAACAACAGTCTATATCAAAATCATTTTAAGATACTTTATACATAAAATCAATGGGTTCTTGTCTTCTTTCATTCAATAATGACTGCTATATGGCAGTAGCTATTAGGGTCATTTTGTGATAAAATAATGCATACAATAATAGATTAGGAGTGACATAAATGGCTTTTGCAGGTATGTTCATAATGTTTTTTGTAGTTATTATCATCATATTGATCGTATCATTATTTTCAGCAGTTATTCTCTTTCTTGTTTCATTTTTTATGAAGAGGAATTATAAAAAGAAACTGTTAGAGGGACAATCCTCTGCATCAGGTGAAATTAAAAAATATTATTTAATTCCAATGGTAATAGGATGGGTATTTATGATACCTGCCCTACTTTTTGTGGTTTTAATCATATATGTTTCTATCAGTACATCCATATTCCACCATAACAGTCTGGGATATAATGTGATGCAGGGAAATTACAGCGAAGTTGAAAGAATTCTAAAAAAGGGAATCAATCCTGACTGCACTTTAGAAAGTAATGAACCGGCAGAAGCTGGGGAACAAACGCTTCTAAGCTTACTTTGTGAAAAAGGTTTTACAAATAGTTATGGAGATTCCATTGATGAGGAAGAAACAGAAGAAGAATTGAAAATGATACAACTTCTGATTGATTATGGTGCTGACCTGGAAAGTAGAACATATCGCCATGATATAAACGATTCCGCACATTTTTACCATGATGAATACGACTATTATGAGAGAAGTGATATGTGCGGCTATACTCCTCTTCTATATGCTGTATATATGGGAAATGAAAAAACGGTAAAACTGTTAGTAGAAAACGGCGCTGACATCCAAGCAGAAGATTATTGCGGATTTAATGCCATTTTGACCATTGCAGATAATTTGGACGACAGTAATGGATTGTCTATGCTCCAGTATTTACTTGAGAAGGGCTGTGATGAAAACCATGTTACAAACTTTTATCAGGAAGCTAACTTTCTCTCATTCAGAAATTATGGTCCAGGTGAAGAACCTTTAAATAAAAAAATCCAGGAATTATTTAAAAAAATCGTAAATGTTCAATCTTTTTATTAAATAACACTATTTAGAGATTATTTTAAGAATTCTCTGCTACAATAAATTCTATAGTACATTATTGACATTACTAAAATCGGGAGAATGTTTGGATTATGAGAATTCTATTAGTGGAAGACGATGAAAAATTGTTACAGCTTCTTGCTTTTCAATTGAAACAGGAAGGTTATCAGGTAGACTGCTGTAGTAATGGTGGAGATGCCATGTATTATATTTCCCAAAATGCCCATGATATTATTCTGCTTGANCGGATGCTTCCGGAAATGGACGGNCTTACAATCTTNAAAAAGACAAGGGAATCGGGAATTGCCATTCCTGTTATCATGCTTACNGCTTTAGGACAGCTTCANGACAAAATNGACGGNTTAGATACCGGAGCTGATGATTATCTGGTAAAACCCTTTGCNTTTGAGGAGCTTTTGGCAAGAATCCGATGCATAAAACGAAGACCTAGAAAATGGGAAGGGAACCANGTATCTGCTTTTGGTGATATTTCTCTTTCNATAGAAGAAAAAATTTTGACAGGTCCCAAAGACTCCTGCACTCTTTCTAAAAGGGAATGCGATTTGTTAGAAGTATTTTTGNCAAACAAAAACCAGACAATGCCCCGTATGGTGCTTTTATCCAAAGTCTGGGGACCNGATGCGGAAGTGGAAGAGGGAAATCTGGATAATTATATCCACTTNCTGCGCCGCCGTTTAAAGTCCGTAGGNAGNTTGCTTACACTGACTACTGTACGTGGGGTAGGATATAAATTAACGGAATGAAACNNATATAAAATCGAATNACCTTTGAGGGACTATTATGTTTAAAAAAGTACATCTTCGGCTGACCCTGCTTTGTACCGGAATCACANGNATNATTTTAATATGCATGACATTTTTTTACTTATTGGTAGCAGAGACTAACCTAAAAAACAACTATTATCATTCNTTTGAAAACGATGTTCAAAACATNATTTATAATCTGGAAAANCANACTGTTNTTTCTTANGAATGGCTTTCAAAGCTGGAAGCCAGCGGCAAATATACCATTTTTTTNGAAGATAACNATCANCCTATTCTTTATGGAAATATTGTAAAAAATGAAAAAAGAGANNAACTTCTTTCNAATATAAAAAAAGAATANGAGTCTTTGTTTGAAGTNGAAATTATAGANNTATCTTCTTTGCTGTCCTTTCACCAGGAATTNACCTATGTGGGAACAGATGATTTTTTTGCNATCAACAGACAGGAATATNATGTATCCTACGGAAAAATCCCAAAGGAACATGGTGATATAAAAGTATATATTCTTTGTTCCCTGACAAATTTATACAGACAAATCTATATACAGAGAGCTTTATTTGCTTTTATCAATNTTATNGCACTGGCAGTGTTGTTTTTCTTTTCCTGGCATTTTACCAAAAGNCTTTTAAGACCCATTGAAGAAAACCANAAAAAGCAGGTTCANTTTNTTGCCGCTGCCTCTCATGAGCTTCGGACACCTTTAACTGTCATATTGTCTTCTGTTTCTGCTTTAAAGAAACTTCCCGGGGAAGATACAAAACNGGCGGCAGTNTCNAATCCTCCTCCAAAAGAAGATTCTCTGAATGAAAAAAATTTCTATCAGATTATCGAAGGAGAGGCAAACCGCATGGCAAGACTGGTAAACGACATGCTTCTTTTGGCAAACGGAGACAATCAGACCTATTCNCTTCAATTAAAGGAAANNGAAGCNGATACCTTGTTGTTAAACTGTTATGAAGCTTTTGAAATGATGGCAAAAGAAAAGAAAATCGNCTTATCCATCCTGCTGCCGGATGCCCAGATGCCGCTATGCAAATGNGANCCGNAACGGATTGCCCAGGTNCTTGCCATATTAGTCCATAATGCACTAAGCTACACGGAANTAAGATACGANAAAAAAGAAATATCANNAAAGTCTGTGACCGGACAGGGNAAAGTATCACTAAANGGCGAATATANAGACAATCATCACTATTTTTATGTTTCAGATAANGGAATCGGCATTCCNGATGAGGAAAAGAAACACATTTTTGAACGTTTTTACCGGNTAGATGNNTCCAGAAGCAAAAAAGACCATTTTGGACTGGGGCTTTGTATCGCTTTGGAAATTGTAAAGGAACATCATGGGACTATCCGGGTTTTAGACACAGAAGGAGGGGGAAGNACTTTTGTTGTGAANCTATGAAAAAACATTTTTAAAAGCCTGAAAGGTCTTTTCCATTCCCNGCTCAAAGGNAGTATATTCAAAACCAAGCTCCCTTTNAAGNCTGCTTCCGTCATAAAGCTCTGTCTCTTCTTTTNTCAGTGGAAAGGGCAGTGGNATATTTTGTTCCATTGCCTGATTCGTGGTTATTTCCTGCAATGTAAAAGNCCTGTCNGACACCTTTTTCAACACTTCAAAAAAACGATNATAATCAATGATCTCATCCNCGCAGACATTAAATGCNTGATTGTATGCTTTTTCACTACCAATTGCAGTTAAAATTGCTCTTGCCACATCTTTTACATANGCAAATTGAAATTGTCCATCNGCATCTACAGGATAAGGCAGAGGCTGTCCTTTTATNATCCANTGAATAAACATGGATTCNCTTGGAGCATAATTAAAGGGACCNTAAATGATTCCNGGACGGATACTGGTATACGCAATNCCAAGNCNTNTNCACACATCNCGGGTTTCNTTTTCCAAAAGCATTTTATTGTACATATATTCACCAGCCTCACCTGGATAACATANATCCAAAAGCTCNGTGGATTCATCCTTTAATCCGCCTATATTTCTTTTGTATACATCNCANGTACTCACATANATNTACTGNTTTACCTTTCCCGGAATATTTTTAAGAAGGTTATCCACATCTTTTGGNAAATAAGCACAGAAATCCACAACTGCGTCATATTCCTGAGGAGNNAGCTTTTTTANNTCATCNATATCATGCCTNTCTAAATGGTATTCTGTGACAGAAGGCATATTCATAGTATAAGTNCCTCTGTTGATTAAAAATAATTCATGATTTTCTCTGGATGCCACTATNGTGAATACTCTTCCTAAAAAGTAGGTNCCGCCGATTACTAAGATTTTCATATGNTTTCTCCAATAANATAGTGTGGTATTTATGCTTTATTTTTATATATTACGTATTTTTTTATTCCTTTGTCAACAGACAGTTTTTATAATTCTTCNATCNTTCNATATTTTTTACATTTANTTNTCTATAAAATTTTGTNANGATAAAAAGAGTNGTTGATTTCTCAACCACNCTAGTGTATAATCTAATCAGAAAGGCAATCGGATATGACTCCGATTCGCCCTCAGTAAAACTTAAATGCAAAAAAGAAATAGCATCTAAACTTTCTTAGGGTTCGGGATGCTATTTCTTTTTGTTATTATGATTGTCTATGTATGATAGAACCGTGTGCAACAGCCCTATAGCTGAAAACACACGGTTTTTCAATCTTATTTTACTATTAAAAGATATTCATATAAAATAAAATATATGATTACAATTGAAAATTACAATCTCTTCATCAATTCTTCTCTCTGAGCCTCATACCCCGGCTTGCCAAGCAATGCGAACATATTCTTCTTATAGCTTTCCACACCCGGTTGGTCAAAAGGATTCACGCCAAGCAGATAGCCGCTGACACCACATGCAAACTCAAAGAAGTAGAACAACTGGCCTAAATAAAATTCATTTACTTCCGGTACGTTTACCATGAAGTTAGGAACCTGTCCGTCGGTATGGGCTAAAATCGTACCGTTCATAGCGGATTTATTTACAAAGTCCACACTCTTTCCTGCCAGATAATTCAGTCCATCCAAATCAACAGGTTCTTCTCCGATGATGATTTCTTCTCTGGAGGTTTCAATGTTGATTACAGTTTCAAACATATTTCTTGCGCCATCCTGAATGAACTGGCCCATGGAATGTAAATCTGTTGTCAAATCAACGCTTGCCGGGAAAATACCCTTTTGGTCTTTTCCTTCGCTTTCACCGTAAAGCTGTTTCCACCATTCGGAAACATAATGAACGCTTGGTTCATAGTTTGCTAAAATTTCAATTGCTTTTCCTTTTCTTAAAAGGATGTTACGAAGCGCTGCATATTTTAAAGAATCATTTTCTGCAAATGGCAGCTCTAAAGCATTCTTTCTTCCGGAAGCGGCACCTTCCATTAATTTATTAATATCTGCACCGGAAACGGCAATAGGAAGCAGGCCCACTGCTGTCAATACGGAGAAACGTCCTCCGATATCATCCGGAACAACAAATGTCTCATATCCCTCTTCTGTAGCTAAATTCTTTAAAGAACCCTTTACCTTATCGGTTGTAGCATAAATTCTCTTGGCAGCTTCTTCTTTTCCGTATTTCTTTTCCATCATTTCTTTAAATACTCGGAATGCAATCGCAGGCTCTGTGGTAGTGCCGGACTTGGAAATCATGTTAATGGAAAAGTCCCTGTCACCGATTACATCAATTAAATGCTTGATATAGGTAGAACTGATGGAATTTCCTACAAAATAAATTTCAGGAGTTTTTCTCGTTTCTTTGGAAACCACATTATAAAAGCTGTGTCTTAAAAATTCAATTGCAGCCCTTGCCCCAAGATAAGAACCGCCGATACCGATTACTAATAATACTTCAGAATCGCTTTGAATCTTTTCTGCTGCTTTTTTAATTCTTGCAAATTCATCCTTATCGTAATCTACCGGTAAATCAATCCAACCTAAGAAATCATTGCCTGCACCTGTTTTTGATACTAATAATTCCTTGGCATCCATTGTCAGCTTTTCCATTAAGCCAACTTCTTTTTCACTAATAAATGGAGCCGCTTTTGAATAATCAAAGGTTACTTTTTTGCTCATGATAAAACTCCTCTTTTCCTTGTTTTTTTCCAATATTTTCAAAACCAAATTAAGTGTAGCAAAATCGGCTGTTTTTTTCAAGTTAAATCTTCCAGTTTATTACTTTTCATGATATCATATCGGTAGATATGATATTTGTCCGCATGTACATATGCCATCATATCTTCCAGTCAGACAATACCTGTATGGGCATTCCATTTTTATATAAAATATATCATGAACCCAATTATTTAAAATATACAAAGAAGGAAGGATTTTATATGATGAATTATGTATTTGAACAGAAAATTCTAAATCTGAATGGGGAAAAAGTAATGGAAATTCCCTTTAATGTATGGGAAGTGCAGGAGAACATAGGAGATTACCCCATAGAAGCCGTGGTAAATGAAACAACTTTTCAATGCAATCTACTTCCTAAAAAAGACGGTTATTACTACATTCCCCTGAAAAATGTAAAAGCTGATTTTGAAGAAGAAACCTTTTATCCCGTTTCTTTTACCATCTTGACAGAGCCGCAGAAAATTTCCGAAAACAGCCCTTACAGCATAGAAAATCCCATCCGTAAAATCGACGGCATAAAAATCATAACCCAGCCCTGGGATGGCTTATGCGGACAAACATGCATTGCCATGCTTGCGGATATTACGTTAGAAGAAGCTAATAACATTATGCACTGCAGGGAATGGCAGGCCAATATGGGGAAAATGATTTTAACGCTGGATTATTTAGGCATTCCTCATTCCAACCGGATCATCTATACTCAGGGAAAAGAAGTCACTCTTCCCAAATGTGCCATCATAATGGAAAAAATGGGACGGTTCAGCCATTACCTTGTTTGCTATGATGGTGTTTATTATGACCCTACCGACGGCATTCTGGAAGGATTCGATCTGGCAAATATGAAAGGATACTTGGAAATTTTGTAAAATTCTGTTATAATTTCTTTTTATAGATTAAAATATTTCATTTTATCATATGATAAGTTAAGGAACAGGAAAGAGGTGTATGCTATGAAATATAAGCCGGTCGGCGTATGCTCCAGCTCCATTGATATTGAAGTGGAAAATGATATCATTAAATCCGTTTCCTTTATAGGAGGCTGTAACGGAAACCTTCAGGGGATTTCCTCACTTGTACAGGGAATGAAGCCGGAAGAAGCCATTATGAAATTAAAGGGCATTAAATGCGGGTATAAAAATACTTCCTGCCCGGATCAGTTAGCAATTGCTTTAGAACAGCTGATTCACAATCAACAGTAGATGAATAACATAAAAATACTTAGATATTTTCATGAATAGTGGAGGCTTTATGAAAAGAATCGTATTAACAGGCGGCGGAACTGCCGGTCATGTAACACCAAATATTGCTTTGATTCCCAGATTAAAAGAGCTTGGATATGACATACATTATATCGGATCTTATGATGGAATTGAAAAAAGATTGATTGAAGATTTTGATATTCCTTATTATGGCATATCCACAGGAAAATTACGCCGGTATTTTGATCCCAAAAATTTTTCCGATCCATTTCGTGTCATGAAGGGATATGCTGAAGCCCGGAAAATATTAAAGAATATTAAACCCGATATTGTATTTTCCAAAGGAGGATTTGTATCCGTACCTGTAGTCAGGGCTGCTGCCAGCCGGAAAATTCCAAGTATCATCCATGAATCAGATATGACTCCCGGCCTTGCCAATAAACTATGTATTCCAGTAGCTGAGGTAGTATGCTGTAACTTTCCAGAAACCTTACAAGAACTGCCGGAAGACAAAGCAATGTTGACAGGCTCCCCTATCCGGGAAGAACTGAGAAAAGGAAATAAAATCGCTGCTCTTGATTTATGCGGTTTCTCAGCAAATAAACCGGTTATTATGGTAATAGGAGGAAGCCTTGGCGCCGCAAATGTAAATAAAGTAGTAAGAGATGCTCTTCCCGAGCTGTTAAAAGATTTTCAAGTGGTTCATATCTGCGGCAAAGAAAAAGTGGATAATCTTCTGTTAAATACAAAGGGCTATAAACAATTTGAATATTTAAAGGGAGAATTAAAAGATGTTTTTGCCATGGCAGATTTAGTAATCAGCCGTGCAGGAGCCAATGCCATTTGTGAATTACTTGCCTTAAAAAAGCCAAATTTGTTGATTCCCTTAGGAAGAGGCGGAAGCAGGGGAGATCAGATATTAAATGCCAAATCTTTTGAATCCCAGGGCTTTAGCATCGTACTGGAAGAAGATGATATTACGGAAAATCTGCTGCTAGAAAAGGTACATGAGTTATTTTTTACAAGACAAACTTATATCGATTCCATGAGCCGGAGCAATCAGCTGAATTCCATACAGACCATAACCGGACTTATAGAAAATGTGTGTAGTCAGAAAGTCGAATCCAATTAATAATAAAAAACAAAAAAAGAACCGGAAAGTAATTCATTGCTTTTCCGGTTCTCTTTCTTATTACATTTTTTCTACTTTTTCTTTTAATTCTTTAATGTCCTTTTTAGACAAGACCTTATGGCTGCATAAGTCATCAATGAATGTGCTTACATTTCCTTCATCCCAGAATTTGATAAATTCTTTCATTAAATCTCTCTTATAATCTTTTTCTTTTACAAGAGGCTGATAAAAGAAATATCTGCCTTTTCTATAAAAGCTTAAATATCCCTTTCTCACTAATCTTGCAAGGAAAGTAGAAACTGTCTGTGGCTTCCAATCCTTTCCAAAATCATTGTTGACATTAGCTGTTACATCAGATAAAGCTAATTCAACCTCACTGTTCCAGATACATTTCATAACGACTTCTTCGCTTTTAGTTAAACCAAACTCCGCCATATGAACCTCCTTTTTATGTGTATTATTTTTTCTTTCTTATCCTATTATAAACTATATTCATTGGAATTGAAAGCCCAAATTTAACATTTTTGGTAAAAAATCATTCATTTTTTGCATTTTTATGGAATATTACTAATTTTTTTGCATTTTTAATAATAAAATATGTGTAATTTTCCTTTAAATTTATTGGTTTTTCTTATAAAATTTTAATAAAATAAAAATATTCGGACCATATAAAAGCATTTTTTTACATTTACCAAATATTTTTATCATATAAATTATTTTTCTATGCTTATATTTTTCGGTCTACTGCAGCTGTTGACACAGCTATTACATCCACTACATCCACAACCGCATCCTAATTCTTTATTTTTTGCTTTTTTTACAAAACTGCGAATAATAAAGAACACACATAGACCCAATATAGATAAAATTATAATATCTGCCACATTCTCACCTTCTTTAACAACACGCTTCTGACATACATACCTTATTTTGAAAAGTAACCGCTTCTACTGTTTCATCTTGAATGTATCCCTTTACTTTTAATCCTTCTGATATAATGTCCTTCCATTCATCCTTTGATAAAACAATTTCCTTTTTATTTTTTAATAAGACAATATAGCCATCATAATTATTACATTTACCCCTGCAGGATAACTTATAAAGATTTCTTCTGTCAATTGCACCAATTTCTTCTAAAGTATTCAGCATCCGATATACAGTAGCAATTCCTATAGTCTGGTCTCTTTTATGAGCCTTATAGTAAATTTCTTTACAGCAGCTACAATCCTCATCAAAAATAATGTCAATCAAAAGCTTTCTCTGACTGGTAATACGATACCCTTTTTCTTTTAATATAGTAAGTATCTCCTGTTTTTGTGACTTGTTATATTCTATATGATCCATGCTGCTTTTTTCTTCTACCATATATGTTTTCCTTCCTTTTGTCAATCAATGGTAAATGGTATATGTTGTTATTTTTAATTAACTTTTGCTAATTCTTTAACATGTAAGGTACTGCTTTCCTTATATGGTCTGAACAAAAGATAGAGAAAACCGATTATTATAATAAATGCAACTACTGTAAAGATTCCAAATGCTCCTGTTGTAATCAAACTTCCAATCTGGAAAATACATAAGGAAACAAGGTAAGCCAGCCCGGTCTGGTAACCAATTGCAAACCAGAACCATTTTGCATTATTCATTTCCCGCTTAATAGCTCCCATTGCAGCAAAACATGGTGCACATAATAAGTTGAATACTAAGAAGGAATAAGCTGCTATTGCAGTCATGCTATTTGCAAGGGTACCCCAGATTTCCGCTCCATCTTCTGCAACCTCTGCAAATCCAAAAAGAACACCGAATGTACCTACTACATTTTCCTTAGCTATCAATCCTGTTACTGCTGCAACCGCCATCTTCCAGTCTCCCCATCCAAGAGGTGCAAAAACAGGTGCGATTACACTGCCGATAGATGCTAAAATACTGCTATTAAGCTCTTCTGCCTCAAGCATTCTGAAAGAACCTTCAATCCATCCAAACCCTTGTAAGAACCAAAGTACAATAGTAGACAATAAAATAATAGTACCTGCTTTCTTAATAAAAGACCAGCCTCTTTCCCACATGCTTCTAAGCACGTTGCCTACGGTAGGCATATGATATGCAGGAAGCTCCATAACGAATGGCGCCGGATCACCTGCAAACATTTTGGTTTTCTTTAAAATAATACCTGAACAGATAATTGCCGCAATTCCTACTATATAAGCGCTGAATGCTACCCATCCCGCATTGTTGAACAATGCTCCTGCAATCAATGCAATAATGGGAAGCTTTGCCCCGCATGGAACAAAAGTGGTTGTCATAATGGTCATTTTCCGGTCTCTGTCATTTTCAATGGTTCTCGATGCCATAATTCCGGGAACGCCACAACCACTTCCAATTAACATTGGAATAAAGGATTTTCCAGAAAGGCCGAACTTTCTAAATATCCTATCCATAATAAAAGCAATTCTCGCCATATATCCACAGCTTTCCAAAAATGCAAGGAAAATGAACAAAATAAGCATCTGAGGAACAAATCCGAGTACGGCACCTACACCGCCTATAATACCATCTAAAATAAGACCACTTAACCAATCTGAGCATCCTACACTTTCAAGAACATTTTCAACTAAAACAGGAATGCCAGGCACCCATATGCCATAATCAGCAGGGTCAGCTTCTTCATCTAATTCAGCTGCTTCTTCAAAATCTGCAGTACCGATTCCAAATAAGTGCCATCCATCTCCAAATACCCCGTCATTTGCCCAGTCTGTAACAATGGAACCAACAGTCGTTACAGATACATAATAGACAATGAACATGACAAGTGCAAAGATAGGAAGCGCTAAAAACCGATTAGTTACGATTTTATCGATTTTATCGGAAACAGATAATTTTTCTCTGCTTTTCTTTTTATAACAATCCTTAATAATGGAAGAAATATATACATATCTCTCATTTGTAATAATACTTTCTGTATCATCATCCATTTCTTTCTCAATCTTTTCTATTTCACTGGTTACATCAGGAATGATATTCATCTGGGATTGAATCTTATCATCACGTTCCAATAATTTAATGGCAAAAAAGCGTTTTTGTTCTTTCGGTACAGAATTTCCAAGCTTTTCCTCAATTGAAGCAAGAATCTCTTCCACATTCTCAGAAAACTTATGTACAATAGACGCATTTTTTTTCTCTTTTGCTACATTTACTGCCATTTGTGCGGCTTCCATAATACCTTCGCCTTTTAAAGCAGAAATTTCCACTACCTGACAGCCTAATTTTTCAGAAAGCTTTTCAATATGAATCTTATCCCCGTTTTTACGAACAACATCCATCATATTTACGGCCATGACAACAGGAATTCCAAGTTCCATAAGCTGTGTGCTTAAATATAGATTTCTTTCTATATTAGTTCCGTCTACGATATTCAAAATAGCATCCGGCTTTTCACCAATTAAGTAATTTCTTGCAACTACTTCCTCTAACGTATAAGGAGATAAAGAATAAATACCAGGTAAATCCATGATAATGACATCTTTATTCCCTTTTAATTTTCCTTCTTTTTTTTCTACCGTAACACCCGGCCAGTTTCCAACAAACTGATTAGAACCGGTCAAAGCATTAAACAATGTTGTTTTACCGCAGTTTGGATTACCTGCAAGTGCAATTTTTAATGACATATTTCTCCTCACTTTTCTGCTGTAATAACAGCTATGAATTCATATATTTTTATTATTCTTTAAAATTTATGATCTTACTGAATCTCAATCATTTCAGCATCCGCTTTTCTCAAAGAAAGCTCATAACCCCTGATTGTTATTTCTACAGGATCACCAAGAGGAGCTACTTTTCTTACAAAAACCTCCACTCCTTTTGTAATTCCCATATCCATAATTCTTCTTTTTATGGCACCATTACCATTGATTTTTGAAACAGTCACTGTTTCTCCACATTTTACTTCTTTTAAAGTTCCCATTTTTCTTTCCTTTCCTAAATCATGATCTTACTTGCCATATCCTTATTGATAGCTACCCTGGAATCCTTCACATTTACAATCATATTTCCACCTATCTGGGAAACAATCATTACCATGCCTCCTGTGACAAATCCAAGATTTTCTAAAAATTTACGTGTTTCTTCTTTTCCGCCAACTTTCTTTATGTAATTTATTTCTCCTTGCTTGGCCATTGTTAAAGGCATATGATCATCTTCTTTCTATGTGTAGGTTGATTAAAAAGTGTTTGGTTGCTGTTTTTCTACTTTTTAAATGATAATGACTTTCATTTACACTTATAATATATGATTTGAGGGGGAAAATGTCAATAGGGTTAATGAGAATGTTTATCAATAATATAAAAATTCAATTGTACATATTGCCTTATTTTAATACAAATTATATGTTTTTTTTGGTTAAAATTATTTACATATTTTATGTAATATGATAATATATATATGAGAATCCTTCAACATTTCTTTTAATATTTAAATAAATATAGATAAAATACCCATTTTTAAACTAATGGGTTTATAGGGTGTATAAATATAAAAGAAAATTCTAAACGGAGGATAAAAGACATGCATAATATTTTAATTAAAGGAACTGGTATATATGTTCCACACAACAAAGTTTATAATGAAGAACTAAATGAACATTTTGCAAAAAGAGGATTGGATGCAAGCCATTTGATGGAACATTTAGGAAGGAGAAAACGCTATTTTATCTCAGAAGGAGAAAATGCTATCAGCATGTGTCAAAATGCAATTGATAACTGTATAAAAAAGAGCAAAATCAATATGGAAGATATAGAAATGCTGGTTTTTTGTTCCGATACACCAGAATATCTTATTCCTTCTAATGCATTGAAATTGACAGGACTATATGGCGAAAAATTACAAAATGTAAATATCGCATTTGATATGAATTCTAACTGTACCAGTATGCTGCAAGGCATGAATGTGGTAAGTAAGTATATGCAGGGAACAGACATATCACATGCACTGGTAGTAGGATGTTTTTGTATATCTCCTATTGCATTATGGGGTGATACTGTTGTTTATGCTAATTTTGCAGATGCTGCAGCATGTGTGCTTTTAAGTACAGAAGAAGAGGAAGAACAAAGAGGTTTTATAGATACGAAAGTATACATCAATGCCATGTTTCATCATTTAGTTACCTATCCGAAATGCGGCATGTCAAAAGTGCCTTTAAAAAAGATTGAACCTAATGAAAAAAGGTTAGAGTGGCAGACATTTTCCATGGATGATGTTCCACAAAACATATCCATTCTTATTAAGGCAGTGTTAGAAAAAAATCACCTGACAACAGAGGATATTGATTATTACATTTTTTCACAGTTAAGCGATGCATATAATATGGAAACTTTGAAATTACTGGATGTTTCCGAAGAAAAGTATCATTTTGTTGGTGGTGAATATGCTTATACTGGAAATACCTGTCCGATTCTCTGCCTGAACAGAATGTGGGATTTATATGCTAAAAAAGGGAATAAGCTTATTATGTGTACGATGGGAGCAGGCTTTTCCTTGATTGTTCAGCTATATGAATTTTAATTATAAAATGTAAAAAAAGAATAGGAGAGTACTTATGGAAAAAAAACTTTTAACCGCATTGGATGTTTATATCAATAGAGTATACGTAATGGTTCTGATTCTGATACCTGGAACCTGTATGCTTGCAGGAATGGGATATACGGCAAATCGATTACAAGGATTTTATACACAGGTAAGCTGGCCTGCATTGATAATTTTTGATCTTTCCTGTATCCTTTATATGGCAATTGCTTTTTATTTTATCAAGACAGGAAAACAGGACGGACTTGTAAAGAAATCAAAATTAAAGCAAAGTAAGATTTTTTTAATTATTATTATGTTCACGCAGTTTAATTTTATTTCCTATTTAGTACCTTCTACAGAGTTTTGGGCATTTGCCTTTTTATTTACCATTGTTACCGGACTTCTTCTCGATACAAAAATGGTAGCTGTTACAATTGCTGAAATCGTATTATCACTGGTTGTTTCATGGGTTGTAAAAGGACAATACCTGCTTCCCATAAAAAACGAATTTTTTGTTCCCAATTTGATAGGAAGGTGCGTATGTATTGCATTATCCATGTCCTATATTTTCCTATTTACTTTTATGGTTGAACATTTTCTTGTTGATGCAAAGAAAGATGAATTGGAAAAAAATAATGAGCGGGTACAAAATGTATTAAATAAGGTAACATACATATCAAATAATTTGGGAGAAGCAAGCAATGCATTGGTAGAATCCTCACAGTCAGAAAGTGCTTCTACACAAGAACTTTCTGCCATTAGTGAAAGTTTATTAGAAACCAGCTCAAGCATGATAGATAAGTCGCAACAGAGTAAGGAAAATTTGTCACATTTGGAAAAAAGCAGTTACGATATGAAGGTAAAAATGGAAGATGTGGATCGTCTTTCTAAAGAGTTAGTTGAAATTTCCACATCAAATGGACAGGCTCTGAATCATTTATTAGGTATAAGCGAAGAAGTAAAAAACTCCAATAATATGACAAGAGAAGTTACAGATAAGCTTTTAATGGAATCTGGTGCAATCGGAAAGACATTGGATATTATCAATGAGATTGTGGAATCCATTAATCTTCTATCATTAAATGCTTCCATTGAAGCAGCACGTGCAGGTGAAGCAGGACGAGGATTTGCCGTTGTTGCACAAGAAGTTGGACATTTAGCCGATAATACAAAGGCATCTTTACAAAGTATAAATGATATTGTGACTCGCGTACAAATTGGAACTAATGATGTTTCTAAGTTTATGAACCAAAATACGGAACAATTACTGAATCAAAATAAAGTTATCATAGAAACAGTTGAAGGCATTCGGAAAATGATGGACATTCTAAAGAAATCCGTAGATGCTATTGAACAGGCAAATGAAATCCGAATGGAACAGAGCAAGGTGATTCAGGAAACTGTAGAAATCAATGAAAATATAGCTGAAAGGATTTATTCTGAAAATGAGGAATTCACAAATATTGCAAGTATGGTTCAAAACAACAATGAAGAGGTCCTTGCAGTATCCGAACAAATAGAAAATATTAATTCTATGATAAAAGAATTAGAAGAATTATTGGAAGCATAAAAGCTTGAAACAAGAATAAAAACAGTCGTTTATTTCAAAACGGCTGTTTTTATTGCATTTTCCAAATATTTATGTATAATAAAATTGATTTTAAAATACCAGAAAAACCAAATACAAGGTGAAAATACATGAATCAAAACCATTTTAACAAAGAACAATTAAACTCCACCATAAGCGACGGTATCAGACATTTTAAAATCTTTTTGAAATGGACGATACTTTCTTTATTTATAGGAGTAATCGTAGGATTTTTCAGTTCTGTCTTCGGTGTTTGTATGGAATGGGCAAATGAAATAAGGACGAAACATGATTTTTTATTGCTCTTTCTTCCTATTGGGGGACTTTTTATTATATGGATCTATCATTATTTTCATTTTGATAAAGATTCCGGCACCAACCGGATCTTAGATACAGTGCATTCAAAAAATACCATTCCTTTCCGGATGGCTCCTTTGATTTTTATTTCTACTGTGATTACTCATTTATTTGGGGGTTCCGCAGGACGAGAAGGAGCTGCTCTTCAGATTGGAGGAAGCTTTGGAGATAAAATAGGAAGGGTTTTAAAGCTGGATGAAATGGATCGGAAGGTTATGGTCATGTGTGGCATGAGTGCAGCATTTTCCGCTTTATTCGGTACATCTATGGCAGCGGCAATCTTTCCTTTGGAAGTAATTACAGTAGGGGTCATGTATTATGTGGCACTGCTTCCCTGTGTTATTTCTTCTCTGGTGGCTTCTTTTTTTGCCAATGAATTTGGAATCAGCCCGGAGTCCTTTCATATTTTAAAAATTCCAGCAATCTCTGTTGAAAGTATTTGGAAGATAGCCCTTCTTGCACTGATATGTGCTTTTGTAAGTTCCATATTTTGTACGATTCTTCATACTACGGCAGATCTTTATGCAAAATATTTACCAAATCCTTATATCCGTGTTGCAGTTGCAGGCTGTTTCATAACAGCTTTGAGTTTTCTTTTGGGTACAAGGGATTACAACGGTGCCGGAATCAACGTGATTGAACGGGCATTTTTAGGGGATGTAGTACCTTATGCCTTTATACTGAAAATGATATTTACCTCCCTTACCCTTGGCGCCGGATATCGGGGAGGAGAAATCGTGCCATCCTTTTTTGTAGGCGCTACTTTAGGCTGTCTTTTCGGTAATATTTTTTCCATATCCCCTTCTTTTTGTGCAGCCCTTGGTATGGCTTCCGTATTTTGCGGAGTGACAAACTGCCCTATTACTACATTGCTTATTTCCTTTGAGCTTTTTGGTTTTGCAGGCACCCGGTACTTCATTCTTGCAATTGCAATCAGCTATATGCTTTCTGGTTATTCAGGGCTTTATCACGAACAAAAGATTATGTACTCCAAATATAAGGCAAGGTTTATCAATATGAATACAAAGGATTTGATATAACCTTTTTTCCAATAAAGAGGAATTACTATCATACCTGAAAAAGAACAGAAGAAAAACCTGCGAAAATATGAATCCTATTTTTACAGTTGAAGAATATAAAGAATATGCAAATACACAAATACGAAAACTGACTTCTGATGAAATACAAAAATATCTGTCAGAGAGATAATTTTCAGCATACCAAGTGGATGTTTATCATAAATAACTATTTATTTAAATATTTAAAATAAAGCATATGGTTTTCCAATACCCAGTGGGAGCAGTGATAGTATATGATAATCTTCCGGGCCTTGGCAAAGTCGCCGGCACTTACGCACCGTATTTTGGTGCGTTAGTACCGCTGCGTCTTTGCAGAGCGAAAGCATGCCAAGAAGATTATCATATACTATGACTGCTCCCACGTCCCCCATTCAAAACCTATATCTAAACCAATTCTCAAATAAAAAATCCCTATGAAAACAAACATTTTTACAACAAGCTGTTTCACAGGGATTTCATTTTCTTATAACTTTATTCCTCTTCTTCTTCCTTCGGTAAAGTAACCTCTTCCTCTATATCATTCATAACAGGATTCTTCTCTTCCTCTGGAATATCCTCAAGGGCATCCTCCACATTTTCAAATTCCTGATTGCCATCAGATACCTTTTCACGAACCTTTGCAATCTTTGCAACTGTTACATTTTCATCCAGATTAATCATCTTCACTCCAGAAGTAATTCTTCCAAGTGTGGATATATCTTCCATCCTTAACTGGATAATGATTCCTTCCGTTGTGATCATCATGATTTCATGATTGTCATTGACTGCCTTTACACCTACCACGTAGCCGGTCTTTTCTGTTATTTTATAGCATTTTACTCCTTTACCACCACGCTTCTGTACTGTAAATTCATCCAGATAAGTACGTTTTCCCATACCTTTACTTGAAACAATCAATAAAGAATCTCCCTGATGATCAAGCTGCATGCCAATCACTTCATCCTGATCGGACAAATTCATTCCGATTACGCCCATAGATGTTCTTCCAGTTGCTCTCACATCTGTTTCTTTAAAACGGATACACATGCCATGTTTCGTAACAAGGAAGATTTCTGTTTCATTATCAGTAGTCTTTACTTCAATCAATTCATCATCTTCCCTTAAATTAATGGCAGCCAATCCATTTTTTCTTACATGGCTATATTCCATAACGGAAGTTTTCTTTACAATACCATTTTTTGTTACCATAAACAGGTTCTTATTTTCCTCATAATCCTTAATAGGAATGATGGCGGAAATTTTTTCACCCGGATTTAATTGAAGCAGATTGATAATAGCAATTCCTCTTGCATTTCTTCCAGCTTCCGGAATCTCATAGGCTTTCAGTCTGTAAACTCTTCCATAATTGGTAAAGAACATAATATAATGGTGGGTCGTGGTCATAAGAAGGTCTTCTATATAATCCTCTTCAATGGTCTGCATACCTTTAATGCCTTTACCGCCCCGGTTTTGTGCTTTAAAATTGTCCACAGTCATACGCTTGATATAACCAAGGCTTGTCATGGCAATTACTGTATTATCCTTTGGAATCAAATCTTCCATAGAAATATCGTAAGCATCAAACCCAATGCTGCTTCTTCTTTCATCGCCGTATTTTTCGGCAATAACTAAAATTTCTTCTTTAATGACTCCAAGAAGAAGTTTCTTGTCCGCCAAAATTGCTTTTAACTCTGCAATCTTAGCAAGCAATTCCTTATGTTCATTTTCAATTTTTTCTCTTTCCAAACCGGTAAGAGCACGAAGACGCATATCCACGATAGCCTGAGCCTGTATATCTGATAAACCAAAACGTTCTATCAAACGTTCCTTGGCAATCTGTGCATTCTGGCTGCTTCGGATAATCTGAATCACTTCGTCAATATAATCAAGGGCAATCAATAATCCTTGTAAAATATGATCTCTTTCTTCTGCTTTATTTAAATCATATTTGGTACGCCTTGTTACTACCTCTTCCTGATGAATTAAATAGCTTTTCAGCATATCTAAAAGATTCATTACCTTTGGTTCATTATTTACAAGGGCAAGCATAATAATGCCGAAGGTATCCTGCATTTGTGTATGCTTATAAAGCTGATTCATGATCACGTTGGCATTAACATCCCGACGAAGCTCTATGACTACCCGCATACCTTCCCTGTCAGATTCATCCCGAAGGTCGGTAATTCCGTCAATTTTCTTTGTTTTTACAAGCTCGGCAATCTTCAAAATCAAATTTGCCTTATTTACCATATAAGGAAGCTCTGTCACTATGATTCGGCTTTTTCCGTTTGGAAGAGTTTCGATATCGGTTACTGCCCGGACGCGGACTTTTCCTCTTCCGGTACGATATGCTTCTTCACTTCCTCTTGTTCCAAGGATAATGCCACCGGTAGGAAAATCAGGAGCTTTTACGATTTTTAACAACTCATCGATTTCTGTATCCCTGTCTTCCTGTACTTTATTGTCAATAATCTTTACTACCGCATGGATTACTTCCCTTAAATTATGAGGAGGAATGTTGGTAGCCATACCTACCGCAATACCAGTAGTACCATTTACTAAAAGATTGGGATAACGGCTTGGTAAAACTGCAGGTTCTTTTTCTGTTTCATCAAAGTTGGGTACAAAATCCACCGTATCTTTATTGATATCAGCCAAAAGTTCCATGGAGATTTTAGATAGCCTTGCTTCTGTATAACGCATGGCAGCAGCGCCGTCACCATCCACAGAACCAAAATTCCCATGTCCATCTACCAAAGGATAATGAGTAGACCAGGGCTGTGCCATATTTACCAAAGCGCCATAAATAGAGCTGTCACCGTGAGGGTGATATTTACCCATTGTATCACCGACGATACGGGCGCTTTTTCTATGTGGCTTATCTGGCCCGTTATTTAACTCGATCATGGAATATAAAACCCTTCTCTGTACGGGCTTTAAACCGTCTCTTACATCGGGAAGTGCACGAGAAGCAATTACGCTCATGGCATAATCAATATAAGAATTTTCCATTGTTTTTTTCAGGTCTACCTCGTGAACCTTATCAAAAATATTATCTTCCATTCTTATCTATTCTCCATTCTGCTTAGACATCCAGATTTTTTACAAATCTGGCATTTTCCTCAATAAATTCACGTCTCGGCTCCACTTTATCACCCATAAGAGTGGTAAATGTAAGATCGATTTCCGACTCTGCTTCTTCATCCATAGTAACACGAAGTAAGATTCTGTGTTCCGGATCCATGGTAGTTTCCCAAAGCTGCTCCGGATCCATTTCCCCAAGTCCTTTATAACGTTGAATCTTATTATTCTGATCCCTGCCTACTTCCTTTAATATGCCGTCAAGCTCTTCATCACTGTAGGCATACCATACCTTTTTATTTTTCTCCAGCTTATAAAGGGGAGGCTGCGCCAGATATACATAACCTTCTTTAATCAAATCAGGCATAAAACGATAAAGAAAAGTAAGCAACAGCGTACTGATATGTGCGCCGTCCACATCCGCATCAGTCATAATGATTATTTTGTGGTATCGAAGCTTTGATATATCAAACTCTTCATGTATGCCTGTTCCAAATGCAGTAATCATTGCCTTAATTTCCGCATTGGCATATATTTTATCAAGCCTTGCCTTTTCTACATTTAAAATCTTTCCACGAAGAGGTAAAATTGCCTGAGTCGCTCGGCTCCTTGCAGTTTTTGCAGAACCTCCCGCACTGTCTCCCTCTACAATATAAATTTCACAATTTTTCGGGTCTTTATCGGAACAATCCGCCAGCTTGCCCGGCAGGCTCATTCCCTCTAATGCAGTCTTTCTTCTTGTTAAATCCCTTGCTTTTCTTGCAGCTTCTCTTGCCCGCTGTGCCAGAATGGACTTTTCACAAATAATCTTTGCAACTGTAGGATTCTGTTCTAAGAAATAAGTAAGCTGTTCACTTACTACGCTGTCTACTGCTCCTCTTGCTTCTGAATTACCAAGCTTTTGCTTTGTCTGTCCTTCAAACTGAGGATCTTCTATTTTTATGCTTACAATAGCAGTTAATCCTTCCCGTATATCCTCGCCGGAAAGATTTGCTTCACTATCCTTCAATAATTTGTTGGTCCTTGCATAATCGTTAAAGGTTTTTGTAATAGCATTACGAAATCCTGCAAGGTGGGTACCACCTTCCGGAGTATTGATATTATTTACAAAGCTGTAGGAGCTTTCCGTATAGGAATCATTATGCTGCATGGCAACTTCTACATATACATTGTCCTTGCTGCCTTCAAAATACATGACATCACTATAAAGAGACGTTTTGCTCCTGTTCAGATAAGTGACAAATTCCCTAATACCGCCTTCATAATGAAATTCTTTTAAAAGAGGCTCCTCTAATCTTTCATCCTTTAAACGGATACGAAGGTTTTTCGTTAAAAATGCCATTTCACGAAGTCTTTGTTTTAACGTATCAAATTCAAATACCGTTTCTTCAAAAATCGTATCATCCGGTAAAAAAGTAACCTTTGTACCAGTTTTTTCCGGTTCACATTCTCCAACTACCTTTAATGGATAAATCACATGACCTTTTTCATAACGTTGCCTGTAAACCTTGCCATCCTGAAAGATTTCTACTTCAAGCCAGTTAGAAAGGGCATTTACAACAGAAGCGCCTACACCATGAAGCCCGCCGGAAACCTTATAGCCTCCGCCACCGAATTTTCCTCCGGCATGTAAAACAGTAAATACTACCTCTACTGCCGGAATCCCTGCTTTATGATTGATTCCGATTGGAATTCCCCTGCCGTTATCCACTACGGTAATGGAATTATTCTGATTGATGGAAACATCAATGGTATCACAAAAACCTGCCAAAGCTTCATCTACGGAATTATCCACGATTTCATATACCAAATGATGCAATCCTCTTATCGACGTACTTCCTATGTACATACCCGGTCTTTTCCTTACTGCTTCAAGACCCTCTAAAATCTGAATCTGGTCTGCTCCGTATTCAGCGCTCATCTTATAACCTCCTACTATTTCTTTCCTTTTTACTTCACATTATCATTTTTAATTTTCAGACTGAATGATCCCGTCTGTTACTTTAAATATTTTATCAATTTCAAATCGGTTATTGATGAATTCATCAAGTCCCGTACATGTAATGATTGTTTGAATATCGCCAATACTGTTAAGTAGATAATTTTGTCTGTTGCTGTCCAATTCTGACAATACATCATCTAAAAGTAAAACAGGAATATCATTTGTGATTTTCTTAACCAGTTCAATTTCAGAAAGCTTTAAAGAAAGGGCCGCCGTCCTCTGTTGTCCCTGAGAACCATATTTTCTGATATCCAGTCCTTTTCCTTCTTCTAAAGAAGGAGATTTTCTTTTCACAATAAAAGAAAAATCATCTCTGTGAGGCCCTACGGAAGTTAATTTAAAACGAATATCCCTTTCCTGATTAGCTGCCAGTTTATTTTCAAAGTCAGAAACCGTTACATCCGGCTCATATTGTATGAAAAGCTCTTCCTTTCCACCGGAAAGATTCTTATGTATATCATAAATAATTTCATTTAACTGCTTTGCAAAAGCTTCTCTTCTTTCAATAATCTTTTTTCCGTAGGAAACAAGCTGGCTGTCCCATATGTGAATGGTATCTCTTAAATCCGGATTGTTATAAAAATCTTTTAATAATTTATTTCTCTGGTTAATGATTTTATTATATTGATTTAAATTGTAAAGATAAAACTTATCTAACTGGCAAAGCTCCATATCCATGAATCTTCTTCTTTCAGAAGGACCATTTTTTATAATATTCAAATCCTCCGGAGAAAAAAATACCACATTCAACAATCCTAAAAGCTCTGCCGCCTTTTTAATTTTCTGCCCATTTATGGCAATTCCCTTAGACTTACTTTTTCTAAGGTGCATGTCCACCTTATATTCCATGCCCTCCTTTTCTAAATAAGTCCGGATATGGGCTTCTTCCTTTTCAAAATTGATAATTTCCTTATCTTTGCTGCCCTTATGGGACTTGGTAGTAGAAGAAACGTAAATTGCTTCCAATACATTTGTCTTTCCCTGGGCATTGTCACCATACAAAATATTAGTGCCTCTTTCAAAAGTAAGGGAAAGAGTTTCATAATTTCTAAAATTTTCAAGTTCAATAGACTTAATTATCACGATTTCACCAATTCTTTATTTTATTCCGTAATGCGAATGGTCTTCCCATCAAAGAAAACCTCATCACCGGCATAAAGCTTCTTTCCTCTTTGTGTTTCCACTTTTCCGTTCACCTTTACAAGACCGTCCTGAATAACGAATTTTGCATCCACTCCGGATTCTACCAGCCCTGCTGCTTTTAATGCCTGTCCTAATTTAATAAATTCATCTCTTAATTTTATTGTTTCCATACTATGCCACCGTAAAATTTACAGGTAAAATCAAATAAATATAGCTTTCTTTTACATCCTTGATAAAACAGGGAGCCTTTGGATTTACCAGATAAATTTCTATTTCTTCTTCATCAATTACCTTTAAAGCATCAATCAAAAACTTTGGATTGAATCCAATCATCAGATCCTTTCCCTGTTTCTCTATGGAAATCTCTTCATTCATGCTTCCAATGGAAGAATTGATCTTTAATTCCAGTTCTCTATCGGTAATATTGATGATGATAGGTTTTTTGTCCCCTTCTTTCACCAAAAGAGTTGCTCTGTCTATACAATTTAAAAATTCTTTTTTGTTAATCTTTACTTTTGTCTCATAATCAGAAGATAACATTTGATCGATTTTAAAATATTCTCCTTCAATTAACCTGGATACCACAATGGTATCATCAAATTCAAATAAAATATGCTTATCGGTAAAATAAATATTTACATACTTATCTGCTTCACCTGTTAAAATCTTGCTGATTTCATTTAATGTCTTTCCTGGCACAACTGCCTTTATTTGATTTGAACTATTTTTTAATTCAATTTTACGAATGGAAATACGATGCCCATCCAAAGAAACCACTTTTAATTCATTTTCCTTAATTTCAAACAGCTCTCCTGTCATCAATTTATTGTTATCATTGTCTGAAATAGAAAAAATAGTCTGCCTGATTACTTCCTTTAAGGTAAACTGTGAAATCGCAACCGATTCATTTCTTTCAATACTTGGAAGATAAGAAAAATCTTCACCAGATTTTCCGCTGATATTAAATTTAGAGTTTTCACAGGTAATCATCATCTGATAATTATCATCTGTTATAATAGTTACATCATTATCAGGAAGCTTACGCACAATTTCAAGAAATATCTTAGCATCAATTGCTATAATGCCTTTTTCAATGATATCTCCTTCTATTGTTGTTTCAATACCAAGTTCCATATCATTTGCTGTTAAAGTTATAACTCCTCTGGAAGCATCTATTAAAATACATTCTAAAATCTGCATGGTGGTTTTTGAAGGAACTGCTTTAGAAACAATCTGCACACCATTTAATAGATTTGCTTTCTTACAAATTAATTTCATTGTGAATAACTCCCTTCCATAAAAATGAAATCTTTTTTTATTCAAATAAAACAATAAATAATATTTATTTTAAAAGTAATCTTAATAATAGCTGTGGAAATGTTCATAACCTCTTCCATTATACTATTTTTCTTATAAAAATGGAATGAAAAACTTGTGAAAAATCATATTTATTACTATGGATAACTTTTTATTTGTCCACATGGAAAAATAGTATGAAAATCTTAAAGAAATATGGAAAATAAGTTATTCACAGCCTTATCACAAGAAAATAACATAAAAATGTGAATAAAATCATGTGGGATTTATTTTCTTTTTTATGATTTCTATTTTATTTCTTAATTCTTCATTTCCGTTGTCCAGTTCTTCTTTGATTTTATTGACACCGTGTATTACGGTTGTATGGTCTTTTTTACCCAGTTCTTTTCCGATGGACTGGAGAGAGATTCCTATTAATTCCCTGCACAGATACATAATGACCTGCCTTGGCTGTACGAATTCTGAATTTCTCTTCTTTGAAATAATATCATCAGGAGAAACATTATAATGTTCGCATACTACGTGAATGATTAATTTTGGAGTGATTTCTTTTGGAGCATTGGGATAAATAATATCCTTTAAAGCATCTTCTGCTAACTCTAAATTCAATTCAGCGCCTGTATTTAATTTGTAGGAGGCAATTACCTTCTTAAAGGCTCCTTCTAATTCCCGAATATTTGATTTCACGTTTGTTGCAATGTATTTCAAGATTTCTTCATCAATTTCACCATAATAGGTTTCTGCATTTTTCTTTAAAATAGCCATTCTTGTTTCATAATCGGGAGCCTTTATATCTGCAATCAGTCCCCACTCAAAACGAGAACGGAATCTTTCTTCCAAAGTGGCCATTTCCTTTGGAGGCTTGTCTGATGATAAAATAATCTGCTTTCCTGCTGTATGGAGGGCATTAAAGGTATGAAAAAATTCCTCCTGGGTACTTTCCTTTCCTATTATGAATTGGACATCATCCAGTAGCAATACATCTACAGTACGGTATTTTTCACGCAGATTGGTCATTTCCGCAGCATTACCGCTTCGGATAGAGTTGATTACTTCGTTGGTGAATTCCTCACTATTGACGTACAGTACTTTCATGGAAGGATTCTGTTCTAAAATAAAATGACCTATTGAGTGCATTAGATGAGTTTTTCCAAGTCCTGCACCACCATATAAATAAAGAGGGTTATATGCTTCTCCAGGAGATTCCGCTACAGCTAAGGAAGCGGAATGAGCAAATTTATTATTACTTCCCACCACAAAGGTATCAAATTTATATTTTGGATTTAAATTTGCCGTTTCAGAATTGATATTGTAAATCTTCTTCATTTCTTCATCGGTTTCACTTGTACGGTTTACATCTTTTTCCAATATAAAAGAAACACTAAATTCATGATTGAACATTTCGGAAATGGAAACCTGAAAATAGTTTTTGTATTTATTTGAAATGTAATTTAAAGCATGAGCCTGATCAGAAGGAATTAAAATAATGACAACATCATTTTCTACGTTATAAAAATTAAGGGGCTTTACCCAGGTGGAATAGGAAATATCGGATAAATCATATTCCATTTTGATTGTTTCTTTAATTTCTTCCCATCTCTCTCTTATTTCTTCCATATCTTTTCTCCTAGCTATAAAAAAATGTACCTACTATATAATAAACGAAAAAAAATAAAAATTCAAATGCTTCTATTTTTTAGGAAGCAAATAAACAAATATAAAATAGTTTACATAGTTTTTCATGTTTTTAAAAAAAAATGTGTATAACTTAAAAAAAGAATTTCACAATGTACACAAGCATAAATTAGGGATTTTATTGATAAATAATCACTATTTAAACAGTTTTTATTAAGTTTATCCACAAGATATACACATTTTGTGGATAGAATTATGTAAAGCTAATAAAAATGTGGCTAAGTTTTTCATATCTATATCTTGTATATTGTTTTTCCCTTATACAACAATATATAGAAAAAGGTTTTTTAAAAAAAATTTTTAAATTTTTTTTCTTTTTATTTTATGGAAAAATCCCTTTATTTTACTTGACTTGGTAGATTCAATCTTATATAATTGTAACGATATTTTCCCACATAAGTAAAGGAGGTGTATCCATCTATGAAAATGACATATCAACCAAAAAAGAGACAAAGATCAAAGGTTCACGGATTCAGAGCAAGAATGAGTACTCCAGGCGGAAGAAAAGTATTAGCAGCAAGACGTGCAAAAGGAAGAAAGAGATTATCAGCATAAGCCGCAGTCATGTGGCTTATTTTTCTCTTGTAGAGGATTTCAGTTATGGAATTTACCGAATCCTTAAGGAAAAATCAGGATTTCAGGTTAGTTTATAAAAAAGGCAGATCCTATGCCAACAAATATTTAGTAATGTATGTGATGGAAAATACCGGTGAAAAGAACTATCTTGGAATATCTGTGAGTAAAAAAGTGGGTAACAGCGTAGTAAGGCACAGAGTGAAAAGACTTATCCACGAAAGTTACAGACTACAGGAAAATATGTTTAATAGTGGTTTAAATATAGTAGTCATTGCCAGAAACAGCGCTTCTTCTTTTTCTTATAAGGAAGCGGAAAGCGCATTATTACATCTTTCAAGGCTTCATGGAATCATAAACCATGAAGGAAGATTTGATCATTAATATGAAGAAAATATTGATTGGTTTAATTAAATTTTATAGAAAGTATATATCTCCATTGAAAAGCACGAAATGTCCCTATATTCCTACCTGTTCCCAATACGGACTGGAAGCGATTGAAAAGTATGGGGCATTTAAAGGAAGTTTATTGACTGCATGGAGAATATTAAGATGTAATCCTTTTTCAAAAGGCGGGTATGATCCTGTACCTTAAAACCGGAGGAAATGAAATTGACAGAAATGATATTAACA
Organism: Lachnospiraceae bacterium; assembly: GCA_014804265.1. Classification (GTDB taxonomy): domain Bacteria; phylum Bacillota; class Clostridia; order Lachnospirales; family Lachnospiraceae; genus RGIG3040. The sequence goes on along the minus strand of JAAVAC010000017.1, from coordinate 85,387 downwards.
AAAAACGGCGGTATTCTTTCTCCTATTTATTATATACTGGGTATGTTGATGAATGGGATTTTTACCGTTCTTGAAAAAATAGGAATACCAAGCATAGGTTTATCTATTATTCTTTTTACCTTGATTATTTATTTGTGTTTATTGCCACTTACTATCAAACAGCAGAAATTTTCAAAGCTGTCTTCCAAAATGAATCCTGAGCTTCAGGCAATTGCCAATAAATATAAGGGCAAAAGAGATAATGACTCTATGATGAAGATGAATGAGGAAACAAGGGCTGTTTATGAAAAATATGGGGTTTCCCAGACGGGAAGCTGTTTGCCTTTGTTTATTCAGCTTCCGATTATGTGGTGTCTTTATCGTATTATTTCTAATATGCCAGCATATGTTCCGCGCATTAAATATCTTTTTATGGATTTAGTAACAAAGCTTTCCAATGTGAGTGGAAGTGCAGAATTTTTACAGACTTTTTCTCAGGCAAGAAATTATTCCAAGCAGTTTAAAAGTGATCAGTTTATTGCAGGAAGCGAATATATGAAGAATACCTTTATTGACGTTTTAAATAAGGCTTCTTCTGCCGAGTGGATGTCATTAAAGGAAAAATTCAGCAGTTTGTCTGCTGAAATTACAACTGCATATGATACGTTAAGCGAATATAATAATTTTCTTGGACTTAATATAGCAAATCCACCTGGTTTTATTATGAAGGAAGGGTTTTCATCAGGAAATACTCTTTTAGCAATTGGAGCTATCATGATTCCGGTTTTGGCAGCTTTAACACAATGGATCAATACAAAACTTATGCCTCAGCCTGAATTAAACAATAATGGAGAACCAAATCCTATGATGGCCTCTATGAAGACAATGAATTATACAATGCCTATTTTTTCTGCCGTTATGTGTTTTTCTCTTCCGGCAGGTATGGGTCTTTATTGGATATCAGGTTCTGTGATTAGAAGCATTCAGCAAATTGTAATCAATAAACACATTGATAAAATGAATATTGATGAGATGGTAAAGAAAAATATGGAAAAAGCAGAAGAGAAAGCCAAATCTTATAATAAAAATCCAGTGGCTTCTTCTACTTTGACAAGTAAGGCACATAAAACAACAAAAAATATACCTTTTGAAGAAAAGCCATATGTTGCTCCTGTTGTGGAAAAAACAGAGGAAACCGGTAAAGTAAAGGATAAAAAGAAAAATAATCAATCTTCCGGAAGTATTGCTGCAAAGGCAAATAAAGTAAAACAGTTTCACGAGAAAAATTAGATTCAGGAAGGTTTGAATAGAAAAGGAGAAAATTAAATGGATTTTATTGAAGTTTCTGCAAAAACAGTGAATGATGCTATTACGGAAGCATGTCAGAAATTATCAGTGACAAGCGATAAGCTGGAATATGAAGTAATAGAAGAAGGATCTTTAGGATTTTTAGGAATCGGTTCTAAAGCTGCTGTAATTAAAGCGAGAATTAAAGAAGAAGAAATATCTCTTGATAGAAAAGCAAAAGAATTTTTAAATGAAGTATTTGCTGCCATGAAATTAACAGTTGCTGTTGATGTAAAATATGATGATGTGGATAACAATATGGATATAGACCTGGCAGGAGATGAAATGGGTGTTTTAATCGGAAAAAGAGGACAAACACTGGATTCTTTGCAGTATTTAACATCTTTGGTAGTAAATAAAGATACAGAAAATTATATTCGTGTAAAGGTTGATACAGAAAATTATCGCCAACGGAGAAAAGAAACACTGGAAAATCTTGCAAAGAATATTGCTTTCAAAGTAAAAAGAACAAAAAGATCGGTTTCTTTGGAGCCTATGAATCCTTATGAAAGAAGGATTATCCATTCTGCATTGCAGAATGACAGATATGTTATAACCCATAGTGAAGGGGATGAGCCTTTTAGAAGGGTTGTTGTTGCTTTGAAGAGATAGAGATAGAGGTTGGTAAAAGGACGCAAAAGAGGAAGGTGGTTGGATTCTCTGCTGTGTTTTTGATAAAGCTTTTACTAAACAGCCTGGAAAGGTTGTTGGTAGCGGCCGGGTCGTCATATAGCGCCCTTCATGGCGCAATATGACTAAAATTACCGTCCATGGCAATTTTACCCTGGGTTGTGGGCAGGCTGTTAAGTAAAAGCTTTATCAAAAACAATGCAGAGAATCCAACCACCTTCCTCTTTTGCTGTTTTTTCTCAAGCTCTAATCTTAGAAAAGTAAAAAAATTTACGTTTTCGTATTTCAGGGAAGTATAAATATATTTATTTTGAAGTTTTTATAGCTCTAATGTCTTTTATGAAGCAAATATGAATAAAAGGGCTTTTCAATACACAGTAGGAGTGGGCAGATGATAGATAAGTCTTTCGGGCCTTGATGAAGGCGCCGGTCCTTACGCACCGTATTTTGGTGCGTTAGTACCGCTGCGTCTTCATAGAGCGAGAGCGTGCCAAAAGACTTATCTATCATCTGCCCACTCCTACGTCCTCTTATCCAAAACCTTTCCTTCTCATTTCTCCTCTTCACTATTTAAAAAATTTATGGTAAACTTACAGTGTTATTCAAATACACCAAATTTTCAAGAAAAACAATCAGGAGCAGCTCATGAAAACGGATACTATTGCTGCAATTGCCACCGGCATGACAAATTCAGGAATTGGAATTGTCCGTGTCAGTGGAGAGGATGCAATTTCCATTGTAAATAAAATATATCGTTCCAGGAATGGGAAAAAAAAATTGTCAGATGTAAAAAGCCATACGATACATTATGGTTTTATTTATGATGGAGATGAATTGATTGATGAGGTCATGGTTTCTGTTATGAAAGCTCCTAATAGTTTTACAGCGGAGGATACGGTAGAAATCAATTGCCATGGCGGTGTTTTGGTCATGAATAAGATCTTGGAAACCGTGATCAAGTATGGAGCAAGGACGGCAGAAGCGGGAGAGTTTACGAAGCGGGCCTTTTTAAATGGAAGGATTGATTTAGCAAAGGCAGAAGCGGTAATGGATATTATTCATTCAAAAAGTGAATTTGCCTTGAAAAGTTCTGTTAATCAATTAAAGGGTTCCGTTTCCAAGGAAATAAAGGATATTCGGGAAAAAATCATTTATGAGATTGCTTTTATAGAATCTGCTCTGGATGATCCGGAGCATATTTCTTTAGAAGGTTATCCGGAAGAATTGTCAGAAAAGACAGAACAATTATTAAAACGGATAGATAAACTGCTGCAATCCTCTGAAAATGGAAAAATATTAAAGGAAGGCATTCAAACCGTTATTTTAGGAAAGCCAAATGCCGGTAAGTCTTCCTTGCTGAATCTGCTTGTTGGAGAGGAAAAGGCGATTGTTACTAATATTGCCGGAACTACCAGAGATATTTTGGAGGAATCCATTTCCCTTCATGGAATTATTCTGAATATGATTGATACTGCAGGCATTCGTTCTACGGATGATGTAGTGGAGAAAATCGGTGTGGAAAGAGCTGTCACATATGCTTTACATGCGGATTTGATTTTATATGTAGTAGATTCTTCTGTTCCCTTAGATGAATCCGATGAGCAGATTATTTCTTTAATAAAAGAAAAAAATACTATTATTTTATTAAATAAAACGGATTTAGATGGAGTAGTAACGGAAGAATTATTGTTGGAGAAAATTAAAAAAAATACAGTCCATGAAAATAAAGAAAAAAATGAGTTAGAAGAGACTAATCAAATTAGGATTATAAAAACTTCTACAAAAGATAATACTGGAATAGATTTATTTGAAAATGCAGTAAAGGAAATGTTTTTAAAAGGAGATATTTCTTTTAATGATGAAGTGTTCATTACAAATATGCGCCATAAAGAAGCAATCATGGATGCAGGAAATTCACTTCATTTAGTAAAGAAAAGTTTAGAGGATCATATGCCGGAGGATTTTTATTCTATTGATCTCATGAGCGCATATGCTTCTTTAGGTACTATTATTGGAGAAGAGGTTTCGGATGATTTGGTAAATGAAATATTTTCAAAGTTTTGTATGGGTAAATAAGGTAAAATTATATGTATGATTGTTAAAAAAGAAAGATGTGCGGATATGTCAGAAAATAAAAATAATTTTGTGGAAAAAGTAGATGTATGTATAATAGGAGCGGGTCACGCAGGTTGTGAAGCTGCTTTGGCTTGTGCCAGAATGGGACTTGAAACCGTAATTTTTACAGTCAGTGTAGATAGTATTGCCCTTATGCCATGTAATCCAAATGTAGGAGGTTCCAGTAAGGGACATCTGGTAAGGGAAATAGATGCCCTTGGCGGTGAAATGGGCAAAAATATTGACAAAACCTTTATTCAGTCAAAGATGTTGAATGTTTCTAAAGGTCCTGCCGTCCATTCTCTTCGCGCCCAGGCGGATAAAGCGGATTATACAAGAGAAATGAGAAAGGTGCTGGAAAATCAGGAGCATATTACAGTGAAACAGGCAGAAGTATGTCAGTTATTGTGGGAAGAGTTAGCAGAGACTAATCAAAGTGTAAAAAAGAAGATAACAGGTGTAAGAACCTACACAGGTTCTGTTTATGAAGCAAAAGCTGTTGTTTTGTGTACCGGAACTTATTTAAAGGCAAGATGTTTATGCGGTGAAGCCATTACCCATACAGGACCAAATGGGTTGCAGGCTGCTAACTATTTGACAGATTCCTTATTGGACATGGGAATTGAAATGCGTCGTTTTAAGACGGGAACCCCTGCCAGAATGGATAAACGTTCCATTGATTTTTCAAAAATGGAAGAGCAGTTTGGAGATAAAGAAATTACTCCATTTTCTTTTTCCACGAAAAAAGAAGATATACAAAAAGAACAAATTTCTTGTTGGCTTACTTATACCAATGAAAAGACTCATGAAATCATTCGGAACAATTTAGATCGTTCCCCTATTTATGCAGGAGTTATTGAAGGAACAGGACCCAGATATTGTCCGTCTATTGAGGATAAAGTAGTAAAATTTGCAGAAAAGGACAGGCATCAGGTTTTTATTGAGCCAGAAGGATTACATACCAATGAAATGTATGTGGGTGGGATGTCTTCTTCTCTTCCTGAAGATGTGCAGCTTGCCATGTATCGGACTGTGCCGGGACTGGAGCATTGTAAGATAGTAAGAAATGCTTATGCCATTGAATATGATTGTATCAATCCAAACCAGCTTTATGCTACTTTGGCTTTCAAAGAGGTGGAAGGGCTTTTTGCCGGAGGCCAGTTTAACGGTAGCAGCGGATATGAAGAGGCGGCGGCCCAGGGATTGATTGCGGGAATCAATGCTGCATTGTTTGTGCAGGGAAAAGAACAGATTACCATTGATCGTTCGGAAGGGTATATTGGTGTGTTGATTGATGACCTTGTGACAAAAGAAAATTTTGAACCTTATCGGATGATGACTTCCAGAGCAGAATACCGATTGCTTCTCCGTCAGGATAATGCGGATTTAAGACTTCGGAAAATTGGTTATCAGGTAGGTCTTATTACAAAAGAGCAGTATGAATATGTTATAGAAAAAGAAAAGCTTATTAAAGAAGAGGTCAACAGGCTTCAAAATACAAAAATAGGAGCCAATAAAGAGACTCAGAAATTTCTGGAAAATCATAACAGTGCTTTATTGAAAACAGGAACTACTTTAGCTGAAATAATGTGCCGCCCTGAATTGTCTTATGAAATACTGGCAGAAATCGATCCGGAAAGAAAGCCTCTTTCCGATGATGTGATTGAACAGGTAAATATAAATATTAAATATGACGGATATATAAAAAGACAGCAAAAACAGGTAGAACAGTTTAAGAAAATCGAAAAAAAGAAAATACCGGAAAATATTGATTATGAGAATGTTCCCAGCCTTCGTATTGAAGCTAGGCAGAAGCTGAAAAAATATAAGCCTTTGTCCGTAGGACAGGCATCCCGTATTTCAGGTGTATCCCCTGCGGATATTTCGGTCCTTCTCATTTATTTGGAACAGTTTTATAAAAAGGTTAATTAAAATATGAATGATAGTATCCATGAATTTCAAAAAAATTTGGCGCAATTGAATATTACATTATCGGATAAGCAAATAGACCAATTCATAACATATTATGAGCTTTTGATAGAATGGAATTCTTTTATGAATTTAACTGCTATTACTGATTTTGACCAGGTTATTCAGAAACATTTCTTAGATAGTCTATCATTGGTAAAAGCCTATGATCTTTCAAAAGAATGTAAAATGATAGATATTGGAACAGGAGCAGGTTTTCCGGGCATTCCTTTAAAAATTGCTTTTCCTCATTTGGATATCACGTTATTGGATTCTTTGAATAAAAGAATAAATTTTTTAAATGAAGTAAAGAATAAATTAGCACTTGCTAACTTAGATACCCTTCATGGAAGAGCAGAGGATTTTGCAAAGCCTGGAAAGCTAAGAGAAAAATATGATTTATGTGTTTCAAGAGCAGTTGCAAACTTATCCACTTTATCTGAATTATGTCTTCCTTATGTGAAAGTAGGAGGAAAGTTTATTTCTTATAAGTCAGAAAAAATAAAAGAAGAAAGCATAGAAGCAAAGCATGCGATTCAAATTCTTGGAGGAGAAGTGGAAGGGCAGATAGAATTTACTTTTACAAAAGAACAACTTTACAGAAATCTTTTTATTATAAAGAAAATAAATCCCACTCCAAAGAAATATCCAAGAAAAGCCGGCCTTCCTGGAAGGGAGCCACTATAAAAAACAGCCTTTTCATAACCTATATAATAAGACAGGATATGAAAGGCTGTTTTTTGTTTAAATATCAACTCATGTACATTTTAATATGGTTGATTACTTCTTCCGGTTTTTCTAAATGTGGCAGATGCTTTGTTTCTTTGATATAGCTGACTTCAATTGCATGATTATAGTTTAAATAACCTACCGGAATTTCTTCCGATTTATTTTCTTCTTTTCCTTCAATTATGAACATACTATAATCAATTTCTTTTAGAGCATGCAGAATATTGATATTTGTGTATCTTCCGATATAGCTTGATATTGCATATTTGGAATGGAAGTCTTTTGAATGGGCTGCTTCTGTATATGCTTCTATATCTCCGATTCTTACTAAATCCTTATTATAAAAATATTCATTGATAAATGATTTTGTAATGGAGGTTTTATTTGTCAACAAGTTGTATACGAAGGTTCCAAGGATGGGAAATTCGATTAATAGCTTTAATATTTTTGTTCCATTGGAAGGTATTTGATTCAGTTTTGAAATATCTTGTGGATTTATGAAAATCATTTTATCTATTAAATCGGGATTATTATGGCAGGCCATAATGGCGATGGTGGATGAATCACCTGAGGTAATCACATCTGTTTTCTTTCCGATGACATTTTTTATAAAATCGCTGATGAGCTGCACATATAAAAAATTGGTATAGGTTATATTTATTTTATCCGATAATCCGTAACCTAAAAGATCAATTACGAAAACTTGGTTAGTCGTTGTTAATTCATCTGTTATTTTGTAAAATTCATATCCGCTGCTTCCTGGAGTTAAATCATGTATCAATAATACAGGTTTTCCTGTTCCGGCTACTGTATATCTTATTTTTCCAAATCTCCATTCATAATATTTATTTTCTTTTCCTTTTAATATTTCCTTAACAGTAGTGATAGAATATATGGCACGGTTGATAATATATAATGTTATTGTTACTAAAATAGAAAGTATACCTATTTTTTTTAATTTTGATTTCATAAAGTCCCTCCACACTTAATAATAATTCCCTTTTGTATATTATAATGCACATTTTTCTATTTTACAAATAAAATGCAAATAAAGTTTATTTTTTTCTTTTCTTATTATGGGAAATATTATATTATGTATATTAATATAGGAAGGGAACGTAAATGAAAAATAAAAATGAAAAATCCACAATTGAAAGTGTCTATTCTAATTATCTGGTAGAAAAAAGAGAATTAGAAGAGCTTATTTCCAATTGTATGATGGAAAAGGAAAAATTAGAAAATAAGATATTATCTGAAAAAAATAGTTATAATGAACTTCGCATATTTTCTCCAAGGAAAAATATGCAATCAGAAGAAGATGTCTTAAAAGAAAGTAAAGAAAAATGTGATGAGCTTATGGAAAAAATAAACTCATATAAAAGCAAGCTTTCAGAAATAGAAGATAATATAAAGGTGATTGGAGAAGTAAAAGAGAAGGTTGAAATCCCATCAGGTCTTGAAGTGCTTTCCATGAATGAAAATGACAGAAAAAGAATTGCCAGAGATTTACATGATTCTACGATTCAAAATCTGGTATATTTAATTCATAAGGTAGAGTTTGCTTCTAAATTTATTGATCAGGATCCTATCAGGGCTAAGCTGGAGTTTAGTACTGTTACTAAACATTTAAAAGATGTCATTCAGGATATGAGAGAATTAGTATATGACCTTCATCCTATGAACTTTGATGATTTAGGATTTGAAACGACTTTAACTAATTTCTTTGATAATATATCTCACACATCTGAAATGGAAATATCCTATGAAATCAACATACAATATGATAAATATGATGAGCTTATTTTGATTACGTTGTTCCGTATTATTCAGGAATGCTGTAATAATGCCATAAAGCATTCAAAAGGAAAAAATCTTCATGTAGTTTTGAAAGAAAATCAAGATTTATTATCCTTAATAGTTCAGGACGATGGTATAGGGTTTATTCAGTTAAATGATTCCGGGGAAAATGAAAAGCATTTTGGTTTAAAAATTGTAAAGGAAAGAGTTTCTTTTTTATCGGGAACCTGTCTTTTCAATTCAACTAGTAAAGGTACAACTGTTCAAATAGAAATTCCGATTTCGCTTAAGTAAAATGTTTTTCAATTTTTATATACAAATGTTAAAGTGTATTTTTTATTTTTACAAATATGTATTGGGGAGGTATAAAATTTATATGTGTGTAAAAGTAATGATTACAGATGATCACAAAATGATAAGAGAGGGTTTGAAACAACTTCTGGAATTGGAAGGGGATTTAAAGGTAATTGAAGAAGCGGAAAATGGTTTGGATTGTTTAGAAAAGTTAAAAGCAAATAAACCGGACATATTACTTTTAGATATTAATATGCCGAAAATGAATGGTATACAAACATTAGAAGTCATAAAGGAAAAAAAGATAGATATTAAGGTATTGATACTTACTGTTCATGGTGAGGTTGAGTATTTATTGAAAGCAGTAGATATAGGTGTGGATGGATACATATTAAAAGATGCCGATTCCGCAGAACTTAGAAAAGCTATTTTTACAGTAATCGAAGGTAATAATTATATTCAATCCGATTTGATTCCTTTGCTTAATTCAAAAATGATTACAAGGGATATAGATAATGAAAAGATTAAATTACTTACAAAAAGAGAGCTGGAGATATTAATTCATTTGTCCAGTGGTATGTTTAATAAAGAGATAGCTGATAAATTACATATAAGTGAGAGAACAGTGAAAAATCATGTTTCCAGTATATTCAAAAAAATTGAAGTTTCTGATCGTACCCAGGCAGCTGTTTTTGCTATTCGGAATAATTTGATTCGGGTGTAAATTAATTTCGAAGAAAGATGATTATAAAAATTGGGATATAGAAAGAGAACGTAGGAGCTGCAATATAGTAGTTTTTTGGGCACGTTCGCACTCTATGAAAGCGTAGCAGTACTAACGCACCAAAGTACGGTGCGTAAGGACTGACACTTTCATGAAGGCCTGCAAAACTACTATATTGCAGCTCCTATTGGGTTTCGATATGAATTATGGATTGGTATATTTGAATCTACATATTTTAAATTGAGAGGAATATGAAAATGAAGATTGTATGTTATATCTTATTTAAAATTAAGACTACTAATAAAAAGTAAAATATAAAAATTGATTCTCCCAGATTTCAAAATTATTTAAAGTTATATCATATAAAAAGCTAATTTTAATGTTTTGGACATGTTTCACGTGAAACATTTTTCTTATTGAAACACAAAAACACAAGATAATGTTTCACGTGAAACATATAATCCCCTAGATATAGTAATTATTATCGTGAAACATTTTTAATGTTTCACAAATTATTCGTGAAACATTAAAAATTAAACAAAAAAACATCTCCAATACCTTAAATCCCAAAACAAACAACCCAAAACTAATAGAAAATAAAGAAATAAAAAGAAATTATTTATTTCCAAAACAAATATACATAGCTCTCCCACGTCCGTCTATCAAAACCCTACTCCTATTTTTAACCCATTCAACTGTTACAATTTTCCTCACCAAATCTTTAAAACCATATAGCTAAAGTACCCTTTTAGTGTTATAATCATTAAGGACACGTATGAAAGAGAAGGAAAGTCCCCGATACAAGATCGGGGAAAATTAGGAAGGAAAATAAAATGGGAAGAATTATTGCAATCGCAAATCAAAAAGGTGGAGTAGGAAAGACTACCACAGCTATTAACTTATCAGCCTGTTTGGCGGAAAAAGGAAAATCAGTATTAGTAATTGATACAGACCCACAGGGAAATACCACCAGTGGATTTGGTATTGATAAAAATTTTTTAGAAGACACTATATACGAATTGATATTAGGAGAATGTTCCATACAGGACTGTATTATCAAAAATGCAATACCAAATGTATCCGTTGTTCCATCGAATGTAAATTTAGCTGCAGCTGAAATCGAGTTGATTGGTGTTGATAAGAAAGAGTTCATCTTAAAAAATGAAGTGGATTTCATAAAAGATAATTATGACTATATCATTATTGATTGTCCTCCCTCCTTAAGTATGCTGACAATCAATGCCATGACTACTGCAAATTCTGTATTGGTTCCAATTCAATGTGAATATTATGCTTTGGAAGGATTAAGCCAGTTGATACATACAGTAAATCTGATTAAAGAAAGATTGAATCCGGATTTGGAAATGGAAGGGGTAGTATTTACTATGTTTGATTCCCGTACTAATTTATCAAATCAGGTTGTTGACAATGTAAAGAGCAATTTAAAACAAAATGTATGTGAAACAGTAATTCCAAGAAATATACGTTTGGCAGAAGCACCAAGTCATGGAATGCCAATTACCATGTATGAACCGAAATCTGCAGGAGCAGAAAGCTATAGGCAACTGGCAGATGAAATTATAAATAGAAAGGACGTATAAAATATGGCTGCAAGGGGTTTAGGAAAAGGACTTGATTCTTTGATTCCTGTATCAGCAGGAATCAATAAAAGTGAATCAAAGGGAAAAGAAAAATCATCAGAAAAAGGACAGGAAACTTTAGTAAAGATAACAATGGTTGAACCTAACAGAGATCAGCCCCGAAAAAAATTTGATGAAGATGCTTTATTAGAGCTTTCAGAGTCTATTAAACAATTCGGATTGTTGCAACCTATTTTAGTTCAGGATAAAAAAGATCATTATGAGATCATTGCCGGAGAACGTAGATGGAGGGCATCAAAATTAGCCGGATTAAAAGAAGTTCCGGTTATTATCAAAGATTTGACAGACCAGGAAATCGTAGAAATTTCCTTAATTGAAAATATTCAAAGAGAAGATTTAAATCCTATTGAAGAAGCATTAGCATATAAGAGACTTTTAAATGAATTTCACTTGAAGCAGGATGAAGTAGCGGAAAGGGTTTCTAAAAGCAGAACAGCCGTTACAAATTCTATGCGTCTTTTGAAATTATCGGAAGATGTACAACAAATGGTCATTGATGAAATGATTTCTACCGGACATGCCAGAGCGCTGCTTGCAATTGAAGATCTGGAAAAGCAATATGTATATGCGCAAAAGATTTTTGATGAGAAGCTTAGTGTTAGAGAGACTGAGAAGCTTATGAAAAATTTGGACAAGCCGGTAAAACAGAAAAAAGAAAAATCAAAGAATTTAGATTTTATTTATCAGGATATAGAAGAACAGTTAAAGACATCCCTTGGCACAAAGGTATCTGTTTCTTCAAAAGAAAATGGAAGTGGTAAAATTGAAATTGAATTTTATTCCAGTGAAGAATTAGACAGGCTCGTAGATTTATTAAAGAACTAGATAAAATAATTTCGATAAAAGTACAGGAGGAGAAATATGTCCAGTAAAATTTTTGACAGTATAGGATTGGGTAATTTAGATATTGCGTATTTATTTATTGGATTGCTTGTAATGATTATTATATTATTCATTTTAGTGATCGTGCAAATATCAAAAAATAACAAATTGAAAAAAATCTATAATAAATTTATGCAGGGCAAAAATGCAGAGAGTTTAGAAAATGAAATAACTGGTTTATTTAAAGATGTTTCATACTTAAAAGAAACATCTCAGACGAACAGCAAGGAAATTCGTAATTTATATAAAAAGCATGAACTTGCTTATCAAAAAATAGGTATTGTAAAGTATGATGCTTTTAAACAAATGGGAGGACAGTTGAGTTTCAGTCTGGCTTTGTTGAATGAAAGGAACGATGGTTTTATCATAAATTCTGTTCATAGTAGTGATGGATGCTATTCTTATACAAAGGAAATAACATCGGGTGAATGTGCAATTTCATTAGGAGAGGAAGAAAAAGAAGCTTTGGAAATTGCTATTTATGGAAAGTCTGTTTCTAAGAAAAAAGAAAAATAGTATTGAGGAAAAATACATGGCAAAGCTGATAAATATTGATGAATTAAAAGGCGGGGAAATTTTAGCGGTTGATGTAATAACAGGTGATTTTAAAGTATTGCTTTCTGCCAGTACCCCTATAAAAAAAGAATATATTGAAAAATTAAAAGAATTGGGCATTTCTCAAGTTAAGATTCAGACGGAAGAGTTGGAACATGAACATTCCGTTATTTTAAAGGAAGAAGTAAAGCAGGTATGCCTAAACCGGGTAAAAGATGTATTAGAACGTCATACTTATAGTAATAACAGTGAGTTAATGGAAATTAATTCAACTGCAGAAGATGTGATTCAAAATATATTAAGTGATGAACAGACTGTAGAAAAGATTTATGAAATTAAGGAGAGGACCCCGGATATTTATGAGCATTCTTTAACAGTCTGCTCTATGGCTATTTTAACGGGAATTAAATTAGATCTTCCAAAAGATGTGATTCATGATATTGGAATAGCCAGTCTGCTCCATGATTTGGGGCTTCGATATATTACGGTAAATTATTTTAATACAGATATATCCACTTTACATGAACGAGATCAGGAAGAATATAGAAAGCATACGGTTTATGGTTATACGGCGGTGATTCATGAACAATGGATATCGGAAAGGGCAAAGAGGATACTGTTATTTCATCATGAGAAAAAAGGAGGATTGGGATATCCCCTTCATGCTACGGAAATTCCCATAGAATGTCAGGTTCTCGGTGTTTGTGAAACATTTGATGAATTGATTTGCGGCATTGGTTGCATTCCGGTAAAAGTGCCTGAAGCCATTGAGTTTATCAAATCCATAAAAGGACAATTATTTGATGTAGAGGTAGTAGAAGCATTTTTCCAGTTTATTGCTGCTTATCCAATGGATACGATCGTAAAATTAAGTGATAACACTATAGGTATAGTTATAAATCAAAATAAGGGATTCCCGGAAAGACCGGTTCTTAGATTAGTAAAGGATAAAGATGGTAATACTTGTAAAACAGAAATAATCGTAGACCTGATAAAGATTCATAATGTAGTAATTGAATCTACAATAGATAAATTATGATAGTTATTTTATAAAATAAAGCATTTAATTTAAAAAGTAGAAAAGGAGTCTATTATGTTAGATATTAAATTTTTAAGAGAAAATCCTGATGTGGTAAAGAAAAATATCCAAAATAAATTCCAGGAGGAAAAACTTCCTTTAGTGGATGAAGTCATAAAGCTTGATGTTGAAAAAAGAGATGCGCAGAAAGAGGCTGATGATCTTCGTGCAAACCGTAACAGGATTTCAAAAGAAATCGGTAAACTTATGGCACAGGGAAAAAAGGAAGAAGCAGAAGAAACAAAGAAAAAAGTTGCAGAATTTGCATCCCGCTTGACTGAACTAGAAGGAAAAGAAAAGGAACTGGATGAAAAGATACTAAAAATCATGATGACTATTCCAAATATCATTGATCCTTCTGTTCCAATCGGAAAGGATGATACAGAAAATGTGGAAGTTACCAAATATGGAGAGCCGGTTGTTCCGGATTTTGAAATTCCATATCACTCCGAAATCATGGAAAGCTTTGATGGAATCGACTTAGATAGCGCAAGGAAGGTAGCCGGTAATGGATTTTACTATTTGATGGGAGATATTGCAAGACTCCACTCTGCAGTGATTTCTTATGCAAGGGATTTTATGATTGACAGAGGATTTACTTATTGTGTGCCTCCTTTTATGATTCGAAGTAATGTAGTTACAGGTGTCATGAGCTTTGCGGAAATGGATGCCATGATGTACAAAATCGAAGGAGAAGATCTTTATTTGATTGGTACAAGCGAACATTCCATGATCGGAAAATTTATTGATACGATCATTCCCGAAGAAACCCTTCCAAAAACCTTAACCAGTTATTCTCCCTGCTTCCGCAAGGAAAAAGGCGCCCATGGCCTGGAAGAAAGAGGCGTATACCGGATCCATCAATTTGAAAAGCAGGAAATGATCGTTGTGTGTAAACCGGAAGAAAGCCCTATGTGGTTTGATAAATTATGGCAAAATACGGTGGATTTGTTCCGTTCCCTGGATATTCCTGTCCGTACTTTAGAATGCTGCTCTGGTGATCTGGCTGATTTAAAGGTAAAATCTTTTGATGTGGAAGCCTGGTCTCCAAGACAGAAAAAATATTTTGAAGTAGGAAGCTGTTCTAATTTAGGAGATGCACAGGCAAGAAGATTAAAAATTCGTATCAATGGAGAAAATGGTAAATATTTTGCCCACACATTAAATAATACAGTAGTTGCGCCTCCAAGAATGTTGATTGCATTTTTAGAAAATAATTTAAAGGCAGATGGCTCCGTTGCCATACCGGAAGCTCTTAGGCCATACATGGGTGGAAAATCCGAAATTCGTCCAAATAAATAAGATGATTTCCATATCAGAAGTTAGCTTTTGCTAACTTCTGGAAAAATAGCTAAAAAATTTCTATTGAATTTATTATATATTAAAGTATAATAGATATAAGGATATATCATTTTGTATAGGAGGTGATTTCTTTGCATAAATATTTAAGAGCAGTAGGCTTTAGTAAAATTAAGGACAGAAAGCAGCTAATGGAATTATTAGGTTTTAGTGTAAAAGGTGCAGAGGAAAAATCCTATACTTCAAATGGAGAGGACACTCTTTTTGCGGAGTACAATAAAAGCTTTGGGGAAAATATAGGCATTACCATTTGTGGTGAATATGATGAACAGAATTGTTTCAGCTTAGATTATTATTTTCCATACTGCAAAGGCAGCCAAATCAGCTCCAGGGAAGATGTTTCCATAGAAAGACATGCGGACAAAGAATCTTATGCAGGTGTATGTGATGATATAAAAGTTGGAGTTTCTTTAATTTTCTATTTACAAAACACCATAAATTATTTAAAATTAAAGAATGCAGGACAACTTCCTGTAAGAGGAACTTCCCTGGTATTGTCTGCTCTGTCCGTAAAAGGTATGATCCTTATGCCGATCAATAAAAATGAGTCAGATAAAAAGAAAGTAAAGAAAGCCTCTTCAAATAGAAATCATTTAATTGCTGCTGCAAGAAAAGGTGACGAAGAGGCAATTGAAAATTTAACATTGGAGGACATGGACACCTATACGATTATTTCAAAGAAAATATTAAAAGAGGATGTGTTCAGTCTGGTGGATACATACTTTATGCCTTATGGTGTGGAGTGCGACCACTATTCCGTATTAGGCGAGATCATGGATCTTCGCAAGATTAAAAACACTATAACAAAGGAAGATGTTTATTTATTGACTATCAATTCCAATGAATTGATTTTTGATGTAGCAATTAACAAACAGGACTTATTTGGTGAGCCCCAGATAGGCAGAAGATTTAAAGGATTTTTATGGATGCAGGGATTTATCAATTTCCCATCCTGAAAATAAATTTGCTCCCATAGTTAAATGGATATAATAAACCCCTCCTAAGGGTTAGTTGTAGGTTCGATTCCTACTGGGAGCATAGATAAATTAAGGGAGACCAATGAATTATATTGTACTGGATCTTGAGTGGAATCAATCAAGAGGCAAATCAAAAACGAATAAAGAAATACCTTTTGAAATCATTGAGATCGGTGCAATGAAGCTGGATAGTCAGAAGAGGGTAATTGGTGAGTTTCATGAGCTGATTAAACCTGAAGTATATTTGGATATAAATCAGATAATAAAGACTATCATTCATTTGAACAAAGAAGAATTAGAAAAGGGTGCACCTTTTGCGGAAGCCACCAGCCGGTTTCTGGACTGGTGCGGCGATGAAGAATATATTTTTTGTACATGGGGACCCACAGATTTATCAGAGCTTCAAAGAAATATGAAATATCATAAAATGAAACCACTGTCTTTAGTTCCTATTGCTTTTTTGGATGTACAGAAACTTTTCAGCTACCAGTATGAAGATAAGAAATCCAGAAGGACTTTAGAATATGCAGTGGATTTTTTGCATATTGAAAAGGATATTCCTTTTCACAGAGCTTTCAGTGATGCTTATTATACTGCCAGGATAATGAAAGGAATATCAGAGGAAACTCAAAAGTATATTTCTTTTGATGTTTTTCACATTCCCCAAAAAAAGCAGCAGGAAATACATATGGTCTTTGATGATTATACCAAGTATATTTCCAGGGAATTTAATACAAAAACAGTAGCCATGATGGATAAAGAGATTGCGAGTACCAAATGCTATAAATGTGACAGGGTCCTGCGGAAGACATTAAAATGGTTTACTCCCAATGGAAGAAATTATTACAGCATTTCCTATTGCCCGGAACACGGAAACATGAAGGGGAAGATCAGATTCAGGAGAACGGAAGAAAAGACATATTATGCAGTCAAGACCTTAAAGTTTATTACGGAAGAAGAGAAACAGGAGATTTTATTAAAAAAAGAAAAATTAAGGATTCGTAGGAGAGAAAAAAGAAAAATGCACAGCCAGAAGAGAAAATAAATTCCTCTGTGGCTGTGAAAAATAGGAATCAAATAGGATAATCAGGAAATATCCCAATTATTTCTGCGTCGTCTTTTATGAAAAGGACGGCGTTTCTTTTTTATCCTTTTTAGGCTTCTGTTAGGTGATAAGCGTAGTTTTTTTCTACGCCTTCTTTTTCCAAAGTGGTAATTGTGTATAAAAGCTCTTAAAAATACAGCAATGATGAATAGTGCTGCAAGGCAGAGAATAATAAGAAGAATTTTAATGATATTTATAAAAATTACTTTTGGCTGTGTTTCCTTTTCTTCTTCCGGCTGGGTAGTAGAAACAACTGGACTGTCGAAATCATAAGTAGTTTGGGCGGATGCTTCTAGTTCAACAGTAGCAGTTCCTACATTTACGCCATGATACGTATAATGGATCGTAGCAATGGAGGCATCTTTTGTTTCATCATAGGATAAGGTAGAAGTGGTTTCGGAAAAATCAGCCGTGTTGGGGATAACAATATAGTCATCTTCATTTAAAGTTATAATAGGCTTGGAGCTTCCGAAAATATCGCTGTTAGCCGTAAAAAATCCAGTATCATTGGGAGTATAGGAGGTTTCATGTTCTGAAACATTTAAGCATTGGAAATTAGCAAAGCCGTAATCAAAAAGTGCAACCGTATCTGCAAATTGGGCAGGAGAATCTTCTTTCATTACTACGCAGATCAGCTTCATACCATCTTTTTCTGCACAGGAAACCAGTGTGGAATGTGCATCCGTAGTATAACCGGTCTTGCTGCCTACCAGATAATCATAAGCATAGGATTTTCCTGGAAGAAGCTTGTTTTTTGACCATAGCTCCAAAAGATCCGGCTGGGTATCGGTAGGTTCAATGACATAATATAGTGTACTTGACATTTTACAAAGCATTTCATTATTGAAAAATTCCCTGGCAATCAAAGCAAAATCATAAGGAGTTGTATAGTGGTTCTCATCATGAAGTCCATGGGGATTCATAAAGTGCGATTCCGTACATCCGATTTCGGCAGCTTTTTCATTCATCATGGCAACAAAATTATCAATAGTACCTCCTATATGCTCTGCCACTGCATTGGCGGTTTCATTGGCAGAATAGACTAAAATGCCATAAAGGCATTGTTCCATAGTAAGAGTTTCCCCTACATCCATTCCCATATTGGAGGAGCCTCTTTCAATGCCAAAAACCGCTTCGTTGGAAAAATTGACTATATCATTCATATCTGCTGTTTCCGCAGCAATCAGAGTCGTTAAAATTTTAGTGGTGCTGGCGGGATAAGATTTCTGATGGATATTTTTTCCATATAAGATGGTGCCGGTATTTGCTTCCATTAAGATAGCAGCTTCTGCTGTAGTAATAGGGCCGTCAGGCCAGTTTTGGATTTCATTTGTCTCTACCGGGATATTTTTTCTTGCCTCCGCTTCTGCTTCTCTGTCTACCGTGGCACGGACGGTTACAGTGCTTCCTAAAAAAAGGGCGCCTGCCAGAAAGAAAGAAGCGCTTCTATATAAAATATTTTTTTCCATTTTAAAATTCATGTGATTTTCTATTCCTTTATCAATACTTATTCTTTATTATAATACACTATTTTTATGTAAAACCAAAGAAAATAATAAAAAATTTTGAATTTTGGTGATTTTTTGGGGTGATTTTTTTGAAGATAGTGGCTGAGGGGACGCAACAGAGGGATAAGAGTGGTTTTGTTTCGGTGTTTTTTGGAAGCCTGCACTTGATAAAGAAATTTTTTGCCTTTAAATGTAGCCTGCTATAGCTTTTAAATTATAATATGTAGGATAATATATAAGGTTTTTGAATACTAAAGATACATATATGAACTATGCTTGGATTGGTAGATTTTTTCACATTTGTGCGTTATAATATTAAGCAAAGTATTTGCTTAATGTAAAAATATATTTTCTATATTATAGATGAAAAGAGGATGAAGATGGTAAAAAGGATAATTTGGCTATTGTGTATCTTGCTTCTTTTAGGATTATGTTCTTGTTCCTCAGAGAAAGAAGATGTCGCTCTGAAATCAAAGGGTGAGATTATGCAATATGCAAACGAGAAATACGGCAAGGCTGTATATGTTAGTGAAGAAAATGGAACGGATAAAATAACATATACTTTGCAGGACAAGAAATATAAATTCAATTATGAGTGTACCAGTTTTCTTACCCAATTCGGTTTGGATGGCACATATACAGATTTATATTATGAAACAACTACATCTACCTTTGACAAAGAATATTGCAAGTTTATTTTAGACACGCTTAACTTAGATAATCTTTATCAAAATTATCCTTCCGGTGGTAAAAGTAAAAATCCTTTTATAGTTGCTGTAATTTTCGAAGATGATAAGTTGGCAAGAGAAAGTATTCCTGAAATTGCAAAAATGTGTGAAAAAATTGATAGTAGAGGATATTTTAGTGACTATCATATTGCTGTATATGATAACAGTAAAGAGTACCTTGGAATTTATAAGCTATCCGAAGATAAATATATAGATAAATATGAAGAAAAAGCTGCTCTTCTTATTTATGAGTTTGCGTGGGAAGTTAATGGTGATAGAGAAAATCTGGACGGTATTACATATTTGTCCTATAAAACCATTCAATACAAAGATGTTGAAGGATTGCAACTTGAATGGCTTAACAGAGATGATGTATTAGGAGAAGATTGGACTACAGCATATTATTTTGACTATAAGGGAAAAACTTATTTTATGTTAGATGATAAAGTATTTATAAGTGATGAAAACAACTTACCACGAAATATATATGATGATTATTACACAAATTTCTGGTTCGAAGAATAAATAGGAATATAGACATACAAAGGGGCAAAATAGGTCAGCCAAATCCATTGTCTCCACAAACTGCCGGATTTTTTCGAGGTCTGGCAGTTATTTTTTGTGCGAAAAAGGCATCCATTGATTTCTATGTAAGTGCTGCCTGTTTCTTCAAAAATTGTCTTTGCTATTTTAGTAATTCTCCAGTATAATATATTCGCACATACATCACAGTTCTCCGATTGCCACACTTTGTTATATCTTGTTATGAGATTTTCTCTTCTTTGCATTTGCTCTTATGAGCAGTCGAGAGAAGTATAAAATTGTGGTTTTCAAACTGTAATTTTAATATATGAAACATATTAGGAGTAAGATAATATGAGACTTCGCAATATACCCGGTGCAGATGATGTGATTGCAGGCTGCCCGTATGTCATACAGGATGGAAAAGCAATGAAAGGGAGACACCAGGAAAGCTTTCAATGCAGTCAGCCCATTTATATTGAAATCGGAATGGGGAAGGGGAAATTCCTTTATGAGCTGGCGAAACAGAATCCTGCCATAAATTTTATTGGAATTGAAAGGTATTCCAGCGTGCTGCTTCGGGCAATCCAGAAAATGGATGAGGAGCCTTTGGAAAATCTGAAATTTTTATGTATGGATGCAAGGGAGCTTTCAGAGGTTTTTGCACCGGAGGAAGTGGACAGAATTTATTTGAATTTCTCCGACCCCTGGCCAAAGGACAGACATGCAAAAAGACGGCTTCCTTCCAGGGAATTTTTAGACAGATATGACAGCATACTAAAAAAAGAGGGACGTCTGGAATTTAAAACGGATAACCGGGAGTTATTTGAATTTGCATTAGAAGAATTACCTTTTGCAAACTGGAAGGCGGAAGCAGTTACTTATGACTTACACAATGATGAAGAAATGTGTAAAGGGAATATTATGACAGAGTATGAGGAAAGGTTTTCAGCAAAAGGGAATCCTATCTATAAATATATAATTTATCGTTAAAGCTAAGATTGGAAAGAAAGGAGATAGATTATATGCTGTTTATTTTTTTCTTATTATGGGTCATTTTTAATGGCCGGCTTACGTTAGAAATCGCCGTATTTGGAATCGTCATTTCCGTTCTTATTTATTGGTTTATCTGTAAATTCATGGACTGGAGCATTCAAAAAGATTTGTGGATCCTAAAGATTTCCGGTCTTTTGATACAATATGCTTTTATACTTATGATAGAAATCTTCAAGGCTAATATAGCTACCATAAAAATGATTTTTACTGAAAAATATGAAAGGGAACCAGTGCTGGTTTCTTTTGAGACATCATTGAAATCAAAAGCTTTAAGAGTCCTTTTGGCCAATTCCATTACCATTACCCCGGGGACCATTACGGTATCCTTAGAGGGTAACCGTTATCTGGTCCATTGTCTTGATAAGGATTTTGGCGAAGGCATAGAGGATTCTGCTTTTGTGAAGCTGCTGGAAAAGATGGAAAAGGCAGGTGGAGAATATGAATAGTGGGATTTTGGCGCTGGAACATGCCTATAGAATATTCCTTTTAGCGCTGATCATCCTATTAGCGATTATGCTTTTATTCTGCTTCCTTCGGGCCTGTCTGGGACCAAAGGTAGCTGACCGGATCGTAGCCATTAATATGATGGGGACTATAGTAATGGTCATAATTGCAGTTTTGGCAGTCTTTATGAAGGAAGGCTATCTTGTGGATATCTGCCTGATTTATGCCATGATAAGCTTTTTGGCGGTGATTGTTCTGACAAAGGTTTATATGGGAGTGTATCTGGAAAAGAAGCAAAAGGAAAAGGAAGGAAAGGGCAATGGAAATATTTGAATGGATTCGTTTTATTGTTGGTGCAGTTTTTTTGATTGCCGGTCTTTTTACTTTTTTTGTGGAAATAATTAGTATTTACAAATTAAAATATGTATTAGACAGGATGCATGCGGCAGCAACCGGGGATACTCTGGGAATCCTGTTATCCTTAATCGGGCTTATGATTATGAACGGATTGAATATTACTACCTGCAAGATGGCTTTGATTATTGTATTCTTATGGTGTGCTTCTCCGGTTTCTTCTCATTTGATTGCCAGACTGGAGGTCACCACCAATGAATCAGAAGATCAATATGGGAGGATTGAAAGATAATGGAATGGCTTATGTATATTTTACTGGGATTTTTGGTAGTTTGTGCCATTGCAGTCAGCTTTTCCAAAAATCTTTTAAATTCACTTATGATCTTTATGTCTTATAGTCTGGTTATGTCAATTATCTGGATTATTCTGAAATCTCCGGACCTTGCCATTACAGAAGCAGCAGTAGGTGCAGGAGTCACTTCTGTGCTTTTCTTTGTTACCTTAAAAAAGATTCACGCAATTGATGAAAGGAAGAAAGGAGAAAAAGATGAGTAGATTAAAAGAATCCGAACGTTATAAAAAAACATGGGCTTATCGTTTTTTCCGCTGGTATCGTGGTGAAAAGGATCCTTTTTTGGGAGAAGTGGAAATGAAGGCAGGCAATCCTTATAAGGATAACAGGTCTGCGGAAGAGCTGATGCTGGAAAAGGAAGCAATTATGAACAAGGTCTATGACATGGACCATAATAAAGAAATCAAGTTGTTTAAATTTGCTTATGGCATTATATCCGCTATTTTCTGCCTGGCTTTGACCTTTGTACTGCTTTTAATGGTTTCTTATTCTCCAAAAACGGGTAATCCGGGCAATCCCAATGAAAATGAAGTGCCTGCCAGATATATTGAAAATGGATTACAGGAAACAGGTGCGGTAAATATCGTAACCGGCATGATTCTGGATTATCGTGCTTTTGATACGTTAGGTGAGTCCCATGTACTTTTTATTGCCACCATTACCGTATTTATCCTTCTTAGGATCGACAAGGATGAAAAAGGGAAGGAAAAGGATAGGGAAGAAGCAAACGATAGGAATTATGAGCCAAAAAATGATGCGATTTTACAAGGGATAGCGATTATCATTGTTCCATTGATCATGATATTTGGCATTTATGTGATTTTAAACGGACATATCTCACCGGGGGGAGGATTTTCCGGAGGAGCCATTATCGGTGCAGGATTGATTCTCTACTTAAATGCATTTGGATTTGCAAAGACAGAACGGTTTTTTACGGAAAAAACCTATAAGATCATTTGTTTTTGTTCCTTATCCTTTTATTGTCTGGCAAAAAGTTATTCCTTTTTTACGGGAGCCAATCATTTGGAAAGCGGCATTCCTTTAGGGACGCCGGGAGCCATTTTAAGCAGCGGTCTGATTCTGCCTTTGAATATTTGCGTGGGACTGGTGGTTGCATGTACCATGTATGCCTTTTATGCGCTCTTTAGAAAAGGGGGTTTTTAATATGGAGTTTGGACCCAATTTAATGGCAAATTATGGAGAAGCGGTTTCCATGATTTTATTTGCCATTGGATTTACGAACCTTCTTTTGCAGAAAAATCTTATTAAAAAAATAATCGGGCTGAATATTATGGATACGGCCACGTATTTATTTTTGGCACTGAAGGGATATATTCAGGGAAGGACGGCTCCTATTGTGGTAAATGGGGTGCAGGAGGTGGAGGCCTATATCAATCCCATACCGGCGGGGCTGGTGCTTACCGGAATCGTAGTTTCCGTATCGGTGTCTGCTTTGATGTTGTCCTTAACTATCCGTTTATATAGAAGATATCATACATTGGATTTGGATGAGATTTCCACCTTATTGAAAAAGGAGGAAAATTAAAATGGATTTTGTACAGAATATTCCTTTCTTTTCTATTTTATTGTCCTTATTTTCCGGAACCGTCACTTCCATGTTGAATGGAAAATGGGCAAAGAGAGTGAATGCTTTTGTCATTGCTTTCATTGGGGTCATGTCGGCGGTACTTCTTTCTTATCTGTTAAGGACAAAAGAAAGCTATACGTTCATGATGGGGCATTTTCCGGCGCCCTGGGGAAATGAAATCAGGGCAGGGGTTTTGGAAGCATTGATGGCATTGTTTTTTTGTGTGATCATGCTTTTGTCACTGATAGGCGGACGCGCCCATTTAGAAGAGGAAATCGCGCCCGGCAAGCAGAACCTTTATTATATTTTGATAAATCTTTTGTTAAGCTCCCTGCTTGCCCTTATTTATACCAATGATTTGTTTACTGCTTATGTGTTTGTGGAAATCAATACGATTTCCGCCTGCGGGCTGATTATGATCCGTCAGAACGGGCATACCTTTGAGGCGGCCATCCGGTATATGATTATGAGCCTGTTAGGCTCTGGTCTGCTGCTTTTAGGTATTTGTATTTTGTATGACTGTACGGGGCATTTGCTTATGAGCAATATAAAAAGCGCAGTAACGGTCATGTCCATCATGGGGCAATATCATGTGCCTTTAGTGGTGGCAATTGCATTTATCTGTGTGGGGCTTGCCATTAAAAGCGCTTTGTTTCCTTTTCACGCATGGCTTCCAAATGCCTATGGATATTCTACTGCATCAAGCGCTGCCATATTATCCAGCCTTGTATCAAAGGGATATATCTTCTTGTTGATTAAAATCTGTTACCGGGTAATCGGCTGGCAGGTTATTTTGGACAGCAAGGTCATCCACATTTTATTTTTGTTTGGTTTGTGTGGCATGATTATGGGCTCCTTAAGCGCTATTCAGGAAAATGACATCAGGAGGATGATAGCTTTTTCCTCCATAGCCCAGATTGGATATATTTATATGGGGATCGGTCTTGGAACATTCGAGGGAATGACGGCCAGCGTCTATCATATTTTGTCTCATGGGGCTACGAAAAGCCTTTTGTTCATTGCGGCAGTGGGGCTTACAGATGTTTCCGGAAAGAGCAAGAAATTTATTGATCTGACAGGAGCGGCATATCGGAATAAGTTTGCGGGGATTGCTTTTACGGTAGGCTCCCTTTCCATGGTAGGAGTCCCGGGCTTTTCCGGTTTTATCAGCAAACTATTATTCGGAACTGCTTGTGTGCAGAATACTCCTTATAAAATGCTTCCTACCCTGATTTGTCTGGGTATCAGCACCATATTAAATGCGATTTATTTTATGAAAACGGTTATCCGTATTTATACTCCGATAAAATCTTCATACGATAAGATGCCGGTAAAAAAGACTTTTGGCTATGTGGGGGCATTGGTTTGTTTTGTAATTCTCAACATTGTTCTGGGGATGTGTTCCACACCTATTGTCAGTATGATTCAAACGGGACTTAAAATGTTCAGTTAGGAGGATTCAAAATGTATACTATTTTTAACTTTTTAGGAATAGATTCTGTATTGCTGCCATCAATACTGATCCCAATTATTTTTGGAATACTTTTGTTCCTGCCGGAATCGGAGAGAAGAAAAAATCTTACAGAAGCGGAAAAAAGAAATTTTTACAGCATAGTTACAGGATTTGGGCTTATTGGCAGCGGAATGCTTGTATTAGAGGCAGTTTTTACTGACGGGGAAATGGTTACGCTGTTTACTCTCCATCCAATGCTGCCTATCATACTTCGGGCAGATGCGTTTGGAAAGCTGTTTGCCCTGCTTGTAACGATTATATGGATTTGCGGCGGCTTTTTTGCCTTTTCTTATATGAAGCGCGAGAAACATGTAAAACGTTATTTTGCCTTTTATCTCATATTGTACGGAGTGCTCCTGGGGCTTGGTTTTTCCGGAAATCTGATTACGATGTATGCCTTTTATGAATTGATGACATTATGCTCTTTTCCTCTTGTCATACACAATCAGTCAAAGGAAGCGATTATGGCGGCAATGAAATATCTGCTGTATTCTTTTTTTGGCGCCTATATGGTATTATTCGGGATTTATTTTATGGTAAAGTATGCAAATACCCTTTCCTTTACTCCGGGAGGGACTTTAAGCAGTCTGGCGCAGGAAAATAAGCCCTTGCTTTTAGTGGTCGTTTTTTTCATGCTGATGGGCTTTGGAGTAAAAGCAGGTATGTTTCCCCTTCATGGATGGCTTCCTACTGCCCATCCGGCTGCGCCTGCGCCTGCTAGTGCGGTACTTTCCGCTATCATTGTGAAATCCGGCATATTTGCCATGATCCGCACGGTTTATTATATAATCGGGCCGGATTTTATACGGAATACCTGGGTACAGACAGTATGGCTGACCCTTTCTCTGATTACGGTATTTTTAGGCTCTATGCTTGCCTATGGGGAAAAGGTGCTGAAAAAAAGGCTTGCCTATTCCACAGTCAGTCAGGTTTCTTATGTGATATTTGGTCTGGCGCTTTTAAATCCTATTGGAATGGCAGGTTCCTTATTGCACATAACAGCCCATGCCCTGATTAAATGTACGTTGTTTCTTGTGGCAGGCGCAATCATATATAAGACGGGCTGCACGAAAGTAGATGAGCTTCGGGGAATCGGGAAAAGGATGCCGGTTACCATGTGGTGCTATACCATTGCCTCCCTTGGGCTTATCGGAATCCCGCCTA
Organism: Lachnospiraceae bacterium; assembly: GCA_014804265.1. Classification (GTDB taxonomy): domain Bacteria; phylum Bacillota; class Clostridia; order Lachnospirales; family Lachnospiraceae; genus RGIG3040. The sequence continues at coordinate 58,958 of JAAVAC010000017.1, read as the reverse complement.
CAGGAGGCTTTATCAGTAAATGGTATCTGGCAGGAGGCGCATTGAACAGCAAAATAAAAGTATTTTCCATTGCAGGTCCTATTGTTCTTTTAGTCAGTGCATTGCTGACGGCAGGGTATCTGCTGCCTGTTTCCATTCATGGCTTTTTGCCGGGAGAGGATTTTGATGGAAGCTCTTTGAAAAAATGCGAGCCGGATAAGTATATGTTGATTCCGATTATCATACTTACCACGTTATCGGTATTAATCGGACTGTTTCCCAATCCACTTATTCAATATTTCACCGGGTTTATCATCCGGCTTATGTAGAAGGAGGGGTCAGAATGAATGCGATTATGATGCTTATTGTAATATTGATTCCCATTTTGGGAGGCGCACTGGTTCCTCTCATTCCTTTTAAAAAGAGAAATCACAGGCTTATTTTCGTTGAAACGATAGTTGTGGTTAATTTTATACTGGTTTTTAGTATTTTAATGAACAGGCCGGAAAGCTCCTTTACTTTGATGCATTTTACAGGGGATTTGACGATCAGCTTTCAGTTGGACGGACTTGGCAGTGTATTTGCGGCTCTGGTTTCTTCCCTTTGGCCGCTGGCTACTTTGTATGCATTTGAATATATGAAGCATGAAAGTCATGAAAGGATTTTCTTTCTTTTTTATACAGTTACTTATGGGGTTACGTTAGGAATTGCTCTAAGCGGCAATATGATTACCATGTATTTCTTTTATGAGCTTTTGACTCTGGTGACATTTCCTTTGGTGCTTCACACATTAACAAGAGAAGCGGTGCTGGCAGCAAGAAAATATTTATATTACTCGTTAGGAGGAGCTGCTTTTGCTTTTGTGGCTGTTATTTTCATGATTGTTTATGGAACGGGAGAAGGCTTTGTTTTAGGGGGGACTTTAAATATAGCACGAACGGGAGCCAGAGTGAACGTGCTGCTTTTGATTTATGTATTTGCCTTTTTTGGATTTGGCGTAAAGGCAGCTCTTTGTCCTTTTAATTCCTGGCTTCCTCAGGCAGGTGTGGCTCCAACTCCTGTCACTGCCCTGCTTCATGCGGTTGCGGTAGTGAAATCAGGCGCTTTCGCCATTATGCGCCTTACGTATTATTGTTTTGGTACAGAGTTTTTAAGAGGGACCTGGGCCCAGAATGTGGTGATGATAGCAGCTATGATTACGATTGTATATGGCTGCAGCATGGCAGTGAAGGAAAGGCATTTAAAAAGAAGGCTTGCCTATTCCACTATCAGTAATTTAAGTTATATTTTATTTGGTGTTACGATTATGACGCCTATGGGACTGGTAGGAGCCTTAAGCCATATGGTGTTTCACGGGATTATGAAAATCTGTTCCTTTTTCTGTGCGGGGGCAGTGATTTATAAAACGGGAAAAACCTATGTATATGAGTTAGAAGGGCTTGGAAAAAAGATGCCTAAAGTATTTGGTATTTTTACAGTATCTGCCCTTGCCCTGATGGGCGTTCCAGGCTTATGCGGCTTTATCAGCAAGTTTAATCTGGCATCTGCCGCCATAGACAGTGAAAATGTAATGGCTTATTTTGGCATTGGAGCATTGCTGATTTCTGCCCTGCTTACGGCTACCTATATGTTTTCTATTCTTGTCAGGGCATTTTTTCCGGAAACGGGCTTTTCTGATGATTCTATAAAGGATGCAGAGGATCCTAACTGGCTGATGCTGCTGCCCCTGTGCCTGTTCGTAATCGCCATCTTTTATTTTGGTTTACATGCAGAACATATACTGAATCTTTTTGAAGATATAGCAGCAGGGAAATTTTAAAGGAGGAAACTTGAATATGAGTGGTATTTTAGCAGAAGATTTGTTTTCCATATTAAAAGTATGCGGCTATGGGCTTCATTTTTCTTTTGGGGGCCTTCGGACCATTTATGTTGTCATCGCCTTTTTCATGTGGGCGGTAACAGGTGTATTTTCTTTGGAATACATGAAGCACTATGCCAATCAAAAACGGTATTATATTTCCTTTTTCCTGACCTTTCTGGCCACAGTGGGAGTGTTTTTGTCGGCGGATCTTTTTACGTTATTTATATTTTTTGAAATTATGTCCCTCACTTCTTATGTATGGGTGGCATTTGACGAGAAAAAAGAATCCCTGCGTGCCGGAGAGACGTATCTTGCTATTGCTGTCATTGGCGGCATGGTGATGCTGATGGGATTATTTTTATTTCAGGCAGCAGGCATTCGTGACAGCAGTATCGGTAATCAGGGTTTTTTGTATGGAGCGGGTTTTTGCCTGTTGTTTGGTTTTTTGGCAAAAGCAGGTGTGTTTCCTCTTCACATATGGCTGCCAAAGGCCCATCCGGTGGCACCGGCGCCTACTAGTGCACTGCTTTCCGGTATTTTAACGAAAACCGGAATTTTTGGAGCTATCTGGGTAAGCGTGACTATTTTCAGGGATAATGGAGACTATGGAAGAGGGCTTTTGGTCCTTGCTGTCATTACGATGGTTCTGGGGGGCATTCTGGCATTGAATTCCCATAATTTAAAGGAAGTGCTTGCCTGTTCCTCCGTTTCCCAGATCGGCTTTATCCTGACGGGGCTGGCAACGGTTTGTATCTTGGGAGAGGAAGGAGCCCTTGCCGTAAAAGGCACGATTCTCCATATGGTAAACCATTCTTTGTTTAAGCTGGTCCTGTTCCTTGTGGCAGGTGTTGTATTTATGAACCTTCATAAACTGGATTTAAATGAGATTCAGGGATTTGGAAGGAAAAAACCGCTGCTTCAGTTTATTTATCTGATGGGTGCACTGGGTATTGGAGGAATTCCTCTTTTCAGCGGATATATCAGTAAAACGCTTCTGCATGAGGGTTTGGTAGAAGCCGGGCTTACATGGGCGGAGTGGCTGTTCTTATTAAGCGGCGGCATTACGGCAGCTTATATGGCAAAGGTATATGTACTGTTGTTCGTGGAAAAAAATAAGGATCAGGCGATTCAGGAAAAATATGATAAATTAGCAGGAGCTTACATGAATAAGGTATCGGCAGCAGTACTTACGGTTAGCGCTTGCTTACTTCCTCTGTTCGGAGTACTTCCGGGATTTACTTTGGATCGGATTGGAAATTATGGAATGGAGTTTTTTGGCATGGAGCCAATGCAGGAAATGCCTCATTATTTTTCTTTGGAAAACTTAAAAGGCGGCTTTATTTCCATAGGAATCGGAATTGTGATTTATGTAATTGTAGTAAAAGGATTGTATAAAAAACAAAAGGGCTATGGAAGCTTTCTGCCAAAATGGATGGATTTGGAAAATAAAGTATATCGTCCGCTTATTATGGTTGTCTGCGCAGTATGTAAATTTGTCTGCCGTATTTTGGAAGGAATTCTGGATTATTTCATTGTATTTTTAAGAAAGACCGTATATAGGGACAAACCGCTTCCCCGCGAACTGACGGAGGGAAATGAATTTACCCACGCAGTGGGCAGTTTTTTGGATAATGCTCTTGTATATTTTAATAGGACTATCTGGAAGAATCATCCAAGGGAAGAGAAAAATTATGAGCATAGAATGGCGATGTTTTATACGATGATCCGGGAGAATAATAAGATTATAACAAGAAGCTTGTCTTTTGGACTTATGATGTTCTGTGCCGGGCTGTTTATGGTGCTTGTGTATTTGTTGACGGTGTAGAGGGAAACAGGAGAATTTGTATTTGTGAATAAAAGGGAATTTGAGTATGCCATGAAACGAGGGCTGGGGCGGTGTGTTTTAGAATTCAGGGATAATGAGGATATAGAAAAGTTCCGGGATATTGTATTAAAAGGATGCCTGAATAATTACAGCTATGATGCCCAGTGCGAGGGAACAAGAAGCCAGTATATGTATGTGCTGCAAAGCTATTATGGGGATGGATATTTTGAAGAGAAGATAATCGAAAAGTTTTCCGGAAAAATTACGAATATATGGCTTTTTGACCATTTGGCAAATCTGTTATATCTTTTTGCAGATGATGGCAGTGAAAAGGCATATGAAGCAATGATTGATAAATATAATCATATGTATGCAAAGCTTAGGAAAAATACGAATGTGGATACCTGGGAACAATTTGAATGGCTGTGTGTATGGCTTGTGGCATTAGAAGGATTTGAGAGGTTTAAGAAGGTCGTTCTGGATCTGGCTGATTATTATGAAAGGAAGAATGAGCCTGAGCCTTATTGCTTTGACTGGTTTTGGTCAGCCGGAAAGGATTCCTGTGATGAAAGCATGATGGAACAATTTATTACAGAAAGTGACCGAAAGGGGATTCGGATATTTGAAGATTCTCTAAGTGAATTTGTTTATGTGAGAAAAAAAGAAGGTAAAGAACAGCTGAAAGAGGAAAAACGGAAATTAGAAGTGCCCACACCAGAACAGTTAATAGAAGAATGCACCTGGAAAAGCGATGGAATTATTTATTTAAATTTAAAAAGAAGGTTAGCATTTGGATCCCATGCCACAGATCAGCAGGTTAAGGAGCTGGCAGAAGTAATTGTTCGTACGCAAAATAATAAGAGCCTGCAGGCAGGGTTATTGAGGGTATTTTATAAGAGAGCCTTCCCTCTTGATGTGGAATATTTGATAGGGTATGCAGAAGATGAAAACAAGGTATTAAGAGAAGCTGCAATGGAAGCGCTGTCCATGGTGAAGGATGAACGGGTGCGGGAATACGCGTATGGGCTTATTCAGGAGAAAAGAAGTTTGGAGTATGCTCTTGGCATGCTGTTTTGTAATTATAGAAAAGAAGATGATGGGGTTATTTTGAAATTGCTAAAAAAGCAAAAGGTTTGTTATCGGGATGGAGTATGGCATGGGGTGTTTTCCGATGCGTTAAACTGGCTGGAGGCGAATCCGGATGCCCCTGTGGAAGCGGTGTATTATTTGTATGAGCGTACGTTGTGCTCTTGTTGTCGGGCATGTATTGTGAAGCTGATGATGGACAGGGGGATCATGACGGAGGATATCCGCAGGGAATGTGAATATGATTCAAATAGTGATGTTCGGGAGAAGGTAGGGGGAATATTTTGAGCATTACGCAAAACATTGTAAAACAATTCATCTTGTTTGGTTGACAGTGTTTGCAATTGCGCATATAATAGAATTAAAAGGAGTGATATCATATATGGCTACTACAAATATTAATGTACGTGTGGATTCTGCATTAAAGCAGGAGGCAGAAGCTCTTTTTAGCGATCTTGGCTTAAATATGTCTTCGGCAATTAATATGTTCCTGCGTTCTGCTATCAATCATAATGGCATTCCGTTTGAGGTAAAACGTCCAGCACTAAATGCAGAAACAAAGGCAGCGCTGGATGAATATGAAGAAATGAAAAAGTATCCAGGCAATTACAAGCGTTATGAATCTTTTGATGAAGTTTTAGACGAGGTGCTTACCGATGCTTGAGATTGTTCCATCCAATCAATTTAAAAAGGATTTAAAGCTTGCAAAAAAACGTGGTTGTAAAATAGAACATTTACGAGACGTTGTTAATACATTAGCATGTGAACAAAAGTTAGACGAAAAGTATCGTGACCACGGATTAACAGGTAATTATAAGGGATTTCGTGAATGTCATGTTGAGCCGGATTGGCTTCTTATTTACCGCATCAGCCAAGATAGGCTTGAGTTATTTTTATTCCGCACAGGAACACATTCTGATCTATTTTAACAAGCCTTGTAAAGTAAAATACAATATTATCACAAAAAATTTAAAAAGGGGATAGCCAAAACCATTTTTTTTTGTTACAATAATATTCGTTGGTAACAGCAGATATTATCGAAGCGTGGCTCAGTTTGGTAGAGCGCTGCGTTCGGGACGCAGAGGTCGCGTGTTCGAATCACGTCGCTTCGATTGCCTGAAAGGGTGGAAACATCAGATTTTTTTGAATCTGGTGTTTTCTTTTTTTATTACGAATATCCTTTTTCCTAACACATTTCTAACTTTTAGATTGTTTGTTTAAATTTTTCTCACATATTCTCACTTTCGTATAAAGCTAGAATAAATCATTGTTTTTGAAAAATTTTTGCTTATACTAAGAAATAGAAGAAAAGTAAAAAAGAAAGAAGGTGCCAAATGTGAGTATTCAATCAGATGTTGAAATGCTTTCGATTCAGGAAATGGAAGCATATGCAATCAAAAATCACATATCAAATGAAGAGGCAAATATCTTTACTTAGGATAAAACATCCGCCAAAGCCAGTCAGGCCAAAGCGGATGTTTTTTTAATCAATCTCACAAAATGCACTAAATCGAAAAATCCAACTGGCTGCCCACAGCCTTTTCTTCCTCCGTCCGAAGGTTGTTGAATCTTTCCTGCTGATAATACTGATCGATTTTCCGAAGCAGTTCATCCACAGAGTTAGCAGTAATAGTTACAGTTTCTTCGTCTACTTCCTTAGCAGATTTTCTCTTTTCCTCTAACCGTTCTTCTGCCTTTTTCTTTTCTGCTTTTTTAGCGTCTTTCTTCTTTTCCTGGGCTTTTTCCTGAGCTTTCTTTTCAATCCGCTCCTTTTGGGAGGCCAGTGATTTATCAATGACTGCAAAGAAGGAGCCCATTCCATTGTCGTTTACGCTCATTCCGTAGGCTTTTACATTGTTTGCCATGCTGCCGAGCTGAGTCTTCATTTGTGAAAGGCCGGATGTGGCATTGCTTAAAATCGCCTCATATTTTTTCCGATATGCTTCGTCGGTTGCCATCCGTTCAATCTTATCTGTATCAATTAAAACAGTAAGACCATTGGGGCTTGCAAAGCTTCCCTTCATCATTTCGGCTTCCTGCTTCTTATCGGAAGCTACCAGTACGAAATTGAGATTTCCATATTTCTTTTTCAGGGAGTTGTAATAATCCAGTGCCGTCTGGCTCAGTTTTGGGTTTCCGTAAGTGCCGGCTCCCTTTACCTCTACCTTGTCCTTCCCATAGGTCTCCTCTGCTTTATTGGCAGCAGATGTCTTTTGGGAAGTCTCATTACTTGTTACGTTTTTCTTTTCTCTGCTTTTTTCATAGCTGTAAGTATTTTCATAAGCTTGTGTATACAGGGAATTATTAATAGTTGCCATATTCGATTTCCTCCTTAAAATCTTTTTTCTGCAAGTCCTTTTGCAGTTTCTGTTATAGTATTTATCGGCTTATTTGTCGTATTCTTTATGGAAAACAGACAGGATTGGAAACTTATTTCTATTTACAAAAATTATTTATATTACAACTTGCGTAAAAAAATCATATAAGGTAGAATAAATTGGTAAAGTATGACAAAAACAGCCAAAAATTTTTGTAAATAATTTATAAAGGAGGAGAAAACCAGTGAAAAAGAAACGTATATATGTACTTACTTTTCTTGCAGCAGCCATGTGTTTTACCGGATGTGGCAGCCAGAACAAAGAATCTGAAAAAGAACAAGTTACTATAAAGGTCTGGGAATCCCTTGAGGTAAAGGATTACATTGAGGCAGTCGGCGAGGCTTATCATGAATTGCATCCGGAGGTAAATGTTGTATTTGAAAACGTAGAATCACAAAACAGTAGCGCTCAGATTATTCTGGATGGTCCGGCAGGAGCGGGAGCTGATTTATTTGCGGCTCCGTGTGATAAATTAGGAGAGTTGGTAGAAGGAGGCCATGTTCTGCCAGCAGGGGATTCGGATTTTATCAGCGCCAGTGTCCTTCCATCCTGTTTAAAAGCGGCCACCTATGAAGAGCAGTTGTATGGTTATCCGGTTTCGGATGAAACGTATGCTCTTTATTATAATAAGGCTTTCATTTCAGAAAAAGAAGTACCAAAAACCTGGGAAGATATGATTACTTACACAAAGGAGCATACAAAGGACGGCAGTTACGGGTTTGTCATGGATGCAACCAATGGATATTATACAATTATTTTTGCAACAGCAAAAGGAAACCGGTTGTTTGGTCCGGATGGTACGGACACTTCTTCTACTTATTTAGACCATGAAGATGCAATAAGGGGTTTTACGGTTATGAGTGACCTTGCAAAAGCGGTAGGCATTTCCTCTAGTGATTTGAATACGGAAATAGCGGACAATCTGTTTGCCACAGGGAAAGCGGCTATGGAGATTTCAGGACCTTGGAATACGGCCGTTTTTGAAGAAGCGGGAATCGACTATGGCGTTACTACCCTTCCAAGCCTTCCAGGTGAGGAAACTCCCGCGGTTTCTTTTTCGGGAGCAAGGCTGATGTTAGTCTCCGCTTACTCCAAATATCCGGAAGAGGCAGAGGACTTTGCTAAATTTTTATTATCGGAAGAAATGCAAAAGCTTCGTTATGAATATTTAAAATGTATTCCGTCTGTGGAAGTAGAAATAAAAAATGAAGCAATTGAAGGATTCATGGAACAGTTAGAGTATGCTTCCCCAATGCCAAGTACTCCGAAAATGACATTTTTCTGGGATTCCATGAGTTCTGCCAGCAAAAATATCTGGGACGGCGCAGATGTAAAGGATACGATGGATAGCTGTAACCGTGCGATTATAAATAGTACGTTAGAATAGATAACAGGAGGAATCAATATGATACAGTTGAAAAGAGATGAAAGCGCAAGTCTTCTTGTACTGCTTTCTTCTGCTTTGTTTAACGGGTTAAGCCATATTTTATACTTAAAGCAGTATTTTAAAGGAATCATCTTAATGCTTTTAGAAATCATTATGATTCGTTTTATTCCTTTTTTCTTTCAGTCAATTATTGCCTTTTTTACTTTAGGAAACAATAGTGGCAATTCAGCCTCCATAATGATCAATGGAATTGTTTCTATTTTGATAGTAGCCCTATATGTTACTATTTATATTCACTACATAAGGGAAGCAGAAAGAGACTATAGGCTCTATTGTAAAACAGGTGTCTTCAGAAATTCCAATAAGACCTTATCCGAGTGTATACAAGGCTCTTTTGTAGTATGGGGAATTTTGCCAAGTGTAGTGTTAGTAGGGATTTTAGTAATCGTGCCGCTTATTTTTGCCATATTGGCTGCTTTCACCAATCTGTCGGCACCGGCAAATATTGCGCCCGGCAGACCTTTTTCCTGGGTAGGACTGGATAACTTCATTGCCATGTTCGGAGGCCAGCTTTCCTGGAGCAGCGCTTTTGTGCGTGTATTTTTATGGACAATTCTATTTGCGGTGTTTTCAACTGTATTTTGTTATATAGGCGGATTGGTACTGGCATATATTTTACATCATAATAATTTTAAATTTCGGCCGGTCATGCAGACTGTTCTCATGCTTCCGTATGCGGTTCCGGCAGTCATCAGCATGCTTGTATGGAAAACCTTGTTAAACGGCTCTTTTGGTGTAGTGAACAGGACTCTTATAAGCTGGGGATGGATTAATGAGCCGGTCAACTGGCTGTCCGACCCTTTTATGGCGAAATTTACTTGTATCTTAATCAGTTTGTGGGCAGGGTACTCTTACTTCATGCTTCTTTTACTGACAAGTTTAAATACCATATCTCCTGCAATTTATGATGCGGCAGCAGTGGATGGGGCAACAAGGGGACAGACGATTCGTAAGGTAATCATTCCTCTATTGCTGAAAAGAACTACGCCTTTTATCGTGCTGGGATTTACCCAGAACTTAAATAATTTTACCTCTGTTTTCTTCTTGACAGAAGGAAACCCGGCTCTTAAAAATACAACCATTACAAGCGCCGGCAGTACGGATATTCTGGTTACATGGATTTATAACCTTACCTTTCGTATAATGAAATTCAACTATGCTTCTGTCATTATTGTAGTCCTGTGCATCATATTGATTCCAATTTCCATATGGCAGTTTACAAAAACAGATATGTATCGGGAGGGTAGATAAATGAGCATAAAAACAGCATATAAAATCCGTTTTGTATTTACTATGATTTTTTTAGCAGTTGTGACAATACTTGTATTTTATCCGTTCCTGTATATTTTAAGCGCAGCAGTAGCAAAGGGTAATACTATGACCGGTTTAAGCTGCATACCTTTTGGAAACGGATTTGGGTTTACGAATTTTCAGGCTTTATTTACAAAAACAAATTTTCCTGTCTGGTTCGGAAATACTTTTATTATTTCCATAGTTACCATGCTTGGCACTCTGGCTATTTGTACTGTAAGCGCCTATATCTTCTCAAGATTTCAATTCTGGGGTAAAAGAAGCATGTTGACTGTTATGTTCGTTTTACAGATTATACCATCTTTTCTTGCAATGATTGCCATGTATTATGTGTTATACTGGATGGGTGGATTAAATAAAATATGGGGATTGATTCTCGTTTATATTGCGGGAAATATTCCTTATAATGTATGGCTTGTCAAAACATATCTGGATGCTATACCTAAAAACATGGATGAGGCAGCCATTATGGATGGGGCTTCCAGATTCTGTATTTTTACAAATATCATTTTACCGGCAATCAGGCCCATTGTAATATTTCTGGCTATAACAAGTTTTACGGCACCCTGGTTGGATTTTATTTTTCCAAAACTGATTCTTCGTTCTCAAAGTAAATATACGGTAGCACTGGGACTTTACAATCTTTATAACGAACAAGGTGATTTTGGAACCTTTTGTGCCGGAGCGGTGTTAATCGTCATTCCGTTTGTGCTATTTTTTCTGGCAACCCAGAATATGCTGGTTGAATCTATGAGCACTACTTTAGATGAAGATCTATAGGGTGTGGATGAGCGAATGCAACAAATGTCTTTTCCATATTTAGTGGGAGCTGGTATAGCATATGCTATGCCAGCTCCCACGTCTGTTTATCAAATCCAACTCCCCCCTGCAAAGCAGGTCTTCTTCAGTTTTAATTCTATTATTCTTCCATAGGTATAACCAGATAATCACCCCAAGAGGATTCTAAATAGGAATCGTACTCACATTGGGATACATACAGGAAATCGTAAACATCTTCCTCAAGAATATATTGGAAGTAGAAGCAATAACCGTCCCTTGTAAAAAATTTAATGTCCAATAGGCCATAGTCTGCTTTATTGTCTTCTGTCTTACTATATGCTATCAGGCCTTTTGTAATTTCTAAAGAAGGGTTCATGTTTTCAAAAATGTCCTTCGTCTGCTCATATACAGAGGTGTAAAGCGTTTCATTTATTTGGGCAGCCTGTCTGGGATAGCCATAAAAGGTTTCTCCTTTAAATATTTGCATTGATGAAATCAGCCCGGTATTTTGTGATACATTTACAATATAATTAAAATCATCGGTTCCCTTAAATGTCACTTTCCAGTCGGCATAATTGTCACTGATAGGGTCTTCACTTGCTACAAATTCAGCGGTCTTATCCATTGTGGCAGAATCTAAGCCATATACGGCTTCTAAATAGAAAGCGGCCTTTGCGGCTGCTTCTTCCTCAGATAGATCCGTTGCATTTGGATAAGGGTCTGACTGGTATTTCTGCAGGGCTTCTTTAATCACTTTTGCTTGACCGGAATTTTGTACTACATAGTCAGATTTCCTATAATAATCAATGATTTCCAATAACTCTTCGTCTGACAGTTCTTTTTCCGGTAAAAAGAGTTTTCGGTTGTAGGTTTCATAGACAAGAGAATCGATAGTTTCGGGATTCTCCAGTTTATCCACAATCTGTAATTTTCCTTCCGGAAATAAACCTTCGTTTTCGTATTTATCCAATAATTCAGAATAACGTTTCTCTTCTTGTTCGGACATTTCTCTGGAGTAGGTTATTGCTTCCGTATCATGCTCTCTTGTTATATTATGTTCATCATTGGAGGCTGCGATTTCCTCAAATTCCTTGTCATTCATGGAAAGCATTCTTTGTTTTACATAGTCCATAATCTGTGCTGCCACTGGAACAGAGACAAGGCATATCAGGGTCAATGCGCAGGCAGCAATGCCAACTTTAAAAAATGGCAGGTTGGCAGCTTTTTTTGCCGGCTGTCTGGAAGCTTCCTTTCCAAGGTCTTCTAACATATTGTTAATTTTTATTTCGTAGTTTTTACTTGTAGGACAGTTGCTTTGCTTTGCAAGTTTACGTATTTCTTTATCAAATTTATTCATAATCTTCATCCTTTCCAATGATTACTTTCCATGGATTGCTTTAATTCTTCTCTTGCTCTGGAAAGTCTTGATTTTACAGTTCCCTCCGGTATTGCAAGAATCTTTGCAATTTCCTTAATGCGAAATTCCTCAAAATAATAGAGGATAAGCACCTCTCTAAAGGAATCGTCCATCTGACATACGAGCTCCAATAAGTCAGAGGCAGTATCTTTTTTTTCTTCCTTTTGTAAAAATAAGGAAGAATCCCCTACCAGCTCAATCCGGCTTCTTTTTCTTAAATAGGATTTGGACTCATTTACCAGAATCTGAAATATCCATGCTTTCATTTTTTTATGATTTCTTAACTTTTCCAAGTGGCTGAAAGCCTTTAATATAGTTTCCCCCACAATGTCTTCTGCGTCCTCCACATTTAAAACGATAGAATAGGCAAGACGGAACATGGCTGTTTTATTTTTGCTTACAGTCTCTATAAAATAACTGTTTAAGCATTGTTCATTACCCTTCATGGGTTCCTCCTTTCCTTCTATGATGAGTATACTCATATATAAGACATTTTACATGAGGGATTGGTTCAAAAAAACTGCAATAAATTTTCATGGACTTTATGGAAAAAATACATTATGCTAATACTAGTAAAAAGATCTGCCGGTTTTATCCGGATGAAGATAAAAAAGGAACCAGACCATGAACCAGAAAAGCAGGAAAAACAGTTTTGTCATACAGGCGGGGATTCTGGCTGCTGCCGGAATTATCAGCCGGATTATCGGCCTTTTATATAGAAGCCCTTTGGCTGCCATTATCGGAGACGAAGGAAATGGATATTACAGCTCTGCTTATAATATTTATACGATTATCCTGTTAGTATCCTCTTACAGCATTCCTTCTGCGATTTCCAAAGTAATTTCCCAAAGACTTGCTTTAAAGGAATATAAAAACGCACACCGGATTTTTCAATGTGCTTTGATTTATGTATTTATCGTAGGCGGCGCCGCCAGCCTGTTTGCTTATTTCGGGGCGTCTCATTTAGTGCAGAAAAATGCGGTGGTAGTGTTGAGAGTGTTTGCCCCCACTATTTTTTTCTCCGGCATATTAGGGGTGCTTAGGGGTTATTTTCAGGCGCATAAGTCCATGCTGCAGACTTCTGTTTCCCAGATTGCGGAACAGATTTTAAATGCGGTCATCAGTTTAGCAGCCGCCCATCTTCTCATAGGGCTTGTAGCAAATCAGGACGATACCACCAGAGCGGTCTACGGGGCTATGGGAAGTGCTCTGGGAACGGGAGCGGGGGTGCTGATTGCACTTATATTCATGTACTGGGTCTATTCCATTAATAAGGACACCATTTACAGACAGATAAAAAAAGACCGGACAAGAGAGCTTTTGTCTACGGACCAGATTTTCCGGATTATCATATTTATGGTGACTCCCGTTATTTTAAGCACCTTTATTTATAATTCCAATACCTCCATCAATCAAAAGATTTTTGAGGAAATATACGGAGCTGTAAAAAAGGTTTCCGAAAAAGAGATTGCCACTATGTACGGTATTTTTGCGGGAAAGGCAGTTGTACTGGCAAATATCCCTATAGCAATTGCTTCTGCCATGTCCGCAGCCATTATTCCTACAGTTTCCGGCACTTATGCCAGAGGAGAAAAAAGGGAGACCAATGAGAAGATCGGGGAGGCAATCCATACTACTATGCTGATTTCCATTCCTGCTGCAGTAGGGTTGTTTTCTTTGGCAGAACCTGTTGTTACTCTGTTGTTTCCAAGGCCAAAGGAATCTATCGAACTGGCAGCAGGCCTGTTGCAGGTAATGACAGTTTCCATTATTTTTTATGGAGTATCTACCCTGACAAACGGTGTGCTTCAGGGAATCGGAAAAGTCAATATGCCAGTGATCAATGCGGCAGTTGCCCTGGTGCTTCAAATCGTGGTTTTAGTGCCGTTGCTTTTATATACGGATCTGGGCTTATATGCCATGGCAATTGCCATGATTGTGTATTCCTTTTTTATGTGTATTTTAAACGGCATTTCTATAAAAAGATGTTTAGGCTATCAGCAAAAATATGTGAAGACCTTTGTACTTCCTTTTCTTGCTGCGGCCCTTATGGGAGCAGGAGCACATTATCTTTATAAAGGGCTGCACTATCTGATTAAAAGCAATATGATTTCCCTGTTTGGGGCAATTGGGGCAGGAGCGGTTATTTATTTTGTGACGGCAATAAAGATTGGGGCTATTTCGGAGGAGGAGCTTAGGCGGTTTCCAAAGGGGAGCATGCTTGTGGGGATTGCAAAGAAGGTGCGGCTGCTGTAAAGGGAAATATTATTATGGTAAAAACAGAAAGAAGGTAACTATATGGCAGTTAGAGACATTACAGGCGAAGCCACTGAATATGATAAAAAACTTAAGCTGGAAGAGAAAAAACCGAAAAGTTGGTTAAAAAGCGTAAGTTCTTTTGCCAATGAATTTGGCGGTGTGTTGATTTTTGGTGTTTCTGATGATGATGAAATTGTGGGGTTAGAAAATCCGAAACATGATGCCGAAATAATTAGTGAGCAAATTAAAACAAAAATGGACCCTATTCCCAAATTTAAATTGAGTTTTCATAAAGAAGAGGAGAAGGTGCTTCTTGTTTTAAATATATATGTGGGAGAGGAAACACCTTACTACTATGTTGCAGATGGAAGGATTGAGATGCCGGATTATCCAGAAAGAGCAGTTTTAGAAGGAATCGTGAATGCATTAATTCATAGGAATTACTTAGAAATTGGAAGCGAAGTGCATGTGGATATGTTTGATGACAGGATAGAAATATATTCTCCGGGAGGGATGTATGACGGAACCAAAGTACAGGATAGAGATTTAACGAAAATTCCTTCAAGGAGAAGAAATCCAGTTATTGCAGATATATTTAATCGACTTAATTATATGGATCGTAGAGGCAGCGGGTTTAAGAAGATATTGGGAGATTATAGAAAGCAACCTCATTATGATGAAATATATGAACCAGAGTTATATTCAGATAATCATGATTTCTTTTTGACTTTAAAAAATATGAATTATAAAAAAGGAGCAGAAAAAGGAGCAGAAAAAGGAGCAGAAAAAGGAGCAGAAAAAGGAGCAGAACTTAGAGAAAGAGCAAATAAAGTATATGTGCTTATTTGTAATAATCCACAGATATCACAGACTGCAATTATGAAAGAACTGAATTTATCAAGAAAAAAAGTAGAAAAAGCAATTCAAATATTACGCAAAGAAGGAAAGATTGAAAGAGAAGGTTCTGATAGAGGTGGAATCTGGAAAATAAAATGATGCAAAATATTATATAGTAAGATAACGGTTAATCATACAAAAAGAAAGAGAATAAAATATAAAATGAGACTGGAAGCAAAAAATATTAAAAAAACATACAAAGGAAAAGAAATTTTAAAGGATATCAGCTTATCTGTAGAGGAAGGAGAAATCATTGCGCTGGTAGGAACAAACGGCTGCGGAAAAAGTACACTTCTTCGTATTCTGGCAGGGATTACCATGCCATCGGCAGGAAAGGTTATTAAAAGCCCGGACTGCCGTCTGTCTTTTATTCCGGACAGATATGAAAAGGCAGGCTTTACCATTCCCGGTTTTATGGAGCATATGCAGCGCATTTTACATATAGATGCGGGCAGGCAGTTAGAGGCGTATTATAAAGATTTTCATTTGGAGGATATGCTGGATACACCTATGAAGCAGCTTTCCAAAGGAACCTTACAGAAGGCAGCCATGATTCAGGCTTTATTAGGAGAAAAGGACGTGCTTTTTATGGATGAGCCTTTATCCGGCCAGGATATAAAGTCCCAGCAGTGTTTCGTAAAAGAAATAAGAAGTAAAAAAGAGCAGGGCCTGTCAGTTATCATGGCATGTCATGAGTCTTTTTTGATAAAGGAACTGGCGGATAAGGTCTATCAGATAAAAGATGGAATTTTAATAGATGGCACAGATTATGTGTTTGAGAAGTAGAATAAAAAGGAATGGAGAAGAAAAATGTTAAGTGCCTATGCAATATGCAAATATGAAACAGAAAAGCTATTAAAAAGCAGGAAATGGATGGTACCTGCCATTCTATTTATCATGTACCTTGGAATGTCCTATTCGCTAGGTCCTTTGGACCTTTTAAGCTGCTTTGGCATTTGTTCCCTGGTAGTGTTCATTGGAATATTAGCAGTGTTTTTTATGTGTAATGACCTTCCTTATCAGGCAATGGATCAGACGATCTTTATTAGAATTCCCAGTAAAAAAAGTTTTTATATGGGCAAGGTTCTATTGGTGGGAAAAGTTAGTATGATTGGTGCAGCCATTTCTATTTTAGTACCGATCATACAATATGTGGTAAATGGAAAAGATTTTTTTACCACCGCTTTCACGGTAGGAAAAGGAATATCAGGTTTTATTTTGTTTTTTCTGTCCGGATTTTGCGGAGGAATGACAGCCTTATTGTTAAATGACAGATTTGTACCTAAAAAGGAAGCTTCTATTGCGCTATGCATTTTTACAGCTTTATTAACGATTATAAAAGGCGGCTTACATGAGAAATTTCCCGTTACAAAGCTGGTTAGCTGGGTGCTTCCGCCTTTGTATGATTTAAGCTATGCGTATAGTCATGGAAATGATAATTTATTCAGGGATACGGGGATTTATTTTTTGTGGATGCTCATTTATTTGGTGCTTCAGATTCTTTTTTATGTGTGGATGATGGATAGGAAAAGGTGGGAATAGATATACACGGAAATCAATTTTCAATCAGAGGTTCTCGCTGCAGGCATTGGGACTGGCTCCATGCTAAGCATATTTCTACGTCGCCACGCTTTCGCTCTATAAAAACGCAACAGTGCTAAGCTCGAAAATACCTTTGATTGAAAATGGATTTCCGTGATTTCGTAATTTCTATTCTTGCAAACCGTTTCATTATATGCTACTATATCCTCAAAGCATATATCTAAGTTTTATAAAGAACATTCTATGATTCTAAGTCATTTCAGAAAATCTATGCTTTTATTCACGAACCATTAATATGAGCAGGGATTTTCCGGGATGGGATTTCCTGCGGGAAGGAAAAGAATATGG
Organism: Lachnospiraceae bacterium; assembly: GCA_014804265.1. GTDB lineage: Bacteria > Bacillota > Clostridia > Lachnospirales > Lachnospiraceae > RGIG3040. The sequence goes on along the minus strand of JAAVAC010000017.1, from coordinate 41,828 downwards.
AAAAAGATTTGTTGCAGAAACGTTATCTGTCGGATAATGAGCGGTATGCGGATCTAATCAACGGTTTTTTATTTGCGGGCAGGCAGGTGGTATCAGCCGGACATCTGGCGGAATTGGACACCCAGACCGGATTTTGGGAGTTGCCCGGCTTTTTAAAAAAGAGCCGGAAAAGGAGCCAGAAATATCGGGATTTGATTCGCAAAACTGCTTTTGGGGTGAATTTTGCAGTCATTGGAGTGGAAAGCCAGACAGAAGTGGATTATCTCATGCCGCTACGGATCATGTCTTATGATGCTGGGGAATATGAACATCAGGCAGTTGGACAACGGAAAATAGTCAGGAGGACGAAAGGAATCAGCAGAGCAGAATTTCTATCCGGCTTTACCAAGGACAGCCGACTAAAGCCCTGCATGACACTGGTGCTCTTTTATGGGGAAAGCTGGGACGGGAGCAGAGATCTTCACGGCATTTTGGATTTTAGGGACATACCGGAGGAACTACGGGCTGTGGTAAACGATTACCAGATCCAGCTGCTTGAGATCCGCAGGCTGTCCCATACGGAAGTGTTCCGGACAGACTTGAAGCAGGTATTCGACTTTATCCGCTGTTCCAATGACAAAGAGAAATTAAGGGAGCTGGTGGAACATGACCCGGCTTACAGGGAGATGGAAGAAGATGCCTATGAGGCAGCCGCAGCTTTTACCGGAGCGGAGGAGCTGTTAGCGGTGGAGAGGTTTCATGAAGAAGGAGGAAAAGTAGATATGTGTCAGGCATTGACCGCATTGATAGCGGATGGGAGAAATGAAGGCAGGGTATTAGGCAGAAGCGAAGGTAGAGAGGAAGGCAGGATACTGGGCAGAAGCGAAGGCAGAGAGGAGGGCAGGATACTGGGCAGAAGCGAAGGCAGAGAAGAAGGCAGGATACTGGGCAGAAGTGAAGGACAGTTAGAGGAAATGCTCAGGATAATCCGCACGATGTCTGCGAAAGGGTTAGAAGCTTTTGATATAGCAAAGCTGTTAGATAAGCCGGAAGATGATATAGAACATATAATAGCGCTGTTGGAAAGCAATCCCAAAAAGAGCAATAGTAAACTGGCACAGGAACTGATAAAACAGACAAGAGATTTTAGGGAATGGAAGTAGATTGAGTTTTTTTAAATACAATGCGTAAAGATGATACGAATAATTTTGAAGGATCATGACACAAATATTGATAGCTGAAAACCTTGTAAAACCAGTAATGGTAGCATATAATATAGTGAAAAAGCTTCCTGTATACTTTAAATAGGTCAAGCGATTGACACAAAAAAATACCTCAAGTAAATTTAGATTATTACTGACCTGCCAGTTGGTAAAAATCTAAAGAATACGAGAGGTATCTAAAATGAATATTAAAGGCAGAAAGAACAAAAATCAAGTAGTAATATCAAATATTTTTGAATAGCAGGGGCTTTTGAAAAAAGCGGAGGTGATTAGGGAGAATCTTACAGCTTCAACCTGGCGTGAGTTGGAAACTAACGGTAAGTTCGATAAGAATGCAAAACTTTCATTTATCAGTGATGACATGCTTATCTTAGGATGTGATGTGGGCAGTAAAAATCAAATACAAACAAGAGCTGTAGCCTGCAGTGGTTCTCTTCGTAGGGTAATGACCCTGTTAGAAAGCTTAGCAGGCACTCAGTGTATGAACAGGTGGGACGAAGGAAGTTGGTACATGATACAATGACTGTTCTACACTTTTGGTTCTTGTTATGAGGTAAATATTTAAAGAAAAAGCCTGAAAAATCAATGATTTAGGGCTTGACATTATAGGAAGGGAAAAGCATGTAGTCTATGATAACCAGACAAAATGAATTGTTGGAGAAAGAAAAGAAGGGAGACAAACTATGTCAGTAATGATAGATACCCTGCTTGAACAATATGTAGAAGAGGTAAGGAAAATTTATGGGAAGCATCTAAAGTCTGTAATCTTGTATGGTTCCTATGCCAGAGGGGATTTTAGACCGGATTCGGATATTGATATTATGATTCTGATAGATTTGACAGATATGGAAATTAAGGATTTCCGTCATCAGCTATCAGGAATTACCTATGATTTTAATGAAAAGTATGATCTTGATATTAAGCCGATTGCAAAGAGTGACGCACATTTCAAAAAATGGCTGGGTGTCTATCCTTTTTATACAAATGTACAGAGGGAAGGGGTGGCATTATATGGAACAGCCTGATAAGGGAACTGTCAGGGATTTGGTGTGTTACCGTCTTGAGACGGCTAAAAATGATTTACGGACAACTTGTATGCTTATGAGAGAAAACGAATATAGAACGGCAAATAACCGGGCTTATTATGCCATTTTTCATGCAATATCAGCTATTCATGCAATTGATGGAAAAGTATATAAACGTCACAAGGATTCATTAGCGAATTTTAATAAAGACTATATACGGACAGAGATTTTTCCAAAGGCATTTGGAAGAAAAATTATAGATGCGGAAGAAATCCGTCATGCAAGCGATTATGATGATTTTTATATTGCTACCAAAGCAGAAGCGGAAGAGCAAATTACAACAGCAAAAGAGTTGATTGGGCTGATTGAAGGTTATTGCCTGAGTCGAATGGAAGTAGATTGAGTTTTTTAAATACAATGCGTAAAGGCGGTTATGAACGTAACAGTTTATAAGTTTATTCTGGATTTCGTACTTTATATTCTTGCAAATCGTTTTATTATATGCTACTATATTCTTAAAACATATATCTAAATTTTGAGTAAACATTCTATGATTCTAAGTCATTTCAGAAAATCTATGCTTTTATTCACAAATCATTAATACGAGCAGGGATTTTCCGGGATGGGACTTCCTGCGGGAAGGAAAAGGAGCCAGAAATATCGGGATTTGATTCGCAAAACTGCTTTTGGGGTGAATTTTGCAGTCATTGGGGTGGAAAGCCAGACAGAAGTGGATTATTTGATGCCGCTGCGGGTCATGTCCTACGATGCCGGAGAGTATGAACATCAGGCAGTTGGACAACGGAAAACAGTCAGGAGGACGAAAGGAACCAGCAGAGCGGAATTTCTATCCGGCTTTACCAAGGACAGCCGACTAAAGCCCTGCATGACACTGGTGCTCTTTTATGGGGAAAGCTGGGACGGGAGCAGGGATCTTCACGGCATTTTGGATTTTAGGGACATACCGGAGGAACTACGGGCTGTGGTAAACGATTACCAGATTCAGCTGCTTGAGATCCGTAAGCTGCCCAACACAGAAGTATTCCAGACTGACCTGAAGCAGGTATTCAATTTTATCCACTGTTCCAATGACAAGAAGAAATTAAGGGAGCTGGTGGAACATGACCCGGCTTACAGGGAGATGGAAGAAGATGCCTATGAGGCAGCCGCAGTTTTTACCGGAGCAGAAGAGCTGCTAGAGGTAGAGAAGTTTTATGAAGAAGGAGGAAAAGTAGATATGTGTCAGGCATTGACCGCATTGATAGCAGATGGGAGAAATGAAGGCAGGGTATTAGGCAGAAGCGAAGGTAGAGAGGAAGGCAGGGTGTTGGGCAGAGATGAAGGACAGTTGGAGGAAATGCTCAGGATAATCCGCACGATGTCTGCGAAAGGATTAGAAGCTTTTGACATAGCAAAGCTGCTGGATAAACCGGAAGACGATATAGAACGTATGATAGCGCTGTTGGAAAGCAATCCCAAAAAGAGCAATAGTAAACTGGCACAGGAACTGATAAAACAGACAAGAGATCTTAGGGAATAGAAGCAGATTGAGATTTTTTAAATACAATGCGTAAAGGCGGTTATGAACATAACAGTTTATAACCGCTTTTGTATGTTATTATATTAACTGAAATTATCAAACAAAATAGTTTTCTAACAAAACACCATAAAATTTTTACTAAAAATCTTTGGAAATCTTTATACAAAATTGCCGAAAATTTTTTCTTTTGGGAAAAGCTATTGTACATCAGATATAAAATTTTATATACTTATCTTGTTCTATATGTTGAAATGGTGCGTATGGACAAAACAAAAATAGGGAGGTAAAAAATGAAACATTCAATCAAGAAACAAACAAACAGATTAATGTCCTTTTTTTTGGCGGTAGTGATGATTTTCACGTCACTGACAATCACACCGATTGTAGCCAATGCAGAAGAGGGCACAAATCTAACGAACATCAAGATTCATTTTAAGAATGATGTTTGGAACTGGGAAACACCAGCACTTCACGTAAATAAAGAGGATTTAGTGCTGACCGTAAGTGGTAATGAAGCGCCAGAGGCACAACCAATAGAGGGCTGGGACTCAAATGGATATCTTTTGGAAGATGAGGGGGATGGATTTTATTCAATTGCCATAAAAGGTGATTTTAATTACTTCCAGTTACTTGATCTGGCTACTCCATCTAACAATACGGACAATATATGTGATGAGGAAGCAATGCCTCAATACAATGGAGAAACCCCACAGGATTTATATGCTATTCCTGGAGATGACAATAAGATACACTGGTTTTTAGATAAAGAAGGAAAAACTGCATTGACTCCTCCTGAATCATCAGTAACCAGTACAGATTTAACAGTACATTTTAAGAATGAGAAAAACTGGGATAAGGTATATGGAAAGTTTGGTTCTGGCGGAAGTTGGACACCTATATCCGGATTAGAATATTGTATGAATGGATATGGCGGCATTATAGAAGAAAATGAAAAAAATCCAGGCTGGTTTAGCTTTAGGGTAACCAAACAAGATGCGAAAACAGTGAATGGGAATTTTAATTGTGGTGAGTGGGATGCTGGCAAACAGACTGATGATTATGAGATTCCTATTACTGCAGAAACAATGGAAGTTTGGATTACCTATGAGGATGCGGCATCTAATGATAAGATTCAGGTATCCAGTGAAGCACCCAGTGGCTGGGTAAGCGGTGCGACTGTATCAGCGCCTATCAATCCGGCTGATTTTTCAGATATAAAAAGTCCCGTTATCAATGATGACGGTTCCGTCACATTTAATTATGAAATTAGTGCAGAAAAATTAGATGGTCAAAAATTATGCTTAATGGGTGAACTGACTGACTGGGATGATGGCATGGAGATGACGGATGATGATGGAGATGGTGTGTACTCCATTACTATACCGAATGTAAAACCGGGCAAGTACCAGTATAAGTTTAAATATGGTAGCAACTGGGTAATTGACCCTTTAAACAAACAATTTGCAGGTGACAACTCCCTGCTAGTCGTAGAAGGATTTTTAATTAATTGTGAGAATCCTGCAGGTACAGGTGAGTTTGAAGTAACTGGAATAGTTACAGATTCGGTAAAGGAAGATAGTATTGAATGGTCTGTAAAAAATGAAGAAGGAAAAGACAATGTTACAGGCATTACAATAGAAAAAGATGATGATGATCCAACAAAAGCAACGATTACCACAACGAAAGATGCAAAAACAGGTTATTTTACAGTGGTAGCCGATTATGAGGATGATAATAAAGGTGAAAAACAGGCAGAATTAGAATTATATTATACCGAAAAGGCATTTTTGTATGAATATGAATATAAAACTGATTCAGAAAATACAGGCAAGTCGGATATTTATACGTGGTACAATTCAAAAGCAGGAAACGTGGGAGCAAAGTTCCGTTTGGTAAATAAAAAATATACTGCGTATATTACATTGGATGACAGCACAAAGAGTTTTGGCTACATAGTACGTCTTTTTGGTGAATGGGGTGCAGATGAATCAACGGACAGAGAATTTAAAGATCGTTCGTTGGCACCATATGAGGCTGACCGTTATACGAAAGTAAAGGGAGGAGAGGGTATCGAAGTTCCTTACCTGCTTCCTTCTGCAAAGACGGCTTATAAGAATGGTATTCTATTTGCATGGCGTGATGATGACAAATTTTACAACAATACAATGGATGAACTGGAAGACACACCCGTTAAGGTAGTCATTACCAGTCCCAGTGGTACGGTATCAGAAAATAGTATGACTTATGATGCCCAGGATGAATTGTTTACATATCACTATACAAACATTCCTGAGGACGGAATATATCAGTTCTATTTCGAGGTAGATGGTGAAAAAGTAGACGACCAGTATTGGGATGGCGAAATTGAATATAAGAAGCCGGAACTGGAGATTAAAGCAACGGTAACTCCGGAAGAAGTGAATTATAATCAGAATCCGGTTGTTTCCTTTGATATTAAAGATAAAGATACGGGAGATGACATGGAGGTATCTTCCATTGAAGCAGACCTTACTGAATTAGGTTATGAAGATCAGAAAGTATTTTTCCAGCCAGCGTCCAAAGAAGGAGTACTTTATGTGGACAGCAGCGTGGAGGCAGGCACATACCAGGTTCCGTTTACCATTACGGATTTATGGGGAAATGAAACCAAATTAGATGTTGAGGTTAAAGTGGTAAACAGGACTGATTCTGATGCAGCATGGGATGAATCCAGAATTTATTTCCTGCTTACAGACCGCTTTGTAAATGGTGATACTTCCAATGATTATGATTGTGCAAAAGACAAGATCGAGGCATACCATGGAGGCGACTTTAAGGGATTGACAAGTAAGCTGGGATATTTACAGGAGCTTGGAATCAATACGATTTGGATTACCCCGATAGTAGACAACATTGATGATGTTACAAATGAGGAACTGCATCAGCAGGGATATCATGGTTATTGGGCAAAAGATTTTACAGCAGTTGATGAACATTTAGGAAATACCGCAGATTTGGATAACTTGATTGACGAAGCTGCCAAGAGAGGCATTAAAATCATGGTCGACATTGTTGTAAACCATGCGGGATATGGTACAGAAGAAACCTTTAAAGGATTGGTCAGAACAAAAGAAGAGGAAGTAGAAGGTGACGTTATTTTAGGATCTTTGGATAACTTGCCTGACTTTAAAACGGAAGATGCGCAAGTGCGTGCAAAACTGATCGAATGGCAGACAGCATGGGCAAACCATACAACGGCAAATGGCAATCGTATTGCGTATTTCCGTGTAGATACGGTAAAACATGTGGATCATGAAACATGGCAGGATTTAAAGACATCCCTTGCCAAGGTCAATCCGGCATTTAAGATGATTGGAGAATATTTTGGAGCCGGCGTTTCCAATACAGGAGATTATTTAGGCAACGGACAGATGGACGCCTTATTGGATTTCGACTTCAAATCCACAGCAAGAGATTTCGTATATGGAAAGATTGATTCTGTAGAGGCTAATTTGGAAAACAGAAACAGTAGGTTGTCCAACAGCCAGACTTTTGGACAGTTCCTGAGCAGCCACGATGAAGATGGATTCCTGTACAACCTTAATAATGATACAGCTAAGATGAAAGTGGCAGCAGCCCTTCAGATGACTGCAAAGGGCACACCGATTGTTTATTATGGTGAAGAAATTAATCTGACGGGTCCAAATGCATTTGGAGACCAGAAAAATAATCGTTATGATATGCAATTTGACAATTTGACTGACGAACAGCAGGAAATGTTGAATCATTATAAGAAGCTGCTGGCAGCAAGAGCTATGTATTCCAATGTATTTGCAAGAGGAACAAGAACAAAGCTTGCAGGTTCTGATGTAGATGGATATTTAGTATTTAAGAGAAGTGCTGGAAGTGAAAACGTTTATGTGGGATTAAATACAACTGGCACTGCAAAGACAGTGACTTTTAATGTGGCAGAAAACGAAGGAGTTGTGGATGTATACAGCGGCGAGGAGTTGACTGTATCAGGAAATTCCGTAACGGTAACAATCCCGGCTAATCAGGACGGTGGTACTGTTATTGTAGCGAAAGGAAAGACATTGACAGATGTTATTTTCCAAGGACCGAACAAGACTGCTTATAAAGTAGGAGAAGAACTGAATCTGGATGGACTTACTGTAACAGGTGTTTATGGTACTGTAAAAGTTCCAATCTCCGCATATACAGTTGATGCTTCTGCATACAATAAGGATAAAGAGGGAACTTATACAATTAAGGTGACTTATGGAACATACAGCCAAAGTTATCAAGTAACTGTTTCAAAGACAGAAGGTGAGAAACCTATCACCCCTGACCCAGGTCAGACAACACCGACACCAACACCACAGCCAGAAAAACCTGCCGATGTAAAGGTTAGCAAGATTTCCATAAGCGGTATTTCCAAAAAAATCGCAGCAGGCAAGAAGATACAGCTTACTGCAAAGGTGACACCTGCAAATGCTACAAATAAAGCAGTTACATGGAAGACCAGCAATAAGAAATATGCTACTGTAAATTCAAAAGGTAAGGTTACACTGAAAAAAGCAGGAATCGGCAAGACTGTTACCATTACTGCAACCGCAAAAGATGGTAGCAATAAAAAGGCTACCTATAAGATTAAGATTATGAAACACGCAGTTAAGAGCGTGAAGATAAAAGCGCCTGCAAAGACAGTTAAGGCAGGAAAGACGCTGAAACTGAAGGCAACAGTAACTACTACTGGAAAGAGCGTAAACAAGACTTTGAAGTGGACCAGTTCCAACACCAAATATGCAACAGTAAGCAGCAAAGGTGTTGTAAAAACGAAAAAGGCAGGAAAAGGTAAATCTGTTACCATTACTGTAACGTCTACGGATGGTACCAATAAGAAGGCTAAAGTTAAGATAAAGATCCAGAAATAAAAGCTGAAGAGCAGTAACTAAAAATAAAAATGGCGGTACGGCAATGCTGTACCGTCATTTTATGTTTATTTTTCCAAGACAAGAGTTTCTTTGGATCTGTTAACGGATGATTAAGAAATTATTGCCAAATTTCTTCTTAATTTTTATACATAATTACTAAACTTTTTTTATTTTGACAAAATATATTGTAAATCGAATGCATAATTATATATACTTAGGTTGTCTTATATGTTGAAATGGCGCATGTAGGGAAAAATAAAAATAGGGAGGTAAACAATGAAACATTCTATTAAGAAACAGGCAAACAGGTTATCGGCTTTTTGCTTAGCTGTTGTAATGGTTCTGACCATGATACCGCCTTCAGTGGGCATATCTACAGTGAAAGCAGCCGAGCCGGACTCGTCGGAAGATCTGACGACCATGCTGACTGATTTAGTAGAGGTCAAGCTTGGAGATGATACCCAGACAATGAAGCTTTATAATCAGGGGGTATACGAATGCAAATTTGAGTTTGAGGCAGAAGATTTGCAGCAAGAGACTTTAAGTTCAGAACAAGAAGTATTACAATCAGGACTGGAAGATTCCATGAAACAGGCAGCAGCCAATGAGGAATCGGAGGAAGGAATTGTTGGTGATGGATTTAACGCTTTAAAAAGCGTATCCGTATCCGACGACAGTATTTCAAATAGTGCGGTAGTGCCGGAAGAAGATGAAAATGAAGAGGCGGAAGAGCCGGATGTGATTGAAGAACCGGCAGATGTTGAACCAGCTGTTGTAGCAGTAGGAGACGAAGCTACAGAAGAGAAGCAAGCAGTTCTTCTTATTAACGGAAAAGAGGCAGCCAGGGTAACCGTAGAAGTGGGAACAGAGGATATTTATTTCCGTCTCGCTTCCGGTACATTTACGAACTCTACAGAATCCGGATGGGTAAAGAGCTTAGCTATAGCTGGAAGTTTTGATGCGTTGAGTTTTGTTGATTCAGAAGGAGAGTCACGTCCTATAGCAGATTGGAACCCAGCGGATGAGAATGCAGAGCTTACATATGTCGGGGGCGGCATCTGGTCTGGTACGTTCTTGTTTGAGGAATTAAGCGAGGATGTGAAAATTAAGTATAAAACAGCAGCTAATGATGAATGGGATATGTCCTGGGGCAATGACGACGGCAGTGATGATGGCAATATATCGCTGACAATTCCGTCAGGATCTTCCCAGTTAACTGTTTATGCGGATACAGCAAATGGAAACGTTTATGATTCTATCCGTACAGCACCTTTTGAAATAGCAGCAGGCGGAGATGGTAAAACAATTGAGCTGGTGCCATTCTCAAGTACAGTATCCTTAATTGGTACAGTAAGAGGTGGCAATGAAGATTGGACTGCGGCGGAGGAAGGATGGGAGTTCACTCAGATTTCCGATAAATGGTTTATAAGAACAGAAGTTTATGCAAAAGGAAGCTATGAGTGGAAAACAGTTTATAACCATAGTTCGTGGTCGAATTTTGACAACAAGGCAATAGAAGTTGCAAATGATGATACTTTTGTGATTTTCTTATTTGATGCGGAAGAAGATAAGATTTATGACAGCATTAACGATAAGAGTGAATTGGGCGAAATGCTTGGCCTTGCAACAGGAGCCGCAAAACAGGAGGTTATCCGAAATGCAAATGATACCTTAAGATTTGTATGCTCACCGGTTATTGCTGACGATGATTCCGTTAGCGGGGATTCTGTCAGCATAAATTCTGTAGACCTTGTATACGGTGTTTATAATGCTACAAGCAAAGAGGTAAACAATCCTACAACCGTTACATTAAAGGCAAATAAGGACGGTTCCTTCACATCCAACAATCTTTACTTTGGTGATGAAGAAACAACCGTTGCATATTATTACAAAATTGACGAAGTAAAGACATTAGATGATAGTGCACAAGAGACTGTAACAGATTCCGACGATAATCAATGGTCTGCTTATGTGAAGCCGTCATTTGAAGGAAGAAATGTTTCACTTCCCGGCACAGTAAACGCCAATGGATGGGATCCGGCAAAAGAATCTGAAAAGCTGACATACAAGGGCAATGGTATTTATGAGATTACTGTAAAGAATATGGCAGCAGGTAATTATCAATACAAAATTGCAATTGATGGAAGTTGGGCAGAAAATTATGGTGCACAAGGTGAAAAAGATGGAGCCAATATGAACCTCACTGTCAGTGAGCTTTCAGATGTAACTTTTACCTACAATGACATCAGCCATCTTACAGTGAATAGTATCGATTATATCTTTGCGGATATCATACTGGAAGGCACAGGCATTCCGGAAGGTACAAAGCTGACGGACGATTTACTAAACGGTGTTTACAGCGTTACAGTAGATATGAGTGCAGGTACATATAAAGATATTAAGTACCTTTATAGCGAAAAAGATTATCCCGTTTCAGAGTTTACACTAAATGCAGACAAAGCAGTGACCTTCTATTTTGATCCTGTAACGGAAATCTATTACAATGATGCATCTGATGTAAAAGTAGAAACAACGAATATCTTCTATGATTCAAAAGATACCGTGTACAAAGATCCTTACGGAGCCATTGAAGTGGGAACGGAAGTAAAATTCTCGATTCAGACCGGAGACGATGCAGAAAAGGTTGCACTAGTAGTAAAAGGAAAAGATAAAAAGACAATATGGGTGGAAGAGCCCGAAACAGAAGAAAACGGCAAAAAAATCTGGTCAATGAAGGCAAGCTTTGACAAAATTGGTGAATACCATTATTTCTTTGCAGTATCCAACGGCTCGGCAATCAGTATTTATTCTGATGATGAGGCAAAGAATTACGGCATAGGTATGTCAACAGATTTATTAAATGCAGTACCTTATGATTTGATTGTTTATCAGAAAGGGTATAAGACACCTGACTGGATGAAGGATGCTGTTATTTATCAGATTTTCCCGGAACGTTTCTATAACGGGGATGTTTCAAATGACACAATCACATCAGATGCCCGTGGCTCTGTTCAGTATGAATACATGCCAGACTGGTATATCATACCGAAAAACCCGGAGCAGATGGAATTACATCCTGATACGTATCCTACCTTTGCTTATAAGGGAGACGAAAACTTTAGCAATGATATCTACGGCGGGGACTTAAAGGGTATTACAAAACGTATCGATTATTTAAAGGAATTAGGCATTACCGTTATTTACTTAAACCCGGTATTTGAATCCATTTCAGCTCATAGGTACGATACAAGTGATTATATGAATATCGATCCGATTCTTGGTACGCTGGGGGATTTTGAAGAATTAGTAGAAGTAGCGGCAGACAATGGAATGCACGTTGTATTAGATGGAGTATTCAATCATGTATCGGATGATTCCGTTTATTTTGACCGTTACTATGAGTATTTAGAAGAAGGAACAGACAAAATCGGCGCTTATCCTTACTGGGCATATGTTTATGATTATATGGCAGAAAAGAAAGCAACTCAGGAAGATGCCGAAAAAGCAGCAAAGAAATATTTTACAGAGGAATATGGAATTACCAATTATGACTATGTAGAGTGGTTTGACGTATTTACATCAGCCTTAAAGGATGATAAAGGTGAAGAGGTATGCGATGAAGGTGGCTTACGTGCTGGCAAGCCCGTTTACGGTTATGACGGATGGTGGGGTTATGACTCCATGCCGATCATCAAAGCAACCAATGGCTCTGAATATCAGACCGGAACCTGGGCAAAAGAAGTAATCGGTAAGAACGAAACCAGTACTGCTTCAGATGACAGCGTTACACAATACTGGCTGTCTAAGGGAATGGACGGATGGAGACTGGATGTTGCAAATGAAGTTTCTGATGAAACATGGCAGCATTTCCGCAAGTCCGTAAAAGCATTGGATAGTGATAATGTAATTATCGGTGAAATCTGGACAGATGCATCCGAATATCTGTTAGGTGATATGTATGATTCTGTTATGAATTATATGTTCCGTAATGCAGCCGTAACATTTGTAAGAGACGGCAAAGTACAGGAAGCAGTTGATGTTTTGGAAAGATTGAGAGAGCGTTATCCTGAGGAAGCATTCTATGCAATGATGAACCTGGTTGACTCTCATGATACCACACGTATTTTATCCTATCTGGATGGCATTGATGATGACAGAAACCAGAAAGAAATAAACGAAGCATTCCCAACTTATGAGAATACTTCCGATCTTGCAAAGAAGAAACAATATTTAATAGCATTTATGCAGTTTACCTATGCGGGCGCACCCACAATCTACTATGGCGACGAGCTTGGAATGGTTGGGGCAGATGATCCGGATGACCGTCGTCCTATGATCTGGGGACAGGGAGATCAAGAGCTTGTAGAATGGTATGCGAAACTGGCAAAGATCAGGAGCAACTATACAGCACTTCGTACCGGTTCCATAGAAATGGTGGAAACAGAAGGAGAGACAATTCTTTCTTATGTAAGACGTGATGAGGATGCAGCAGTTCTTGTTATGATGAATAATGGTGAAGCGGCTGTATCATCTACCGTAAATGTATCAGATCTGGATATGGATGTAACAACCTTAACGGATTTAGTAACCGGAACAGACTATTCAGTAACGGATGGAAGCATTACTGTTGAAGTTCCTGCATTAAAGGGTGTTATCCTGGTAGACAAAACTAAGGTAAAAGCAAGTGACATCGACACGGCAAAGTTAAAGTATGGATATGATCCAGCATATGAAGTAACAACTGCAGAGCGGGCAGTAAAGGTAACGGGAGTAACCCTTTCCAAGACAGCCCTTGCATTAAAGAGCGGCGAAACAGCAGCTTTAGGCGGCAATGTTACAGTTGCACCTGCAAATGCAACAACAAAGGGTGTAAAATGGTACAGCTCAGATAAAAAGATAGCTACAGTGGATAAGGACGGAAAGGTAACCGCAATCGCAGCCGGAACAGCCACCATCACTGTAAAGACAAATGATGGTCTCTTCCCGGCAACCTGTAAGGTAACCGTAACCGCATCCGGATCCGGCAGTGGCACCACACAACCACCTGTTGTAAAACCTGCTGATGTAAAGGTTAGTAAGATTTCCATAAGCGGTATTTCCAAAAAAATCGCAGCAGGCAAGAAGATACAGCTTACTGCAAAGGTGACACCTGCAAATGCTACAAATAAAGCAGTTACATGGAAGACCAGCAATAAGAAATATGCTACTGTAAATTCAAAAGGTAAGGTTACACTGAAAAAAGCGGGAATCGGCAAGACTGTTACCATTACTGCAACCGCAAAAGATGGCAGCAATAAAAAGGCTACCTATAAGATTAAGATTATGAAACACGCAGTTAAGAGCGTGAAGATAAAAGCGCCTGCAAAGACGGTTAAGGCAGGAAAGACGCTGAAGCTGAAGGCAACAGTAACTACTACTGGAAAGAGTGTAAACAAGACTTTGAAGTGGACCAGCTCTAACACCAAATATGCAACAGTAAGCAAAAAGGGTGTGGTAAAGGCAAAAAAAGCAGGAAAAGGTAAGACAGTTACCATTACTGTAATGTCCACGGATGGTACTAATAAAAAGGCTAAAGTTAAGATTAAGATTAAATAATAATAGCCCGAAGAGAATGATTAGAAGTAAAAAGAAAAGTGGCGGTACGGCAATGCTGTACCGTCATTTTATGTCTATTTCTTCTGTGGTAATACGTTCTATAATTTCACACATGGCATGTTTTGATGATTAGACAACTGAAAATCCTGTAAAGTTTAAAATTGGAAAATTTTAAACTTACAGGAAAACTGCAGCAATAATAAAATACTTGTAAACATCTGATTTCCCATGCTACACTATACAAAAGCATTCACTCAATAATGGAATAAATGAAAGAAACGTTATGATTTCTTTACACTTTTTCTAAAATTTCTAAATCACTATCTATTATACTATATATATCTGCAAAGTACTTTGAAATAATAGAACAATAGACCTTAGGCAAATGGAAAGTCAGTAGGAAGGAAGATAAGTTATGAAGAAAATGAAAAGTATGAAAAAAGCAGCAGGTATCATTTTTATAATTGCCATAATGGCATTAACCGGATGTGGAAGCAATCAGCAAAAGGAAGATTCTGCAGAAAGCAATCAGGAAAAAGAGGATTCTACAAAAAATTATCAGGAAATTGCGATAGGTGATACTGCTCCTGATTTTACGGCTGAAATGGTTAGTGGAAATAGTTTTACACTTTCTGAGCAGAATGGAAAGGTTGTGTTATTGAATTTCTGGGCAACATGGTGTGGTCCATGTGTTGAGGAAATGCCGGCATTTGAAAAGCTTTATGGTGAATATGGAGAAGAAGTAGCCATACTTGCAGTAAACTGTATGGAGGATAAAATATCTGTAGATCAATTTCTTGGGGATAAGGGATATACGTTTCCTATTGCTTATGACACAGAGGGCGCCATCAGCATGAAATATCCTACGGATGGAATCCCCTATACGTTAGTGATCGGCAAGGATGGAATGGTAAAAAATGTTTACCTGGGCGCCCGGGATGCGGACACACAATATAAGGAATATAAAAGCGCCATTGATAAAGCATTGGAGGAATAGCCAGGGGAAGGCAGGGAGCATTTTATGAAGTATCAATATATGAGAAAGGGACTGCTTATTGCAGGAATTGTGCTTATTTTTATGGGAATCAGTCAGAACGGCTTTCAGGATGTGAAAAATAAGGCAATCCGAATCTGCTATGAGTGCATTGGGATAGGATGATAAAAAAGCGAAAACTGATTCAGGTAATCTGTGCTCTGTTATATAATTGCAATTTCACCGGATTTGCCAATGGGAAAATATATCAGGGCGATGTGAAAGGAGTTTGTGTTCCGGGACTGAACTGCTATTCCTGCCCCGGAGCAGTTGCCGCCTGTCCTCTTGGCAGTCTGCAGACTGCATTGCTTTCCTCTAAATACAAATTTCCATATTATATATTGGGAATGCTGTTACTATTCGGCGTAGTGCTTGGAAGAGTGATCTGCGGGTTTTTATGTCCCTTTGGGCTGTTGCAGGAGCTGCTTTATAAGATTCCCTCCAAAAAAGTAAAAAAGAGTAAATGGACCAGGAGGCTTTCCTGCTTAAAATACATTATTTTGATAGTATTTGTTATAGGAATTCCCCTGATATGGACCGTACCGGGATTTTGCAAATATATCTGCCCTGCAGGTACATTGGAGGGCGGTTTGATTTTGGTAACGATGGATCAGAGGTTACGGGCATTGGCAGGGGGACTGTTTTCATGGAAAATAACAGTTCTGGCGGTGGTAATCCTTTCGGCAGTGTTTCTTTTTCGGAGCTTTTGCAGATTTATCTGTCCTCTTGGCGCATTTTACTCCTTGTTCCATAAGGTGGCCATAGTGGGGATAAAGGTGGATGAAAAAAAGTGCAATGGCTGCAATGCCTGTGTTTCCTTTTGCAAACTGGATGTGAAAAAGGTGGGGGATAGGGAATGTATCCAGTGTGGGGAATGTATGGAGACCTGCAGCATGTGTGCGTTGAGTTTTGGGGTGAAAAGAGAAGCAAAGCTGTAGAGGTATTTTAAGATGATTTAATCAGAGGAGGAGATTATGGGAATAGAAACAGCAAAAACGGGAAAAATATTATACCATTTGACAAAGTTAGATAATTTGGAATCAATTATAAAAAATGGTTTATTACCACGCAAAGCAGTACTTGAACAGAGAATTAAATTTGGCGATATCGCAAATGCCGAAATAATTTCAAAGAGAACAGAATTGGGATTGGATTCATATACTCCTTTTCATTTTCATCCGTATTCAGCTTTTGATGTTGTAGTAAAACATACATATCAGGGTCATAATATGATATACTTATGTTTAGATAGAGAGTTGGCAAAAAAGAATCATTTCAAAATACTTCCAATACATCCATTATCATTAGATGAATGTGTATTATATGAGTATGAGGAAGGTTTTGAAAAAATAGATTGGAATACGATGATGGAAAAAAATCGAACAGATGAATATGCCAAGCATGTAAAAATAGCAGAGTGTTTAACTGAAAAAGTTATTCCTATTAATTTCTTTAAATGTATTTATGTTCCATCAGAAGAGGTTAAGGAAAAGACTTTAGACATTTTAAATGAAAATGGAGTTGATTTTCCGCCACCTTATATTAATGTTAAAAGTATTTGGTTTAATGTGTAATTATAAAATTAAAGGGAGGATACCATGATAGAGTTTGTTACTGGCAATATTTTTGATTCTGGTGCAGATTGTCTCATAAATACTGTTAATTGCGAGGGGTTTATGGGAAAAGGTATTGCATATCAGTTTAAGATGCGTTTTCCTCAAAATAATCTTGATTATGTTAAGGCATGTAAATCAGGCAAGCTTAGAATAGGTACGATTCATTATTTTAGGGAAGAAGGAGTATGGGTAGTAAATTTTCCGACTAAAAATAAATGGAGAGAGAAATCTAAAATAGATTATATTGAAAAGGGATTAGACCAACTTGCAAAATTTATTGCTGAGTATAAGCCACAAATAATAGCAATACCACCATTAGGATGTGGAAATGGTGGACTTGATTGGAATGTTGTAAAAAGTATTATTGTTGAAAAGTTACAATCAATAGGAAATGAGCATACTTTTTTAGTATATGAACCATCTATTTCTTATAAAGCTATTCCTAAGCAAGCACCAGATATAAGTGTATCTGGATTAGCATTATTGCAAATTAGATTACATCTGAAAAAATTTAATGCTTTGAGATTACAAAAGGCGGGATATTTTACAAATTATTATTTAGAAGAGGATTATTTTAAGTTTGATAAATGGAAATACGGGCCATATTCTCATGGAATAGATATTGTAGCAAGGTCACTTAATGAGTATCAAAAGTATTATGGATTAACAAATTCAGAAGATACTTATGAGCAAATATATAAAGTGATATGTAGCAAAAAGACAGAAGAAAAACTAGAAATATTACTTCCTGCAATTGAGAAGTCAACAGCATATATCAATCAAATTTCTACAGATAAGAAACTAGAGGGTGTTGCAACAGTTTTATTTATTATACAAAAAAATAATCAAATACCAAAAGAGATGATAGTACAGCTGTTTAGAGAATGGTCAGAAGATAAAGCAAAAAGATTTCCAAAAAGTTATATAATTGAGTGTATAGATTATCTGGAAAAAACAGATATAATTGTGAAAAATATTTGCGAAAATTATGAAATTCTTGCAAACATGTGGAAATGATAAAATAATGTAAAAATTTAAAAAATAGTTTGAAAAATAAGTTATTGTGTGATAAACTTTAATTGTATTAGGGTCTATAACGTAAGTTATGATTTTCAATATGGAGATAACGTAATTAACAATCTGAAAAGATTTTTCAGGCTTTCAAATGAAGGTTTTGCACTTAGTACATAGAGACCCTAATACGTATATGAAGGAGAGTAAAATTTGGATAAATACAAGGATTTACCAGATCAAATTTGGACAACTCGAATATCAAGAGTTAATGCAGAAAGAAGATTAATAAAAAAGGAGTCATTTTTTCAAGGCATAAATATTTATTATTCATGTCTTACAATTATATTTTCTATATTAGCCTTAATAAATAAAGATGACAGATTAAGCTTAATGACAGTATTTATGACAGTATCATTACTTATTGTTATTTTGTATTTAAATGGACAAAAATATTTAGAGCATGCTAGAGAATATAGAAGGAACTATACAGAGCTACAAAAGTTAGAATTTGACTTGAAATGTATTGATGATGGCGATATAGAGTCAATTAAGACAATATATACAAAATATTGTGATTTATTGGATTCAAGTAGTAATCATATATCATTTGATTATTATGAGACAATTCATGGCAGCTCGGGCGAATATAAAAAGAAAAGATGGAAAAATGTAAGGGGTATGTATTATTGGAGTGTGGGGTGGAGGTTATTGCTGAAAGGATGTGTAATAATTTTGCCTGTGGCACTATATGTGATTTGTGAGGTGTTGTAGATGCAGGCTTCATACTTATGGAAAAAATTGTTTGCCAAAAAGCATCTTTTGGAACATTATGAGGAGAAGATAAAAAATAAACCATCAGTAGGTTTGGATAAAATTTCACCGAAAAAATTTGAAGAAGCATTAGATGAAAATATTGAAATTATTACACGGAAGGTTATAAATGGTTCCTATCATTTTACAAGATATAAACAGTTACTATTCACTAAAGGACCTACAAAACCACCTAGGGCAATATGTGTTCCAACAATGAGAGATAAATTAACAGCATCAGTATTGAATGAATTATTAGTAGGGGTATATGGAAAAGAATGTAAAACAATGATGCCACAACTTATAATAGATGATATTATTAATAAAATTTCGTCGTACGAGTGTTTCATAAAGTTGGATGTCGAGAAATTTTACGGATCAATAAATCAGGATAAATTGATTAAAATATTAAAAAACAAAATACGTAAACCAGAGATTATTTCTTTGATTTGGAATGCTATTAGAACAGAAGCGCTTATTTATCCCATAAAAGAAAAGGTGGAAAGGAGAGAAAGAATTTTAGGGGTTCCAGAGGGATTGCCAATATCAAATTCATTGGCAAACATATATATGATTAATGTTGATAAAAAGTATCAAAGCATTGATTACATATCATATTATAGGTATGTTGATGATATTTTGATTTTAGTGAATAAAGATAAATTCTTAGAAGTTAAGAAGGAAATAAGCGCAGATATATATGCTCTTGGCTTAAGTCTGAATAATAAGAAGGATGAAGGGGAAACAGTAGATTCATTTGAGTATTTAGGATATATTATCAACGATAGTGAAGTGAGTGTAAGGAAGAGCAGTATATTAAAAATTGAGCAATCTATCGAGGATTTGTTTAGGGAAATAAAAAGTGATCATGTTGGCTATTTGCAATGGAAATTAAATTTGAAAATTACGGGGTTTATTTTGGATGAACATAAGTATGGATGGCTTTTTTTCTACTCGCAAATTACTGATAAGAGTTTGCTATTTCATTTAGATGATGTGGTGAAAAAGTTGATTAGACGATATGGATTAGAAGGTAACATTCGGGTAAAAAGATTTGTCAGGACATTTGAAGAAATGCATTTAGCTTTGCATGAAACAAAATATATTCCTAACTTGGATAATTTGCAAATCGATGATAAGAAAAAACTTTTGTCAGATATATATAAAATAGATTTATCAGGAAAGAATGATCGCTTTATAGAGATTCAGTTTAGAAAGGTAATGAAACGTGAAATAAGAGATATTGAAAGAGACATTCAAAATATTTCATAAATATAATTAATAATGCAAAAAAATTTTAAAGTTGTATTCTAAATGAAACAACCTAGAATTTAGGTAATCGCAATTAGGCGGAATATATGAAAATCATAAATTTAATGGAAAATACAAAAGGCAGTAAAGGCTGCCTGTTTGAACATGGATTGAGCTTTTATATAGAAACTCATAACCATAAGCTGCTTATGGACACCGGAGCTACCAATGGATTTATTGCAAATGCAGAAAGGCTTGGTGTTGATTTAAACGAAATCGATACACTAATCTTAAGCCATGGTCATTATGACCATGCCGGAGGGATGCTTGGATTTGTACAGCAGAATCCAAATGCCAAGATTTTCATGCAACGGTGTGCGGATGGCGAATACTATCATAAAAATGATACCATGGAAAAATATATAGGAATTGATTCCGAAATCAGAAAGCTTCCTTAGATAGAATGGATAGAAGGAAATCAGAAGCTGGATGACGAGCTTTTTCTTTTTAACGGGGTAACCGGAAGGAAATTATGGCCTTCCGGCAATCTGGAACTGAAAATAAAAAAGAAGGGCTGTTTTTATCAGGATGAATTTTGTCATGAGCAGTATCTTGTAATCGAAGAGGATAAGAAAAGAGTTTTGCTGTCCGGCTGTGCCCACAATGGTATTTTGAATATTCTTGAGAAATATCAAAAGATTTACGATTCCTTTCCGGAAGCTGTAATCAGTGGTTTTCATATGCAGAAAAAGTCCGGATATGCAGAAGAAGATTTGGAAGTAATAAGAAAAATCGCTTTGGAATTAAAGAAAATGCCTACAAAGTTTTATACGGGACATTGTACTGGAGAAATTCCGTATCAAGTATTGAAGGAATGTATGGGCAGTCAGTTGGAGTATGTACATAGTGGGGATGAGATACGGGTAGAGGAAGGAATGTAAGTATGCAGCCAGCCCTCTTTTTTCCAGGAGTATAAATATAAGCTGGAAAATGAAAAAGGACTTCCGGAGAGAACCTCTTCGGGAGTTTTTTTGTAAGCAAAACTGGCATGGTAAAAAATACTAAAATTGGATATTTCTAAAATACCAGTAATATGTATAATAGCCATATAAATCACTATGTATATATGAAAGGTAGGAAATGACAATGGAAGAAAAAAGATATGAGTTAAATAAGCAATTAGCACAAATGCTGAAAGGCGGCGTCATTATGGATGTTACCACTCCAGAACAGGCTAAAATCGCAGAAGAAGCCGGAGCATGTGCCGTAATGGCATTGGAACGTATCCCGGCAGATATCCGTGCGGCCGGAGGTGTTTCCAGAATGAGCGATCCAAAGATGATAAAGGGAATACAGGAGGCGGTTTCTATACCGGTAATGGCAAAGTGCAGAATTGGGCATTTTGTGGAAGCGCAGCTATTGGAAGCAATTGAAATTGATTACATTGATGAAAGTGAAGTGTTATCCCCGGCAGATGATATTTATCATATTAATAAGCATGAATTCAAAGTGCCCTTTGTTTGTGGAGCGAGGGATCTTGGAGAGGCACTTCGCAGGATTTCAGAAGGGGCATCCATGATTCGTACAAAGGGCGAGCCGGGAACGGGAGATGTGGTCCAGGCGGTACGCCATATGAGGGCTATGAATGCAGAAATAAGAAGAGTACAGAATTTGCGGACGGATGAAATTTTTGAAGCAGCGAAACAACTGCAGGTTCCCGTTGATTTATTACAGTATGTTCACGAGCATGGCAAACTTCCGGTAGTAAATTTCGCAGCAGGCGGAGTAGCAACACCGGCAGATGCCGCACTTATGATGCAGCTGGGAGCGGAGGGAGTATTTGTTGGTTCCGGAATCTTCAAGTCAGGCAATCCGGCAAAACGTGCGGCTGCTATCGTAAAATCAGTCACCAATTATAGGGATGCCAAACTGATTGCAGAACTTTCCGCTGATTTGGGGGAAGCAATGGTTGGCATTAACGAGCAGGAAATCGAGCTTTTGATGGCAGAGCGGGGAAAATAGGATGACAATAGGAATTTTGGCTTTACAGGGAGCTTTTGCCGAGCATGGATATATGCTGGATAAACTGGGTGCAGAGCATTTTGAAATCCGTCAAAGGAAAGACTTGGAACGCTCCTTTGATGGACTGATTCTGCCAGGAGGGGAAAGTACAGTTATGGGAAAGCTTCTTGGTGAATTGGGAATGTTTGAAAGTATTCGTGAAAAAATCCAACGGGGCATGCCGGTGTTCGGAACCTGTGCGGGGCTGATACTTCTGGCAAAAGAAGTAGAAAAGAACCCATCCTGGTTTGCCACTATGAGTATTCGTGTCAAAAGGAATGCGTATGGAAGACAGCTTGGAAGTTTTTATACAGAGCAGGAATTTAAAGGAATCGGAATGATACCTATGTCCTTTATCCGGGCGCCTTACATAGAAAAGGTATATGATGATGCGGAAATACTGGCACAGATAGATGAAAAAATAGTTGCCGCACGTCAGAAAAATCAACTGGTGACAGCCTTCCATCCGGAAGTAACCGACAATCTAGAAGTCCACCGATATTTTTTGAATATGATTAGATAAAGATATGATAGAAAATATGCAAAAGGCTGGGGTTCCCACGTCCCTCCCCACAAACCCATCCCCTCTTGTAAAGCAGACTGAACTGTAACTGCAAAAGAAAAAATTCCTTGACTGTACCGGTAAAGAATCATATAATACATATTAAACTGGTAGGAATTATATATTTTATACTCATAATATAAAAAGCCAAAGGCAAAAAAGAAGCATGGGAATAGAAGATATTCTTCTAAAGAAGGGAGACAGCATATGTGTGAATTATTTGGAATCAATTCAAAGGAAGACTATCCGATTAACAGTTACCTGAAGGAATTCTTTTCCCATAGCAGCGCACATCCTCACGGATGGGGATTAGCCCTCATGGAAGAAAAGGAAGCCCAGGTAGAAAAGGAGCCATTGCAGGCAGCAAAAAGCAATTATCTGAAGGAAAGACTTTCTATCCCTGTTGTAGCGAAAAATGCTTTTGCCCATATCCGTTATGCAACCATTGGAAATGTGGAATACAGAAATTGTCATCCATATACCATGAGAGACTTGACAGGAAGGCATTGGACGCTGGTTCACAATGGCACTATTTTTAACTATCAACCGTTGGATGGATACGTAAGCATACAAAATGGGGAAACAGACAGCGAAAGAATTTTATTATATATTGTAGAAATGGTCAATCAACAGGAGAGCCGGTTAGGAAGGCCAATGAGGGAAGAAGAAAGGTTTTCTTTGTTAGATTCCATAATTGTGGAAATGTCAGCAGGAAATAAGCTGAATCTGATGATATATGACGGAGAATTATTCTATGTACATACCAACTATAAAAACTCTCTCTATGAATTGGACAAAGAAAACCGGGTACTGTTTTCCACCGTTCCTTTGGACACAGAAGGTTGGAATCCGGTTATATTTACAACACTTTTAGCATACAAGCATGGTCAAAAAGTGTTCAGCGGTACGAAGCATGGCAATGAGTATCTGGACAGTGAAGAAAATATGAAATACTTATACAGCATTTTTTCAGATTTATAAATTTCTAACAAATCTTTTAGGAGGCATTATGAAAAATCCACTTCATTATCAAATATCGGAATATGATTGCGGACCAACAGCTATGCTGAATGCCATCAGCTTTCTTTTTGAGCGGGAAGAAATCTCACCGGTAGTGATCCGGAACATTATGCTATACTGTCTCGACTGTTATAATGGCGAAGGAATTATGGGAAAAAACGGTACTTCCCGTGCAGCCATGATGTTTCTCAGCAATTGGCTGAATGAATTCGGGAAAATCGGACAGCTGTCGGTTTCCAGTAGTTATCTTTCAGGAAAGAGTGTCTGGGTTGGAAAGGAAAGTCTGATTTATGATGCCCTGCGCCGTGGCGGCGTAGTAATCGTCCGAGTGTTTTTTGAGTGCGACCATTATGTGCTATTAACCGGAATCAAAGAGGAAAAGATACTGATGTTCGATCCATATTATGTGGAAGAAGAATTTGCAGAGCCGGGGATCCTTCAAGTAAACGACCAGCCCTTTTGGTATAACAGAATCGTGAATGAAGAGTATTTTAACAGGGAAACTATAGAACTATATGCATTAGGACCTGTAGAAAACAGAGAAGCCATTATTCTTTTTAATGAAAAAACAAAAAAGACAGCGGAACGGACCATAGAATACTTTATATAAGAGGAAGGGAAGTATAGGATGTACAGAATCTGGCCAATTAACGAAATGCGGATAAAAAATGAATTTGCAGAACTTGTAGCAATTGATTCTGTTTCATTTTCGGAACGGCAGATGGCAGACTGCCTGATGGAAAAATGTAAGAGCCTGGGTTTCAAGGTGACGGAAGACCGGGCGGGAGCACATTATGGAGGGAATGCTGGAAATTTATATGGCTTTTTACAAGGAACTCTGCCTGGAGAACCTGTTTTGCTTTCTGCACATATGGATACAGTAAGTCCGGGAAAAGGGAAAAAAGCTGTATTTTTAGAAGATGGAAGAATTGTTTCTAAGGGTGATACAGTTCTGGGTGCAGATGATCTGGCAGGAATCGTTGAAATTCTGGAAGGGATTCGATGCGTACAGGAAGCGGGAAAGCCTCACCGGGATATTGAAATCCTGTTCCCCATTGGAGAAGAGGATTATGTAAAAGGAACAGATGTATTTGACTTTCAAACGGTCAGGTCCAAGGAAGCATACGTGCTGGACATGAGCGGACCGGTTGGCAGGGCTGCCATCCAGGCGCCATCTCTTATTTCCTTTCAATCCATTATACACGGCAGGGCTGCACATGCAGGTTTTGAACCGGAAAAAGGAGTAAATGCTATTCTGGCCATGAGCAGGGCAATTGCCAAGATCAGGCAGGGAAGGCTGGATGAGGAAACAACATTTAATATTGGAAGCGTTTTGGGTGGCGAGGCATTGAATATTGTTCCTGAAATTTGTACCTGCACCGGCGAGATACGCAGTTATCAGAATGAAACTGCCTTAAAATATATGGAACAGGTAAAAAATACATTTATACAAAAGGCAGAGGAAGTAGGAGCTATTTGTGAATTCCACCAGAAAGTAGAGCTGACTGCATATAAAATAGAAGAGAATCAACCTGTTGTGAAAAGGTTTCAAAAAGGCTGTAAAAAATTGGGAATAGAGCCGGAACTGGTCCGGACATTTGGAGGAAGCGATAACAATAATTTCGTGAAAAATGGCATTAACGGCATTGTCCTCTCCTGTGGAATGTATCAGGTGCATTCCACCAATGAGTATACCATTGTGGAAGAACTGAAAAAAGGTGCGGCCCTGGTAGCGGAGCTGCTGGTATAGGTGTGAAGATTTAAGGGAAAAGAGGTACGGAATGGATCAAAAATTTGTAAGGGAACGGTTATATGAAAAGTACATTTTGCCTACAAAGAAAAATAAGGATAATTATGTG
This sequence comes from Lachnospiraceae bacterium, assembly GCA_014804265.1. Lineage (GTDB taxonomy): Bacteria > Bacillota > Clostridia > Lachnospirales > Lachnospiraceae > RGIG3040. The sequence goes on along the minus strand of JAAVAC010000017.1, from coordinate 16,327 downwards.
GGAATTGAAATTGAAATGCCGATTATCAATTTGGAGAAAAAGGCTGTTGATTTTTCTGTAGTGCATAAGATAACGGATAGTTTTATGGAACGATTTCAGTTCCAGGTGGCAGGCAGGGATGAAGAGGGTAATATTTATTCTATTTCGGATGAAGTACATGGGGACATATTGTCTTATGATTGCTCTTACAACAATCTGGAATTATCATTAGGAAAAGAAAAGGAATTGATTACGATTCATCACCGTTTCTTATCCTATTATGACTTTTTACAAAAAGAATTCGGAAAATATCATTATACGTTAACCGGAATGGGGATAAATCCATATCGTATTTACAATCATAATGTGCCAATTCCCAATGGACGTTATCGGATGCTGTTTCATCATTTACATTCTTATAAAAAATATGATTTACCTGTATTTTTTCACCATTATCCGGAGTTTGGAACCTTTTCCAGTGCCTCACAGGTCCAGTTGGATGTAAATCATGAGGAGCTGCTTACCACAATACATGCTTTTAACAAGATAGAGCCTATCAAAGCAATCTTATTTTCTAATTCGGTTTTGCTGGATGAACAGGAAGATTTGTTATGCTGCAGGGATATGTTTTGGGAAAATAGCACACACGGTATCAACCCCCACAATATCGGTATGTTTGATTGTACATTTGAGAGTGAAGAGGATTTGCTTTCTTATATTGAATCCACAAGTATTTACTGTGTGGAGAGAGGGGACAAGTATATTAATTTTTCACCGGTCAACATTATGGAATACTTTAACCGCCCGTATATAGAGGGCGAATACTATGAAGATGGGGCTTATAAAAGTATCCGGATAAATCCGCAAATTGACGATCTTCAATATTTGCGTACCTTTAAGTTTGAAGACCTGACCTTCCGGGGCACTATTGAATTTAGAAGTGTATGCTGCCAGCCAATCAAAGACTGCATGACGGTAGCAGCTTTTCATCTGGGATTGAAAAACAGACTGCAGAAGTTAGATGAGCTGCTGAAACAGGATCATGTAATCTATCATCGGGGGTATACAGCAGGAGAACTAAGGAAGATGTTTGTCCGCAGCCAACTGCCGGCTTTTGTGGATGTGGAAAAGCTGTATGAACTTATCAAAAATATTCTTGAGCTTGCAAAAGAAGGGCTGGCAAGCAGAGGATATGGGGAAGAGAGTATGCTTAAGCCACTGTTTGAAAGAACGGAAAATAAAACGAATCCGGCAAAACGAATGTTGGATTTAAGGAAACAGGGTGCGGATATACAGGATATTATTTTGGAATATAGATAGGGGATGTAAGAAGACTCCATAGAGACGTATTTGTATTTTTATAATATATGCTTTGGAAAGATATCAGTAAGCAATCGTTACTTATAAGGAACTCTTGAGCTTGCAACATATGCGGGCTTGAGGTTCCTTCATTTTTTGAAAAATAATGTCATAAAAGAATAAAAAATGCACATATACTAGAATTGAAGTTTATCTAAAATGAAAAAATGTCATAATTAGTAAAAAATCAGCAAAAAACAACAATTGACAAACATAATGCAACTTAATATAATTTAATTAACTAACTTTAAAATGTAAATTTAAGAATGCAAAAAATTAGTAGAAAAAGAAATTCAATATTTTAACTTTGATAAAATTAGACGAATTGTATTTCATGATTTACGGGGGAAAGAATGGAATTTGACACAGCATATTGTACGGATAGGGGAAACATAAAGGAAGTCAATCAGGATGCACTTCTAATTAAGACCGCATCCAGCAGGTTTGGCAACATTGTATTCTTGGCCGTCTGTGATGGAATGGGGGGATTAGAACAGGGAGAAGTAGCCAGTTCTACCATGATAAAGTACTTGAGTGATTGGTTTAATGAGGAGCTGCCCCAAATACTCAGAATACAGCAATACGTGGATTTGATTCAGGATTCCATAAAAAGTCTGATTGATAAAGTAAACAGACAGCTTATGGAATATGGCAGGGAGTCCGGTATTAAGCTGGGAACGACTTTAACAGCCATGTTGGTTATTGATGAACAGTACATAGTTGTCCATGTGGGTGATACCAGACTTTATGAAATATCAAACGAGGTTAAGCAGATTACAGTTGACCAGACTCTTGTGGAAAGAGAGGTCAAAATGAATAGATTATCGCCGAAAGAGGCTGAATGCGATCCACGGAATCATATTCTATTACAATGTATTGGCGCTTCTAAAAATTTAGAGCCGGAATTCTTGCATGGCAGGGTAAAAAATCAGACGATATATATTATTTGTTGTGATGGCTTTCGCCACAAAATTACCAAGGAAGAAATGAAGCAGGAATTTGGAAAGATTGTGCCAAAAAGAGAAGACCTGTTATTTGAACAATGCAGGAAGCTTGTAAGGCTGAATAAAGAACGAGGGGAAAAAGACAATATAACGGTTGTTGCTTTGCAATGCCTATAGGAGAAAAGTTGTGTTAGAAATCGGTTCACTTGTAGATGGAAAATATAAAATCTTGAATATAATCGGAACAGGTGGAATGAGTACCGTATATCTTGCCATGAATGAACGTGCCAATAAGCAGTGGGCAATAAAGGAAATACGCAAGGATGGCGTACAAAATTATGAAGTAGTAAAACAGGGCATGATAATGGAGACGAACCTGCTAAAGCAGCTAAAACATCCAAATCTTCCAAGTATTATAGATGTAATTGATAATGATGACATTTTTTTGATTGTCATGGATTATATAGAGGGTGTTCCTTTAAGCCGGTTGTTAGAGGATGGAAAACAGCCTCAGGAAAAAGTAGTTGATTGGGCAATTCAGTTGTGTAGTGTATTGCAGTATTTACATACAAGAGAAACCCCTATCATATATCGAGACATGAAACCATCAAATGTAATGTTAAAACCAGATGGAACGGTAATGCTGATTGATTTTGGCACTGCCAGGACATTTAAAAGAAAAAATGTAGAAGATACCACCTGTTTAGGAACTGTGGGATATGCGGCACCGGAACAGTTTGGAGGAAGGGGACAGACGGATGAACGTACGGATATTTATTGTCTGGGAGCAACCTTATATCATTTAGTTACCGGACAGAATCCAAGCGAGCCTCCTTATGAAATGTATCCAATTACCCATTGGGATCCTTTTCTTTCCACAGGTCTGGAAAGTATTATTTTACGGTGTACAAGGCAAAGCCCCGATGAGCGTTTTCAAAATTGTGAGGAATTGATGTTTGCTCTTGAACATTATCGGGAACTGGACGTGGAATACAAAAAGCAGCAGAATAGGAAATTAGCTGTATTTGCAGGAAGCGTCCTGATGTGCCTGCTGTTTGGCGGCCTGACTTTTTGGGCTGATTTTCAATATAAAAAAGCAGTTACCAGCAATTATGAATATTATATGCAGCGTGCGCAAAGTGAAGTGCAGAAAGAAGAGGCAATTGCTCAGTATAAGAATGCCATTCATGTGGATCCTGTGCAGGGAGAAGCTTATCAAAGGCTTTTAGAAGAAATAATATTGAATGATGATATTCTGTCGGAAGATGAGGCATATGCCATTCGGGATATATTGAATGATACACCAGATGGAAACCGCAGAAATGAAGAATATTTTATGGAGAACCCCATAGAATATGAACGTTTTGCCTATGAGCTTGGAATTGCTTACTTTTATAATTATGAAGATAAGGGAAATAAGACGCTGGCTAAGAAGTGGTTAGAAGTAGCTGCAGCTTCGGAGAATCTGGAAGCAAATCAAATAGAACGGGCAAAATGCCTGGGAAGGATTGCGGCATACTATTCCAAAATCGGTGTTGAAAGCAAATCAGGGGATGCCAATGTGAGTTATTTGGATTATTGGAATGATTTACAGGAATTGACAAAAGACGATCTGGTAGAAAAAGACAATCTGACCACAGCGCTAATCATGTATAAAGAGCTGGCTTATCAGATTTATACAAATTGTATTCATTTCAAAGAAGAGGGTATTGAAAAGAAGGAAATGGAATCCCGGATTACTGCTATCAAGGACTGGGCGGCATCGGATATCAGTTCTTCTGATGTGGAAGGAAATGAAAGAATCCGACTGTTAAACGAAGAATTGATTTCGTATCTGGATTTAGCAAAAGATGCAGTGGATGCGGCATTTGCAACAGAGTCCGGCAAGAAGGAGACATTACCATGACCATACTGCTGAATTTAAGAATGATATTTGGAGTGATGGCATTCCTGTTTTTCGTTCTTAGTGTTTTCCTATTTATAAAATTTGATATAAAATCATATTTTTATATATACTTAAGACATTCTACAAAGGGTTATGCTTCAAATCAAATACCTGTACAAAATACGAAAAAGAAAAAAACTGGAAAAGGCAAAGGGGAAGAAGGAGAAAAGACACAATTATTAGATCAGACAGAAAAACTATCAGAGGAAACCATTTTATTAACAGAAGAGGGAGATCAGACAGAGGTTCTTAATGAAGAACAGTTGGAGTTTGTGACCATGAAAAGCATTGAAGTATATACTGAAAAATAAGAAAAGGAGAAGAATATGAAAACATTAATTAGGAATAACAGGAAAGGGATATTTATTTTACTGCCAATGCTTATGCTGTTATTTTCAGTAATAAGGGTTGAGGCTGAAGAGGAGAAATATTATCCCAAATATACCCGCTCTGAATGCATTGAATTTAAAGGAGAAAAAATTCTGGATGACCGCTATTTTAAAACTGATAAAAGCGTCATAAAAGGATCCAAAAGTGGAACATTGACCTTCGATTTGGATCATGACAGGATTATTTTTGATAATTTTAAAGATGAATCTTTAGAAGAAGGCATGAATGAATACCTTGCGTTAGTACTGTATGCTAATAATAGTGTGACAATTGAATTAAAAGGCGATAATGAAATAATGTTAGCTGACGGTAACTGTAAGGTGATGTTTCTGAATAGCGATACAAATCTTATAGGTCCGGGAACACTTACTATAAATGGACCCATTCAATGTGGCGGAACATTTACTGTCGAGGATTGCGATATAACCATTAACTCCAGGCGTTTTGGTATGGATGTTGAGTTTCTTAAGCTATGCGATGCGGATATTAATGTTACGACTACAGCCAAAGCATTTTATCAGTATGCATTTTGCATAAGTTATATGACAATGGAGAATTCCACTCTTAGAGGAGTTTCCCCGCAAAGCTACCATTGTGCTCCCTGCTTTGAGGCAGAAGACTTTTATAGAGAGTATTTCGATTTGTATCAAATATTTACGCCTAAATCCAATGAAATTATTATAGATGATGATGGTAACACTTTGTATCCGGTGACACGGACATTTAATCATTTTAAGTATTTTGTTTTTACAAAGGACGTGGAAGCATACAATGCGTATCAGCCTGGCAATACGGCTCTGGCAGTAAATATCGTCAGCCCTTCCAGATTAAAGCAGCTTAAGGCCGTAGAACAGGTGAAAGAAAAAATTGCTGCCATTCAGACGGTGACTGCTGGAAGTGGTGAAAAGATTCAAGCAGCCAGAAGCGCTTATGATAGTCTGGACAGCAATATACGCTACAAAGTAAAAAATATTGACGTATTGGAAAAGGCGGAAAAAACCTATAAGGAAATCAATCAAAAAGAAGCGAATAAAGTCATTGCTATGATTTCGGGGCTTGGAACCATTACTGCAGAAAGCGGTTCAAAAATGGAAGCTGTGGAAAATGCTTACGATAATCTGACAGCAGATCAAAAGAAGCTTGTAAGCAATTATACGGATATCAAGAAAGCATGGCTTAAATTCCAGAAAGCTGTGGAACAAAAAGAACAGGATGAATGGCTGAGGGAGCAGGAGGCTTTCAATGAGGGAATCAGGAGTTTGAGCAAAGAAGAATTTAGTCAGCTCCAAGTTTCTAATACGACCAACGGAGTCAGTGTCAGAAGTGCTGTTTCCAAAAAGAAGAAGACCTTGACGCTTAAGTGGAAAAAAGAAAAAAACTGTTCCGGTTATCAAATAGCCTATAGCACGAAACAGAATTTTAAATCCCAGAAAAAGATTCTGGTACAAGGTGGAAGTAAGGTAAGTTATACAATTAATAACCTGACCAGTAAGAAAACCTATTTTGTCAGAATAAGAAGCTATCGAAGAGTAAATGGAAAGAATAGTTATGGTAAATGGAGTAAGACTTACAAGGTAAAGATAAAGTAGATAAAAGTATATGGCTGTAACAGGAAAAGATAGCATCAGGTAATTTAAAAAACCTGATCTGTAGATAAACGAAAGGATTTAGAGATGAAGGAAAGAACAAAACCATGCATTTCATTTATGCTTGCACTTATTTTCTTAATAAGCAGCATACCGATTCCAGCAATAGAGAGTCAGGCAGATGGAACAGGTATGGAATATGTGACGAGTGGAAATACCATAGACGAAAAAGAAGTAATTACATCATCAAGTCAAGCAGAAGAGTCGGTTTCCGGTAATGAAGGGGTTACGTTACCGGAATATCCGGAAGAAGCAGATGAAACGGTATCTTATAATATTACCGTATTTTGCAATGATCCGACCATGGGAAGTATTCAGGTGCGTTCTGATGGAAAGCTGGTTGAACCTGTGGGTTCCCAATATCCCGTTGAGGAAGGAAAGCAGGTAGAAATACTGGCAATACCCGAGGAATATTATAAGGTGGCTTCAGATAGTGCAGGTCTAATGAACTTGAAAGATAACGAAAAGGGCACTTACGAATGGGTGATCCCGGAATTTCATAGTGATTGTGAAAAGGAATATAGGATTAATTTTGAGGAAATTGATAAGGTAAACATTTTACGTGTTGGAAATTCTGTGGAAATTAGCCGCCAAATGCATGGTGGTAAGATAACTGTCAGTGAGAACGGCATAGGAAATTGTGTTCAGATTGTTCCTGATTATGGATATTATTTCACTTTTAATGAAGATCACTTATTGCATTTAAGTGGTGATTTATATCAAGTAAATAGAAGTACATCTATAATTTTTAGAGAGGACGAGGAATCGCCTGTCATTACAATCAGTGGTAATTTCATTCACGATAGATTTTATACGAATGGAAAGCAAGGATTATATGCCAAGGTTGAAGATAATGATGAAGTAAAGGTAGATATGAATCTTAAAGTAGAAATGGAGGAGTTAGGAAAAAATCTTTATAAGTTTATTTTCAGGGGCCCAAATTTCAATGCAGGCGAACAGGAAAAAGAATTCACAATTACTGCAAGGGATAAATCTGGTAATGTAAGTGAAAATACAATTACGGTTGTTTACGACGAAGAGGCACCCAAAGTACTCACAGTTTCTATCAACTCTATAGATGATGGGTTTCAACAAAATGATAAGTATTATTTCAATGCAGATACAATAAAAATGAATGTGGATGTGGAAGAGAATGTAGGGCTTTCCCATCTTAATCAGGCAATTTTTACCAGTAAACAACACGAAACGTCGGATTCGGATTTTATTATAAACAAGGTTTATAGTGGTGAAGAAATACCTATTGAATTTGAAAATTGTTCAGAAAGAACTCAAGAGGCAAGCGTTTCCATTAAGGACTTGGCAAGCGGCACGTATTATATTTATTTTGCTGCAACGGATCTGGCGGAAAACCGTCAGGAAGGAGAATTGCCATATGGAGAGATTCATATAGACAGGACGCCTCCTGAAATAAAAGTATTAACTGAACAAAAATGGTATAAAGGGTCCGATACCATCACTGTAGATATGGATATTAGTGATGAATGCACAGCGGATGGCCTGCAATATAAGTATAAGATTGTCAGGCTCAATAATACAATAGCTTCAAATGATATAGGAAGACAGATGAATGCAGAGACCTTAAAACCGGAAAGTGACTGGATTAAACGGGATACTCCTGGCGATGGATCAAAGGACTACTCTACTTCCATATCAGTGAACGAGGTTCTTGAAAATGGCAGCTATGCCTTACTGATTTGGGCAAAGGATGGCTGTGGAAATGAGTCGGCGCCGGTAAGCTACGTATTTCATTATGATGAAGAACCGGCCAGCATTGATGATATTATCTTTGAAGTGACAGAGGGGGAAGAAAAAAACTTTGATAAATTCATAAGACGGTTTGGAAATTTCTTCCGGCAAAATACAGTAGAGGGTAAAAAGCAGGAAGTACGTGTCAAAGCTAAGGCACACGATGAAGAGAAAGATTGTACATATTATTGTAAGGATATAGAGCCGGAAATAGAAGATGTACATGTTTACTATATAGAAGAAGATGAAAAGGATAAGGCTGAGGAATATGCAAATAACGAGGCCAGCCAAGATGAGCTTCCGAAATTTGGCAGTATGACAAAGCTTATCAGGGAGAACTCAAATGAGGAGAATTCATATAGTGACACTTATGGAGCGGCCTTAGCGGTTCCTAAAAAATCAGTCTTTTACCAAGTTATGGTTGTGGCAAGGGACAAAGCAGGAAATATACATTGTGCCTTTCCACATGAAGATAAATATAAAAAATATCAAAGTAGTTTAGTAATGGTAGACCAGAAAAAGCCGGACATTCAAATGATCATTAATAAAGAATTTGAGGAACCGGATTATATAGAAACAACGAATAGCGGAAAAAAGGAATGGTACAATGGCAATCGTCCCATATCTTATACAGTTGTATCTAAGGATTTGGATTCCGGACTTTTTGATTTGCAGGTTTCTTTAAATAAGGAAACTGTAATTGAAGAGAATTTTGCAGGAAAATTTGATATAGAAATGGTCAATGACTATGAAAAAACCGTTGGCTTATCAAAAGATGCCATTGGAACTGACGGAAAATGTGTTTTCTATGCCAAATCCTATGACAATGCAGGTAATATGGGCGAGACCGAAACAAAAGCTATTTATGTAGATAAAGATAAACCAATCATCACAAACATTACGTTTTCTGCCGGCGGCAGTGATGATATGAATACGTTACCGAAGCAATATGGTTTCTTTTTCAAAAAAAAGACTACAGTTAAAATAAGCGCAACAGATTTTGTGGGAAACAGCAAAAATCCGGGATCTGGTATTAAGAGCTTTACCTATTATATGGAAAGCTCCAATGGCAAAAAGACGAAAGCAGTTGACTTGCCGGTAAAAAGTGGAAAAAACGGCATATATACTGCAAGCTTTAATGTTCCAGCAGGCTTTAAGGGACAAATTTATGTGAAAGCCATAGATAATACGAATCAAAGCTCGGATTATACAAATCCTAAAGGAATTATCATTGAATCCGCCAAAGAGCATAAGAATTGCTCTTATGCCAATATTATAATAAAGGATACTCCATATAAGGATGCCAATGGCAATCCTCTATACAATAAGATGCCGGTAATCCGGTTTGAAACAGGAGATGATAAATCCGGAATTGCAAAAAATGTCTGGAAGGTAAAGGCGGCTAATGATAAAGAGCCGGAAAAAAAAGGGGAATTGATTGTCCGGTCCACGTATGACAAAAAGAAAGGCAGCTTTCATTCCTCTTTGGAAAGCGATACAAATTGGAATATTCCGGAAAAACTGGATCTGAATCTGGTAACAAAGGCAAATAAAAGCTATCGGGTCGTATCAGAGAAAAATTCCATAGAGGCAAGCCTTAAGCTGACAGACAATGCAGGAAATCATGAAAATGCAACAAAGAAAGTATTCAGCGTGGATGTAACGGCTCCAAAAGTGTTTGTAGAATACGATAATAATGAAGCTTATAACGGAAAGTTCTACAATAAAGAACGATATGCAACCATACATGTGATAGATGCCAATTTTTCTGAAGAAGGCTGCGAAATAAAAACCACCGGACCGGGAGTGAACAAGTCGGAATGGGAGCATATTTCGGGAAGCGGCTGTAATGGAAAGATCCATTCCAAAGATTGTGAGTACATATGCCGGGTAGGATTTGTCACGGATGGTGATTATACCTTTGGCTTTGAGTGTACCGATTTAGCAGGATGGAGCAGCAGTTATGGCCAGTTAGATGAATTTACCATAGATATGACCGAACCGGTTATTCAGGTAAGCTATGACAACCAGAATGCACAAAATGGAAACTATTATAAGGATGCAAGAATTGCCACGATCCAAATAGAGGAGCACAATTTTTCACCGGAGGGTGTATCCATTACTATGACAGCCACGGATGGAGGAAATGCCATTGCAGTGCCTGAAGTAAGGGGATGGACCCAAAATGAAGATTTCTATACCGCAACCATCGCATATGATTATGACGGAGAATTTACTTTTGATATAGAATATACAGATCTGGCAGAAAATCAGGCTTCAGAATATGAGCAGGATCAGTTCATCATTGATATTACCCAGCCGGAAATAGAAATCACCGGTATTATAGACCGGTCGGCCAATAAAGGCAAGGTACAGCCGGTTATTACCTGCAACGATACGAATCTGGAAGACGCAGTCATCTTATTGAAGGGTGCAAACAGAGGAAACGTGAAAGTAGATTATGAAACCAGCCGGGCAGGAACCAGTATTGTTTATAAAGTAAAAGATTTAGAACACATCAAGAAAAATGATGATATCTATCTCCTACATGTAACGGCGAGAGATAAAGCTGGAAATGAATATGAAGAAGAAATTCATTACTCCGTCAATCGATTCGGTTCCGTATATCAATACGATAAACAAACAGAAGGGCTGATAAATGATTATTATGCTTCCAAGTGTGATGATCTGGTCATAAAAGAGGTAAATGTAAACAGCCTCAAGGTCAAGAGGGTCACTTACAGCAAGGACGGAGAAATCGTAACATTGCAGGAAGGAAAAAATTACAGGCTGTCCCAGTCAGGAGACGAATTCAATTGGAAAGAATATGAATATACCATTTTTAAAGAAAATTTTGATGAAGAAGGAATGTATATTCTTACCTTATATTCAGAAGACCAGGCAAATAATCAGTCAGATAATAAGGCAAAAGGAAAAGATATTGAATTTGTAATAGATAAAACGGCGCCAAGCCTTGTATTATCCGGAATCAGAAATGGCGGACAGTATAATGAAGATTCAAAAGAACTTATCATGAACGCAGAAGATAATATTGGAATTGCCAGCCTGGAAGTCTATAACGATGGACAGCGGATTGCCAGCTTTGATGGAGAGACGATAACAGAAGCATATGGTACATTAAGTGTTTCTCTTCAAAGCAAAAATGATTGGCAAAATCTGGTAGTGGTAACAAGAGATATGGCGGGTAATGAAAGCAGGAGTGAAGCACTCAGCTACTTATTGACTACGAACTTGTTTGTTCAGTGGTATAAGAATCCATGGATTTTTTATGGCTCCATAGCAGTAATTATTCTTCTGGCGGGAATTACATACTATCTTATCCGGTTAAAAGAGAGTCAAAAGAAGAAATAGAAATGGACGGTCGGTTAATATGAATAGGAACAAAATGCTGCTGACAGAATATTTGTCACAGGATATATCAAAAAGAGAAATGTATATGGTGATATTCCAAATCGTGGATTCCCTGTTGCAGACAGAAGGAAAAAACCGACAGGTAAGGCTTGTACTGGAGGAAATGGAATATGTACAGGGAAAAGTAGAGACAGGCTATGAATCCGGTACAGCCCCTAATACAATTGATAAAATTGCAGATTTTTTAAAGGAAGTAATTTTTCATTGTGTATTCTGTTTTGGTGAGGAATTGGAAGATCTGACGGACTTTCTGGAATTTTTGGATAGTAAGAGGGATGTGACCTTACCTTATATTTATTCCTACGTTGCAGCAGAGCTGGATATTGATATTCCTCCTGAAAGACAAAAACTATTTGGAACGGATAATAGCCCCTTAAGGCAGGAAGGACAGCTGTATGAACAACCTGCCGGAGGAGAGACCGGTGTGTTGGATGTAAGCTTCTGGCAGCAGAATCAGGTCATAAAGGAGGCCGATAAGATTCAAAACACGAAAAGAAATGATGAAACCGGATTGTTGGACGAGTCCTATTGGGATCGTGAAATGCAGCAGTTACATTCCAAAAGATTAAATAACCGGTCAAGGGCTTGTCTTGTACATATAAAAAGCGGGGAAGAAATCAAAATAGAAAAAGAAGTATTTGTAATAGGTAAAGACAGCAGCATTGCCGATTTAGTAATTTCAAATAAGACCATCAGCAGAAAACATGCAGAAATCATAACAAAAGGAACCCATTATTTTTTAAAGGATAATCATTCCACAAATCAGACCTTTGTGGGGGGAAAACCAATTAATCCTGATACAAATGTAGAAATCTTTTCTGGTTCCGTTATTAAATTTTCCAATGAGGAATACCGTTTTGTTGTGAACTAAATTATAAAGTTGCAAGCAGGAAAGGAGAAATATGGGAAATATAGTCAATATCTGCATATTAGTTATAAATATCATTGTATTCATCTGCATGATTGTGTCAATCGTCAAACTGTCCGGAATGAATAAGGCATTGTCAAAAAAACTAAACAGTATATCTGCTGTATGTGATTCCATCTATCAGCAGAGCAATATCAAAAATGAAATTCCGAAACTGCAAGAGCAGTTATTAGCTCAAGTAAAGAGTGCAGTTTCTTCTGCAGTGGCAGAACAGATGAAGTATGAAATAAAAGAATTTCAAAAGGAATTCCAAAAGGAAACTCAAAAAGAGGTGGAAGAAAGCACGATTATAATGCCTAAAGTGAAAACGGAAAAGGCAGGATCCGTCTTATGTCGTAATTGCTATAAACCCTATGTGGTAACGGAAAGAAAATGTCCCCATTGTAACACAAAAAGGTAGACAGGAAAGGAAATATCATGGAACAGACATTGTATCAGGTTTTGGGCGTGCCGGAAAATGCGGATGCAGCTACAATAAAAAATGCATTCCGAAAGCTGGCAAAAAAGTATCATCCGGATGTGAATATCGGCAATGAACAGGCTGAAAAGAAATTTAAGGAAATAAACGAGGCTTATAATATCTTATCAGATGACACAAAAAAAAGGGAGTATGATGCCACACTCCATCAGGGGCCTGCACATAATGCCGGAGAACAAAAGAGAACCGGAGCAAAAAAAGCAAGAACCGCCCCCAATCCTTTCGATATGAATTTTAAAATGAATTTTGATGATATCTGGGGTGTAAATACAGAATTTTCAGAGAAAGATAAATCAGATAAAAATAATGGTACAAAAGCGGGATCAGATTTTATGAATGTAAATAAGCAATTTGCAAATTTCTTCGGCTTTGATCCTAAGTGAGGTAAAGATGAATTTGATATGTAAAAGGGAGAATAATACCATAAGAAAAAAAATCCTGCTTTGCTTTCTTCTTACTATGATAAGCATTTTCTGGAATGTTTCAGACAGCTATGGAATGAATGAAAAGGAAGGCTGCAGAATCGTAATTGCCCTTGATGTAAGCGGTTCCATGGTCACTACGGACGAAGACCGTCTTTCTATTGAAATGATACAGATGATGATTGATTTAAGCAGTGAGGAAGATGAAATAGCCGTAGTGGCATACAATGACTTTATTGTGTATCAAAGCAGCCTGATGCCAATGGATAACAAGGAAAATAAGGACAAACTGAAGAACGATTTAAATCAGCTTTCCTTTAGCGGGGAAACGGATAACGGACTGGGGATGAAAAGGGCAGTTGACATTTTAGCCGAAAATACAAATGCTTCTAAAAAATCTTATATTCTTTTTATTTCAGACGGAAAGACGGATCTGCAAAACAGCCAGTCGGAGAGAACGGAACAGGAGTCCGAAAATGACTGGAACAATAGTGCCGAAATCGCCCTGGAGAAAGGGATCAATATCAACACGATTTCTTTTGTGAACCAGTATTCACAGGATACGAATCAGATGACCGTCATATCTACAAAGACAGGTGGAAATTCCAGTGTTGTTGCGAATCCCCTGCAGTTTATGAAAGCTATCACCCAGACATGGTTTTCTTATAAAGGAATGGAAGATCTCCTTATAAATACATCCAGTACCAATGATCAGCTGCAAAAGCTGGAGCTTGACGTAAATCATATAAAGACGGATGAAGTATTGGTAGTCGTAGTTGCAACAGAAATTTATAAGGATTTTGAGATGGTTTATACAGATAACCGGATGGAATTGCTTAAAAATAACCATTATGCAATTGCTAAAATCAAAAATCCGGTTAAGGAAACTTTATATGCCATGTATTCCAGTGAATCAGAGGGAGATCTGTTATGGTGCCTTGCTGATGTGGGAAAAGAAGAAGCGGTTTTTCAGGAACCGGTTGAGGATGAAGAAGAAAAGACCCATGCGCCTGTGGGTTTAGAAAGCACAAAGGAAGAATTATATATATCAAAGGGAAAGAAAAGCTTTGATGTCAGTGCATTATTTACGGATGAAGATGGAGATATCGTCAAGTATGAAATCGATATGCAAAGGGGAGCACAGTTGATTGTGGAATTAAAAGGAACTATGTTGGAGGTAGAGCCTAAGGCAGATGAGCAGGTTATTGTCACCATCACGGCAACAGATGCTTTTAATCAGAAAGCACAGGCGGACATGGTATTTGACTGTATTCCCAGATGGAAGGAGCATTATTCCCTTCTGGTAGGAATGGTCATTGCAGCCATTCTGGCTTTGACAGGCGTCGCCTGCTTTGTATTGTATCGCTTTTTCTTTCCAAAGGAAGAGGAAAAACGGCAGCCCTTTTACGGTTACCTATATGCAACCTTTATTGATTTAAAGAGCAAAAACGACATTCCAAGGCTTGTATTTGATCTGAGGGATTATTCCAATGAGGGAGTCACGTTAAAAGAGCTCATGCTTGGAGAACAAATTCAAGAGGATTTACCGGATATAGAAAAAATCTTCTTTTCTCCCGCAACGAAAAATTCCATCTACCTGCGACATTCCAGTCAGGGCGGTGTTTTTGTGGAAGATGAACTGCTTCCGAAAAATAAAGAAATAGAAATAGAATCCGGCACTACCATATATATTTCATTTGCCGAGAATGCTTCAGAATACGAATTAAGATATGAAGCAAAGGGGATAGGATAATGGAGCTGAATGTGAGTGATATCAATGTAAGTGACATCGCGCTTGCATCAAATACATTGCTGCATGATCGATACCGCATAGATTCCATATATTATTGGGGTCATACGGGCATTGTATATTTAAGTACCGATACCTTACAAAACAAAACGGTAGTAGTAAAGGAGTATTGTCCATACTATCTGGCAAACAGGGATATGGATAAAACAACGGTAATCTGCAAAGGGAAAACTTTTCAAAAAAGCTTTGCACAGGCTAAAAAGGCATTTGAAAAGGAATGCCTGATCGTACAGAAAATGAGCGATCTAGACAAGCCTTATGCCGGATGCACATTGCAGTATATTGATTATTTTCAGGAAAATGAAACTATTTATCTGGTGACAGAGCTGGTAGAAGGAAAGAGTCTGGAAGAATACATTTTAGAGGGCGACGATTTTTCCATACGGAATATTATGCTGAGTCTGGTAAAAATCACGCGCCAGATACATAAAAGAGGAATCATTCACAGGGATATAAAGCCTTCTAATATTATCCTCACCAAGGAAGGAAAAGTGGTACTGATTGATTTTGGCTCCGCCTGTTACAGAAAAGAAGAAAATGCAGATGTTGTATTTGTCAGCAGAGGCTTTTCCGCACCGGAATTGTACCAGAATCAGAAATCAGATTATGGAACAGATATTTACAGCATAGGCGCCCTGCTATATTATCTGCTGACAGGATATATGTTGTCAGCGGCAAATGAAATAGAAAATGACAAAGATGTTCCGCCCATATCCGAATTTATTTCCATATCAGGCTATCTGCAGCACTTTGTCATGAAATGCATACGGCTGAAAAGAAAGAAACGATTGCATCATTTAATTATTTTGCAATGGGTCTTAACTATATAAAAGAAAAAATGCAAAAGAAAGGAAGAAAAGAATGGAAATTATCACACAAACCAATCGAACAATGCTTTTTGAGGAGATCAATCCGGAAAAGCAGAATCTTTTATCAATCATGGGGGATGCAAAGGATTTAGACAGTCTGGACGATGCTACCGTGCAGGAAATACATGAGCACCTGCTGGTTAAGAACTTTGATGAATTTCTGGATAAGTTCTCTCCGGTTGTATATTCGTTTTTTAATGCCAATACCCAGAGTGTCCTGTATACACTGGAAAAGCCTACCTCCATACCGGAGGAGTTCATTTCCGAAATCCCCTTAAATAAGCAGAATGATTTTCTGAATATGCTGTTTACCTTAATTGATACGAAAAGAGCATATTCAGAAAATCATTCTGCTTAT
>JAAVAC010000016.1 GCA_014804265.1 Lachnospiraceae bacterium | reverse complement strand
GAATCTGCTTTGATACCTGCCATACACACGATGCAGGCTATGATATCAGACAGGATTTCGACGGAGTTATCCACAATCTGGACAAGCTGATAGGAAAGGATCAGATTGCGGTCTTCCATATCAACGACAGTAAGAATCCTTTCAATGCCAGAAAAGACAGGCATGCCAATATCGGACAAGGATATATTGGATTTGAGGCTTTGAATTATATTGTGCACCATAAGGATTTTGAAGAGGTTCCAAAGATTCTGGAAACGCCTTATGTTCCTGATCCGGATAATGCCGGAAAGATGGTTGCGCCTTATAAGAGGGAGATCGAGATGTTTCGGAGGGAGTGTAAGTAATATTTATTGGAATTATGAGGGTGCTTGTGGTAGAATAATGATGTTTTAACAAGGTAGCAAGTCAGGAGTTGGAGGAGAAACAAGTCAATGAATAACACTTGGTTTTATTCTTTGTTTTCCATCTCCTGCCAAAACCTCTTCACTTCTCCCCCTGCCTCTTCTATAGACACTACCTGATATTCCTTCCACTCTCTTGGAAAAAGCCTTAGATTCTGCCTTTGCAAAAACCTCTCATCCAAGAGGGCCACAATCCCGATATCCTCCGCCGTTCGAATGACTCTTCCGGCGGCCTGCTGGACTTTGTTCATTCCCGGATAGGCATAGGCATAATCAAAGCCGTTTTTTCCCTGGGCTCCAAAATAGGATTTCAGGATTTCCCGCTCGTGGCATACTTGGGGAAGTCCGGTTCCCACAATGATGGCGCCTATCAGGCTGTCGTTTTTTAAGTCGATTCCTTCACTGAAGATTCCTCCAAGGACGCAAAAGCCNAATATGGTCTTTTCTTCCTCNGTTTCTATTTCCATTTGGATGTTCTCTTTCAGAATNTGCTCNAATAACTGCTTTTCTTCAAGAGTNNGTTCTTCNATAACATCNGTTTTTATTGNGNTTGTCTTCTGGAATCTGCCAAGGAAATNTTCCCNGTCTTCTTCGCTCATATAGTCTTTCTGCATGAGGCATTCNACCTTTTCCGGTTCTAAAAAGTGGGCTTCGTATGCCTTGTATACNNCTTCCAAAAAGGCATGGGAGGGGAAAAATATCATATAATTNCCGGTTTTCCCNTGAATNATTTCATGGATATAATTNGCAATATTATAGTATTCNATCANGCCCCGCCTTGTATATTTGCTGGTCACCTGACTGCCGATCAANAGCTTTCTNTTCCGGTTGTCAAAGGTNGATTTTGCATATACCTCATAGTCGGTTTCCTCTCCCCCTAAAAGGCTCTTATAATANTGAATNGGCAAAAAAGTGGCNGAAAACAAGGTGCTGCTGATTCCTCTGTCCATACATTCCTGAAGCTGNCTTGCNGGATTCACGCAAAACTCCCTNATTAAAAATTCACCGTTATCTAACATCTGGCTATAGGTAACNTANTCNTNGTCCANTTTCTCATATACCTGTAAAAATCTGGATACTTCAAAATAAAAGTCNAAAACTTCCTTTCTGATAGGNCTGTCATCATGNTCTTCCAAATACGTNTTCATANTGGCATGAAGACGATTCAGAGCCATTACAAACCCGTCAAAGCCNTCTAAAATCTTCATATCCTCACATTGCTTTTTTAATAACAGNAGTTCTTTATTNCACTTTTCNAGCCGTTTCTCCATTTTGGTATCATATGGCTTTACCAGCTTCTTCATTTCCAGAAAACGTTCTTTGATCAGTCCGGCGCTATACATTTCCCGGCCCCGCTCTACCAGATTATGGGCTTCATCCACAAAAAACAAATATTCCNNCTTGATTCCCTCTGTAAAAAANCGTTTTAAATACACGTATGGATCANAGAGATAATTATAGTCGCAGATTANCGCATCCGAAAACAGGCTCATATCCANTCCCATTTCAAAAGGACACACCTGATATTTTATNGCATATNNTTCTATNGTCTCTCTGGTAAAGCTGTCCTCATGGGTAAGCAGGTCATAAATGGCTTCATTGATCCGGTCAAAATGCCCTTTTGCATAAGGACAGGCATCCGGATTGCAGTTTGTTTCTTCCAGAAAGCATATTTTATCTTTTGCCGTAATNACTACTGACTTGTAGGAAAGTCCCTTTTGCCTAAGCAGGTTCAGAGCATTTTCCGCCACTGTNCTTGTAATGGTTTTTGCCGTCAGATAAAAGATTCTGTCCGCCTTCCCCTCTCCTACGGCTTTCACTCCCGGATAGATGGTNGNTATGGTCTTTCCCACTCCTGTAGGCGCCTGCAGAAACAGCTTTTTCTTATGGCANATNGTCTGATAAACATAAGTGACAAGCTCCTTCTGCCCTTCTCTATAAGGAAANGGAAANGGGACTGCCTTTGCGGATTCNGTTCTTNTTTTCTTCCATTCATAGGAAAAATCCGCCCACTTTTTATACTCCTCAAATANNGTAAGGAACCAGTTTTCCAGCTCATGAAAGGTGAAATTTTCATGGAAATACTTGATTTCCTCGGTATCGATGTTGCAGTAAGTCATTCGNACCCCTACNGTGTTNACAACCAATTCCTTNCCANCCGGAAGCAGCTTTTCACTGTTTTCACCTATTTCACTAATTTCACCTGTTNNTTCANTTTGNCNTGGAGCATTTTGCCCATCAGNCTCCTTGTNCTTCCTTCTTTCATATTCATANATATAAGCATAGCATTTNGCCTGAGCCAGATGGACCGGCACAGGCTTTGTNAGCTTTTTCAGTTCTTTATAGGTAGCCTTGATTTCATCTATCACAACCGGATTTTCTTCTATGATTCCATCGGCTCTGCCTTCTATGCGCACAGTATACTCTCCNCAGTCTATTTCATGGACTAAGGGCACCTCCGCCCTATATCCTGCGCCCATNCGCCTTTGAAGCATCCGGTGTATCCTGCTGCCTTCCTGCATNGCCTCTTCACTGCCTCCNGTACGGCGNTTNTCAATATCGCCTTCCCTTAACANAAATTCCACAAANTTTCGCACCGANACTCGTATTTCCANATTTTCACCTCCCTTGCANACNNAANNTCTTCCGCNCNTCATGCTAANNGTATATGCAGGCATGTCCACTTGGCNCATTGCCCNCAGAAAGAAANACTCTCTCTACGAAACAGAGTACACTATTTCACAGAGAGAGTCAAAAATTTCTGTCTATTCACAAATGATGCATTCAAATTTTCTGTCCTAATCTTCCNATCATATTGGANGATTTCCTNTTCAGTCTGATTTNCCTTCTTCCCANNGGAAGCTTTCTCATTAGCAAGCCATAGAAAAATGATTCAAATAGCTTTCAAATTCTTCACTGTAACCGTTACATCTTACAGTGAGCGGNTGGCGAAGATCCAANCCCATAACACCCAGAATNGATTTTGCATCCACGCTGTAGCGATTATAGAANATATCAATNTCAAAATCGCANTTGCTTGCTGCGGAAACAAANTCTTTTACTTCGTCCATCCTTAACATNATTTTNCGCTCCGTCATAGTAAAAACCTACCTTTCNTTTCACCAANCGTTGACGAAACATCCTTCCCCTTAAANCGAGATGTTTCTNTTNCATTACCCTGANAAAATCAGGAAGNTACTTTAATATATGTATTTTTTCCCGCTTTTGTTAGCATTATACCCCTTTTCCNAAATTTGTAAAGTTCTTTTTTTTATACAATTTCAAAATACTTACAAAGAAAAANAGNAAAATCCAAAGGNTTTTTAGCACTTTCACCAAAANNTAANNTTAANATTTCATNTAAATGCCCGCCATTNCNCANATTAGAAGACGNCGGGCATTGCANTTATNCCTGTTGCTTTTCCATGCTATTGTACATACAGATTACTATAGCCCATCAGGCTCAAATCCACTGCCTTTGCCACTTCTCTGCCTTCTCTTATAGCCCATACTACCAAAGACTGNCCNCTGTGCATGTCGCCTGCGGTAAATACATGNTCCGCACTGGTCTGATAGGCNCCGGGTTCNGTCTTTACATTGGTTCTTTCATTGACTTCCACCTTAAAGGCATCGGTTACATATTTCTGGCTTCCTAAAAATCCTGCCGCAATNAGTACNAANTGTGCATTCANTATCTGTTCGCTTTCCGGTACTTCTTTCATTTCCATTCTTCCGGTTTCCGGATTTTTCTCCCAGGACAGTTTTACGATTTTTACTGCCTTCAGGTCACCTTTTTTATCCTTTATAAATTCCTTTACGGTAGACTCATAAATTCGCGGGTCATGTCCGAACATGGCAATGGCTTCCTCCTGGCCGTAATCTGTTTTGCAGATTTTGGGCCATTCCGGCCATGGATTGTTTTCTGCTCTTGTATCCGGGGCTTTTGGCATCATCTCTATCTGTGTCACGCTTTTTGCCCCCTGACGGATGGAAGTGCCCACGCAGTCATTTCCAGTATCGCCGCCACCGATGATGATAACGTCCTTTCCTTTTGCGCTTACATAATTCCCGTCTTCCAAGTTGGAATCCAACAGGGATTTGGTTGTCCTTGACAAAAAGTCCACTGCAAAATAAATGCCTTTGGCATCCCTGCCGGGAGCATTAATGTCCCTTGGATTGGAAGCTCCGCAACAAAGCACTACCTTGTCAAATTCAGAAAGGAGCTGTGCGGCCTTCTTATCCTTGCCTACATCCGTTCCTGTTACGAAGGTCACGCCTTCTTCCTCCATGATTTTCACTTTCCTGTCTATAATATGCTTCTCCAGCTTCATATTGGGGATTCCGTACATCAAAAGCCCTCCGATCCGGTCGGAACGTTCAAATACCGTTACAGAATGCCCTCTTTTATTTAACTGGTCTGCACATGCCAGTCCGGAAGGACCGCTTCCTACTACCGCTACCGTTTTGCCGGTCCTTACCTTGGGAGGCTTTGGCACCGCATAGCCCTCCGCATAGGCATTTTCAATAATGGCATATTCATTTTCCTTGGTGGCTACCGCATCTCCGTTTAATCCGCAGGTACATGCCGCTTCGCATAATGCAGGACATACCCTTGAGGTAAATTCCGGGAAATTATTGGTCTTCTTTAAACGTTCATAAGCCTGTTCCCAGTTCCCGCTGTAAACTAAGTCATTCCACTCGGGAATCAGGTTATGGAGAGGACAGCCGGAGGCCATCCCCATAATATTCATGCCTGACTGGCAGAAAGGAACACCGCATTCCATACATCTTGCGCCCTGTAACTGCTGTTTTTCCCTGGGAAGATGCGTATGGAATTCATTGAAATGCGAAATTCTGCTTTTTGGCTTTTCTGCCTTACTGGTTTCTCTCTTATAATCTATAAATCCGGTTGGTTTTCCCATGTCCGCTCTCCTTCCTTACTTTTTTACATTTGCATAAAATGCTTCGATTTGTGCCTGTTCTGCGCTTAATCCCTTTTCCTCCATCTGTACGATGGCCTTGAGCATTCTTTCATAATCATGAGGAATGATCTTTTTGAATTTGGGCAGGTATTCTCCAAAATTCTCCAATATCTTCTTTCCTTTTTCGGAATTGGTATAAGCCACGTGCTCTTTGATCATTTCTTTTAATTCCAGCACATCATATTTTGAGGTGATTTCGCCAAAAGAAACCATTTCCTTATTTACCTTCGTATAAATATCATTATCCTCATCCAGCACATAAGCAATTCCACCGCTCATGCCCGCTGCAAAGTTTTTCCCGGTACGTCCAAGAACTGCTACCCGGCCGCCTGTCATATATTCGCAGCCATGGTCGCCAACACCTTCCACTACTGCCAAGGCACCGGAATTTCTTACACAGAAACGTTCTCCAGCCACACCGTTTATAAACGCCTTACCGCTTGTAGCTCCGTATAATGCCACATTGCCGATAATGATATTTTCATCCTGTTTAAACTTGCTTCCTGCAGGCGGATATACTACCAGCTTACCTCCGGATAAGCCCTTTCCAAAGTAGTCATTGGAATCCCCAATAAGCTCTAACGTCAATCCCTTTGGAATAAAGGCGCCAAAACTCTGGCCTCCTGCGCCATGACAGAGCACCCGGTAAGTATCTTCTTCCAAAGTATCATAAAAGCGTTTTGTGATTTCAGAACCAAATATCGTACCAAATGCCCGGTCCGTATTGGTTACATCCACCTCGATGCTTCTCTTCTGCCCTGCATCCATTGCTTTGGAAAGCTGCTTTAACAGCACCTTCTCATCCAGTGTCTTTTCCAGTTCAAAATCATAAACCTGTTTTGGATCAAAGGTTACCTTTTGCTTTGTATTCACATAAGGATTGGATAAAATATTGGTCAGATCCACCTTCTCATAGCGGGAATCCACATGTTCCTTTAATTTTAACAAATCCGTTCTTCCAACCAGTTCATCTATTGTGCGAATTCCTAATTTTGCCATATATTCCCGAAGCTCTTCTGCAATAAAGCGCATGAAGTTCATCACATACTCCGGTTTTCCTTTGAAATTCTTTCTAAGCTCGGGATTCTGCGTTGCCACGCCCACCGGACAGGTATCCAGGTTGCAAACTCTCATCATCACGCAGCCCATTGTAACAAGGGGAGCGGTTGCAAATCCAAATTCCTCTGCACCAAGCATTGCCGCAATGGCTACGTCCCTGCCGCTCATAAGCTTTCCGTCCGTTTCAATGCGCACTTTATTTCTAAGTCCGTTCATAATCAATGTCTGGTGGGTTTCCGCAAGCCCTAACTCCCATGGAAGCCCGGCATTGTGGATGGAGCTTCTTGGAGCCGCTCCGGTTCCGCCGTCATAGCCGGATACAAGCACTACCTGGGCGCCTGCTTTTGCCACACCTGCAGCAACAGTACCAACACCAGCTTCTGAAACCAGCTTTACGGATATTCTGGCATCCTTGTTGGAATTCTTCAAATCATAAATAAGCTGCGCCAAGTCTTCTATCGAATATATGTCATGGTGAGGCGGCGGGGAAATCAAGCCTACGCCCGGTGTCGAATGCCTTGTCTTGGCAATCCATGGATATACCTTTCCTCCCGGAAGATGTCCGCCTTCTCCAGGTTTTGCACCCTGGGCCATTTTAATCTGAATTTCCTTTGCACTGACTAAATATCTGCTGGTAACGCCAAATCGTCCGGAAGCCACCTGCTTGATTGCAGAACATTTATCCAGCCCGTCCGGTCCTACGGTAAGCCGTTCCAAATCCTCCCCGCCTTCACCGGAATTGGATTTTCCGTGAAGCCTGTTCATGGCAATGGCAAGGGTTTCATGGGCTTCTCTGGAAATAGAGCCATAAGACATAGCGCCGGTCTTAAAGCGGGTCACAATGGAGTCCACGCTTTCCACCTGCTCTAACGGAATGCCCTTTTTCGGATATTTAAAGTCCATAAGTCCTCGAAGGTTCTTAATGGCTGTTTCATCATTCACCGCTTTGGTATATTGCTTGAACAGCTCATAGTCCCCCCGCTTAGTGGACTCCTGAAGAAGATGGATGGTAACCGGATTGTACAAATGCTCTTCCGCACCGCTTCTCATCTTATGGTGTCCCGGACTGTCTAACGTTAAATCCGTAGAAAGCCCTAATGGATCGAATGCCATGGAATGCAGCTCATCCACCTGCTGCTCCATATCCTTTAAGGTAATACCTCCTACACGGCATACGGTATTGGTAAAATATTTGTTTATCACTTCTTTATCAATGCCGATGGCTTCAAAAATTTTAGAGCCCTGATAGGACTGGATGGTAGAAATACCCATTTTGGAAGCAATCTTTACGATACCGTGAAGCACTGCATTATTATAGTCATTTACTGCCGCATAATAATCCTTATCCAGCATCCGGTTGTCAATCAGCTCCTTAATGGATTCCTGTGCCAGATAGGGATTGATAGCGCAGGCGCCAAAGCCCAGCAAAGTAGCAAAATGATGTACCTCTCTTGGCTCACCGGACTCTAAAATCAAGGCAACCCTTGTCCGTTTCTTTGTATCTACCAAATATTGGTTCAAAGCGGACACTGCCAACAGAGAAGGAATGGCAACGTGGTTTTCATCTACTCCCCGGTCAGAAAGAATCAGGATATTGACACCGTCCCGATAAGCTCTGTCGGCTTCTACAAATAATCTTTCAATGGCTTTTTTCAGACTTGTATTTTTATAATAAGTAATGGGCACCACTTCTGTTTTAAAGCCATCTGCCTTCATGCTCTTAATCTTCATAATATCCGTGTTGGTTAAAATCGGATTGTTGATTTTTAACACGTTGCAGTTCTTTGGCGTCTCTTCCAGTAAATTGCCATCCGTTCCGATGTATACGGTGGTGGAAGTAACGATTTCCTCACGAATGGCATCAATGGGCGGATTGGTGACCTGGGCAAACAGTTGTTTAAAGTAATTGAATAACGGGTGTTTTGCATTGCTCAGTACCGGAAGAGGGGTGTCTACGCCCATGGCTGCAATTGCCTCGCCTCCATTTTTTGCCATAGGAAGGATGCTGGTCTTTAATTCATCATATGTATAACCAAATGCCTTCTGCATTCGCTGTCTTTCTTCCTGATTAAATTCGGGAACTCTTTCATTTGGAATCTTCAAATCCTTTAATGCAACCAGATTGCTGTCTAACCATTCGCCGTAAGGCTGTCTTTTGGCATAGGACTCCTTTAAATGCTCATCATCCACTACCACACCCTTTACGGTATCCACCAACAACATTTTGCCGGGCCGAAGTCTTTCCTTTACTACAATTTTTGTAGGGTCGATGTCCAGCACGCCCACTTCGGAGGAAAGAATCAACTGGTCATCATCAGTAATATAGTAGCGGGATGGGCGAAGTCCGTTTCTGTCAAGAACCGCACCCATAATATCTCCATCGGAAAATAAAATGGAAGCAGGACCGTCCCATGGCTCCATCATGGTAGCATAATATTGGTAAAAATCCTTTTTGCTCTGGGACATGGTTCGGTTGTTGTCCCATGGCTCTGGAATGGCAATCATTACCGCAAGAGGAAGCTCCATGCCGCTCATTACTAAAAATTCCAGTGTATTATCCAGCATGGCAGAGTCGGAGCCCTGTGCATTCACAGCCGGAAGTATTTTGTGGAGCAATCCATGCAAATGCTCGGATTCCATATTTTCTTCTCTTGCCAGCATCTTGTCCGCATTGCCCCGGATTGTGTTGATTTCGCCGTTGTGGACGATGAAGCGGTTTGGATGAGCTCTTTCCCAGCTTGGGTTCGTGTTGGTAGAGAATCTGGAATGAACCATTGCAATTGCTGATTCATAATCTTCATCCTGCAGATCCTTGAAAAAGGTTCTAAGCTGTCCTACCAGAAACATACCTTTATACACAATGGTCCTGCTGCTTAAGGATACTACATAAGTTGTTTCTGTGGACTGTTCAAATACACGGCGCACAATGTAAAGCATACGGTCAAATTCCAGACCTTTTTCCACTTCCGCCGGCTTTTTTACAAACGCCTGCATAATATAAGGCATACATTCCACAGCCTTATGTCCCAATACAGAAGGAATGGTTGGCACTTCTCTCCATCCTAAAAATTCCAGTCCTTCTTTTTCCACAATGATTTCAAACATTTTCTTTGACTGATTGCGTTTCAGCTCATCCTGGGGAAAGAAGAACATTCCCACTCCGTATTCTCTTTCGCTGCCCAAAAAAATACCGAGGGGCTTTGTAACTTTCGTGAAGAATTTGTGTGATATCTGAGTCAGGATACCTACACCATCACCAGTTTTCCCCTCGGCGTCTTTGCCGGCTCTATGTTCTAAGTTTTCTACGATTTTTAATGCGTTTTCCACGGTTTCCCTGCTTTTTTGTCCCTTGATATTCACGCAGGCACCGATACCGCAGTTATCATGCTCGAACTCTTCTCTGTATAGAGGTGATTTCGGCATATTCAGTTTTGCGTCAAACATTTGTAATCTCCTTTCCAAAGGTTTCTGATTGATTTCTTTTAATACTATACACCTGTTGTTTCTTTTTGTAAATATAAAATATTTGGGGATTTATCTGATTATTTGTGAATTTTTGATTTTGGATTTAATTTTCTGATAATTTGTAAGGATTTGGATAAGGGGACGTAGAAGTAGCCGGACAGGAGGCATAGAAAAGTCTTAAGGGCACGCTCTCGCTCTATGAAAACGTAGCAGTACTAACGCACCAAAGAACGGTGCGTAAGGACTGACGTTTTCATCAAGGCCCGTAAGACTTTTCTATGCCTCCTGTCCGGCTGCTTCTACTGGGTGTTGAAAGGCCCTTGGTTTTGTAAAGGCTTCATTAGGGCTTCTGATTTCCTCTGAATGATAGTATTATGCAAATCCCTATTTAAATTCCGATAAGATATCCAGGATTTCCTTCCCATACTTTTTTACTTTTACTTCGCCAAATCCATTTACATCTTTTAATTCCTCTAGACTATTCGGCATTTTTGAAATCAATTCCTTTAGTTGAATATCATTATAAATGTAATATGGCTTTATCTTCTCTTCCCTGCTTTTATCTAACCGAAAAGCTTTTAATTTTTGAAAAATCTCTGTTTTTTCTATTTCATTATCTTCATCATCTATGCCGCAGAAATCCCTTTCTTCTGACATTTCCACGTTATAGCCATCATTCTTATCTGACTGCTTTGCTGCCATTTCATTTTGGGAAATTCTATAGCGGTTATACTTGCTTATAAAATCTTTTTCTGTTTCCATATGTAATTGCAAATAAAACTTTGCCCATTCCAGCATTTGGTTGTCAGTCATTTCACTTAGATTAGACTCGCTATAGCTTTTCTTTATATATTCAATCAATCGGTCACTGCGAACAATCTGTTCTCTGATTTCCGTTTTTGCATATTTATAATCTATAATTGTTTGAGGATTCGCCAATACAACTATCGACTTGTATTTCTTATCAAACGTTTGGTCGACCACTGTCTTTGACAATATATTTCTTTTGCTGTCTTTCTTCATTTTTTTCATCAGTTCTAAATGATGCTGATTCTGAGTAATGGGAGAATAAATTCCCTGTCTTTTTCCCTTATCCCTATAATCCAGTAAACGAACAAAATCCCCTCCATTGGTAATTTTTATGTTTCCCATAAGATTTTTGCATTCTACAACAAAACAGATTTTTTTCGTAAATATGAGATAATCAATTTGCGCTTCTAATTCTCCATCTGATAAGAAAATATCATGCAAAATGTACATTGGCATATGAGAATTTTTCAATTCATAAGCAATATTTTTTTCACCTGCTATCCCATATTCTAATTTCCTGATATCCTGCGCTAATTTCTCTTGTCCTTCTTTATTAAGAAAGGGAGATAGCTCCCTTAATTTTTCTACCTGCTTTTTGGCATTACCATCCTCTTTCAAAAAGACCGGATTTTGCAATTTGGAAAATAAACCCATAATGTTTTACTCTCTTTCTCCATAATTATGTAAATAAAAATATAATGACAAATTTATCTTTTCATAAATTATAATATTACACTCATACTGCTGTCAATTATAATTCCATATTAAAAAAGATATTTCCTGCTATCATACCCTCATTTCCACAATCTCTTCAAGAGCTTTCCTCGGTCTCGGATAAGGATTTTCATTTGCGTATCCAACCGCAATAGCACCCACCAGTTGTTTGTCTGTACTTAAATACTCAACCAGCTCACTATATGCAAAACAGGTATTGGCAATCCACAGTGTTCCCAACTCTAATTCTTCCGCTCTCAATAAAATATTTTCAATGGAAGCGCCGATGGACAAGGTGTCGCATATTTCTGTAATCCTTTCATCAGGATCAATGGTAAGAAACGGTGATTTCCCATTGGCATTCAGTACAAGAATGACGATTGGCGCTTCTCCCATGATCCGCAATGTGTTTTTGGCATCCGGAATACCGGAAGCTGATTTTGGAAGCAGAGACTTTGTATGTTCCTCTCTTTTTATTCCAAGCTCCATACAATCAAGCAATTCCTGTTTCTGTTTATTTCCAAAAACAATATATTTCCAAGGTTGTCTGTTTTTTGCGGAAGGTGCCATCCGCCCGGCCTCAAGTATTTCTTTGATTAGTTCTAACGGTATTTCTTTATCCAGAAATTTTCTAATACTTCTTCTATCATTAATAGGTGCCATTTTATCCTCCTGCTGTTTTTTACTCTGTTATAAAATATAGTAAATTTAGATAAATGCTTTTGTGTATTTTAACATAAAAATGCAGAATAATGAAACGGATTGCTGCAAAATTTGTCCCTTGACATCTCACCAAATTCCCCTTATAGTAAACAGGACATATGAATATACATGCTAGGGGAGTCCTTCGGGGCTGAGATTGCAGAAGCCTTTCTGCTAACCCTCACTACCTGAACCAGATCATACTGGCGTAGGGAAGCAATATTTTCAATTTGTAAACCTTTTAGAAAACATTTTCCAAAAGCATTTCTATCCATATTAAATTTCTATCACGTTATATCTTATAACAGCTTATATGGACTGAAGCTAGCTTTTATGTACGAAAGGTTTTCATGGAAAATATATTTTAGTGACCCCTCCAAATGTAAAAACAAAAAGGAGGATTTTTTTATGTCTGATTCATCAAATCTTTTTGCTTATCCCACTACCAACAGTTGGGATGAAAGCGTGTTTCAATTAACGGTTCCGGGTATCATAGCTGTTATCGTAGTGATTGGGGTTTTGATTGCCCTTGCCCTGTTCTTTTACAAAAAAGATTCAGGCTCCACGCAAAAAGCATCCCTGACAAAACAGCTTACCTTTTCCGGTGCTGCCATGGCTCTAGGGCTTATCACTTCCGAGCTGCTCCCCACCTTCCGGCTTCCAATGGGTGGCTCCGCCACCTTGTTCAGTATGCTGTTCATTGTGCTGATCGGCTATCTGTTCGGATTAAAAGCAGGCATTACCAGCGCGCTTGCCTACGGTATGCTTCAATTTGTCATGGACCCGGTTTTTTATTCCATTCCACAGATGATTGTGGATTATCCTCTGGCATTTGGCGCCCTTGGCCTTGCGGGAATCTTTGCAAATAAGAAACATGGGCTCATATGGGGATATATTACCGGTGTCATCGGCAGATACATATTTGCCGTTATTTCCGGTGTAATCTTCTTTGCACATTATGCGCCTGAGGGCACTCCTGCTTTGGTTTATTCTCTTGGCTACAACGCCACTTATCTGGTGCCGGAAGCAGTCATTACTTTGATTTTGCTGGCAATTCCCCCTGTCTATAAGGGAATTGGACAGATTAAAAAAATGGTGGCAGCGGTTTAATCTGGGGATGATGCCATCGTTTTATTAGTTAAGATTGCCGCATTTTTCATATTCTTGAGTGTAAAGTAAACAACACCTCACCTGTCTGCAAACAGATGAGGTGTTGTCTATTCCAGCTTACTCTCCCACTCTTTCAATATCTCCCCACATAAATCAACGTCAACCTCTTCTGCCGCTTCCGCCAGCTTTCTAAATAATTCACGCTGCTCATCCTCATAGTGGTACTCATTCATCTTAGCAATCACTTCTTCCATCTGGTCCATGTCCAAATCATCCACGGCAGATGCCATCTTTGCAAAGAAGTCTTTCAACGTATCCTTTGAAATCTCCTTCTTATCCGCTTCATTCTCCTCCTCTTCTTCACAGAAAGGCGCCAGTACCGGAATATATCCAAGATATTGCTTCAGCACCTCGTCCGTACATTTATGTATTGCGGCAGCATCCTTTGCGTTTCCTGCTTCCTCCATAGCAGCTGCCTTCTCTGACAGGGACATTGCACCAATCTGTTTGGAAGCGCTCTTTAGTGCATGGACTTCAATGGTATATCCTGTCCAATCCTCCTGTTCTTCCATATATTTGATGATTTCCGCTTTCTTCTTAATACTGCGGTAATAGACTTTTAACGTCTTAAAGAACAGTCCCTCATTGGAAAAGAATTCCATAGCTGTTTTTGTATCAAGATCCCCTACCACAACCGGCTCTGCGCTTTTTTGCATCTTGTTTGATTCTGATACAAGGAAACCCATCTTTACTTTCTTAATCTTCTCCGGCGGAAGCCATTTTTTAACTTTATCCACCAAAATGCGGATTTCAATAGGTTTGGCGACAAAATCGTTCATTCCCTCCCGGCAGAATCTCTCTTTTGTTCCTTCCATTGCATTTGCTGTGAGGGCGATAATCGGCATATCATCATATCCGTAATAGCGTTGTCGAATGATATGCGTTGCCTCCACACCATCCATCTCCGGCATCATATGGTCCATAAACACAATGTCGTAGCGGAAATTCTGAATCTTGTCGATAGCAGCCTGACCGCTGGTTACGGTATCTATCTGCATTTTCAATGGTTCTAACAGCCCTTCTGCCACAGTCAGATTGACGGCATTGTCATCTACAATGAGCACATGGGCATCAGGGGCTATAAAATCAAATTCTTTTTCCTCTTCGTTGTTATAAATATGCATCTGTTCCCCATTTAGTATTAAAGCAAGATTCAACACAAACAGAGGTTTTCTCACCACAAGGAGATTGGGAATATGGTATTCCATCTGGTCATAAAAGCCTATTAAAAGAATCGCCATAATCTCCGGATGGTTCCTGACATATTCCTCCACCACTTCCGTGAACATAGGAAGTTCGATGAAAAGAAACGTTCTCTTATCACTCATAAGAAGGTCAAATTCTTTTTCCGAATGCAGACGGATACACTCTAACCCCAGATGCCCGGCATCCGTACAGAGCCCTTCCCATACATATGGATTGGACATTAACCCCGCCATCAGAATGGAATCCGGCTCCTTAATCACAATCGCTGACGTCTCGTCTATGACTTTCTGGGGGTAGACAACGAAAAACCTGCTTCCCTTTCCATATTCGCTCTCCACCCGGATATCTCCATCCATCAATGTCATCAACCTCTTAGAGATTGCAAGGCCGAGACCCGTTCCTTCTATATTGCGGTTTCTCTTACTGTCCACCTGCTGGAAAGACTGGAACAGCTTGCCCAGGTCTTCTTCCCTGATACCGATTCCGGTATCCTCAACACAAATATGTACTTCTATCTG